>MKTT01000026.1 GCA_001898385.1 Planctomycetales bacterium 71-10
GGCCGCCCCCCCGGCGACTCCCATGCCCGCGCCCCAGCCGCCCTCCCAGGCTGCGGCGACGCCCCCGCCAACGACGCCGCCGGCCGATTCGAACGTCCAGCGCGCCGACGCGCCGGCATCCGCCCCCCCCGCGCCGAAGTAAAGTCCCAACGACCTCATCCCCTCGCCCTCGTCGCAATTGAAAGGTCGGCGATCGAGCGAGGAGGACCGACGCGTTTGATGAAGCCGGAGGTTCGTACCGGCCCTGGACGAATCATCGTACCAGCGAGGAATTGAACCACCACCGGCCATGATTGCCCATTCCCTGAGCAGCCGCCCCTCTCCCGGCCTGGGCCCATCGACGGCCGACGAACCTCAAAGTTTTCCACCGCAATGACTTGCAGACCAGCACTGCGAACTGGCACACCTCTTGCGTTATTCGCGACTCCAAATGGCGACGTCGCCGCCCCCCGCCACGAACCCACCCTTGCAAGCCGGCATCATCGAAGACATTCGGCACGGGGATCTTGAAGCCAGGATAAGATTCATCGTAGACTCGCTCTAGCCTCGGATATTCTCTCTTCCTTGCTCTGCCTACACCTACACTCACGGTCTCCCACGCTACTCCCTCACTATGAGGGATCCTGCACCCATTCCATTCTCATCGTTACGCCATCAGGAATCGAAAACATGTCCAAGCAACCGTGTCGTCGCCGAGGGTTCACGCTGATCGAGCTGCTGGTGGTGATCGCGATCATCGCCGTCCTCATCGCCCTGCTGCTGCCGGCCGTGCAGAGCGCCCGCGAGGCGGCCCGCCGCGCCCAGTGCACCAACAACCTCAAGCAGCTCGGCCTGGCCTCGGCCAATGCCGAGTCGGCGACCGGAGCCTTCCTCCCCGGCTTCGGCCCGGACTACAACTTCGCCGTCTTCGGCGGCTCCTGCGGCGCCCGCCCGAACGTCCTGGCCCAGATCCTGCCCTACATGGAGATGGGCAACACGTACAGCACGTTCAACTTCGAATACTGCACCAATCTCTATGGTGCCGGCACGGCGAACCAGACGGCTCAGTCGCAGATCGTCGCGGCGTTCAACTGCCCGTCCGACCCGTCGAACACCAAGTTCTTCGACCTGGGCTATGCGAACTACTGCGCCAGCCTCGGGGCCACCGCGGCCCAGCGGCTCGGCACGGCGGCCGCCTCTTTCGAATCGGTGACCTCCCGCGCCGGCATCTTCAACATCGTGGGATATGATACGTCGAACCAGACCTATCCCTCCCGCAACAAGTGCATCCCGGTCACGGTCGCCTCGGTGACCGACGGCACCAGCAACACGGCCCTCTTCTCGGAAACCCTCCGCAGCTTCGCGACCAACACCACCGCCGACGCCGCCGGCTGGACTTCCGGCATCCTGCCGACCAACCCGGTGAACTTCCTCTACATCAGCAGCGGCGAGCTGGGCGTGGCGCCCAACTGCTACTACGGCGGCCCCGGCTACGCCGGCCGTCTCACCTACCGCGGCCAGCAGTATTATCGCGGCCTGATGTGCACCGGCTACTACAGCCACACGCTGACCCCGAACTCGAAGTGGTTCGACTGCGGCGTCATGGGCACGGCCTTCAACAACGGCCACATGGCCCCCCGCAGCAAGCACTCCGGCGGCGTGAACGTGGGCTTCGCCGACGGCTCGGTCCGCTTCATCAAGGACTCGATCAGCCTCCCCACCTGGCTCGCCCTCGGCAGCCGGGCCGGCGGCGAGGTCGTCAGCGCCGACTCGTATTGATCCGAGGACACGTCCGGGTCGCGACGGACGGCGTCGCAAGCTTCGGGAGACGGCCCGCCCGGCTGTCTCCCTTCATTTGAGCCCCCCTTGAATCCGAACGGATCGACGACATGCGCTATCCACTCCTCGCGGCGATCACCATCCCCCTCGGGCTCTGCATCGGCTGCAGCGAGCCGGTCGGCGAGGCCGTCACCGAAGCCAATCGGGCCGACGTCGCCCTGAACGACGTGGGCCAGATGTTCCGCATGTACACCTTCGAGAAGCACAAGGCCCCGACGACCGTCGCGGACTTCGCCTCGCTCGAACAGATGGCCCCCCTCGGCCTGAAAGCCCTCCGCGACGGCGACGTGATCGCCCGCAGCGGCGTCGTCATCCAGGACGTCGAGGAAGGCCCCGCCACGAAGGACTCGGCCGACGAGGTCATGGCCTACGCCAAGGAGGTCCCCACCTCCGGCGGCTCGGTGCTGATGCACAACCGGACCATCAAGAAGATGACCGCCGACGAATTCAAGGCCGCCAAGCTGGCCGGCGATGGCGAGATGGCCAAGGGGACGCCCGCCAAGGGCAAGAAGTCCTGACGATCCGGCCTCCTCGCCCTCGGCCCGAACGAGACCCCCATCCAAGGCCCGACCGTCGCCCATCCATGTGAGGGCCGGTCGGGCCTCTGCATTTCCCCCTTCCCTCACCGATCGCACCCGCCCGACTCGGCCGTCGCCGACCCGCTTCAAGACCGAGGACTCGGCCCCGCGCACGCCGCCCGGGGCGTCGCGCATCCCTCGGCCTCGCCCCCTTCTCCACCCGGCGGGGACCTCGACCCGGCTCGGTCAGCTTCCGACGGCGGCCCTCTTGCCCACGTCCTGGGCACGCGCGCCTCCGGAGGCCGCCCCCGAACATTCGCACAACCTATTCACACAGATTCACTTACACAGATGCAGAGGCTTCGGCACGCCATCTGCTAATCTTAAAGAATTCATGGAATTCGACGTGTGGGCCATGTCGAGATCCCGCCGCTCCGCCCACCTTGCGAAGTTCGAGTCCAGGGGCCCGCGACCGGCGTCTATGCGCGCATCGGCGCGGCCGGCCCGAAGACCCGGATTCGGCCAATTCTATGAACATTTGAAATTCATAACAACGAGGGATGTCCATGCGATCGAGTCGTCGCGGATTCACGCTGATCGAGCTGCTGGTGGTGATCGCGATCATCGCCGTGCTGATCGCCCTCCTCCTGCCCGCGGTGCAGGCCGCCCGCGAGGCCGCGAGGCGGATGCAGTGCACCAACAACCTGAAGCAGATCGCGCTCGGCTGCATGAACTACGAGAGCGCCAACGGCGTCTTCCCGCCGCATTCGATGGCGGTGTCGACCTATCAGACGGTGGCCTATCTGCCGTATAGCTGGATCCCGCCCCTGCTGCAGTACACCGAGCAGCAACCGATGTTCAACGCCATCAACTTCCTCATGGAGCCGATGCACACGGGCCCCGGAGGCTTCGCGAACACGACCGCGTCGCTGGCGAACCTGTCGCTGCTGGCCTGCCCGACCGAGAGCAACCCCCGGCAACTCCGCGAGTGGAACGCCTCCGGGCGCTTCTACGGGCCCACGAACTACGTCGGCAACATGGGCGGCCCGGGCGTGCTCCAGGTCGCGTCCGGGACG
This sequence comes from Planctomycetales bacterium 71-10, assembly GCA_001898385.1. Lineage (GTDB taxonomy): Bacteria > Planctomycetota > Planctomycetia > Isosphaerales > Isosphaeraceae > Paludisphaera. The sequence continues at coordinate 3,413 of MKTT01000026.1, forward strand.
ATCGTCCCCGCCAAGGGGGCCGACTACGGGGCCGGCTATCCCTCGGGCACGTTCGGGCCGGTGACGATCGCGTCGATCACCGACGGCACCTCGAACACGGCGCTGGTGAGCGAGCGGCTGATCGGCCAGAACGTCGTGTTCACGCGCAGCAGCCCGAACGCCAAGCGGGGCATCTTCACGCCCGCGTCGGGCGCCCCGGTCCCGGGGACGGCGGCCGACGCCCAGGCGTTCGTCCAGGCGTGCAACAACATCCCGGGGAGCCAGGGCGTGTACGCCATGCGGACGCCCGGCCAGCTCTGGATCGCGACCTATCCGCAGTGGGTCGTCGTCAACGGCTACACCCATTTCGGGACCCCGAACCAGGTGAGCTGCTACAACCCCAGCGACCCGGCACCGAACGTCTCGGCCCCGGCGTACGTCGGCCTGGCCGGCAGCGCGCCGCCGACGAGCAACCACCCCGGCGGCGTGAACGTCGCGTTCGCGGACGGCTCCGTGAAGTTCATCAAGGACTCGATCAACACGCAGTCCTGGTGGGCCCTCGGCTCCCGCGCCGGCGGCGAGGTCGTCAGCTCCGACTCCTACTGACCCGTCCAGGCCCGGCCGCGGCCCCGACCGGGCGCCGCGGCCCGCGGCCGGAGGGTCGACCCTCGCCGCGCGAACCCGAAAGAAGCGATCCATGACGAACCGGAGAGCCTTCCTGACATCCCTGGGCCTGATGGCCGCGGCCCTCGTCGCGGCCGGTTGCGGCGAGGAGGGGATCCCCGTCCCGCCGGCCGGCTCCGGGGGCGACCTCGCGAACCTCCCGGAGGGCGAACGCCTCGCCGAGGAGAGCCTCGCCAAACTCCAGGAATCCAAGGCTAAGAACGCCAACGGCCGCAAGAAACACTGATCGTCATCGAACCGAGGGCGTGCGACGGCCCGACCTCCCTCACGGACGGTCGGGTCGTCGCGCGCACGTCCGGCCCGACCCTCAGCGCTCGGGCCGCTCGAAGAAATCGGCGACGGCGTCGCGGGAGGCCTCGGACGTCGCCAGTTCGACGAGGAGGGGGACGGTGGCCTCGCGCGCGGCCTCGGGGCCCTCGGCCAGGTCGATTTCGATGATCCGGAGGATCGCCGCCTGGGCCTCCGGGAAGTCGTTGGAGTGTTGATCCAGCTTGGCCCGCGCGAACGCCAGCTCGTCGCGCCAGTCTTCCATCAGGAACGGGCGCTCGGCGGGGGCCTCGGCGGCCAGGGTCTCCACCAGCCGGTGGGGCTCGTCGGCCGAGACCAGGCGGCCCACCACGCCCTGCGAGCGGGCCTGGAGGAAGCCGATCGGGTTGCCGTAGAGGAGCAGGTCGAGCGCGTCCTTGGGGGCGATCAGGCGGGGCAGGTGCTCGATCGCCCCCAGGCCCGGGATCAGCCCCAGGCGGGCCTCCGGCGTCCCCAACTGGAGCGGGACGCTCGACGCCAGCGCGATCCGGTGGCGGCAGGCCAGGGCCAACTCCAGCCCGCCGCCGAGGCAGGCCCCGTGGACCACCGCGGCCGTCGCCGGGCCCAGCCGCATCAGCCGGTCCAGCACGTCCAGCCCGCGCCGGACGTACGCCTCGACCTCGGCCGACGACGCCTCCCCGAACAGATGCAGGTCAGTCCCGGCGCAGAAGCCGGAGGGCTTGGCGCTGCGGATCAGGACCCCGTGGACCGAGGCGTCCGCCTCCACCTCCGCCAGCCGCTCGTCCAGCCCGTCGAGCGCCCCGCGGTCGAGGACGTTCAGCGCCCGGCCGGGCTGGTCGAACCAGAGAGTCCAGACGCCGTCGCCGCCGCGGTCCCACCGCCAGGCCGTCGCGCGCGCTTCGTCGGTCATGGTTTTCCTCCCGCCCGAGGGTTAGGATCGTCCCAGGTCGGAGATTCGAGGACCGCGGCCGGAAGAGGAGCGACGGACCGATGAGCACGCCGAGCCGACTCGCCGACGACCTGGGGGGCGCGCTCGGTGCCCTCGTCGGCGGGACCCTGGGATATTACACGTTCGGCCTTCTGGTCCGACAGGGATTCTACGCGATGATGATCCCCGGCGCCCTGCTGGGCCTGGGTTGCAGCCTGGCCGCCCGCGACGCCTCGAAGGCCCGCGGCGTGGCCTGCGCCGTCGCGGCGCTGGCGCTGGGGATCTTCGCCGAGTGGCGCTTCTTCCCCTTCAACGCCGACGCGAGCCTGGGCTACTTCCTCGCCCACCTCGGCGACCTGCGCGGCCTCACGATGCTGATGATCGCCGCCGGCGCGGGCTTCGCGTACTGGCTGGGCCGCGACGGCGGCCGGGGTCGGTTCGGGCCGGGGGGCTGAGCGGGGCCTCAGACCTCGCTGGCCAGCGAGTAGATGTTGTGGCCCTCGCGCCGGAGCTTCCCCTCGGCGGCCAGCTCCTCCCAGATCCCGGGGGGATGCCCGGCCGGGGGCGTGATGCCGCCGATCCGGGACGTCTTGCTCCCGGGGCTCAGCCCCGACTGGTCGTCCAGCCGGGCGAGCTTCAGCCGCTTCTTGAACGCCTTGTACGCGCGCTTGCGTTCTTCTTCGGTCGACATGTTCATGCTCCGAAGCCGGCGGGGGGGAGGGTCCCCGCCCGCGACCGGTCAGACCGCGTCGGCGAGGCGACGGCTGACGACGTCGAGCAGGCGCCCGACCTCCTCGGTCTCGAAGTTGCGGTTGAACCGGACGCTGAAGGACAGCTCCTCCGGCTCGGGACGGTTGCCGACGGCGTCGCGCGAGTGGACGACGACGCCCTGAAACGACGAGCGGCCGAGGAGTTCCCGCAGGAGTTCCTCGGTCGAGTAGAGCTCCAGCTCGCGAACGGTCATTCTCGTCCTCGGTGAGAATGGCGGGCCCGACCGACTCCCCGCGACCGCGCCGTTGCGGCCGCGCATCCGGCGTCGACGGCGTCCCGGCGCATTCTAGCCCGCCGGGCGACGACGTGGAAGGTCAACGCCCCGTCCCCTCCTCGCCCGAGCGCATGAAAAAGCGTCGACGCCGCCGTCCGCCCCGGCGGCGGCACGACGGATGCATCCCCATCGATCCCGCGACGCGAGCCCGAACCGGACGAGGACGACGAGATGACCAGCGCCCGAGACGACCTGACCGTGGCCATCGCCGACCGCCCCGGGGATCCCGACGGGGGGATCGCGGAGGCCCTGGGCCGCCTGAACCTGGACGACTTCCGCGACAAGGTCGTCTGCATCAAGCCCAACGACACCACGGCCGACGCCGACGACAAGACCGCCTGCACCCAGGCCGACACCCTGCGCGCGACCATCCGCTTCATCAAGGCGCTGCACCCGAGGTCGATCGTCGTCTCCGGCGGCTCGGGGGCCAAGAAGACGCCCGAGGTCTTCAAGGTCCTCGGCTACGACGAGGTGATCGCGGCCGAGGGGGTCGAGGCGTTCGATCACAACCAGCCGCCGTTCCTGGAGGTCGACCTGCCGTACGGCCCCCAGCGCAAGATCGTGGTGAACCCGCGGGTGCTGGAGTACGAGCGGGTCGTCTCGCTGGCGCAGCTCAAGGTCCACCGCACGGCCACGGTGACGATGGCGATCAAGAACATCGCCATGAGCTACCCGTGCGCCGAGTATTACGGCTACCCCCGCGTGAAGCAGGAGCGCCACCCGCACAACATCCTCAAGGATAAGCAGGCGTTCCTGGTCGGGATGGCGCTTCGGTTCCCGATCCACCTGGCGATCGTCTCCGGCCACCCGGCGATGATCGGCACGGGGCCGATCGGGGGCAAGGCGGTGGAGACGGGCCTGGTGATCGCCGGCCGCAACGCGGTCGCGGTCGACTCGGTGGGGGCGTTCCTGCTCGGCTTCGAGACCAACGGCGTGCAGCACCTGCGGCAGGCGGTCGAGGTCGGCCTCGGCGAGACGTACATGTCGCCCGACCGCGACGGCGGCGAGGGGCGTCTGGTGATCGAGGGGCTCCCGGTCAAGGAGGCGGTGAAGGTCTTCCGCACCGCGGCCTACGGCGAGGCGTTCTGACCCGGGGGGCCGAGGGGATCGATGCACCGCGGGGCCGCCGGCCGGGGCGTCCCCGACGGCCTCACGACGAGAGCGACGACAGCAGGACGTCGCGATAGGTCCGAACCCGAGACCGCTCCTCCCCGCATTCGACGAGCGTGTCGTCGGGATACTCGATGGCGAGCCGCACGCGGTCGCCCCGGATCTCCACGACCGTGACGACCACGTCGTCGCCGATCACGACGCCCTCGCCCTCTTCCCTGGGGATGATGATCACAGTCCACCTCGCAGCAAGGCCCCACGGTCCGATCCGCCCGGGGCCTGGGGGGGGCGGCCGGGCGGCGACGACCACCCGATTGTAGCGAGGGCCCCCCCCCCGTCAATCGATTACCAAGGGCCGCGACGGAGCCGCCTGCGAGCGCCCGCACTTGCGCGATCGTCACGGTCGTTTTTTCGAAATCCGCGACAGGGGTGCGACATCGCGACGCCGTCCGTCAAGCCCCCCGCCAGGACAATTCGACGCGCTCGCCGTCCTTCGATCGGTCGCCAGCGACGCAGCGCAGGGCGAGCGTCGCGCCGGTGTCGTCGCGGGCCGGCTCCAGGCGGCACCAGCCCAGCGGCTGCGGCTTCTCGAAGTGGTATCCCACGGCCGGCAGGTTGACGAGGTGCAGACCGTCGCGCTCCTCGCGCCGCCAGGTGTGCGTGTGGCCGAAGACCAGGGCCTTCACCTGCTTGCGAGGCCGAAGGATTTCGAGCAGCGCGGCGGTGTCCTGCAGCGCCCCCTTCGCCGGCTCGGCCGTCGGCGACGGATGATGATGGACCAATACGACCGTGGCGACCTCGGGCCTCGCGTCGAGCGCCTTCGCCAGCCATCCCCGCTGGACCTCGCCGAGCACGCCGTCGACCTGGTCCACCTTGTCCAGCGAGTCCAGCAGCACCAGCCGCACGCCGGCCGCGTCGACCGCCGTGACGAAGCGGCCCTCCACGGCGTCGTCGGCCTCAGCCTTGAGGGCCTCGCGGAGCGGCCCGCGGTCGTCGTGGTTGCCCAGGGTCAGGTGGACGGGGAGGCCGCGATCGCGCAGCGGGGCGACGAGCTTGAGGAACTGCGCGTAGTCGCCCGGCTTCCCGTTCTTCAGCGCCAGGTCCCCCACGACGGCGACGGCCGCGGGGGGCGTGGGCTGCGCGAGGATGTCGTCCACGACGGCGCGGAGGTGGTCGCTCATGTTGACCTTGTCGGCGTGGACGACCTTCGCCGGGTCGGCGTCGATGTGCGTGTCGGCCAGCAGGGCGACGTAGGGGGCGGGTCCGTCGAGGGCGGAGGCCCGCAGGCGGGGCAGGGCGAGGGAGGCGCCCCCGACGGCCAGGCCGTGGAGGAACGAGCGGCGGGACGTGGGCGGCAGATGGATCGGCATGGCGACGGCCTCGTTGGTAGACTTGGGGCGTCCGCCAAGGTCGGGGCCGCCCCCGGCCATCTTACCGCGAGTCACCGAGAAGGCCGCACGCATGGGATATGAAGTCGAGGTGAAGTATCGCGACGTCGACCACGACGCCCTCCGCCGCGCGCTCGCGGCGATCGGGGCCGTGGAGGGCGCAACGGTCGACGAGGAGGACTCGTACCTCAACCACCCCGCGCGCGACTTCGCGACGACCAACGAGGCGTTCCGGATCCGCCGCGTCGGCGACGACGCCCGCGTGACCTACAAAGGCCCGAAGGAGGCCGGCCCGACCAAGACCCGCGAGGAGATCGAGGTCCCCTTCGCCCCCGGCCGCTCCGACGACCTGGCCCGCGTCTTCGACCGCCTGGGCTTCCGCCCCGTCGCCGTCGTCCGCAAGCGCCGGACGTCGTTCTCCCTGACGTTCGAGGGCCGCCCCCTCGAAATCACCCTCGACCGCGCCGAGGGCCTGGGCGAATTCGCCGAGGTCGAGGCCCTCGCGCGCGACCGCGACGACCTCCCCGCCGCCCAGCGGGCCGTCCTCAAGCTCGCCGAGAAACTGGGCCTGACGACCGCCGAGCCGAGGTCGTATCTGCGCATGCTGCTGGAGAATCGCGCTCAAGCGAACATATAACCATGAGCAACGGCGTCGACGCCGACGGCCGTCGTCATCGGCCGAGGTGCTTCCTGTAGCTCTCGACGGCCTTCGTAAGGGCAGCGTTGGGGCGGGCGTCCAGGTCGTCCAGCATGGCGATGAAGGAATCGCGATCCCGATCGCTCAGGCGGGTGGCGTCGCGATGCTCGACGGCCGGCTTGCAGCGGCCGGCCGCGCGAGCGTTCATCGATCGGCGAATCTTCAATCGATCGTCTCTCACGCCGGGTCGTCCACCGATTCCAGCGTGATCGCCCTCGCATGGGGGCCGCGGTAGGTGGCGTCGGTCGGCCGGTCGTGGCCGAGGCGGGCGAGGATCCGGTCGGCGGCGCGGGTGGTGGCGCCGGGTCGGGCGGCGGTGTGGCGCAGGGCGGCCAGGGCCGAGGTGGCGCGGGCCATCGCCTCGGGGTCGCCGAGCCAGGAGTCGGCGTGGCGGACGAGGTCGTCGGAGACGTCCTCGTCGGTCAGGTACTCGGGCATCAGCTCGGCGTCGGCCAGCAGGTTGACCAGGGTGATGAACTTCGCCTTGATGAACGGCCGGGCGATGACGAGGTCGATGGGCCGGACCTTGTACAGGATGACGGTCGGCAGGGCCTCCATCATCAGCTCCAGGCTGACGGAGCCGGAGACCGACCAGGCGACGTCGGCCACGCGGATCAGCTCGGGCGTGCGGCCGGCGTAGATCTCCAGGTCGGGGGAGGGGAGGCCGTCGAGCCCGGCGAGCGTGTCGGCGACGATCCCCTCGGCCAGCACGCGATGCTTCTCGTGCAGGCAGGCGACCGCGAACCGCACGCCCGGCCGACGCGCCGTCAGCTTGGCCGCGGCGCGGACGAGGATCGGCAGGTTCCGCTTGAGTTCCAGCGTCCGCGAGCCCGGCAGGATCGCCAGCAAGGGCCGGCCGGAGGTCTCCAGCGACGACGCGAACGCCTCGTCCAGGTCGCGGTCCTGCAGCTCGTCGAAGTAAGGATGGCCGACGTATTCGGCGTGCGAGACCCCGCGGTCGGCGTACCACTTCGGTTCGAACGGCAGGCTGCACAGGACGAGGTCGACGAACTTCTGGACCTTCTTCACGCGCCAGCCGGCCCACGCCCACAACTGCGGCGGGACGAAGTAGAAGACCGGAACCCCATGGGCCTTGGCCCGGCGGGCGATCCACCAGTGGAGGCCGGGGTAGTCGACCAGCACCACGGCGTCGGGCTTCTCGTCGCGGAAGCAGCGATTCGCCATGAAGATGAGGCGGAGGAACGTGGCGATGTTCTGGAAGACGCTGAGGAACCACATGACGGCCAGGTTCACCAGCGGGTATTTCAGCTCCGCGCCGGCCTCGACCATCTTCGGCCCGCCGAAGCCGGTGAACGTCGCGTCGGGGACGCGCTCGCGCAGGGCGTGGATCAGGTTCGCGGCGTGCAGGTCGCCGCTGGGCTCTCCGGCCGAGATGAAGAATTTCATCCGTGATTCGCTCGCTCGGGTGGCTGGAGGCCGGCGCAGGCCGACCGGGCGCGCCCGACTCCTGCCGGCCGCGCGGCCGTCATTACTACACACTATCGACGCGAGCGCCTATGCCGACCGCGCCTCGGGTGTGCCTTGGGATTTTGGCGGAAGGTCGTGGGTCATGGACGTCTTCCCCCCTCGCGGGGAAGACAGACCGCGAAGCGGTCGGATGAGGGGGACGCGAAGCGCCGACGCCGTCGGGATTCGAAGGCCCGCCCATCCGGGCCGGCGCGAAACCCGGCGGCCCCCGCGCTCGTCCTCCCCCTCATCCGGCCCTCCGGGCCACCTTCCCCCGCGAGGGGGGAAGGCCGTTACGATGGCCCCCCCACCCCGACGCGATTCGCCAAATTCCAAAGGCACACCCGAGCCCCACGGCTTATCTGGCGGCCGTGAGCTGGTCCCGGAAGCCGTCGACGATCTCGCGCTCGATCTGCGGCCATTCCTTCTCGGGCTTGAAGAGATCCCGGGCCCGCGATCCCGACTCGCCCTTGTCGGACCGGCCGACGAGGTCGGCGACGATCTCCCGAATCCCGGCGTGGGCTACCCACCAGGGATGCGCGGCGCGGCTCGGCGTGGTCTCGTGCCGGCGCAGGGCGGCGGGGGCCGAGCGGCGAATCAAGTCGGTGAACACGCGCTCGCTCTCTTCATCCGAGACTTTCGAGCGATCCACGCCGATGTCGAGCCGCGGCAGCACGAGTTGCACGACGCTCATCGCGGCCTCCTCGGCCGAGGGGTCCGCGCACTTCGAAGCGTCGATCGTGAGCCGGATGCGGGAGAAGAGATACAACTCCATCCCGCGCGCCGGGTCGTCGGCCGAGCGATAAACGGCGGCGAGCATGACGAAGGGGGGCGGCAGGTCGGCGATGCGGCGCTCGACCCAGTCCGCCTTCTCCTTCTCGCTGAGCGCGTCCGTCTGATCCAGGAGGTTCCAGGCCGCGACCAGATCCGGGTTGGAGTCGCGATCGCCTTTCGCCGTCAGCCGCCCCAGCGTCCGGAGGACGGCCTCCTTCGTCTTCGGGGCGTCGGCGGGGATCGGCTCGCCCATGTGGGAGATGAAATCGAGCGGGTTCCGGACCTCCTCGACATCGCCCCGGGTCTCGACCTCGACCCCGGGCCCCTGGGCGCGAGCGCCGGCCGCGGGCAGGGACGCGAGCAGCGCGCAGCAAGCCAATCGCAATCTCATCATGGGGACGTTCCTCGAAGGGGAAGCCCGGACGGACGTCGTCGACGGGTCGTCCCCGAGAAACCTAGGACGGGGACGGCCGGCCGTCAAACGACGCCCGCCCCCGGGTCGAGGCGTCCCGCGCGAAGGTCACCCCGCGACCACCGGGTTCCGGAGCGTCCCCAGGCCGTCGATCTCGACTTCCACCACGTCGCCGGGCTTGAGCCAGACGGGGGGCTTGCGGGCCATGCCGACGCCCGGGGGGGTGCCGGTGAAGATGAGGTCGCCGGGGGCGAGGGTCATGATCCTGGAGAGGTACGCGATCAGCTCGGCGACGGGGAAGATGAGCTGGGCCGTCGACGAGTCCTGCATCGTCTCGCCGTTGAGGCGCAGGCGGATGCCGAGGGCCTGGGGGTCGGGGACGGCGTCGGCCGATGTCAGCTCGGGGCCGGTGGGGGCGAAGGCGTCGAAGGTCTTGCCGGCGATCCACTGCTTGCCCGGCTTGTTCAACTGCCAGTCGCGGGCGGAAACGTCGTGGCCCGGCATGTAGCCGCCGACGTGCTCCATGGCCCTCTCCTTCGGGATCCGACGGCCGCCCTGGCCCACCACGATCACGAGTTCCGCCTCGTAGTCGACCTGCCGGCTCTCGGCGGGGAGGAGGATCGGCTCGCCGTGGGCGATCAGGGTGTTGGGGAACTTGGCGAAGAGGATGGGCTCGGAAGGGATCGGCGAGTTCGTCTCCTCGGCGTGGTCGCGGTAGTTCAGGCCGATGCAGACGATCTTCTGCGGGTCGGGGATCGGCGGCAGGAGCTTCGCGGACGCCGGGGCGATCGCCGCGGCGCCTTCCGCGGTCGCCTCGGAGGCGCGGCGGATCCCATCCGCTCCCAGCGCGAGGATGGCCTTGAGGCTCGAAGGAAGCCTCGCGTCGACCGCGTGGAGGTCGACATAGCCGTCGGGCCGGACGCCGCACGCGCGCGGGCCGTGATCGGTGGCGATGGTGACGAAACGCATGGTCGCGGCTCCTTCGACTTCGGCCCGGTCGGTTCAGAGGACGTGCCGCGCGGAGTCGCGGTCGAGATACAGCGTCGCGCCCGGGTGGCGACGGAGCGCCGAGGCGGGGCACGATTCGGAGATCGGCCCGCGGAGCGTCGCCAGGACGGCGTCGGCCTTGCGGGGGCCCGGGACGACCACAGCGAGCGTCGGGGCCCGCAGCAGCGCCGGGACGGTCAGCGTGAAGGCGTGCGTCGGCACGTCGGCGAGCCGATCGAAGCAGCCGTCGTGGACCTGCTGCTCGCGGCAGGCGCGGTCGAGGCGGACGACCTTGATGAGCAGCGGGTCGAGGAAGTCGGCGACGGGCGGGTCGTTGAACGCCAGATGGCCGTTCTCGCCGATCCCCGCGCAGACGACGTCGGTGGGGTTGCCCAGGAGGAGGTCTTCGTAGGCCAGGCAGGCGGGCAGGGGGCGCTCGGCGTCGCCGGGGACCAGGTGGACGTCGCGCAGCCCGACCAGGCCGAACAGGTGCTCGTGCAGGTAGCGGCGGAACGAGGCCGGATGATCGGCGGCGATCCCCAGGTACTCGTCCATGTGGAAGGCGGACACGCGCGACCAGTCGACGGAGGGGTCGGCGACCAGGCCGGCGAGCAGCTCGTCCTGGCTGGGGGCGGCGGCGAAGATCACGTTGGCCCGGCCGGCCTCGGCCTGGCGGGCGGCGATCGCCTTCGCGACCGCGCCGGCGGCGGCCTTGCCGGCCTGTCCGCGGTCCTCGTAGACCTCGACCCTGAGCGAGTCGACGGCGAAGCGGGCGATCGGTTCGGGGTTGGGCGGGGGCATGTCTGGGGCTCGGATCGGCCGGGGTCGTCTCTTGCGAAGACATGGACGATATCCGATGCGGCCCGCCGCCGCCACCGTCGGGCGTCAGTCGTCCAGCCGGACCTCCAGGATCAGGGTCCCGCCGGGGCCGACCTCGCAGGCGATCCCGGCCCCTTCCCGCTTCGCTCCGGTCCCCTCGGGCCAGGCGTGGAGCACGCGGAGGGAATTCACGCCGGCCGCGGCGGCGATCACGTCGCTTTGCAGGCATTCGGGATCCAGGACGCTCCCGGTCCGCTCGACGTCCCCGCGCGTGGCGCCCCAGGGGTTGTAGAGGGCCAGGATCCATGCGCCGTCGGAGGCCCGGCGGTTGACCTGCATGGGGAGCGTGCTGGCGCGTCGGAACGGGCAGAGCCGGTCGACCGCCTCCCGCAGCCGCCCGGCCGCGTCGGCCGCCCCGGCCGGGATCACGGCCGCGTAGCCCTCCAGCAGCGCCGCGGGGGCGTCGCCGGGGACGACGTCGAAGACTTCCGGCAGGGTCATGGGCGGATAGCAATCGGCCTCGGCCTTGTTCGCGGACGGCCGCGCCGCCCGGGCCCTGTCGAAGTCCGACGGCGCGAACAGGGCGGCCTTCACGCCGGCGACCGCGCCCGCGGCCGGGGGCAGGATGGCCTCGACCACCAGGGCGATCGGCGTGAACGGCTCGCCCACGTCGGGGTTCGCGTCCTGGAAGTCGAGCAGGTCGCGCGTGACCTTGCCGTACGACGAGAGGACGCCCGCGTCGATGTCGCTCAGGTTATCCTCGGCGCCCCATTCCTCGTGGAGCGTGTACGCGCCGGAGAGGTAGGCGTGGAAGAAGGTCCGGCGCTGGAACGCGCTCGACGGCCCCTTGTCCGGGCCCACCGGCCAGCCGCTGGCGTCGAGTGACGCCCGGGGGGCCCGCCATGAGGACTCCGAGGGCTCGACCCAGCTCGTGCAGCCGACCGGCCCCCACGGCGCGTAGAAGACGCCCCACGGCCGGCCCGCCGCCCTCGCCGCGCCCCGGGCGCTCGCGATGGCGAACTGCGTCTGCGACGACGCCCACGGGCCCACTTCCACGAAGCACGACGCCGCCCCGAAGCGATAGAACGCCGGCCACGCCAGCTCGCCGTGGCCCGTCCCCTCGGCGTAGGAGAACCGACCGCCGAACCGCCCCCCCTGGCGACGCGCGGCGTGCTCGGCCTCGGCCCAGAAGGCCCGCTCGTCCCCGGGCCGGGTGCGACCCCGGTAGTCGTCCAGCGTGCCGTATTCGAGCCATCGCGACTGGTCGGACCAGTCGAAGTAGGCGCGGTAGTCGGCGGGGTCGATGGGCCGTGCGGCCTTCTCGGCGTCGGCCCTCTGGAAGCGGCCCCAGTCGTTGTGCGTATTCGACAGGACCTCGTGGACCTGCCCGCCGAGGAAGCGGTCGCCGAGGAGCTTCACGTACTCGTCGATCAGCGCCTGGTCGAAATCGTAGGCGTGGTACGGCGCGCCGCCGGCGACGCGGTCGACGACGAACCACGAGCGACGTTCGCGGAGGAGGGCGTGGAGAGGGCCGCCGACGGCCGCGACGGCGTTGAACCGGCGGTCGTCCTCGTCGCCGAACGGCGAATGCACGAGCCTCACGCCGTTCGTCGGCCGGACCAGGCCGGCCTTCTGGATGCCCTTCCAGTAGCGCCCGGTCGATTCGTAGGAGTGCAGGAACGAGAATCCGGGGCGGCCGGGCAGGGGGGGGCGTCCCGCGGCGGGCTGCGCGAACCCCGAGACGGCCCAGCCCATCGCGCCGGCCGTCATGCCCAGGAAGGTCCTGCGATCGAATTCCGCGTGGCTCATGCGCGCCCTCGTCGTCGAAATCCCTCGGGAAGCGTGGGACTCGAAGATCCTCGGGCCGATCGCGCCGGTCAAGCCTGCGGCGGTTCAGGAGAGGGCGAGGCTGCGGGAGGGGCGACGGCCCCGGGGCGCTTTCAGCTCCTCGCAAAGCCGCTGGCATTCGACCAGGTCGCCGAGCAGCGAGTCGGCCAGGTAATCCTGGGTGGGGTCGCCCTCGCCGGCCCACTGGAGCTGGTCGTGGCACTGGGCCATGTGGTCGAGGAGATCCTTCATCCAGAGCAGGGTGTGTCGCCGATTCTTCATCGCGGGACGATCCTTCATCCGGGTCCATCGTGATCGGTGACGCGGCCGATCCGCATTCGCGGGGCCGCCCGTCCGTCCGCCGGCGGACGACGCAAGGTGAAAAAGCAAGCGGCGTGCCGGCCCCGCCGGGGCCGCCGCGAGACGCCCTCAACTCGAAGTCGAACCCGGACTTGAGCGAAAATCGACAATTTCCGCGAGGATTCGCGGCGGGGCGCGGGCCGATGTAAGTGTTACAACCGACCCGCCGGGGGCGGCGGCTTTTCAACGGCCGGCCGATCCCCTAGAGTGGCTTGGGGCGGCGACTCCGCGGAGGGGGGGCACGGACATGGGCTCGTGGGAACCGTTCTCGATCTCGACCTCCGAAGCCCCCGCGCCGGGCGTCGACCGCGGCTGGGCCCTGGGCGAATGGCCCCGGTCCGTCGTGCGCTGGCTGTTCGGCTGGGCCGAGGACGAGCGCGAGCTGCCCCTGACCGCCGGGGGCTCGGCGCGGTTCCAGAACATCTGCATCAGCCGCGAGGCCGGCGCGGGGGGCGGGGCGATCGCCCGGATCGTCGGCCGCCGCCTGGGCTGGAAGGTCTTCGACCACGAGCTGCTGGAGGCCATCGCCCACCGCATGCAGACCACGGTCGACGAGGTCCGGACCTACGACGAGCTAGCGCCCAGCGTGATCCAGGACTGGCTCCTCCCCCTGCGCGAGGAGCACTACGCCCCCCAGGAGGCGTACCTCGACCACCTGGCGAAGCTGCTGGAGGCCATCGGCCGGGCGGGGCAGTCCGTGCTGGTGGGGCGCGGGGCGGGCTTCCTGCTGCCTCGCGAATCGACCCTCTCGGTGCGGGTCGTCGCCCCGCTGAAGGCGAGGGCCGCCCGGCTGGGCGAGCGGATGGGGGTCTCGGCGCGGACGGCGCGACGGGCGGCGAAGGACCTGGACGCCCGCCGGCTGGCGTTCGACCGGACGATGCACCGGGTCAACGGGGCCGACCCGCACAACTACGACCTGGTGCTGGACTCCTACAGCCTGGGCCTGGAGATCGCCGCCGAGGTCCTGGTGCGGGCCGTCGAGGCCGGCCGCCCGCCCTCCTCGGCCCTGGGCTCGACCTGGACCGTCCCGCCGATCTCCCCGCCCTCGCCCCCGCGCCCGGCGCCCGAGGCCGGGCCGAAGCCCGGCCCCGACGCCCTGGACCGCCCCGCCTGAGCGGGGCGCGGGTCGGTCAGCCGCCCGGGTTGGTCCCCGGGGTGTTGCGCGGCGGCCGGGGCGGCGGCTTGGGGTCGCCGCTGGGCGGGGTCGGCTCGCCGCCGGGCGGGATGGTGACCGAATTGGTATCCGAATCGCCGCTGCCTTCGCCGCCGGAAGTCGACCCGGATTGGTTCCCGTTCTCGTTCTCGGCCATCGTGCCCTCCTGTTCGTATTCGAGTTGAACCGACCGATCGCTGGAAGAGACGTCGGACCGCACGCAATCTTACCGAGCGCCCGGCGCGAACGGGAGTTCCGGGAACGCGAGATCATCGCGCAGGGACCGGGACTCGGGCCGGTCGAGCGCCTTCATGAGGTCGCCGTCGGCCCGGATGCGGGCAAGGTCGGCGAAGCCCAGGGCCAGGGCGAGCCGGAGGTCGTCGGCGGCCTGGGCGGCGTCGAGATCGCGGGCCGCCCGGCCGACGGCCGGTAGCGGAGGTCGTCCGTGGCCGACGAGGCAGGCTCGCCGCGCGATCGTCGACGCCTTCGCGACCAGGGCGTCGGCGTCGGCGGGCGTCCAGAGGTCGGCGCGTTCGGCCTCGACGGCGTCGGCGGCGCGACCGGCCCTCCGCGCGGCCGCGGCCCGGAGCCACAGGACCTCCGAGAGCGTCGATCGGGCGGCCGGCCCGCGCGCCCGAAGGTCGGCCTCAAGGCGGTCGAGGAGATGTTCGGCGGCGTCGGCGCGGCCGGCCGCCAGGTGCGCCGCGACCCGGCGGACGTCGAGATCGGCCGCGGCCGAGGCGCGGGTCGCGCCGTCCGCCGCGCGGGCGTCGCGGATCGCGTCAGCGACCTCCTCGAACCGCGCGAGGGCGCCCTCGGCGTCTCCCGTGTGGAGACGGACGTCGCCGGACGTCGTCGCCAGGGCCAGGCAGATCGGGACGTGCGACGGGCCGGCCGCGGGGTCGCGAAGCACGTCGAGCAAGGCCCGGGCCGCCTCATCCCACGCGGACCGGGTCGGGCCCAGCTCGCCCAGGTCCGCATGCTGCTCGGCCAGGTTGGCCAGGCTGAGCGCCAGGCCGAATCGAAGATCGACCACCTCGGCCGCCCCGGCGATCGCGCGACGATACTCGTCGACCGCGCGGCGGAACTCGGGGACGGCCTCGCGATGTTCCTCGCGGTCGTCCCGGATGCAGCCGATCGTATTGAGCGTCCGGGCGAGCCGACCGCGGGCGTCGACGTCGTCGGGATCGCGTGCGATCAACCCTTCGAAGGTCGAACGAGCTTCGCCCAGCGCGGCCAGCGCCTCGGCGTCGCGGCCGAGCAGTCGCCGGGCGTCGCCCAGGCTGCTATAGGTCTGGCCCAGTTGCAGTCGGTAGCGGACCACCGTCGGGTGGGCCTCCGCCAGCGCTTGGCGGGCTTCCAAACTGCGGAGGTACGCTCGCTCGGCCTCGGCATGGTGTCCGGTCTCGGTCAGCACGTTGCCCGTATTGGCGGCGCCCAGCCCGACCAGTTCCAGGAGCCGCAGCGGTCGTGGGGCGTCCTTGGGGAGCGCGGCGAGCCGGGCCCGGCAGACGGCCTCGCATCCCTCGTAGCAGCGCAGGGCCCCGGCGTGATCCCGCCGCTTCTGAGAGACGAACCCCTGGTTGTTGACCACCTCGGCGAGCTTGACGCCCAGGTCGGCGTCGTCGGGACTCTCGGCGGCCAGGCGCTCCAGGAGCCGCCGGGCGTCGGCGGAGGCCGCCAGGCTCTCGTCGACGGCCCCCAACTCGGCCCGGATCGCCGCGACGTCGGAGAGGGCGTCGGCCAGGGTCCCGCCCCACCGCTCCATCCCCTCCGCCCGTGCGACGATCGGGCCCAGCGCGGCGACCGACCCCTCGAGCGCCGCCAGGGCCTCGCGCAACAGCCCCTGGGCCTTCCTCGCCTGCCCGAGCTTCGACAGGACCCAGGCCCGTTCGGCGATCGGGCCGCGGCCGTCGGTCGCGTTCGCCAGCAGCTCGTCCCAGATCCTCACGGCGGACTCCAGCGGGGCGACCGCGTCCTGGGGCGTCGCGATGACCAGCTGGATGACGCCCACGTTCTCATACGCCCGCGCCAGCTTCACCTTCAGCCGGTCGTCGTCGGCGTGCTCGCGGGCGAACCGCTCGTAGTAGGCCAGCGCCTCGCGCAGCAGGTCGCGGCGGAGGCGGCGCAGGTCGACGGAGTCCTCCCGCGCCAGCAGCTCGTCCTGGCTGATCCGCGTGAGGTACTTGTCGACCGTCTCCTGGGCGGACTCGAAGTTCGCCTCGGCCTGGCCGCGCGCGGCCGACTCGTTCCGCCACGACCGGCCGATCGCCAGGGCGGCGGCGGTCGTCGTCAGGCTCACCGCCACGAGGACGACGGCCGCCGCCGCCGCCCAGGTCCGGTGGCGGCGGGCCCAGCGGGCCAGGCGCTCGCGGCGGCTCTCCTCGCGGGCCGAGACCGGCTCGTCGGCCAGCCAACTCTCCAGGTCCCGGGCCAGCATCCCGGCCGATGGGTAACGGTCCTCGGGCTTGAACGCCATCGCCTTCGCGCAGATCGCGTCCAGGGCGGCGGGGATCGAGGCCAGCTCGGACCGCGGCGGCCTCGCCCCCCGCAGGACGGCCACCGTGACCGCGTGCGGATCCTGGCCGTCGAACGGGACCTTCCCCGTCAGCAGCTCGAAGAGGGTCGCCCCCAGGCTGTAGACGTCGCTCCGCGGGCCCACCCGCTCCAGCGCCCCCAGGGCCTGCTCCGGGCTCATGTACTGCGGCGTGCCGATGCGGTCGCCGGGGCTGGTCGCGCTGATCGGGGTCAGGCGCGGGGCCTCGTCGTCGTCGGCCGACGGGGGCGGCGCGGGCTCCGGGCCCGATCCCAGGATCTTCCCGAGGCCCCAGTCGACGACGAGGGTCTCGCCGTAGGGGCCCACCATGATGTTGCCCGGCTTCAAATCGCGGTGGATGCAGCCCTGGCTGTGGGCGTATTCCAGCGTCTCGCACGCGCCGACGAACCGCCGCAGCAGCAGGCGGAAGTCCAGGCCCCAGGCCCGGCCGGGGTCGAGGCCGGCGGCCTCGGCCTCCTGGCGCGTCCGGTGGAAGTCCCGGATGGCCCGGGACAGGCTGTGGCCGCGGACGAACCGCATGGCGTAGTACGGCCGGCCCGCCTCGTCCTCGCCCAGGCTGTAGACCGGGACGATCCCCGGGTGTTCGAGCCGGCCGGTGATCTCGGCCTCGACGAGGAACCGCGCCCGGAGGTCCTCGCGGTCGGCGACCCTCGGCTGCAACTCCTTGACCGCCACCATGCGCGGGAGCTGGCGGTCGCGGGCCCGCCAGACCTGGCCGATCCCCCCCCGCGCGTGGACCTTGATCAGCTCATAGCGGCCCGAGAGCCCTTCCCGCGAGGGCGGGGCGGGGGGGGCCTGTGCGGGCGAGGCCGGTGCGCGAGGGGCCCGCCCCGCGGCCTCGGCCTCCGGGTCGGCCGCCGTCGTCTCCTCGTCGCGCGAGGTCGGGAGGTCCCAGGCGCAATCGGTGCGGGCGGGGCCCTCGGTCGGCGCCGCCGGCCGGGCCAGGGCCGCCAGCCGCTCGCGGTCGATCGCGTCGAGGTTCCGGAACAGCTCGACCAGGTGCAGCGACGGCTCCTGCGACCACGGCGCCGACCCCGCGGGCGCGACCCTCGTCAGGGCCGACAGGAGGGCCCGCAGCGCCTGCTCGTCGGGCCCGCCGTCGGCGTCGCGGTCCAGATCGGCCATCGCCCCCTCCCGCCGCGGCCGTGGAAACCTCCCATCGCCCCGCCGGCACCCCCGCCAGGCGCGCATTGTGATCGATCTCCCCGCGGCAAGCAACGATGCGCCCGATCCGGCGTCTCGGCCGCGGCGGCGGGCCCGATTTTTCGCAATTTTTCTTGCGAGAAAGTCGAAAAAGGGCGTCGCGGGCGTGGACGAGGCGGAAGGGCGAGTCTACAATAAGGTTCCGCGGGCGGCTCGGGGGTCGGCCCCGAGGCGGCCACGCGCCAAGGGGGGCGGATTCGATGTCGGAATCGTCGGATCGGGCGTTGCTGGACCTCATCCGCCGCCGGGGCCCCCTGACCGTCGGCGACATGGCCGCGGAGACGGGCGTGACCGGGACGGCGGTGCGGAACCGCCTGGCCCGGCTGCTGGGGGCCGGCCTGGTCGAGCGCCACACTCGCCAGGACGGCCGGGGCCGCCCGAAGCACGAATACCGGGCGAGCGTCGAGGCCCACAAGCGGCTGGGGCAGAATTACGCCGACCTCGCCGTGGCCCTGTGGGAAGAGATGATGACCGCGGTGGAGGACCGCAAGCTCCGCCGGCTGTTGTTCACGAGGATCACCGAACGCCTGGCCGAGCTGTATCGCTCCCAGGTGAAGGGGGAGGGCTGGGAGGGCCGGCTGGCCCAGCTCAGCGGGCTCTTGCAGGTGCGGGGGGTGGAGGCCGAGGTGGCCCGCGAGGGCGACGACCGGCCGGCCTTCCTCCGCCAGCATTCCTGCCCCTACTACGAGCTGGCCGAGCTGGACCGGGCCATCTGCGCCCTGGAGCGGAAGATGTTCGAGAAGGTGCTGGGCAAGGGGCTGACCCTCTCCCAGTGCCGGCTGGACGGCGACCGGTCGTGCGACTTCCAGGCGAAGCCCGCGATCGCCGGGGTGATCCCGGAGAGCCCCTTGCCCCGGAAGCTGGCCCCGCTCCCTTATGAAGACGACGTCAACAGGGTTTAAATGTCGATGAGCAAAGTCCTTCGGATCGAGAATCTGCGCGTCGCCGTCGAGGGCAAGGAGATCCTCCGCGGGGTCGACCTGACCATCAAGCAGGGCGAGGTCCACGCCCTGATGGGCCCCAACGGCTCGGGCAAGAGCACCCTGAGCTACGCCCTGATGGGCCACCCCAACTACGAGGTGACGGGCGGCTCGGTCACGATCGACGGCGAGGACCTCCTGGCCATGGAGCCCGACGAGCGGGCCAAGGCCGGCGTCTTCCTGGCCTTCCAGTATCCCACGGCCATCCCCGGCGTGACCGTGGCCAACTTCCTCCGCCACGCCGTCACCAACGTCCGCAACCCGGACCGCAAGGAGGGCCAGGACCTCATCCCGATGCGCGACTTCCGCAAGGAGATGCGCCAGGAGATGGACGACCTGGGGATGGACCAGGAGTTCGCCCGCCGCTACCTCAACGAGGGCTTCTCCGGCGGCGAGAAGAAGCGGGCCGAGATCCTCCAGCTCGCCATGCTCCGCCCCGCCTTCGCCATCCTCGACGAGACCGACAGCGGCCTGGACATCGACGCCGTCCGCATCGTCTCCGAGGGGGTCAACCGGGTCGCCGGCAAGCACTCCACCGGCATCCTGGTCATCACCCACTACGAGCGGATCCTGACCTACATCAAGCCCCAGTTCGTCCACATCCTCTTCGGCGGCCAGATCGTCGAGGAGGGGGGCCCCGAGCTGGTGCAGCAGCTCGAGCGCGAGGGCTACGACTGGATCCGCGCCAAGTACCCCGACGCCGCCCGCCGCGAGGAGGAGCTGGAGGCCGCCGACCCCCGCGCCCAGGGCGTGGGTGCCTGACGCGCGACCGACGGCCGGCCGGGGACGATTCTCCATTCGACGAAGGGACGGGTGAGATGGCGACCGATCTGAACCAGCAGGTGGCGGGGATCAAGGAGGAGTACAAGTACGGCTTCCGCGACTCGGACGCCAACTACGCCTTCAAGAGCGGCAAGGGGCTCTCGAAGGCCGTCGTCGAGCAGATCTCCGAGATGAAGAACGAGCCGGCCTGGATGCGGGAGTTCCGCCTCAAGGGCCTGGACACGTTCCTCAAGAAGCCGACCCCCGCCTGGGGCGGCGACCTCTCCGAGCTGAACTACGACGACATCCGCTACTTCATGAAGGCCACCGACCGCCAGGGCCGGTCCTGGGACG
>MKTT01000027.1 GCA_001898385.1 Planctomycetales bacterium 71-10
CTTTCACGTCGACTTCGACGGCCCCACCGTGGGGGTCGCCTACTCCCCCGACGGGAGCAAGATCCTCGCCACCGGCGGCGACCAGACGGCCCGCCTCGTCGACGCCGACGACGGCCGGGAGCTGCGCCGGTTCGACGGCTACACCGCATGGGTCGGCGAGGGCGCCTTCTCGCCCGACGGCTGGACGATCGCCACGGGGGGCGGGCTCCCCGGCGGCCCCTTGCGGCTGTGGGACGTCGACGGCAAGGAGGAGCTGCGGCGGCTCGCGCCCGGCCCCGACGCCGGCTGGTCGATCGCGTTCGCGCCCGACGGCAAGAGCCTCCTCGTGTCCGAGGTGGACCAGGTCGTCCTCGTCGAGGTCGCCACCGGACGCGAGCTGCACCGCTTCCAGGGCCACGCCGGCCAGATCGACTGCGTGCGGTTCTCGCCCGACGGCCGCCGGTTCCTCTCCGCCGGCGCGGACAAGACCGTCCGCCTCTGGGGCCTGCCGACGCTCGAACTCGCCGCCCTCCCGACGCCACCGCCTCCCACCGCCGTTGCGCCGACCGAACCGAGCGCCCCACCGCCGAGCCCCTCGCCTGCGACGGCGTCGGCCGCGCCGAGCCCGCCCCCGGCGGCCCCCCAGCCCGCCCCGGCGCCGGCCGCTCCCGCTCCCGCCGTCGCGGCGAACGACCCGTTCGCGAAGGCGGCCGAGATCCGCGCCCGCCTCGACGCCGACGAGAAGGGCGACCAGGATCTCCAGGCCGCGTTCATCGAGGCCCTGCGCGCGACGGCGCCGGCCCTCGCCGAGGTCCCGGTCGGATCGGAGAAGCAGCCCGCGTCGTTCACGCGGCTGGCGCTCAACTCGCGCGGGTTGGGCTTCGACGGCCTCCGGTTCAAGGCCCCCGCGGACCTGGGGCGTCGCAACATGCGGTGGGAATTCATCATGCCGGCCGTCGACAACAAGCGCGGGCGGGCGATGAAGTCCTGGTACATCGCCCCGTTGACGGGCGAGATGAACGGCTTCACCGGCTACGAACTCGGCAAGGACGAGCCCGTCGAAGGCGTCGACATCCCCCGGAAATACCGGGTGATCCAGGGCCTGGAGGGGGGGGAGATCCGGCCGGGGTCGGAATACCTGATCTGGTTCAGCTTCGAGGCCGGGACGCCGGAGGTCCCCACCTACGTGAAGATCGACCTGCTCCCGCCCGGCCCCGAGATCCAGGAGAGGATCGCGGCGACCGCGGCCGCGCTCAAGCGGTCGGTGCAGTTCCCGGAGCCGGTCCATGCGGCGTCCGCCGCGCCCGACGGCAAGCGCGTGCTGGCCGCCGCAGGCTCGGGGGTGTATGAAGGCGAGCTGGGGACGGGGAAGGTCCAGAAGCGTTGGGACGGGGCGGGGAAGGACCTGCGCACGGCGGCGTTCTCGCCCGACGGCAAGCTCGCGGCCGTCGGCTGCGGCGACGGCAAGGTGCTGATCGTCGACGTCGAAGCCGGCAAGGAGCTGCGAGCCTGCGAAGGGCATTCCGGCGCGGTGCGCTGCATTGCGTTCCTGCCCGGCGGCAACCGCGTCGTTTCCGGCGGCGAGGACCGCACGGCCCGGCTCTGGGACGTCCCGACGGGCAAGCAATTCCGCGCGTTCGAGGGGCACACCGACCAGGTGCTCTGCCTGGCCGTCTCGCCCGACGGACGGCGGATCGTCACCGGCCCGAGCATCGAGGACAAGGCGGCGCGGGTCTGGGACGCGGCCACCGGCCGGCTCGTCGCAAAGCTCGAAGGCAACACGGAGGCCGTCTATGCGCTGGCGTTCTCGACCGACGGGAAGGCCGTGCTGACCGGCGGCGAGGACGCATCGTTGCGGCTCTTCGACGCCGCCGACGGCCGCCAGATCCGCCAATTCAAGCCCGACAACGGCGGGAGGGTCCATGCGGCGGCGTTCCTGGACGGCGGCAAGCTCGCGGTCGTCGGGGGCGATAACGCGTTCCTGACGTTCTGGTCGGTCGAGAAGGGCCGCTACCTCAGCGCGTATGAGACGGCGTCCCCGGGCTTCGTCGCCCTCGCCCCATCCCCCGGCGGGCAGTTCCTCAGCGCGGGCGGGGACGGCGTCGTCTCCCTCTGGACGCCACCCCGCGCCGAGGCGGCGCCCGCGGGGCCGACGCCGACGCAGGCCGACCTCGACTTCCTCAAGACGGTCAGCCGCGACCTCGAAGACGCGGACCTCGCCGACCTGGCTGAGCGGAAGGATCTGAGGATCGATCACGAGGAGGGGATCGACGACGCCGGCCTGGAACATCTCGCGCGGCTGGTCAACCTGGAAGAGCTCTCGATCCAACGGACGGCCAGGATCCGCGGGGCGGGGCTCGCCCACCTGGCCAAGCTGCCGAAGCTGAGGAAGCTGTACCTGAGCGACGGCCTACCCGACGCGGCGGCCTCCCGATTGGCCCCGCTGAAGAAGCTCCAGGAGCTCTCGCTCGATCGCACCGAGCTGCGCGACTCGGGCATGGCCGCCCTGAAGGGAATGACCGCGATGACGCACCTCTCGCTCAACGAGACGAAGGTGACCGATGCCGGCCTGTCCGCCCTGAAAGGGATGGTCGGGCTCGAGCAGCTCTCCCTCGGCAAGGTCCAGGTCCACGGCCCCGGGCTGGCCAACCTGAAGGGGATGTCCAAGCTCAAGAGCCTGTCCTTTGTGGCCGTGGCGCAGTTCGAGCCGAGCCCCCTGACGGACGCCGGGCTGCTCCATCTCGAGGACCTGCCCGCCTTGCAGTTCCTGAACCTGGACCACACGTCCGTCACGGACGCCGGGATGGCGTCCCTCCGGAAGATCAAGCCGTTGGAGCAACTGTCCCTCGACGGCACGAGGGTCGGCGACGCCGGGCTGGCGCAGCTCGCAGCCCACCCGGGCCTCGCCACGTTGTACCTGCAAGGGACCAAGATCACCGACGCCGGCCTGAAGCCCGTCAAGGGGATGAAGTCGTTGAGCCACCTGGGCCTGCGGGCGACCGGGATCACCGACGCCGGGCTCGCCCACCTCGCGGGGATGGACCGGCTCGAGGGGCTCGACCTCGGCCACACCAAGATCGGCGACGCGGGGATCGAGCACCTGAAGGGCCTGAAGGGGCTGAAGGGGCTCGACATCGTCGAGACCGAGGTCACCGACCGCTCGATCCCGATCCTCGGCGGATTCGAGCGATTGGAGCGCATCAATCCGAGGGACTCGAAGATCACCGAAGCCGGCGAGGAGCAGCTCCGGAAGCTGCTCCCGAAGCTCGAAATCGACCACGGCTGAGCGACGGCGTGCAGGTGCTGGTTCTCGGACGGTGGAAATGATCGGGAGGCACCCATGATCGAAGGGTCGGGTGGTCGTATTGCAAGAGTGTTCCAGCGGGTCCGGCCCCTAAGGTGACGCCATGTACGATGATCGGCTGCTGAGGGATTTCGGGCTCATGCCCGGCGCGGAGGAGGCACCGGCCGGGAAGGTCCGAAGCTCGCTCACGCGGGGCAACGCCGCCTTCCAGGTCGTCATGAGCCTGCTCATGGTCGGCGGCGTCGCGGCCCTGGGCGTCTGGTTCGCGATCGCCGGGATCCGGGGTTGGGGCGTCGAGCCCGACGCCCCGCTCCTGATCGCGGGCTGCCCGGCCATGCTCGCCCTCGCCGCCCTCCTGGCGTATCACGGGGCCGGCGACGTCAACCTCTGGGTCGAGGTCGACGGCGACGTCGTCCGGGCACGCCACCTCTACACCCTGCGCGTGACGACCCGGCACATCGCCGAGATCGAGGAGGTCAAGACCCTGGCGTTCGCCAGGGGGGCCACGGCGCAGACGGTGGAATGGTTCGTCGGGCGGGTCCGCGGGATCGAGGTCCGCTTCCCCGACATGAGGCGCGGGATCCGCGTCTTTCGGCCCGAGATGACCAACGTCTGGGAGCTGATCGCGGCGATGTATTTCGCCATGCAGCAGGAGGGGGAGATCGCCCCCGAGATCGAGATGTTCGAGGGGCGGCCCTGGGTCGCGCGGGTGACCTGGGCGGACGGTCGATCGGATCCCGGGGAGGCGGCAGGGCCTCCTCGCAACGGACGGCCTGATGCGCCAGGCCCGGAGGCCGCGAGGAGGCTCCGTCGTCCAGACCAGGATGAGGATGCATGAGCGTCACGACCACGAGCATTTCGTTCAAGGGCGTCGAGCAGGATCGAGTCGTCGCGGCGCTCGCCTCTCCGGCTTCGACGCGGAACTGTTTCGTATCCCCCGCAATCGCCGGCTGGGTGACCGTGTTCGACGAGCGCTGCGAGTACGCGAACGAGCCGGAGATCATCGACCTGGCGCGGACGGTCTGCGGCCGTTGCGGATGCCCCGCGGTCGCCTTCGCCGTCATCCAGTCGACGTCCCTCTTCTACTGGATGTTCGACGAGCGAGGGGGGCTCGAAGACAGGTCGTTCGTCGATGAGAGTCGTCGAGTCCCTCGGGCTCTCCGTCGGGGGCTGGGCGGGGAGCCGGAACGCCTCGCCCGCCTGGCGAGGCCGGGCGTGACCGGCCGAGACGTCCGCGAGGCGCTGGAACGCAGGAGGATATTCCCCGAGGAGAATCTGGACGACCTCTGCGACCTGCTCGGGATCTA
>MKTT01000028.1 GCA_001898385.1 Planctomycetales bacterium 71-10
AGATCCTCTCGGCGCTGCAGGACCGGCTCCCCGACGCGCCGGCCGTCGGGCCCGACCAGTTGGGCTCGATCCACACGCTCGGCGACATCGCCTCCTTCCTCGGCGGATCGGCGGCCCCTTCGGTGATCGCCGTGCCAACCCCGACGCCGCGGGTCGAGATCCCGGCGACCGTCCAGGCCCCCGCCGCCCGGCTGGAGCGGCTGACGCCGCGGCCCCGGGCGATGACGGCGGCCGAGCGTCGCGAGCGGATCGCGTTCGCGCCCGGCTCGGAGGTCGCGGTGGTCGACGAGGGTTCGGCACTGACGGCCGCGATCCGCGCGGAGCTGGAGCGTCGCGGGTTCGCGCCGAGGGTGGTCGGGCTGGACGACGCGGAGGCCGTCGCCGCGGGATCGTTCGCCGGGGTGATCCTCCCGGCCCCCGCGGCCGTCGAGGCCGACTTCCTCAAGCGGGCGTTCCGGCTGGTCCGCGCCGCCGGCCCGGCGCTTCGGCGTCGAGGGGCCTCGGCGCTGGTGACGGTGTCGCGGCTGGACGGCTCGTTCGGGCTCGAAGGGCTCGCCGCGGGCGTCGACCCGGTCGCGGGCGGGCTGGCCGGGCTGGCGAAGACGGCCGGGCATGAGTGGCCCGAGGTCAATTGCAAGGCGGTCGACGTCGCCCGCGACGTCCGCGACGACGAGGCCGCGCGGCGAATCGTCGACGAGCTGACGCTTCGGGGCCCGGCCGAGGTCGGCGTCTCCTCGCGAGGCGTGATCGAGGTCGTCCTGGAGCGGACCGAGTGGACCTCGGGCAACCACCGTCGCACGCCGGTCCTCGACCGCGGCGACCTGGTGGCGGTGACGGGCGGGGCCCGCGGGATCGCCGCCGAGGCGGCCGTCGCGCTGGCGAGGGCCTATCGCCCCGCGCTCCTGCTGCTCGGCCGCACGCCGGCCGCCGACGGGCCCGAGCCCGCCGGGCTGGCCGCCGCGAAGGACGAGGCCGCCCTCCGCGCGGCGATCCTCCGCGAGGGCCTCGAATCCACGCCGAAGAAGGCCGACGAGCGGGCGAAGGGGATCCTCGCCCGCCGCGAGATCGCGGCGACGCTGGCCCGCGTCCGCGAGGCCGGCGCCGAGGCGGTGTACGAGGCCGTCGACGTCCGCGACCGCGAGGCCGTCCGCGCCGCGATCGGCCGGGCTCGCGGCCGGTTCGGGCCGGTGCGCGGCCTCGTCCACGCCGCGGGAGTGCTGGCCGATCGCCGCATCGAGGACCAGACCGACGCCCAGTTCGCCAGCGTCTACGACACCAAGGTCGACGGCCTCCTCGCCGTCTTCGACGCCCTCGACCCCTCGGCGCTCCGGGCGATCGCGGCGTACTCGTCGTCGACGGGGCGGTTCGGCCGGATCGGCCAGGTGGCGTACGCGGCGGCGAACGAGGTGCTCAACAAGTGGTGCCAGGCCCAGGCGCGGCGGCTGCCGGACTGCCGGGTCGTGTCGTTCAACTGGGGGCCTTGGGAGGGGGGCATGGTGACGCCCTCGCTCCGGGCGATCTTCGAGCGCGAGGGGATGGGCCTGATCCCGATGGCCGAGGGCTCCGCGCTCGTGGCCCGGGAGATCCAGGAGTCGCGCGAGAACCCCGTCGAGGTCGTCGTCCTGGCCGACCCGCCGGCCTCGCTCGTCGCATCGCCCGAGGCCGCGGCCGTCGAGCCTGTCGACGCGGACATGCGGCCGGCGTTCGACCGGGCCGTCGACGTCCACGCCTTCCCCGTGCTGCGGTCGCACGTCATCGACGGCCATGCGGTGTTGCCGATGGCCCTGATCCTGGAGTGGCTGGGCGAGGCCGCCCTGCACCGCCACCCGGGCCTGGTCGTCGCGGCGGTCGAGGACCTGCGGCTGTTCAAGGGGGTCGTGCTCCGCGACCACCGGCCGGTCCCGGTCTCGCTGCGGGCCGGCAAGGGGGAGCGTCGCGACGGCTCGTTAGTCGTCCCGGTCGAGATGCGCGGGCCTCTGGGCGAGGACAGGGAGGTCGTCCACGCCCGCGCGACGGTCGTGCTGGCCGACCGCCACCCGTCCGGCGAGCGGACCATCGCCGAGAGCACGCTGTTCCCGCTGGCCGAGGAGCCCGGGTCGATCTACGACGGCGTCCTGTTCCACGGCCCGGACATGCAGGCGATCGAGCGGGTCGAGGGGTGCGACGACCGGATGATCGCCGCGCGGGTGTCGACGTCGCCGCCGCCGTCGGCGTGGGCCGCCCGGCCGCTCCGGCGCGAGTGGCTGACCGACCCCCTGGCGATCGACGCGGCGTTCCAGGTGATGGTCCTCTGGTGCCGTCAGCGCTCGGGCGTGAACTCGCTGCCGACGGCCGTCGGCGCGTACCGCCAGTTCCGCCGCAAGTTCCCGGCCGAGGGGGTCCGCGTCGTGATCGAGGTCCGCCACGCGGCCGACCACCGGGCCGTCGCCGACGTCGAGTTCCTGGACGACCGCGGCGAGCCCGTCGCGCGGATCGACGGCTACGAATGCGTCGTGGACGCCTCGCTGAACCAGGCGTTCCGGCGCAACCGGCTGTCCCACATGCAGGGGGCCGCGGACCCCCGATGAGCGGCCGACGAACCGGCGGGGTGGCGATCGTCGGCCTGGGGGCGGCGTTCGCCGGCGCGACCGACCCGGACGCCTTCTGGCGGCTCGTCGCCGAGGGCCGCGACGCCACGGCCGAGGTCCCGCCCGACCGCTGGCTCCTCGACCCGGCGCGCGCCTACGACCCCGAGGTCCCCCGCCCCGACCGCGTCTACACCACCCGCGGCGGCTTCCTCCTCGACGACGCCGCGGACGTCGACCCGGCCGGCCTCGCCGTCGCCCCCGCGCTCGTCGCCCGGCTCGACCCCTGCTTCCGCCTGGCCCTCCGAGTCGCGGCCGAGGCGTGGCGATCGGCCCGGACGGAGGCCGTCGACCGCTCGCGCGTCGGCGTGATCTTCGGCCACATCGTCCTCCCCACCGAGACGACCTCGGCCCTGACGCGCGCGACGATCGGCCGGGAGGTCGAGGCCGCGCTTGGGGTCGCGCCCTCGGAGCCCGACGATTTCGAGCCCCGCAACGCCTTCCCCGCCGGGGCCCCCGCGCGGCTGATCCGCGACGCCCTGGGCCTGGGCGGATCGGCCTACACGCTCGACGCCGCGTGCGCGTCGTCGCTGTACGCGATCAAGCTGGCCTGCGACGAGTTGCGGACCGGCCGCGCCGACGCCATGCTCGCGGGCGGCGTCTCGCGTCCGGACGCGCTGTACACGCAGATGGGGTTCTCGCAGCTCCGGGCCCTCTCGCCGAAGGGCCGCGCCGCGCCGTTCGACGTCGAGGGCGACGGCCTGATCGTCGGCGAGGGAGGCGGGATCTTCGTCCTCAAGCGGCTCGAAGACGCGATCGCCCAGGGCGACGCGATCCTCGGCGTGATCCGAGGCGCGGGGCTCTCGAACGACCTCCGCGGCGACCTCCTCGCCCCCGCGACCGAGGGGCAATTGCGGGCCATGCGCGCCGCCTACGAACAGGCCGGGTGGTCGCCGGGCGACGTCGACCTGATCGAGTGCCACGCCACCGGGACGCCCCTGGGGGACGCGGTGGAGTTCGAAAGCCTCCGGACGCTCTGGTCCGGCCAGGCCGGGCGCGGCGTGTTGGGGTCGGTGAAATCGAACGTCGGCCACGCCCTCACCGCCGCCGGCGCGGCGGGGCTGCTCAAGGTGCTGCTCGCCTTCAGGGCGAAGACGCTGCCGCCGATCGCCAACCACCGCGAGCCCTCGCCGAAGGTCCCCATCGCCGGCGGCCCCTTCAGCATCCTGCAACGCGCCGAGCCCTGGCCCGAGACGCCCGGCCGGCCCCGCCGCGCGGCGATCAGCGGCTTCGGCTTCGGCGGCATCAACGCCCACCTGCTCATCGAGGAATGGACGGGGGCGGCCGACGCGCCGGCCGGTTCGACTCCGGTCGCGGGACCCGTCGCGATCGTCGGACTCGCCGCTCGGTGGGGGGGCGAGGCGCGATCCGGCGATTTCGCCCGCCGGGCCTTCGGCGATGTGCGGGCGATCGACGAATCCGACCCCCGCCTGGATGAGCTTCGCATCCGCCTGGGCCGGTTCCGGATCCCCCCGCGCGAGCTGGAGGAGATGCTCCTCCAGCAATCCCTGACGCTCCAGGCCGCGGCCGACGCGATCGAGGACGCACGTTGGAAGCCCGAAGCCGCGGCGCGGGCGAGCGTGCTGGTCGGCCTGAACCTGGACCTGAACACCACCAACTACCACCTGCGCTGGTGGCTCGCCGCGCGGGCCCCGGCCTGGAACGTCGAGCAGGGCTGGGGCCTCTCGGACGACGAGTTGCAAGCCTGGATCGCCGGGGCGTGCGACGCCGTCCAGCCGGCGCTGACGGCGAACCGGACGATGGGCTCGCTCGGCGGCCTGGTCGCCAGCCGGATCGCCCGTGAGTTCGGCGTCGGCGGGCCGAGCTTCAGCGTCTCCAGCGACGAGGCGTCCGGCGTCGACGCGCTCCGGATCGCGGCCGACTGGCTGGCCCGCGGCGAGATCGACGCGGCCGTCGTCGCCGCGGTGGACCTGGCGACCGACCCGAGGCTGACCCTCGCCGCCGATCGGCTCTCGCAGAGGCCCGCGATCGAGCCCGCCGACTGCGCCACGGCCCTCGTCCTGAAACGGCTCGCCGACGCCGAGCGCGACGGCGACCGCGTCTACGCCGTGCTGGGCGGGACGACCGACGCGACGGTCGCGATCGAGACGTCCCGGGCGTGGACCGGCTGGCTCGGCGCGGCCGAGGGATTGGCGGCCGTCGCGACGGCCGCTCTCGCGGTCCGCGAGGCCGTCATCCCCCCCGGGGCGCGTCGACTGGGCGGGCGCGAACTCCGTTCGAGCTTCTGGCCGGCCAACCGGGACGACGCCCCGCGTGCGGCCCTCGCCGGCGGCCTGACGCTGGAGGGGCTCGCCGGCCCGACCCCGCCGACGACCCGACGGTTCGAGGCGTCCGAGGCGGCCCTCTTCCCCGTCTTCGGCGGCGTGGAGGGATTGGCGGCGCTGGCCCAGCATCTTGAAGAACGACCGGGCCGGTCCGTTCACGACCTCGCCAGGTCGTGGTGGGCCGAGGTCCGCGGGCGTCGCCGTCCCGGCCGGGCCCTGGCGTTCGTCGCCGTCGATCCCGATGCCCTGGCCTCCTACGTCGCCGCCAACCTCGAATTCTCGGCGTCCGGCGAGGACGGCCCGATCTTCTCCACGGCCTACGGCGCCGACCTGTTCGCGACGGATCTCGACCTGGGCGAAGGCCCATCGCGCGTCGCCTTCACGTATCCTGGCCTCGGCGCGGCTTACGTCGGGATGGGGGCCGATGTCTCCGCCCGGTTCCCCGAATTGATGCGCGAGCTGGAGGCCCGCTACGAGACCGTCCGCGACCAGTTCGCCCCCGAGGTCTGGTGGACCCGCGACGTCGATCCGCCGACGGACGACCACCGCCCGGCCATCCTCGGGCAGATCTCGATCGGCTCGCTCATGACGGCGCTGTTCCTCAAGCTGGGCGTGCGCCCTTCCGCCGCCGTGGGCTACAGCCTGGGCGAGTCCGCGGCGCTGGTCTCGCTGGGGGCGTGGGACGACCGCGACGAGATGGCCCGACGGCTGATCGAATCCCCCCTGTTCCGCGAGGAACTCGCCGGCCCCTGCCTCGCCGCCCGCCGCGTCTGGGGCCTGGCCGACGACGAGCCGGTCGACTGGGTCGCGGCGCTCGTGCCGCGCTCGAAGGAACAGGTGGAGGCGGCGATCGGCGACGACGCGCGCGTCTACGTCCTCATCCGCAACGCCGTCGACGAGGTGGTCGTCGGCGGTCGGGGCGAGGCCGTCCGTCGCGTCGTCCAATCGCTCCAATGCCCGTGGCTGCCGCTCCCCACGGTCAGCACGGTGCATTGCCCGATCGGCCTGGACGTCGAGCCGGCGTATCGCGAATTGCACGAGCTGAAGACGGTCCACGTCGAGGACGTCGTCTTCTACAGCGGCGTCTGGGGGACGGGCTACCTCCCCGACCACGGCACCGCGACCTCGGCCATCACGTCCCAGGCGTCGCGGATGATCGACTACCCGAAGGCCGTCGAGAGGGCGTACAAGGACGGCGTCCGCGTCTTCGTCGAGATGGGCCCCGGCGCGGGATGCACGCGGCTGATCGGGAAGATCCTGGGCGACCGGCCCCACGTCGCCGTCTCTGCGGACGAGGCCGACGGCGACCCGACGGGCTCCGTCCTCCGCGCCCTGGCCAGACTCGTCGCCGCGGGCGTCGCCGTGGACCTGGACTTCCTCTACGGGGGCGATGGCGAGACCGTGCAGGCCGCCGGCCGCGAAATCGTCATCGAGCGCCGGACGCCGCCGCTCCGCATGCCGACCGCACCGCCCCGACGCATCCCCGAAACGATCCCGAATCCGACTCCCGACGTGCCGGCTCCCCCCATCGAACCACCCCCGAGCCTCGCCCCGACCATGCCCGAGCCGACGCCCGCGCCGAACACCGCCGCGAACCTCCCGCCCGTTTTCCGCGCCTTCCTCGAAGCCCAGCAGGCCACGGCCGGGGCCCACGAGGTCTTCCTGCGGCTCTCGCGCTCCTACGCCGACGCCGTGGCCGCCGTCGCCATGGTCGAGCCCGCCGCGCCGACGATCGAAACGCCGCCGACCGCCCCCCTCGCGCCGCCGCCGTCGTTGCTCGCCCCCCGGAGCGCCGACCTGTACATGGATCGCGACCAGTGCCTCGAATACGCGGTCGGGTCGATCGGCGCGGTGCTCGGGCCCGAGTACGCGGCGGCCGATGCGTACCCCACGCGCGTCCGGCTGCCGGACGAGCCGCTGATGCTGGTCGACCGGATCGTCTCGGTCGAGGGGACGCGGTTCGAGCTGGGCCACGGGCGGGTCGTCACTGAGCACGACGTCCTGCGCGACGGCTGGTATCTCGACGGCGGCCGGATCGCGGCTTGCGTGGCGATCGAGGCCGGCCAGGCCGACCTGTTCCTGTCGGGCTGGATGGGGATCGACCTGATCACGAAGGGCCTGGCCGTCTACCGGCTGCTCGACGCCACGGTCACGTTCCACCGCCCCCTCCCCGAGCCGGGCGCGGTGATCCGATATGACATCAAGATCCTCAACTTCTTCCGCCAGGGCGAGACGAACCTGTTCCGCTTCGAGTTCGTCGGGACCGTCGACGGCGAGCCCATGCTGACGATGAAGGACGGCTGCGCGGGGTTCTTCTCCGAGGCCGAACTGGCCGCCGGCAAGGGCGTCGTCCCCCGGCCGCTCGACGCCCAGCCTCGCGCGGGGAAGCGGCCCGACGACTGGCGCGAACTCGCCCCCGGCGGCGCCTGCCGGCTCGACCGGGCGCAGGTCGACGCGCTGCGGGCCGGCGACCTCGCGGCGGCGTTCGGCGCGCCGTTCGATCGGCTCGGGCTCTCGCGGCCGATCCCGCTGCCGGGCGGCCGGATGACGCTCGTGCATCGCGTGGAGTCGCTCGACCTCGCCGGCGGCCGGTTCGGCCTGGGCCTGATCCGCGCCGAGGCCGACGTCCATCCCGACGACTGGTTCATGGTCTGCCACTTCGTCGACGACCGCGTCATGCCCGGCACGCTCATGTACGAGTGCTGCCTGCACACCTTCCGCATCCTCCTGACGAGGATGGGATGGACGGGCGAGGCCGGCCGCGCGCGGTTCGAGCCGATGACGGGCGTCGCCAACCGCCTGCGCTGCCGCGGCCAGGTGACGGAGTCCACCCGCGTCGTGACCTACGAGGTCACGGTGAAGGAGGTCGGCTACGGTCCGGAGCCCTTCGCCATCGCCGACGCCCTGATGTACGCCGACGGCAAGCCCATCGTCGAGATCACCGACATGGCCCTGCGCCTGGCCGGGACCGACCGCGACGAGATGGAAGGGCTGTGGGATCGGGCGAAGCCGGCCGAGGCGTCGCCCGCCCTCGTCTACGAGTCGCCGCAGATCCTCGCGTTCGCCGACGGCAGGCCGTCCGACTGCTTCGGCGACCGCTACCGGCCGTTCGACGACGGCCGGTTCATCGCCAGGCTCCCCCGGCCGCCGTACCAGTTCCTCGACCGCGCGACGATCGTCGAGGGCCGGCCGTGGGAGCAGGCCGTCGGGACGACCGTCCGCGCCGAGTACTCCGTCCCGCCCGACGCCTGGTACTTCGAGGCCGACCGCCAGCCCCGCGTCCCTTACGCCGTGCTCCTGGAGGCCGCGCTCCAGTCGTGCGGGTTCGTCTCGGCCTTCATGGGCTCGGCCCTGCTGAGCGACGAGCCGCTGAAGTACCGGAACCTCGGCGGGACGATGACGCAGCACCGGGCCGTCGACCGGGGCTCCGGCGTCCTGACGACCACGGCCCGCGTGACGAAGATCAACCGCTCCGCCGGCATGGTCATCCAGAATTACGAGCTGGCCGTCCGCGACCGCGAGGGCCTGGTCCTGGAAGGCGACACCTACTTCGGCTTCTTCCACCCCCGGGCGCTGGAGAATCAGGTCGGCCTGCCGGACGTGAAGGCTTACAGCATGACCGAGGCCGAGCGGACGGCGGCGGTCTCCTTCCCGATCCCCGATCGCGCCCCCCTGCCCGACCGGCGTTGGAGGATGGTCGACCGCGTGACGGCCCTGCTCCCCTCGGGCGGGCCGAACGGGCTGGGGTTCGCGGCCGGGGAGACCGACGTGGATCCGTCGGCCTGGTTCTTCCGGGCGCATTTCCTGGGCGACCCGGTCTGGCCCGGGTCATTGGGCTTGGAATCGCTGCTGCAACTCCTTAAAGTCTTTGCTGAAGCGCGCTGGGGCGTGGACGCGCGCACCGTGTTCGCCTCGCCGGCCCCCGGCGCGGCGCACGGCTGGACGTACCGCGGCCAGGTCGCCCCGGGCTCGCGGGTCGTGTCGACGCAGGCGTGGATCACGGCCGTCGACGACGCCCGCCGGCGCGTGACGGCCGACGGCCTGCTCTCCGTCGACGGCAAGCCGATCTACCACATGACCGGCTACGCGCTCGAAGCCCTGCCCGGCTGATCGACCGGACCATCCCCCTTGCGGCGGCCCCCATGGCATCGATGAAATACCAGAACGTCTATGTGGAGGCCATCGGCTACGAGGTCGCCCCGGTGGTCGTCTCGTCGGCCGAGCTGGAAGAGCGGCTCGCGCCGGTGTACGAGCGGCTCCACCTGAGCGTCGGCCAGCTCGAAGCCCTCACGGGGATCGTCGAGCGGCGCTGGTGGGAGGAGGGGAGCCGCGTCTCCGACGGCGCGATCGCCGCGGCCTCGCGGGCGCTGGAGGCGGCCGACCTGCCGGCGGGGAAGGTGGAGGCGGTCGTCTACGGCGGCGTCTGCCGCGAGGAGTACGAGCCGGCCACGGCCTGCCGCGTCGCGGCCGAGCTGGGGGTGAGCCCCGCCGCCGTCGTCCACGACCTGAGCAACGCCTGCCTGGGCGTGATCGACGGCATGATCGACGTCGCCAACCGGATCGAGCTGGGCCAGATCCGCGCCGGGCTGGTCGTGGCCTGCGAGACGGCCCGCGAGATCAACGAGGCGATGATCGCCCGGATGCTCCAGAACCCGACGATGGACTTCTTCAAGCACGCCCTGGCCACGCTCACCGGCGGCTCGGGCGCCGTGGCCGTGCTGCTGACCGACGCCTCGCTCTCGCGACTGAAGCGGCGGCGGCTGCTGGGCGGGGCCATGCGGACCGCGCCGCAGTTCAACCGCCTCTGCCGATGGGGCGTGGAGGACGCCGGCCCGGACTCCCCCGGCCTGCTCCGCGCGTTCACGTCGACCGACTCCGCGGCGGTCCTCAGCCACGGCGTCGAGCTGGGCGTGAAGACCTGGCAGGCGTTCCTCGGCGGCCTGGGCTGGATCCGCGAGAAGGTCGACCGGGTCATCTGCCACCAGGTCGGCGGCTCGCACCGGGATGCGATCCTGCGGTCGATCGGCGTGCCGGTCGAGAAGGACTTCTCGACGTTCGCCTACCTGGGGAACATGGGGACCGTCGCCCTGCCGATGACCGCCGCCATCGCCGAGGACCGCGGCGTCCTCTCGCCCGGCGACCGCACGGCGTTCCTGGGGATCGGCAGCGGCCTGAACTGCCTGATGCTGGGGTTGGAGTGGTGACGGGAATGACGACGACCGCGGCCCCGCCGAACCCGACCGCCAACGCCGACCTCGCCGCGTTCCTCGCCGCCCACCCCGGCCGCGACTGGGACCGCGACGGCCTGAAGCTCCACTACCTGGACGAAGGCGAAGGCCCCCCCGTCGTCATGCTTCACGGCAACCCGTCGTGGTCGTTCCTCTACCGCACGCTGGCCGAGGCCGTCGCGCCGACGCACCGCGTCATCGTCCCCGACCACATCGGCTGCGGCCTGTCGGACAAGCCCGACGACTCCCGCTACGCCTACACGCTCGCGAGCCGCGTCGACGACCTCGAACGCCTGCTCGACCACCTGGGCGTGCGGGACGACATCTCGCTCGTCGTCCACGACTGGGGCGGGATGATCGGCTCGGCGTTCGCCGCGCGGCACCCCGAACGGATCGCCAAGCTCGTCGTGATGAACACGGCCGGCTTCCACATGCCGAAGGACAAGACGTTCCCCTGGGCCCTGCACGTCTGCCGCGACACGGCGGCGGGCGCGTGGGTCGTCCGCGGCCTCAATGCGTTCGTCCGCGGCACCGCCTGGATCGGCTGCAAGAACGAACGGATGCCGAGGCGGCTCCGCGACGCCTACGCCACCCCTTACGGGTCGTGGGCCGACCGCATCGCCATCCACCGCTTCGTCCAGGACATCCCCCTCAAGCCGGGCGACCGCGCGTACGACCTCGTCTCCGCCACGCAGGACCGCCTGCCGCTGCTGGCGGACGTCCCGATGCTCGTCGCCTGGGGGATGAAGGACTTCGTCTTCGACGAGCCGTTCCTGAAGGAGTGGGAGCGTCGCTTCCCCGCGGCGGAGGTCCACCGCTTCCCGAACGCCGGCCACTACGTCCTGGAGGACGAGGCCGCGACGCTGGTCCCCCTGATCCGCGACTTCCTCGACCGGCCCGCAGAGGCCCCCGCCGATGGCCGCGGTTGACGTGGCGGCGGCGAACATCGCCTCGCACCTGCACGCGATCGCCGGTTCGCAGCCGCACCGCGCCGCGGTGATCGTCCCGCAGGGGCGAGGCGCGGCCGGCAAGATGCGGTACGCCCACTTCACGTTCCGCCAGCTCGACGAAGACAGCGACGCGATCGCCGCCGGCCTGATCGCCGACGGGATCGGCCGCGGGACCCGAGCGGCGGTGATGGTCCCCCCCGGCCTGGACTTCTTCTCGCTCGTCTTCGGCGTCTTCAAGGCGGGCGTCGTCCCCGTCCTCATCGACCCGGGCATGGGCGTGAAAAGCCTCGGGAAGTGCCTGGACGAGGCCGAGCCGAAGCTGTTCATCGGCATCCCCAAGGCCCTGGTCGCCCGCCGCCTGCTGGGATGGGGCGAGCGGACCGTGCGCCGGACGATCCGCACCGGCCGCCCGCTCGACGACCTCCGCGCCCGGGGCCGAGCGGCGATCGCCGACGGCCGCGTCGTCGCGCCGGTCGCGCGCGGCGTGGGCGAGGGCGCGACGGCCGCCGTCCTGTTCACCAGCGGCAGCACGGGCGTCCCCAAGGGGGCCGTCTACACGCATTCGATCTTCGAGGCCCAGGTCGCCGCGTTTCGCGACCTCTACGACATCCGGCCGGGCGAGGTCGACCTCTGCACGTTCCCGCTGTTCGCCCTCTTCGCCCCCGCGCTGGGGATGACGTCGGTCGTTCCCCGGATGGACCCCACCCGCCCGGCGAAGGTCGACCCGGACGCGATTTATGAAGCGATCGAGGACTTCGGCCCGACGAACCTGTTCGGCTCCCCCGCCCTGCTGAGGCGCGTGGGCCCGGCGTTCGCGAGGGCGGGCCGCAGGCTGCCGACGCTCCGCCGCGTCGTGACGGCCGGCGCGCCCGCGAACCCGAAGACGCTGGAGACGTTCGCCGCGCTCCTCGAACCGCCGGCGCAGGTCTTCACACCGTACGGTGCGACGGAGTCGCTCCCCGTCGCCTCGATCGGCAGCGACGAGATTTTGAACGACACCCGCGCCGCCACCGAACTCGGCCGGGGCGTCTGCGTCGGCGTCCCCTGCGACACCGTCCGCGTCCGCATCATCAAGATCACCGACGACCCGATCCCGACGTGGTCCGACGAGCTGGAAGTGCCGACGGGCGAGATCGGCGAGGTCGTCGTCTCCGGCCCGGTCGCGACGCGCGAATACTTCGGCCGTCCCGAGGCCACCGCGCTCGCCAAGATCCAGGACCCGGCGCGGGGGACGTTCCACCACCGGATGGGGGACGTCGGCTACCTCGACGACCGCGGCCGGCTCTGGTTCTGCGGCCGGAAGGCGCACCGCGTCGAACTGGCCGGCGAGACGTTGCACACTATCTGCGTCGAGCGGGTCTTCGACACGCACCCGGACGTCGCCCGCACGGCGCTCGTGGGCGTGGATGGGCCGTCGGGCAAGGCGGCCGTGCTGTGCGTCGAGCCGGCCCGCCGCCTGGGCCGTCGCGAGCGCGTGCGCGTCCGGGATGAGCTACTGGCGATTGGCGAGCGGTTCGAGCACACGCGGAAGGTTCGCACGATCCTGTTCCACCCGTCGTTCCCGGTCGACGTGCGGCATAATTCGAAGATCTTCCGCGAGAAGCTGGCGGCCTGGGCCGCGGGGAAGACGCCATGACCCTCGACCCGTCCCGCCCCGTCCTCGTCACCGGCGGCGGCGGCTTCCTCGGCTCGGCCGTGGTGGCCATGCTCCGCGACCGAGGCCAACCGGTGCGATCGCTCACGCGGCGGCGTTACGGCCGCCTCGACGAGATCGGGGCCGAGCAGATCCAGGGGGACGTGGCCGACCCCGCCGTCGTCGACCGGGCCGTCGCGGGCTGCGACGCCGTGTTCCACGTCGCGGCGAAGGCCGGCCTGTGGGGCTCTCGCGAGGAGTATTATCGCGCCAACGTGGAGGGGACGCAGAACGTCCTCGACGCCTGCCGTCGCCACGGCGTCCGCAAGCTGGTCCACACCAGCTCCCCCAGCGTGGTCTTCCACGGCACCGACCTGGAAGGCGCCGACGAGTCGGCCCCTTATCCCGACCATTACGAGGCCGCGTACCCCGAGACCAAGGCCATCGCCGAGAAGCTGGTCCTGAAGGCGAACGACGCGAGCCTGGCGACGGTCGTCCTGCGCCCGCACCTGATCTGGGGGCCGGGCGACAACAACATTTTGCCCCGGATCTACGCCCGGGCGCGGGCGAACCGGCTGTTCCGCATCGGCCGCCGCAACCCGCTGATCGACCTGACGTACATCGACAACGCCGCCGCCGCCCACCTGCTGGCGGCCGACAGGCTGGACGTCGGCTCGCCGATCGCCGGCAAGGTCTACTTCATCGCCCAGGGGGAGCCCGTCCCGCTCTGGGACATGGTCGACCGCTTCCTGGCCGTCGCCGGCCTGCCGCCGGTGAGGCGCACCGTCCCCAAGGGCCTCGCCGTGGCCCTCGGCCGCGCGCTGGAGGCCGCCTACCGCACCTTTCGCCTCCCCGGCGAGCCGAGGATGACGCGGTTCCTCGCCCACGAACTGTCCACCGCCCACTGGTACAACCTCGACGCCGCCCGCCGCGACCTGGGCTACGCCCCGCACATCGGCATCGAGGAGGGCCTGCGCCGGCTGGCGGCGTCGTTGCCGGGTCCCGGCCACAGGCCCCTCGACGGCCCGTCGGCCTGAATCCCCGATGAGGGATCCGTGCCTGGGCGGCGACGCGAGGACGCTCGGGGTCCCCTCATGAGGGTCGATGCGTGGCGGCGTAGATCAGGCCCGCGATCCCGATCAGGCTGACGCCCCAGGCGAGGTAAGGCGCGCAGGCGATCAGCGGCGAACGACTCTTGAGCATCCGGCTCCGGAGGCGCAGGGTCGGGAGTTCGATCCATCGCACGAAGGCGTAGCTGATCGGGAGGGCCAGCAGGGAGACGAAGATCCCCATCCCGACCGACCACTAGGCATGCCCCGTGACCCGTCGATAGACCGCGCCCAGGAAGTAACCCGGCAGGGTGTGGATCAGGTAATACGAGTAGGTCATCAGGCCCAGGGTCCGAAGGACTCCGTGCGTCTGCCGCGGCATCGGGATGTAGTAGGCCGTCAGGACGATGACGCACGCCAGGAGGTAGGTCTGCAACGAAGCCTGGTCGGCCCCTCGCTGCCCCGAGACGAATAGCGCGATCGACGCCGCGAGAAACACCGCGATCATCGCCGCCCGCGCCGGCGGCGAGATTTCCGCCGGCGCCGCCTGTCGGCGAGACGTCAGGGCCGCCATCAGCACTCCCATGAAGAGGCCGCCATAGAGCGGGGAGACCTTCAGGCTGACGGTCGCGAGCGCCAGACAGGCCGGCGCGACCGCCCAGGCCGGGAGGAACCCGATCAGCAGCGGGGCCGCCAGGTAGAACTGCTCCTCGATCGACAGCGACCAGATCTGGTTGAAGCTCCCCCAGATCGGGTGGATGTTCCCCCGGATATCATTGATGAGGTTGTAAGTATAGGTCAGGGCCGCAAACGTCCGCTCGTGGAAACCGGGGGCCGTCCACTGCCCGCGGGCGATGAACAGCCCGATCATGAACGCCAGCACGATGTAATACGGCACCCAGATCCGCAGGAGTCGCTTGAAGTAGAACTCGGTCAGCCCGATGCGGCCGGTCCGGCGCTTCTCCGCGACCAGGAGGCCGCCGATGAGATAGCCGGAGAGGACGAAGAAGACCGAGACGGCGACGCCGCCCCCCTCGACCGCCCGGGCGTGGGAGAGCATGACCCAGATCGCCGCCAGGAATCGGACGACGTCCAGCATCGGGCGATAGGCCGCGACGGTCTCCAGCAACGCCTCCGGCGCGTCCCCGGACGACGGGGCCCCGGGGCTGTGATCGCCATCGATAGGATTCGTTCCGCTGGGCTGCATGGTCCACTCCAGGACGTGGCAAGACTAGGGCGGGGATCGTTGCGGGCCGGGCGGGGGCCTCGGACGCGGCATCCGCCCTCGCCCTCTGCTTGAGTCGACACGCTTCGACGCGCGATTCGGGCGGGTTGCAGAAACCTAATGATACGTCAGAAGTCGAGAGTTCGGCTGGGAAATCGCGGGCCGCGGGCCGTCGGATGAGGGCCGAACTCGCGCGTGCGGGGCGGTGGTCCTCGGACGTCTCACGGACATCGCCCCTGGCGCGGGCCTTGACCGGGCCCGCGTTCCGGGAGATCGTGGCGTAATCGCGCCCGCGGCCTTCATGAGGATTGAGGATGCCCCCCGCCGTCTATACGATCGCGACGATGGACACCAAAGGCGCGGAGCTGCGCTTCCTCGCCGACCGGATCCGCGAGGCCGGCGTCGCCGTCCGCATCGTCGACGTCGGCACGAAGGGAGAACCGACCGGGCCGGCCGACGTCTCGCTGAACGTGAAGGCCGAGGCGAGGGCGGATCGGGCCGCGACGATCTCCGCGGCCTCGGAGCGGCTGTCTCGATTCCTGGTCGACGAGCACGCGGCGCGGCGGGTCGCGGGGGCGATCGGGATCGGCGGCAGCGGCGGCACGGCGCTCATCGCCCCGGCGCTCCGGGCCCTGCCGATCGGCCTGCCCAAGCTCATGGTCTCCACCGTGGCGGGCGGCGACGTCTCGGCCTACGTCGGCGTCAGCGACCTGGTCATGGCCCCGGCGGTCGTCGACGTGGCCGGGCTGAACGCGGTGTCGCGGACGGTCCTGGCCAACGCCGCGCACGCCGTCGCGGGGATGGTCCGCCATGCACGGGCCCTTGTCGCCGACCGCCCGGCGCTCGGCCTGACCATGTTCGGCCTCACCACCCCTTGCGTCGACGCCGCGCGGAAGGCGCTGGAGGTCCGCGGGTACGATCCCCTGGCCTTCCACGCCACGGGCGTCGGCGGCCGGGCGATGGAGGGCCTGGTCCGCTCCGGCCTGATCCGGGGCGTCCTCGACGTCACCACCACCGAGGTCGCCGATTACTTCATGGGCGGCATCTTCCCCTGCGCCGAGGACCGCTTCGAAGCCCAGATCGACGCCGGCGTCCCCTGCGTCCTGAGCCTCGGGGCGCTCGACATGGTGAACTTCGGCGCGCTCGCCACGGTGCCGGAAAAGTACCGCGGCCGTCGCCTGCACGTCCACAACGCCCAGATCACGCTCATGCGGACGACCCCCGAGGAGAACCGCCGCATGGGCCGCTGGATCGGCGCGAAGCTCAACCGCTGGCGCACGCCCGTCGCGCTCCTGATCCCCGAGGGCGGCCTCTCGGGTCTCGACGTCCCCGGCGGCCCGTTCCACGACCCCGAGGCCGACGCCGCGCTCTTCGAGGCGATCGAGGAGGTCGTCGCGCAAAACGAGATCCGCGTCGTCCGCCGGCTCCCCCGCCACATCAACGACCCGGAGTTCGCCCAGGCGCTCGTGGACGAGTTCCTGGCGCGGGCCGCCGGCTGAACGCATCGGAGTCCTCGAATGACCGAGTCGCGCGCGTCGATCCTGGAACGGTTCCGCAAGAAGGTGGCCGCGGGGCTCCCCATCGTGGGCGGCGGCGCGGGGACGGGGCTGAGCGCCAAGTGCGAGGAGGCCGGCGGGATCGACCTGATCGTCATCTACAACTCGGGCCGATTCCGCATGGCCGGCCGGGGCTCGCTCGCGGGGCTCATGCCGTACGGCAACGCCAACGCGATCGTCAAGGAGATGGCCCATGAGGTGCTCACGGCCGTCCAACACACCCCGGTCCTGGCTGGCGTCTGCGCCAGCGACCCGTTCCTGCTGATGGACCACTTCCTGGCCGAGCTGAAGGCCCTGGGCTTCGCCGGGATCCAGAACTTCCCGACCGTCGGCCTGATCGACGGAACGTTCCGCGCGAACCTGGAGGAGACCGGGATGGGCTTCGGCCTGGAGGTCGATTGCATCCGGCGCGCCCGCGCGCTCGACCTGCTGACCACCCCCTACGCCTTCGACCCCGACCAGGCCCGCGCCTTGACCGAGGCCGGGGCCGACGTGATCGTGGCCCACATGGGCCTGACCACCAGCGGGACGATCGGCGCGCGGACCGCGAAGACGTTGGACCACTGCGTCGGCGAGGTCGCCTCGATCGTCGCCGCCGCTCGGTCCGCCCGGCCGGACGTCCTCGTCCTCTGCCACGGCGGCCCGATTGCCATGCCGGACGACGCGAAATACATCCTGGATCGCGTCGAGGGCCTCGACGGCTTCTACGGCGCCAGCTCCATGGAACGCCTACCGACCGAGGAGGCCATCGCCCGCCAGACGCGCGACTTCATGAAGCTGCGTCTGAGGCGGGATCATCGGGAGGAGGAT
Source organism: Planctomycetales bacterium 71-10 (assembly GCA_001898385.1). Lineage (GTDB taxonomy): Bacteria > Planctomycetota > Planctomycetia > Isosphaerales > Isosphaeraceae > Paludisphaera. The sequence goes on from MKTT01000028.1 coordinate 17,361, forward strand.
TGACGGCGTTCAGCCGGCTTTCACGCCCGCCGTCTCGGGCTCGTAGGCCGGCAGCATGACGGAGAAGCAGGCGCCGCCGCCGGGATTGTTGGCGGCTTCGAGCCGGCCGCTCAGCTCGCGGCAGATCTCGGAGGCCAGGTAGAGGCCGTAGCCGGTCCCCCCCTCGCGGGTGGTGAAGAAGGGTTCGAAGATGCGCCGGAGGTAGACGTCGGGGACGCCGGGGCCGTCGTCGACCACGTCGATCTTCGCCCAGTCGCGGGCCGCCTCGGACGCCTTCGAGGCCCGGACGACGATCGCGCCCTCCTTCCCGGAGCCGACGATCGCCTGATGGGCGTTGGAGAGGAGGTCGAACAGCACCTGCATGAGCCGGCCGGCGTCGCCGCGGACGCGGAGGTCGGGGGCGCCGCCGTCGGCCTTGACGGTCACCTGGCGCTGGTTCGGCGGGAGGCCGCGGACGAACAGGTCGACCGTCTCGGTCAGCAGCGAGCCGACGTCGATCGGCTGCATCTGCACCGGGCCGGAGCGCACGGCGCCCATCAGGTGCTCCAGGCGGAGTTGCAGCAGGCTCGCGCCCCGGAGGATCGAGTCGACCCACTGGCCGTCGTCGGGGCGGTCCTTGAGGCCGAGCTTCAGCAGCTCGGCGCTGCCGCGGATGACCGAGAGCGGGCCGCGGATCTCGTGGACGATCCCGGCCAGCAGGCGACCGACCTGGACGAGCTGGCGGTCGAGCATCGCCAGGCCGGCCATCTTGCGGTAGTGGATCAGCCGGCGGATCCGGGCCAGGATCAGCTCCGGGGCCGAGTCGTGCTGGACGTAGTCGTCAGCCCCGGCGTCCAGCCCCGCCAGGACGACCGCGTCGGCGTGCGCGGCGCTCATGATGAGGACGGGCGTGCCGGAGAGGGCGGCCTCGGCGCGGATGGCGCGGCAGAGGGCCGTCTCGTCGTCCTCCGAGAGGCTTCGGCCCAGGACGATCAGGTGGGGCCGGACCCGGACGGCTTCGGCCACCGCGTCGCAGGCCCGCGCCGCTTCGTGGACGGTGTAGCCGGCCTTCGCCAGGATGTCGCGCAGGGCGGAGCGCTCGGGGTCGACCGGGTCGACGACCAGGATTATGGCCTCGGACTCCAACGGGGTCTTCCTCGGCTCGTGCGGCGGGCGTGGCGGTGGGGCCGGCGATCGCGGGGGGAGGGACCCGCGGCCCGTTCGGCCCGGCGTCGCCGGGGCGGCGGCGCTTCCTTATCCTGATCCTCGGATATAATAGGTGGGACGGTCAATGCCGGCCCCCGATTTCCACCCGTGCGAACGCGCCGCGAGCCCCAAGGACCCCGACCCGCCCCATGAACGCCACCACGACCGCCCTCGCCGCCGAGCCCCTGCCGTTCGAGGACTTCCGCCACGCCCCCGACGCCGACCTGGAGGCGCGCATCGAGGCCGTCAAGCGGGAGCTGGGCGCGTCGCTGCTGATCCTGGGCCACCACTACCAGCAGGACGAGGTCATCCGCTTCGCCGACATCCGCGGCGACAGCCTCAAGCTCAGCCAGCTCGCCGGCGCCAGACCCGAGTGCCGGTCGATCGTCTTCTGCGGCGTCCACTTCATGGCCGAGACGGCCGACGTCCTCTCGCGCGACGACGTCGCCGTCTACCTCCCGGACATGGCCGCCGGGTGCAGCATGGCCGACATGGCCGACCTGGACTCCGTCGAGGCCGCCTGGTCCGACCTGGCCGAGCTGATCGACGTCGAGGACGTGACGCCCGTCACCTACATCAACTCCACGGCCGAGCTGAAGGCGTTCTGCGGCCGCCACGGCGGCATCGTCTGCACCAGCTCCAACGCCCGCAAGGTCCTCGACTGGGCCTTCGCCCGCCGCCGCCGCGCCCTGTTCTTCCCCGACCAGCACCTCGGCCGCAACACGGCCCGCGCCATGGGCGTCCCGCTCGACGAGATGATCGTCTGGGATCCCCGCCGCGAGCTGGGCGGCAACTCCCCCCGGGCGGTCGAGAAGAGTCGGATCATCCTTTGGCGCGGGCATTGCTCGGTGCATCAGATGTTCAAGCCGGCGCACGTGGCCCAGTTCCGCGAGCGCAGCCCGGGGATCAAGGTCCTGGTCCATCCCGAGTGCTCGATGGAGGTCGTGGAGGCCGCCGACCTGGTCGGCTCGACCGAGTACATCCTGAAGACGATCGAGGCCGCCCCGGCCGGGTCCGAGTGGGCCGTCGGCACGGAGCTGCACCTGGTCAACCGCATGGCCAAGGAGCACCCCGACAAGGCGATCCATTTCCTCTCGCCCATGGTCTGCATGTGCGCCACGATGTACCGCATCGACCTGCCGCACCTGGCCTGGTGCCTGGAGAACCTGGCCCGGGGGACGCCGGTGAACCGCGTCCTCGTCCCCGAGGACGTCAAGGCGTCGGCCCGGGAGTCCCTGCGCCGCATGCTGGAGCTGGGGTGACGCCGGCCGGCCGGTCGGCCGTTGCGGCGGCTCCGGCGGCGGGATAAGTAAGAGCGGGCGCCGTGCGGTCGGCCCTCGGATCGAAGTCCGTCAAGGCAGAGAGCGAGTCGCGAAACATGGCCCTGATGACACGGCAGTTTTCGACGGTCCCCCAGTCCGACCTGGACCTCATCATCCAGGCCGACCACTGGAACCCATTCACCGTCCTGGGGCTCCACCCCGCCCCGGCCGGCGACGGCGCCAGGGGCTGGGTCCTTCGCGCGTTCCTGCCCGAGGCCAGGAAGGCCGGCGTCGTCGACCTCTCGAAGGGGGAGCCCGGCAAGCTCCTGCCGATGGAGAAGATCCACGCCGACGGCTTCTTCGAGGCCGTCTTCCCCGACCGCACTGGCCCCTTCCCCTACCGGCTCCGCATCGAGAACCACGAGGGCCATTCCTGGGAGTCGGTCGACCCCTACGCCTTCGAGACGATCCTGACCGACTTCGACCTGCACCTGCTGGGCGAGGGGACGCACCTCCACAGCTACGAGAAGCTCGGCGCCCACCTGGTCACCCACCAGGGGATCCGCGGCGTCCGCTTCGCCGTCTGGGCCCCGAACGCCCAGCGCGTCAGCGTGGTCGGCAACTTCAACCACTGGGACGGCCGCCGCCACCCGATGCGCAGCCGGGGCGCCACCGGCATCTGGGAGCTGTTCATCCCCGACCTCTGCGAGGGCGAGGTCTACAAGTACGAGATCAAGAGCCGCAACCACGGCTACACCGTCCAGAAGTCCGACCCCTACGGGCTCGCCTCCGAGATGCGGCCCCGCACCGCCTCCGTCGTCTGGGACGTCGACCGCTTCTCCTGGGGCGACAAGGAGTGGATGGCCACCCGTTCCGCCCGCCAGGCCCTCGACAGGCCGATGGCCTTCTACGAGGTCCACCTCGGCTCCTGGAAGCGGCAGGTCGAGAAGGAGAACGGCTTCCTCTCCTACCGCGAGCTGGCCGAGCAGCTCGTCGCCTACCTCGACCAGACCCATTTCACCCACGTCGAACTGCTGCCGATCACCGAGCACCCGTTCGACGGGAGCTGGGGCTACCAGCCGGTCGGCTACTTCGCCCCCACGGCCCGCCACGGCACCCCCGACGACTTCGCCCACTTCGTCGACCACCTGCACCAGCACGGCTACGGCGTCATCCTGGACTGGGTCCCCGCCCACTTCCCGTCCGACGTCCACGGCCTGGGCTACTTCGACGGCACCCACCTCTACGAGCACGCCGACCCCCGCCTCGGCGAGCACAAGGACTGGGGCACGAAGATCTTCAACTACGGCCGGCCCGAGGTCCGCAACTTCCTGCTGGGCAACGCCCTGTTCTGGCTCGACCGCTACCACATCGACGGCCTCCGCGTCGACGCCGTGGCCTCCATGCTCTACCTGGACTACTCCCGCAACCCCGGCGAGTGGGTCCCCAACATGTTCGGCGGCAACGAGAACCTGGAGGCCATCGACTTCCTCAAGGCCCTCAACGAGATCTGCCACCGCGAACACCCCGGCATCCTGACCATCGCCGAGGAGTCCACGAGCTGGTCCGGCGTCTCCCGCCCCACCTACCTGGGCGGCCTGGGCTTCAGCCTCAAGTGGAACATGGGCTGGATGAACGACACCCTCCGCTACATGGCGAAGGACCCCGTCCATCGCAAGTACGAGCACGGGGCGCTCACCTTCAGCATGATCTACGCCTTCACCGAGAACTTCATCCTGCCCCTCTCGCACGACGAGGTCGTCCACGGCAAGAAGTCGCTGCTCGACAAGATGCCCGGCGACCTCTGGCAGAAGTTCGCCAACCTCCGGCTCCTCTACGGCTACATGTACGGCCACCCGGGCAAGAAGCTCCTGTTCATGGGCGACGAGATCGCCCAGTGGCGCGAGTGGAACCACGACGAGAGCGTCGACTGGCACCTGCTCCAGTGGAAGGACCACCAGGGGGTCTCCCAGCTCGTCACCGACCTGAACGCCCTGTACGCCCGCGAGGCCGCCCTGCACCAGATCGACTTCGACTGGCAGGGCTACGAGTGGCTTGAGCTGCACGATTGGGAGAACAGCGTCGTCGCCTTCCTGCGGCGGGGGAAGGACCCGTCCGAGGCGATCGTCGTCGTCTGCAACTTCACCCCGGTCGTCCGCTACGACTACCGCGTCGGCGTCCCGACGGCCGGCTACTATCGCGAGATCCTGAACACCGACGCCGACGTCTACGGCGGCTCGAACGTCGGCAACCAGGGCGGTGCCTGGGCCGTCCGCGAGCCCCACGCCGGGCGCCCGTTCCACATCTCGCTGAAGGTCCCCCCCCTCGGCGTCCTCTTCCTCAAGGCCCCGAAGGCCGGCGACGAGACGGCCCCGGCCTGACCCGAAGCCCGGGGCCGCCGCGCGGCCCCTACCGAAGCTCGAAGACCCTACGCCTCTCACCCGAGGCAGGCGTAGGGTTCGCTTCGCCTCCTCGGCGCGATGTTGCTCTCAATCCACAGGCGGGCCGTCCCTTCTTCTCCAGAACGCGCAAAATGCCGGCGCCTATTTTCGGCGCAATCTTTGCTTCCCTCTCGTCTCCTCCGCGACATGCGTTCGCCAGCCCCTTCTCCCATCCCGTCGCCCGATCGTCTCAAATTTCCTCGAATCCTGCCGTTACGTCGACATCGCCCCGCGGCCCGCGACTCGACCCTTGGTGGCGCGCGGGAACCTTCGAGGCTTGCACGCCCAACGACAGGGCTTGAGATTCCGGGTGTTGACCGCTAATGATGCTCAGGCTGGACTCGATTCTCTTGCACCAGGCGGAACATCAAGCATGACGGAATGTCCCGACGCCGAAGGATGCCGGACCCGCCCGGAGTACGACGCGATCCTGATCGTGGGCTTCGGGGGGCCGGAGAAGCCCGAAGACGTGATGCCTTTCCTGGAGAACGTGACGCGAGGCCGGAACATCCCCCGCGAACGGCTCGAGGAGGTCGCGGAGCATTACCACCACTTCGGCGGCGTGAGCCCCATCAACGCCCAGGTGCGGAGCCTGATCGCCGACCTGGTCCCGGAGCTTCGGCGTCACGGCGTCACGGCCCCGGTCTACTGGGGCAATCGCAACTGGGACCCGATGCTCCCGGACACCCTCCGCGAGATGGCCGCGGCCGGGGTGAAGAAGGCGCTGGCCGTGGTGCTGTCCGCCTACAGCTCCTATTCGAGCTGCCGGCAGTATCGCGAGGACATCGGCCGGGCCCGCGAGGAGGTCGGCGAGGGTGCCCCCGCCGTCGACAAGGTCCGGGTCTTCTACAACCACCCCGAGTTCGTCGCCGCCAACGCCGATCGGGTCCGCGAGGCCCTGGCGAAGGTCCCGGCGGAGGATCGGGGGAAGGTCTCCATCGTCTTCACCGCGCACAGCATCCCGGCGTCGATGGCCGCGACTTCGTCCTACGAAGAGCAGCTCCGCGAGACGTGCCGGCTGGTGGCGTCCGAGCTGAAGCTCGACGACGGTCGCTGGTCGCTGGTCTACCAGAGTCGAAGCGGGCGGCCGAGCGACCCGTGGCTCGGCCCCGACGTCCTGGACCACCTGAAAGCTCTCCGCGAAGAAGGGGCCGAAGAGGTCGTCGTCCATCCGATCGGGTTCCTGTCGGATCACATGGAGATCCTCTACGACCTGGACGAGGAGGCGCGAGCCCTCTGCGATCAGATCGGGCTGAACATGGTGCGGTCGAGCACCGTCGGCACCCATCGGGGCTTCGTCCGGATGATCCGCGAGCTGATCTGCGAGCGCCTGCACTGCGCCGCGGACGACGAGAGGCGGGCCGTCGGCCGGTTCGGCCCCTCGCACGACGCCTGCCCCGTCGATTGCTGCCTCCCGCCGGCGCGCCCGGCGATGCACCACGCGCGTTCGCACGCCCCGGCCTGAGCGAGGGCGTTCCTCTAGCGTCGCGCCGGCCGGTTCACCTATCATGAGAGGTCCATCCCGGGCGCGGGCCCCGTCCGGCCCGGGATGCGTCCGCTGATCGTTTCCGACGGCCCGCGTCGATGGCTGCGTCGCGCGGCGAAGGGCCCGAACGGGCCGGCCTGGGAGAGCAAGTCGATGTCGTCGCGTCGGATCCTGCTGGTCGAAGACAGTTCCACGATGCGCCGCATGCTGGGCACGCTGCTGAAGGAAGAGGGCTACGACGTCGTCACCGCGAACGACGGCGTCGAGGGCCTGGCGAAGGCCAAGGAAGAGGCCCGGCCCGACCTGATCCTGACCGACTACGAGATGCCCGAGCTGGACGGCCCCGGCTTTTGCAAGGGCGTGAAGGCCGACGCCGACCTGCGGACCATCCCCGTCCTGATGCTCACGACCCTGGGCGAGACTCACAACAAGGTCACCGGCCTGGAGTCGGGCGCCGACGACTACATCCAGAAGCCCAAGAGCCCGGACGACATCCAGGAGATGTTCGCCCGCATCCGGGCCCACCTCCGCATCGCCGACCTCCGCCACGAGCTGGCCGAGCGCAACCGCCTGCTCGAAGCGGCCCACAAGAAGCTGACGTTCGAGCTGGACCTGGCCCGCAAGGTCCAGTTCGCGATGATGCCGCGCCCGCCCAAGCCCCGCGGCCTGCTCCAGGTGGCCGTGCGCTACACGCCGGCCAACCAGCTCGGCGGCGACGTCTACGACTTCTACCGCCTGGAGAACAATCGGCTCGGGATCCTGGTGGCCGACGTCTCGGGCCACGGCGTCAACTCGGCCATGCTCTCCGGCATGGTCAAGGCCCTGGCGGCGGGGCTGTCGATCGCCGTCCTGGAGCCGGGCGAGCTGCTGGCCGGCCTGGACGTCTCGGGCGAGCAGTACTTCCCCGAGGGCTATTTCTGCACGGGGTTCTACCTGATCGCCGACGAGGATACGGGCCTCCTGCGCTACGCGGGCGTCGGCCACCCCCCGGCCATCATCATCGGGCCCAACGGCCCGCGCCTCCTCCAGTCCAACCCGGGCATGCTGGGCATCGGCATGGTCGACGGCACCGCCGGCGACTCCGATCGCCTGGAGCCGGGCGAGTCGCTGATCCTCTACACCGACGGCCTTCCCGACGCCATGGACCCCTCCGACGTCGTCTTCGGCGAGGACCGCCTGAAGACCCTCCTGCAAGGCCACCACGGCAGCGACCCGACCGAGATCCTCAACCAGGTCGACAACGCCGTCCTCGCCCACACCGCCCCCGCCCGCCCGGCCGACGACATCAACATCATCGTGATCCAGCATTCGGGGAAGAAGTAAAGGGGCGTCGCCTCGATTTCTCGACGGACGCCGCACGCTGGGTTCGATCGCTGCGGCGTGCCTCGAGGCGATTGGACGTAATTGACGATCTGAAAATGGCTTGCGCCTTCGACTGGCTGGCTTCGATCGGGACTGTCTCATAGGGCATTTGCTTGGGCTGACAGTGTTTGCGTCAGGCGGTCCGGGTCGGAGCGGAGCAGTTCCCAGAAGTCGAAGGTGGGCAAGGGGAGGCCCAGTGCCTGGTAGGGACATGCGGCCTTGCGAGGGCCGGAGCGGAACGGGCGGCAGTTCCAGTAGAGGCGTTTAAGGTCGAGCATCGACTGGGTCATGCGGCGGTGTCGCGACTGCTGCATCCGCAGGACGCTGTCC
>MKTT01000029.1:0-10065 GCA_001898385.1 Planctomycetales bacterium 71-10
GTTCCACTGCCACATGTTCCACCACATGATGAACTTCATGAGCACGATGGTCGGCCCGATGGGCGGCCACACGGTCCAGGGCATGAGAGCGGGGCAGAGCTCGACCGGCGGCATGGGGATCGCCACCGGGGGCTCGGCGCTGTCGTCCGAGGCGTTCGGCCCGAGCTTTGGCCGCAGCATGGGCGAGCAGACGAGCTTGGACCGCGCCGTCGGCAACATGTCCGGGATGCCCGGCCTGGGGTCCGGTTCTCACGGCGGGATGCCCGGGATGCCTGGCATGGAATCGCAGAGCGTCGGCATGCGGATGGAGGACGCTCGCAAGGTCCCGGGCTACCCGCAAGGGATGGCGGACATGGCGGCCGAGATGTCCGAGGGGAAGCTCCAGAAGCTCACCGGCAAGCGGGAGGCCCGGGGCCTGCGGCGCGACTGGTACACCGGTGTGGAGGGGCTGATGACGGTCGTGCGCGTCCTGCCGCCGGACCTGTTCGATGCGGTCACGTCGGGCAAGGGCGATGTCGCCCCCGGGGCGAGCGTGCCCGGCGCGGGGGCCGACCCGATCCCGGCGCACGGCGGGCACCAAGGCCATCCGCGCTAGTCGCGAATCATGGGGGCGCGAGGCCAGGCGGACCTGAGTCGTCCGCCTGGCCCGCCACCGTCACCGCGGCTGGGGATTCGCCTCGATGTGGCCCTGCCCGGTCGGGGCGTCGGGCACGGCGAGCCCGTCGATCAGGAGCATGCCGCCGATCTCGACCTCGGCCCGCCGGAGTTCGAGCAGCGACTTGACGTAATCCGCATCCAGCGAGACCAGCGTCCGCCGGGCCACCAGCACCTGCGGATAGGCCGCCCGCCGCTGCCGCAGGTTTTCCGACTGAACCTCGAAAGCCCGCCGCGCCAGCGGCAGGCTCTCGATGCGGTAGTCCAGAACCGATTGCTGGGCGTCCTGGTAGCGGGTGAAGGTGTCGGCCAGGCGTTGGCGCAGCGTCAGCGCCACGCGGTCGTGCTCGGCGTGGGCACGCGCCAGGTCGGCCATCGCCTCGCGGACGGTCCCCTGGTTCCGGTTCCAGACCGGCAGCGGGATGCTCGCCTGGACGCCCGCGGTCGTGGTGTTGACCTCGTAGTTGCGGCCGACGACCGCCTGCAAGGTGACGTTCGGGATCGGCTCGGCGCGTTCGCGGCGGACCGTGATCTGGTCGCGCTTGATCTGGGACAGCGCCGCCTGGATCTCGGGGCTGCAGCGGAGGAGGTTCGCGAGCGTGGCGTCGAAGTCGAGGGGGGCGGCCTCCGCCTCCAGCGGCCGGACGTCCAGCGTGACCGGGCGCAGCTCCGGCGCCCCGACCTGTGCGATCAGCTTCTGCCAGTCCCCGCGATAGCGGTTCTCCGCGTTCCGCAGCGCCACGCGGGCGCGGCGGGCCTCGACCTTGGCCTGGAGCAGGTCGGGCTCGTTCGCCTGGCCGACGTTGACGAGTTGCTCGGTGGTCCGCACGGCGTCCTCGTTGATCCGGACCAATTCACCCTCGACCTGGACCAGCCGCTGGGCGGCGACGACCGCGAAGTAGGCGATCCGGACGCCGTTCAGGACCCGGAGCCGCTGGACCTCGGCCTGCCACTGGGCGGTGTTGGCCTCCTCGGCGAACTTGGCGCGGCTGAGCCGGAGCTTGCCCCCGGTGACGATCTCCTGCTGGACGAAGCCGCCTTGGAGCTCCCCGGGAGACGGCCTCCCCCGGGCGAGGACGCCGCCGGCCGTCGGCACCTCAGCGCCCGGGGCCCCCATCTGCTCGGACTGGTAGCCGATCCTCGGATTTGGGTAGAGCCCGGCCTGGAAGGAGCGGCTCCGGGACGCGTCGATCTGGGCGAAGGCTTGCCGGAGCGTCGGGTTGCGCTCCATCGCCAGCCGCTCGAAGTCGGCGAGGCTCAAAGTGGCCACCGGGCCGGCCGCGGCGGGGCCGGGTGGCCGCGGGCTCGCAATCGCCGCCATCGGCTCCGGGAGGGCGGCCGGGAGCGCCGCTCGCGCGGGCTCCGCCGCATTGTGGGACGACATGTCGTGGGTCGGCGCCTGGGCGACCCTCCGCACTCGGACATCCTCGGCACGGGCCCAGACCGGGGGACCCAGGAGCGACGCCAGGCAGGCGATCGTCGTCCCGGTCCCGAGGGCGTGGGCGAGCGCCGGACGGGCCGTCTGCGGCCTGCCCTTCGCGTTCATCCTGAACATCGTTCGCTCCTCGGTCCGACGCGCTGAGCCCGACGCGTTCGGATAGACATCGGGACTATCGGCCCTGCGGGCGGCAGGGCTTCGCCTCATTGTCTGCAAATCCCAAATTCTCCCAACAATTACTTCCACTTCGGACGCATGGCCCGCTGGGACGCGTCCATTGCTGCGGCATCGCGGAACCTAATGCCACCGGGCCAAACACCCGTCGGCAGAGCGCGGGCTCGAGTTTTCACGCACGCCAACTACGGCGACGCTTCCCAGGATTTCCGGCCGCCATGGGGGAGCAGCGACGCCCCGTGGCGCCCAAGACCAGCACGACGGATTCGTCGGACGCTACCGACGACGGCCCCCTGTCGCTCGATGTAACTCGTGTTAGGATTTGACTTCGGCCACATGCCGCGTTTGAATGAGGCCGAGTTCGGGCTGTGAATTGCATTGGGGGTGAGGAGTGCTGAAGACGACGGAGGATCTCGGCGAGGTCGTGAGACGTTACCGGAGCGATCCGGAATCAGTCTATAACACCTGGTTCGTCCGCAGCCCGGAACGCCTCAAGGCATTCCGCTCGATCCGCCGGGGGGTGATGGAGGTCGTCAAGGCGATCCGCGAGGAGAGCTTCGGGGCCGATTTCAAAGGTTCGCCGCTGGAGACGGTCCTGCAGAGCATCACCGAGCAGAAACAGGTCTTCGAGGGCGCGGCCCACCCGTTCTACTGGAAGCCCAAGCTCCGCATCCCCGACATCTACGAGGACGAGGAGAATAAGCGGGCCTTCGGCCAGCTCCTGGAGCGGGCGCTCGGCTCGCCCGGCGAGGAGCGGCTCGTGCGCGAGATCCTCGATCTCGACCGCCGGCGCATCAAGGGGCTCGGCCCCGCCGTGGCCAACATCCTCTATTTCCTCCACCCGACCCTCTTCCCGCCGTTCAACACCGCCATCGTCCGCGGCTTCAACGCGCTGTTCGCCGACGCCAAGAAGCTCGGCTCATGGCCGGATTACCTCCAGATGAGGGAGGTCATCAGGTCCGCCAATGCGGGGCTACGCCCCCCGCTCTCCAACGATCTCGGCGCCTTCGCGGGCTTGCTGTTCGACATCGGCGTCGGGAAGGTCCTCATCGAATCCAACCTGGCCGAGGGGCTTGCCCGCGAGCGGGAAGGGGTCGAGAAGATCGTCCGCAGGCGTCATCGCGAGGTCGAAGAAGACCGGGCCGAGGAAAACGAGCACCTGAAGATCCAGCACATGCTCACGACCGTCGGCCGCTCGCTCGGCTATGCGGTCCACGTGGCGACGAACGACCGGGGGCGTACCTACGAGGGGCAATGCCTGGCGTCCCTGACGGTGGAACGCCTCCCCGACCTCGGCCTGGCCGACGAGACGGCCCAGACGATCGCCCTGATCGACGTCCTCTGGCTCCGGGCCGACACCGGCAGGGTCGTCTGCGCGTTCGAGGTCGAGAAGAGCACGTCGATCTACTCGGGCATCCTCCGGCTCGTGGATCTCGCCAAGTCGGTGGGCGACCCCTCGCTGCACTTCTACCTGGTCGCACCGAACGCGCGGGAGAAGGAGATCCAGGCCCAATTGCGCCGCCCGGCCTTCGGCGACCTCGGAGCCCTGGAACTCCGTTACATCCTCTTCCGGGAGCTCTGCGAGCACTGCGCCGGCCTGTGCAAATTCGGGGACGACCACACGGTCCTGCGGAAGATCGCCAAAGGCAGGCCGGATGGCGCGTCGGCGCCTTCGGCTCGGCCGGCTCCTTGAATCGTCAACCGCCTTGATCCCGCCTGGATGATCGAGCGCGAGTACATCGGAGACCGATCGCCCCCGTACCGAGGCCCGCCCCAGGCAATTCGGCTGGCATCATGACGCGAACCGGCATACAATCCGAGACGGTCTGGGAAGACCGGCCGCATGTCGGCTCAACACCAGGGAAGGCGGACCCGCCCGGGGGCTCACGGGCGGGCGTTTTACCGCCGAGAACGTCCGCCCGTGCCTTCGTCTCGCCGATGCGAATCCACCCATGGGACCGGGATTCGGCGAACAAAGTTGCGTTCGCGGCCGAAATAACGATTGTTGGAGTCCGTCGAGGCCCGAATTGCCCTCGGAAGCCGACGGTCAGCAATCGACGACTCAGGGTTCGAGCCCATGAACGCCGCCCGCCGCCAGTCCGGAGCACTCTGGATCGCCTTGATGGCGATCTGGGGGGCGTCGTGGGCGGCACCCGCGGAAGCCCGGCCGATGGCCGCCTGTTGCGACGCCTACCCCCCGGGATGCGGCGGTTGCTGCTCGTCCGGGCCCGGCATCCCCGCCGGCGAATCCGCCCCGGCCGGTTGCCGCCTTCCGAGGGCGGCCTGTCAGTGCGACCCCGCCGAGCCTGCCGCCCCGGGCACGGCGACCGACCGCCTCACGACCGGCGGGCGTGCCGCCTCGGTCCCCCTCTGGATCGCAGACTCGTCCACCCCGACGATCGCCCCCGCAGCCTCGCCCTGCGACCGCTTGCGGGCGGTGCGGCGCCCCATGCACGCCGCACCGCCGCGCACCTTCCCCCTCCTGAATTGAGCCCTTCCCCCGGGCCGCCGTCCCACTCGGCGCCTGCGGCCATCGGCCGCGTCAGATAGCCGCGACAACACACCGGCCATCGCAATCGATGTCTCGGGACCGCCCCCGCGTCCCCGCTGCGCCCCTCGCTCGCGTCGCGCCCTGGAGGCTCGACGTCGCGTGAAGGATGGCGCGCGGACGGTCGTCGGCCCCGATCGGCGATCCATCCACGGGGAGGGGAAGAACGATGATCTGCATCGATCCAGTTTGCGCATTCAGTCGCGATGAACTCGGGCGACTGGGCCTCGTCGCCCATGACGCCCGCACGGGCGAACGGGGTCTCGGCCAGATGGCCCTGATCCGGGACCGTGATCGCGAGGTCGTCAGCGATCCGCCCCGTGCTGGGACACGTCGAAACGGATCGAACCTTGCGCTTTTCGGGCGACGGAGGTTCATGTGACGCTCCGTTCGAAGCTCGTCCTGCCGATCAACATGATCCTGGTGCTCGTCCTCGGGGCGGCCCTCGCCTGGGAATGGCGGAGGTCCGAGGCGACGGAATTGGCCGTCCTCCACGCCCGCCTCGACGAGGAGGCCCGTTTCATCCGGGCGGCCCACGAATCGCTGGGCGGTTCGACCCGGTTCGCCGACTATCTGGGGGCCTTCTGCCACGCCACCGACGCGGCCGCGTCGCCCGAGCACCAGGTGGCCTTGGTCGTTGGCGGCAGCCTGATCGCCGAGGCCGCGGTGCACGCGCGGCAACCGATGGACCCGCTCGAGCTGGCGGGATTGGGAGAGGGGGCCTGGCTCCGGTGGCGGGGCCAGGAATCGTATCTGGTCCGGGTGTCCGACCAGGAAGGCCGGAAGGTCGTGGTGGCCGAATCGACGCGTGCGCTCCGCGCCCGGGTGGGGGCACGCATCCTGATGATGGCCGGCTGGTACCTCGGCCTGGGCATCGTGTTGCTGGCGGCCGTCAACGCCGTGATGCGCCGAACGGTGCTCAGCCCGATCCGGCGTCTGTCGCGGGCGGTGCGCCTGCTCGAACAGGGGCAGCTAGGCGTCCAGGTGGACGCGACGGGCGGTGACGAGCTGGGGGCGCTGGGCCGGCGGTTCAACGCCATGTCGAGGGTGATCGCCGAGCAGGCGGAGTCGGACCGTCGGGAGTTGGAGACGGCGCGGCGGGTCCAGGCCCACCTCCTGCCCCCGCCGGAATCCCGGATCGGCCGCCTGGAGTTCGCCGGGCGGTGCATCCAGGCCGGCCCGGTCGGGGGGGACCTCTACGACGTCCAGCCGCTGCCGGGCGACCGCGTGGGCATCGTGGTGGCCGACCTGTCGGGGCACAACGTGGCGGCGGCCCTGCACACCGCCATGGTGCGGGCGATCGTCTGGCGCGAGGCCGAGCAGGCGGCGTCGCCGGGCGAGGTGCTGGAGCGGCTCAACGAGCGGCTGTGCCGGGACCTCCCGGAGGAGCATTTCGCCACGGCCTTCTTCGGATGGTTCGACGCCCGTTCCGGCCGATTGCATTATGCCAACGCCGGCCATCCCCCGGCGTACCTCCTGCCGCCCGGCGGCCTTCCCCGGGAATTGGGCCCCACCGGCCCGCTCCTGGGCGTGATGCCGGGCTTCCCGCACGGCAGCGAGACGGTGGACATGGAGGCTGGCGGGGCGCTGCTGGCCTACACCGACGGCTTGTCCGAGACGATGGGTCGGGACGGCGAGCTATGGGGCACCGATGAAATGCTGGCGATCTTCCGGTCGGGCGGGGCGGATGATCCCGCACGGGTCGTCGCCCGTCTGCGGGATCGCGTCGCCGCGTTCCGGGGGCCGGGAACCCCGCAAGACGACGTGACGTTGATCATCGCGAAGCACATGCCCAGTACGGTGGACGTCGGCTCGACGCCAGCATAGGACGAATCCTGGAAAATCATCGTGCTATGTGACTGATTTTGTGCTGCCGACCTCGACGGCTTGGTGCCAGAGACGGGAAAGCGCTGGCACGACGACAGGTTGGAAAAAATCCGGACCGCTCAGTCCGGAACTATACGTCATCGGGTCCTTGACTTTGCATACCCCATGGGGTATTTCTTATAATAAGAAAATATGATCACCAGTTTATTTATAAGGCGTAAGCCAAAACGTTGCCGGGTAACCGTCCATCCTGAATGCAGCAAGCAACTGCCGAGCCTCAATCGAGTCGCCGGCCAGCTAGAAGGCGTTAAGCGAATGATCGAGGAGCAACGCTATTGCCCCGAAATCCTCGCGCAACTACGGGCAGTGCGCGCGGCGGTAAACACGATCGAGGCCGATATCCTGGCGACCCACATCGATTCGTGCGTTGCCCGCGCGATGGAATCAGGGGATGGGGCGGAGAAGGCGGGGAAACTCGTCGAACTCAAGGAGCTTTATCGTCGGTTCAACAATTAGGCCGCTGCGGCGATAAGATCAATCGATCAGGGGCCCGTTTGCGGACGAACTCCGCACGGTCCGCGCCCGTTTTCTAGCATGAAAGAGAGGTAAGACCATGGAAACCACTTTCAAGACGCCCAGGATCACCTGCGGTGGCTGCGCCGGGGCGATCAAGCGGGCGGTTGGCACCGTGCCCGGCGTTTCGGCGGTCGCAGTCGACATCGTCGGGAAGATCGTCACCGTGGACCATGAGGAGGGCGTCTCGCCTTCTGCCCTCGCCGCGGTGTTGACGGATGCCGGGTATCCGCCGGAGGAAGCCTCCTCCAGTGACAGTCGCGTTCGGCCCCAACATCATCACTCCGGGGGCGAAATTCCGGCCGCAACGGTTCACGACCCGGTGTGCGGGATGGACATAGACCCGAAGGATGCGGCCGGGACCTTCGACCATGGTGGCCAGACCTACCACTTCTGCAGCAAGGGCTGCCTCGGAAAGTTTCGCTCCGACCCGGGAAAGTTCCTCGGTGGCGCCGCCGAGGCGGGCAGCGCGAATCACACGGGAGAAGTGGCCCCGAGCGACGCCGTCTACACCTGCCCGATGCACCCGCAGATCCAACAGATCGGCCCCGGGAGCTGCCCCATCTGCGGGATGGCCCTCGAGCCGCTCGTGATCACCGGCGAGGAGGAGGCGAACCCCGAGCTCGCGGACATGACCCGCCGGTTCTGGGCCTCGCTCGTCCTCACGACTCCGCTCCTCCTGCTCGCCATGGGCGAGATGGTCCTCGGCCGGTCCCCCCTCCCGGCCCTCTCCGGCCGCGTGATCCTCTGGATCCAGCTCCTCCTGGCGACCCCGGTCGTCCTCTGGGGCGGGAAGCCGTTCTTCGAGCGCGGCTGGGCCTCCGTCCGCAGCCGGAACCTCAACATGTTCACCCTCATCGCGCTGGGCACCGGGGTCGCCTACGGCTACAGCCTATTGGCCACAATTTTCCCGTGGCTCATCCCCGCCTCACTCCTCGGCCACGGGGGCATGATCCCGGTCTACTTCGAGGCGGCGGCGGTCATCACCACCCTCGTCCTCCTCGGCCAGGTGCTGGAACTCCGTGCCAGGAGCCAAACCTCGAGCGCCATCAAGGCGCTCCTGGGCCTCGCGCCGAAGACCGCACGCCTTTTCGGCGATGACGGAAGCGAGAAAGACGTCGCGATCAGCGACGTCCGGGTCGGAGACCGCGTCCGGGTCCGCCCCGGGGAGAAGGTTCCCGTCGACGGCGCCGTCCTCGAGGGCACGAGTTCGGTCGACGAGTCCATGGTGACGGGCGAGCCGATGCCCGTCGAGAAGGGGGCGAGTGCGAAGCTCGTCGCCGGCACGGTGAACGGCACCGGAAGCCTGGTGATGCGGGCCGAGCGGGTCGGCTCGGAGACGATGCTCGCCCAGATCGTCCGTATGGTGGGGGAGGCGCAGCGAACTCGGGCGCCGATCCAGCGCCTCGCGGACATCGTCGCGGGCTACTTCGTCCCTGCGGTGCTCGTCGTCTCGATCCTGACCTTCGCCGCCTGGGCCGTCTTCGGGCCTGAGCCGCGGCTCGCCTACGCGCTCGTGAACGCCGTCGCCGTCCTCATCATCGCCTGCCCCTGTGCCCTGGGGCTCGCGACGCCGATGTCGATCATGGTCGGGACCGGCCGGGGGGCCACGGCGGGCGTCCTCATCCGGAAGGCCGAAGCCCTGGAGACCCTCGAGAAGGTCGACACGGTCGTGGTCGATAAGACCGGCACCCTTACCGAGGGGAAGCCGCGGCTCGTCTCAGTCGTCGCCGTGGAAGGTATCGCCGGGGACGAACTCGTCCGGCTCGCAGCCAGCCTCGAACGCGGGAGTGAGCACCCGCTCGCGGCGGCCATCGTCAGGGGCGCGGAAGAACGGGGGCTGAAGATTTCCGCGGTCAAGGCGTTCGAATCGCTCACGGGCCGTGGTGTGAAGGGGGAGGTCGACGGGCGGGCCGTGGCGATCGGGAACCTCAAGATGCTCCAAGAGCTGGGCCAAGACCCCGGGGATTTCGCCTCGCGTGCCGAGACGCTACGCGCGGAGGGCCAGACCACGGTCTTCGTCTCGGTCGACGGCCGCGTGGCGGGCTTCCTCGGCATCGCGGACCCGATCAAGGAGTCGGCCGCAGAAGCGGTCAAGCAGCTCCACGCGGAGGGCCTCCGGGTGGTCATGCTTACGGGAGACAGCCGGACGACGGCCGAGGCCGTCGCGAGGAAGCTCGGGCTCGACGACGTCCGCGCGGAAATCCTCCCCGGTGAGAAAGGGGAGGTGGTCCGGCAGCTCCAGGAGGGAGGCCACGTCGTGGCGATGGCCGGGGACGGCATCAACGACGCCCCGGCGCTGGCCCAGGCCCATGTCGGGATCGCGATGGGCACGGGGACGGACGTGGCGATGGAGAGCGCGGGGATCACCCTCGTCAAGGGCGACCTCCGGGGCATCGGGAGGGCGCGGAAGCTCAGCCGCGCAACGATGCGGAACATCCGCCAGAACCTGGTCTTTGCGTTCCTCTACAACGTGCTCGGGGTACCGATCGCGGCCGGGGTTCTCTACCCGTTCTTCGGTATCCTCCTCAGCCCGATGATCGCGAGCGCCGCGATGACTCTCAGCTCCGTCTCCGTCATCGCCAATGCGCTGCGGCTCCGCAGGCTGGACCTGGAATAGCAGGGCACCGGCGAACCACGCGTGCTTCCGCGGCTGTCCGGATCGGGATCCAGGACCAAGCGGCGCGCGGTGGCCGAGTCCTCCAGCGGAGGCCCGCGTCGGGATCGAGGCGGGCGTGCCCCCTTCGTGATAACGCCCGCCAGGCACCGCGAGCCGCATCGACCTCAGGCCTAGAAATTACATCTGAACGCGAAAATCCATCCCCCCCGCGCGGCAATGCGGAGCCCCAGC
>MKTT01000029.1:10086-39636 GCA_001898385.1 Planctomycetales bacterium 71-10
AGCTTTCCTCGCCGAATATCGGTAGAAATCACTTCTCCCGCCGCCTCGTTCGGAGCACTGAAGACGGACATGTCCGCCATTCGAGTTCAAACGCGAGGGAGTTACCGCCATTCCTCGAACGCCGAACATTTACTGATTCTTTATTTGGTTATTAAAATTAAGCATAGATACTTGATGGCTGCAATTCTACCATTTGCGAACTTTGTATGAAATGCCGCGAAATATTGGAGTATTTACCTATGCACAACAGCGATCGCCGGATGGAAGATTGTATTAAACAATGCCAGGAATGCAGCGACGTCTGCCAGGACACCCTCTACAACCATTGCCTCGAGATGGGCGGGGAGCACGCCGAGGCCCAGCACGTGAAGCTGATGACCGACTGCATCCAAGCCTGCGTGACCGCTGCGGAGTTCATGTCCCGAAACTCGCCACATCACGGTGCTTTGTGCGCTGCCTGCGCCGAGATCTGCGAGGCATGCGCCGAGTCCTGCGACCGCATCGGCGGCAAGGAGATGGATCGCTGTGCTGAGGTGTGCCGTAGCTGCGCCGAAAGCTGCCGCGAGATGAGCAAGATGAAAAAGGCGGCATAGATATGCGTAAATTATTGGTCGTTTCGTCGCTGGCCTTCAGCCTTGCGTCATCCCAACTCGCTCTGGCCCATGACGAGGACAAGGTCGACGCCCCGATGCAAGCCGCGCCCGGGGCGGCGAAGGCGCCTTACGACGTCCAATTCCTGGACACGATGGCGGCACATCACGGCGAAGCGATCCGGATGTCCCGGATGGCCGTCGACAAGGCGCGAAGCGATCCCCTGCGCGCCAAAGCGCAGCGGATGATCGACGACCAGGAAGCCGAGATCCGGGTGCTGAAGTCGATGCGCGAGGACGTCGCCGCGGATGCCCCCGCGGCGCTCAATCGCAAGCTTCCGGGGATGACGATGATGGACATGGGCAAGCTGGAATCGGCCTCGGGCGAGGAATTCGACCGCCGCTTCATCGACATGATCATCACCCATCACCAGGGTGCGGTCGAGATGTCGAAGTGGGAGCTGAAGTCCGGGAAGAAGCAGCCGGTGAAGGATAAGGCGCAGGAGATCATCGACAAGCAGGTCAAGGAGATCGCCGAATTGAAGCAGATGCGCGCCTCGCCGGATCGAGAACCTTAATCATAGGCGGACCGTATGCCCGCCGCCCCGATCACCCAGGCGCGGCAGTCGTGAGGATGGTGCCGTCACAGGGCAAATGGCCGGTGAGCGGGATGAACTCTGATTACTTCCTCGCGTCGTCATCTTCCTCGGGGCCGAGTTCCAATGCTCCGGACTCGATGTCCCGGTCCTCACCGCCTTGCTCTCTTTCCAGGCCCGGGCAGCCGCACCTGTTGACGATCCTGCCGTCCGGCTTCTGGGCCGGCGTGGGAGCCTGGTGGCATTGCGGGCATAGAATCCGGCGAAACTTCGACATCCCCGCTCCCTCCCGGCCTGTCGGCCCGCTACCGTTGTCCTAGCCGACTGAGCGCGTTCGGCAACCTAACTGCACGGCGTCGCGACGTCCAACGGGACGTGTTTGTACCGCACCAATCCTACCAAAATACGACCTATCCCACGACAGCCAGGCAATCAACTCAAGACGGCGACCCCGTCGCTCGTCGTGCGGCCATTGACCCAGCCGCCTGCCGCGGCGGATCCGACGGCCCGGCGCCGGACGAGATGCTGGCCCTGAGCGTCCCCGCCACCGGCGCCGGGCCGATCCCGAAATAGCCCGTGGTGGTCGCGACGATTAGGAAGGCGATCACGCCGAGGGAGACGTATAGGTTCTGGCGGATGACGCGGCTGGCCTTGCGGCTGAGTCCCACAGCGAAAGCGAGCTTGGCCAGGTCGTCTCCCATGAGGGCCACGTCCGCGGTCTCGAGCGGACGGCGGTCCCGGCCCCGCCCATGGCGATGCCCACGGTCGCATTGGCCAGCGCGGGCGCGTCGTTGACGCCATCTCCTACCATCGCAACTCGCCCGTGCTTGGCCAGCATTTCCTTGATGGCAGTCACCTTGTCCTCCGGCAGGAGATCGGCTTTCACCTCGTCCACGCCCACTTCGTTTCCGATCGCCTCCCCGACACCCCGATTGTCCCACCATTACTTGATGGTCGAATAAGCTGCAATGACTGAAGAACCGCTGGGAAGACCTCGAAATTGAGTATATCCCGAAACTGCCAGGCACCGTGCAAATCAGGTTTGCATGCTGCCGCAGTGAAGAATCTCTGTTCGCCCCGGCGGGAGGACGGTGATGTGTGCCATGTGCCGATTGTTCGCCGGAATTCATCAAGGGAGAGTCTAACGGCCCGGGGTGACCGAGGTCCCGTCGGCCGCATCAGTCCGGCCGCTATTCGGCGCGTGGAGGGCCCTCAGACCGTTGGCGACCACGATGAGCGACGCCCCCATGTCCGCAGCGACCGCCATCCAGAGGGTGGCGAGCCCGGAGAGGGCGAGCACGATGAAGACGGCCTTGAGGGCGAGCGAGAGGTAGATATTGAATTTGATGATGCCGAGCGTCCTGCGGCTGAGCCGGATGGCCAGGGGCAGCTTCGACAGGTCGTCGGCCATGAGTGCGATGTCCGCGGTCTCCAGGGCGACATCGGTGCCGGCGGCCCCCATCGCCAGGCCGAGCGTGGCGCGGGCGAGGGCGGGAGCGTCGTTGACTCCGTCGCCGACAAACGCGACCCGCTCTCCGCCTTCTTCCAGTTCCCGGATGACGTTCACCTTGTCTTCCGGAAGGAGCTCGGCCCAAACATCCTCGATGCCGAGCTGTTCCCCGACGGCGCGGGCGGTCCCGGCATTATCGCCGGTGAGCATGACGACGTGACGTATGCCCGCCGAGCGCAGGGCCTCGATGCTCCTCTTCGCCTCGGGCCGCACCATGTCGGCGATGGCGATGATGCCCAGGGGTTCCGCCCCGCTGGCGAGGAGGACTGCGGTCTTGCCGTCGCGGGCGAACCGCTCCAGGGCCTCCTCGCTCCGCGGCGTGCAGACGCCGCGCTCGTGGCAGAGCCGCTCGTTGCCAAGGTAGTACTCCTCCCCCTGAACCCTGGCCCGCACCCCGCGGCCGACCAGGGCCTCGAAATCCGTCGCGGGGAGGAGCGTAAGGCCGTCCGCCTTGGCCTTCTCCAGGATGGCACGGGCGAGCGGATGTTCCGACCCCTGCTCGATCGAGGCGGCGAGTCGGAGGATCTCGGCTCCCTCCATGCTCCCCAGCGAGAGCACGTCGGTTACGGAGGGCCGCCCGTAGGTGAGCGTCCCGGTCTTGTCGAAGGCCATCGCCGTGATCTTGCCGGCGTTCTCCAGGTGCAGGCCGCCCTTAATCAAGATGCCGCTCCGCGCCGCACCCGCCAGACCGCTCACCAGAGTGACCGGGGTTGAGATGACCAGGGCGCAGGGGCAGGCGATCACGAGCATCGCCAGGGCCCGGTAGAACCACACGCTCCAGGGGCCGAATCCGAGCAGTGGCGGCAGGAGGAAGACCAGGACGGCGAAGGCGACGACGGCCGGGGTGTAGATGCGGGAGAAGCGATCGACGAAGGATTGCGACGGCGCCCGGCTGGCCTGGGCCTCCTCGACCGCGTGGATGATGCGGGCGAGGGTGGTGTCGGCGACCAGCTTGGTGACGCGGACCTCGAGCAAGCCCTGCTCGTTGATGGAACCGGCAAAGACCTCGGAGCCGGGTTCCTTGCCGACCGGGAGCGATTCGCCGGTGATCGGGGCCTGATTGACCGCGGAGCGGCCCGCCACCACCTCGCCGTCGAGCGGGATCTTCTGGCCGGGCCGGATCACGATGATCTCCCCGACCGCGACATCCGCGGCCGGGATGGTCCTCTCCTGGCCGTCGCGCCGGACGGTTGCCTCGGTCGGCGACAGGTCCATCAGGGCCTTGATGGCGTTGCGAGCCCGGTCCATGGAGAAGGTTTCGAGCACCTGCGCGACCGAGAAGAGGAAGACGACGGAAGCCCCTTCGGCCCATTCCCCGATGACCGCCGCCCCGACGGCGGAGACGATCATCAGGAAGTTCATATCGAGCGTGAGGTTTCGTGCCGCGCGGTAGGCCCGGGGCGCGATATACCAGGCCCCGGTTACGGAGGATAGGGCGAAGAGGGGGATGTGAAAGATGGGGGGCAAGCCGGACCAATCGAGGGCGAGCCCCGAGGCGAGGCACAGCCCCGACAGGGCCATCAGCACCATCCGCCCGCGACGTTCCCAGAAACTTGAGACTTTGGTCTCCTCTCCCGCAGGCCTGGCCGACATGCCTATGTCTTCCAGGGCCCTCTCGATCTCGGGGGAGGTGATGGCCCCCTCGACGGTGAGCCGCCGGTTGAGAAGGTCGAATTGAAGGTTGGTGACGCCCGGCAGGTGTCCGAGCTTATCTTCGATCTGACGCACCTCCTCGGCGCAGTCCATCCCCTCGACGGTGAAGCTCGCCCGCCTGGCCTCGCCGTCCACGACCGGGAAACCGACCCGCGTGATGGCCCCGGCGATGTCGCCACGGGCCAGCTTCCCCTCGGCATAAAGCACGCGGACCCGGCCGCCCAGCACATCAACCTGCACGTCCTGGACCCCTTCGAGCCCACGGAGCGAGGCTTTGATGCTATCGGCACAGCTCGGGCAATCCATCCCGCCGACCTGCAGGTCGCAGGAGGCGGCGGGGCTCTCGTTGGTGTCCTGTTGGTGTTGCATGGCTGTCATTTGATCCTCATATGATCCAAAATTCACGCGACGGCGGTCAGCGGGCCTTCCTGAACGTAATGGCATATTTGCGCAAATCTACAAGCAGTAGGGCGTCAGGCCGGCCATCACGTTGCTCCGGGCCGCGGATGGGCGGTCCCCTCGTCGCTGGGCGTGGTGAGGAGGCCGAGGCGGGCAACACGCTGGAAGTGCCTGAGGTTCGACAGGACCAGGCCGACGGCCAGGACGAGGTAGACCCAGGCGACCGCCGTGAGGACCTGGATCTCTCGCGCCTCGTCGTCGCGGAAGGCGAAGCCCAGGCCCAGCTGCAGGAGGAACAGGCCGAGCAGCGACGCGGCGCCCGCCACGCTGAGCCTCAGCCGCAGGAGGAGGGCCACTCCGAAGAGCGACTGCGCGGCCGTCAGGAAGAATTCCTCGTGCTGCCGCGCGTCGAGCAGCAGGGAGCCGACGTGCCCCGCGCCGACCGAGTAGGCGAGGGGGAGCATCCCGACGAGCAGCGTCCACTGGTTGATCTTATCGCTGACGAGCGCGCCGAGAGCGTAAGTGGGCATGCCGCGGAGGGTGAAGAGGATGGTGATAACGACCTGCGGGGCCTCGCTAGCCAGGGGCGCTACCCACTGGATCAGCAGGAACTGGTTCAGGCCGAGCGTCCGCCCGGCGGCGATGAGCGACTCGGCGAAGGGCTCGGCCGAGGCGAGAATGACCACGGCGGCGTAGGCTGCCATCGCGCCGATGACGCGATGTTGACGCCTGTGGGGCAGGCCGAGGATCGCGGCGACCGGGCCGACCGCCGACTCCTCGCCCTCCTCCCCCTCCTCGCCGGGGAGCCGGGCGACTCGGCGGAGATAGGCGGCGAAGATCGCGACGAGGAGGGCAGCGTCGACGAGGCCGATCGAGCCCCTGAGCGTGATCACGAACGAGTACAGGGTGGCGATCGCCAGGAAAGTGATTTCCGCCGCGTTGGACCCGCGGAGGGCGACGCCCCGGCCGCGGCCCCGCCAGTAGGAGAGGAGGACGATGAGCGGCCAGGCGACGCCGATGAGGAGGCGGTTGGCACCCGTCATGTTGGCGGCGGCGAATTGGGCGTAGTCCGATTCCGGATAGCGGCCCGCCTCGAAGGCGTAATAGATGTCGATCGCGTATTCGGGGAGCACCGTGATCAGGGCGAGCCCGGCGATCGCCAGGCCCCGGGAGATGTGCGTCTCGGCCGCCTCCGCCGCCCAGGACAGGAGGAAGCCCGCGCCCAGGATCGCCACACCGAAGAGGATCGCGGCGAGCGGGGCGGGCGCATGCAGACCGGCGAACCGCAGGACGAGACCCGGGACGGTGGCAGCGATGGCCGGCATAAGGAAGCTGGCGAGTCCTCTCATGAAGTCCTCCTCGGTCGCATCGCTCCGGCCGATATTGGCGGACCTCCGCGTTTGGTGGCCGACTATAGGGCCGTGTTCGTAAATTTTTGATATGTTTCTTGAACTGGGGTGACGGACCGTTGTCCGCCACCGACCGCCGCCCCGCTCCTCGCCACCGGGCGGGTCATGGCAGGACACGCGTGCCCACGGCCGTATTTAGCGCCAGCATGGACCGCCGGTGCCGTACCAGAGCGTCGCGGTACAGGCGGAGGGTGTCGTTGTAGTCCCGCTGGGCGTTCAGGTAGGTGACGATGTTCTCCTGTCCATCCCGGTACAGGCGATAGCGCTCGTCGCGCAGGTGCTTGGCCCGCGGCAGGATCAGCCGCTCGAACCGCTCGGAGGCGGCGCGGGTGGTCCGGTAGTCCAGGGCCGCGTCCTGGACTTCGGCCGCGACCTGGCGCTCGAGGCCCGAGACCTCGATCTGGGTCTGCATCACGTTCCGCTCGGCGCGGCGGATGTTCCCCTGATTGCGGTTGAACAGCGGGACGCTGGCGAAGACCCCCGCGCCCCAGGAAGTCGCGCCCCGGGCCCCGGGGTCGCCGTTGTTGGCGTCGAAGCCGTAGGGCGTATAGAGCGCGAAGACATCTGGGAACCGCTCGCGCCGCTGCACCTCGACATTCGCCATCGCCGAGCGCACCCCCAGCTTATAGGCGACGACGTCGGGCCGGTGGCAGAGGGCGAGCCGGACCAGCTCCTCGTCCGGAGGGGGCGGGGACGAACCGTCGCGGAGCGCCCCGCGGACCTCGATGCGGTCGGCCTGGGCCGGCGGGATGCCGAGCAGGACGGCCAGGGCCCGCTTCGTCCGGGTCAGCCGCGCCGCGGCCTCCTCCAGCGCGTTGGCGATCGTCTCCTGCTGGATGACGACCGTATCCAGGTCGGTCTCAGGGGCGGCGCCCCGCTTGACCTGTTCCTGGGTCGTGCGGATCAGGGCCTCGGAGTTGGTCATGCTCGTCTGCAGATAGCCGAGCGTCGTGCGGGCGTTCAGCACCTCCACCCATGCGGCGTGGAGCAGCTCGACCTCCAGCCGCACGGCGTCTTGATACTGGGCCTGGAGCACGCTCTTAGCCGACTGGGCCAGTCGGACCCGGGCGGGGATCTTGCCGTTGACGTCGAAGGGCTGGACGATCGAGACCGAGTAGCTGGTCGAGCCGGGCCGCTGGGGCGAGTAGCGGCCGTAGGGGACCTGGTCGACGCCGCCCAGCACGAGCGGGTTGCCGTAGAGGCCGGCGGTGAGGACGTCGGCCTCGGCCTTGGGCAGCTCCTGGAACTTGACGGCGAGCTCGGGATTGGACTGGATGAGCCGGGCGATGGCCCCCTCCAGGGTCAGGCTGCCCGGCGGGCCCTCCGCCTCGCCGGCGGGCAGGTCGATGGGGCCGTACAGGGGGGGCTCGACCCGGGCCGCGGCCTCGGGCAGGGCGGGCGGGAGGATGCCGGCCCTGCGATCGGCCCCCGCGGGTTGTTCCCGGGCCGCCGCCGCCAGGATATCGATCGGCCTCGGCTGGGGGAGGCGCTCGCCCATGCGGGCGGCATCGGCGCCCGGGTTCTTCTCGAACGGCCGCTCGACGCGCCCGTGCACGGGTCCCAGGTGCGTGGAGTCCTGTTCCCGCGCCCGCTCGCCCTTGGCGATGATGCTGCTGATGATGTCGTCGGCGATGACCGCCGAGCCCTGGCCCCTGGCATGTTTCGCCCCGAGGCTGAGGCCCAGTGCGAGCATCAGGCCCCCCGAAAGTAATCGACGTCCCACGGCGACGGCCTCCCTTCCCAGCGGTTTCGGCGTCGCGCATCCGTGCGCCGACGCCCATTCTCCCATCTCCTCTATCGGCCCTATCCTCGCATGTTGCTGAATTGATCCCGACAACTGACCGCATGCCAGCGGGATCGGCGGTACCCGCATCAGACCGCGGCCGCCTCGCGGGGCATGGCAATCGTCCCGTTCGCCTCGTGGCGGGCCTCCGCAGGCACCACGTCCTCCGGCTCCGGCCCCTTGCCGAAGAGGAGGTAGAGGACCGGCAGCGCCAGCATGGTCAGGAAGGTGTCGCAGACCATGCCGAAGAAGACGACGGTGGCGAGCGGCCGCTGCACTTCAGCCCCGATCCCTGTCGAGAGCATCATGGGGACGAACCCGAGCGCCGCCACGGTGCCGGTCATGAGCACCGGCCGGAGCCGCGCCAGCCGCGCCTGCTCGATGGCCTCCCGCTTCGGGACCCCGTGCGCCATCCGGTCGCGGATGTAGCTGACGAGGATCAGCCCTTCGAGCATCGAAGCGCCGGCCAGCGCCACGAACCCCACGCCGGCCGAGATGGTGAACGGCAGGCCGCGAATCCACAGCCCCAAGACGCCGCCCACCCGGGCGAAGAGGACGCCGCTGAAGATCATCAGCGCGTCGCGGAAGGAGTGGAACGTGAGGTAGAGGAGGCTCAGGATGAGTGCCAGCGCCAGCGGCACGACGATGAGGAGCCGCCGCTCGGCGCGCTTCAGGTGCTCGAACTGCCCGCCCCACTCGATGTGGTAGCCGGTATCCAGCTTCACCCCGGCCCTGACCCGGGCCTGCGCCTCCTCGACGAAGGAGCCGAGGTCCCTGCCGCGGACGTTGGACTGGACGACGATGCGTCGCTGCCCCCATTCTCGCTGGATGGTGGACGGCCCGGTGACCTCCTCCAGGCGGGCAAGCTGGGTGAGCGGGAGCCGCTGCCCCGAGGCGGTCGCGACGAGGACCTGGCCCAGGGCGGCCGGATTCTCGCGATAGTCCTCCGAGAGCCTGACCACGAGCGGGAAACGCATCCCGGGCTCGAGGACCTCGCCGACGGGGATGCCGCCCGCCGCCTTCACCGCGTCGAGCACCTGCCGGGCGGAGACGCCGTAGCGGGAGAGGGCCTGCCAGTCGACCGCCACGCGGAGCACCGGCTGGCCGGTGATCTGCTCGAGGCTCACATCCGCGGCGCCCGGGATCTGCAGCATGATCCGCAGGATGTCCTCGCCCTTCTCTTTGAGGACGGCCAGGTCGTCGCCGTAGAGCATGATCCCGAGGTCGGCGCGGATGCCCGAGACCATCTCGTTGATCCGCATCTCGATCGGCTGGGTGTAGGCCGCCCGCATCCCGGGGAGCTTCTCGGTGAGCTCGGACATCTCCTTGACCAGCTCGTCCTGGCTCTTGGCCCGCGTCCAGCCGCCCTCGGGCTTCTGCGTGAGGTAGCGCCACCAGGCGGTGGGGCCGCTCAGGAGCGGCGGCCGTCCGAGCGGGTAGCGGCCCTCGCGGGGCCTGAGCGTGATGAAGATGTCTCCGACCTCCAGGCCCATCGGGTCGGTCGCAACCTCCGGCGTCCCGACCCGGCTCCAGATATTCTCGATCTCGTCGGGGAATTCGCGTTTGAGCATCCGCTCGATCCGCGTGCCGTAGCGCAGCGACTCCTCCAGGCTCACCCCGGCGAGCCGCACCGTGTTGATCACGATCGTCCCCTCGTTAAGCCGGGGGACGAACTCCGAACCGAGCGACAGGCCGAGGATGGTGGTGGCCACCGTGATGGCGCCGACGAAGACCAGGGTCGGCCAGGGGAAGCGCAAGCCCAGCCGCAGGATCGGCTGGAACAGTAGGTGCGCCAGCCGGTCGACGAGCGTCTCCTTCTCGGAAATCTTGCGGGGCAGCGCGAAGGAGGCCAAAACCGGCATGAGCGTGAGCGACATCACCATCGAGCCCAGCAGGGCGAAGATGACGGTGAGCGCCATCGGCCGGAAGAGCTTGCCCTCGACCCCCTCGAGGGTCAGGATCGGCAGGTAGACGATCATGATGATCAGCTCGCCGAACATCGTCGGCTTCCTCACCTCGACGGCGGCGTCCCGCACCACGTCGAGCTTCTTCCTAGCCGTGCCGTCATGCGCGATGTGCCGAACGCAGTTCTCGACCATGACGACCGAGCTGTCGACGACCAGACCGAAGTCGATGGCGCCCAGGCTCATGAGGCTGCCGGCGATGCCTATCCGCTCCATCATCGTGACGGCGAACAGCATGGCTAGCGGGATGGCGGACGCGACGATCAGCCCGGCACGGAAGTTCCCGAGGAAGGCGAACAGCACCGCGATGACGAGGAGCGCGCCCTCGAAGAGGTTCTTCTCGACCGTGTGCAGCACCTGGTCCACGAGGTGGGTCCGCTCGTAGACTTCCGTGATCTCCACCCCCTTGGGCAGGGCGGAGCGGACGTCCTCCATGGCCCTGTCGAGGCCCATGGTGACCTCGCGCGAGTTCTCGCCCATCCGCATGAAGGCCAGGCCCAGCACCGCCTCGCCCTCGCCCTCGGCGGTCACCCCGCCGCGGCGGATGGCGTGCCCGACCGCGACGTCGGCCACGTCGCGGACGCGGACCGGCACCCCGTTATGGGCGGCGATGACGACCCCAGCGATGGCGTCCGTCGTGGCGACCCGTCCCACCCCCTGGACCAGGCTCGCCTCACCGGCCTCAGTGACGTAGCCGCCGCCGACATTGGCGTTGTTCTCCCGCAGCGCATTCGTCACGTCGTCGAGCGTGAGCTTGTATTTGGCGAGTTTCGCCGGGTCGACGCGGGCCTCGAACTGCTTGGCCGTCCCGCCCCAGGCGTTGATCTCGGCCACGCCCGGCACGCGCCGGAGCCGCGGGCGGATGACCCAATCCTGGAACGTCCTGAGCTCGGTGAGCCCGACCTTGGGGTCCGAACTGGTGAGCAGGTAGTGGTAGATCTCGCCCAGTCCGGTTGCGACCGGTCCCATCTCGGGCTTGGCGATCCCCTCCGGGAGTTTCGCCTCGCCGAGCCGCTCGTTCACTTGCTGGCGGGCGAAGTAGATGTCGGTGCCGTCCTCGAACGTGGCGACGACCTGGGAGAGGCCGAATTTGGAGATCGAGCGGACCTGCTCGAGCCCCTTCAGGCCGCCCATCGCCATCTCGACCGGGAAGGTGATCTGCCGCTCGACCTCCTCGGGTCCGAGTTCCGGGGCGACGGTGTTGATCTGGATCTGGACCGGGGTCGTGTCCGGGAAGGCGTCGAGCGGCAGCCGCGCGGCAGCCCGGACCCCGAGCGCGACGAGGATGCCCGCAAGGAGCAGGATGACGAAGCGGTTCTTCAGGCTGAAGCCGATGAGCGCGTTGAGCATGGGAAGCCCTCCTCGGGGCGGGTCAGTCGTCGGTGCACCCCGCACCGAGGGCGTCCTTCATGGTCTCGGTCTTCAGGAAGAAGGCCCCGGTGGTGACGACCCGCTGCCCGGCCGAGAGCCCCGCGGCCACCTCGAGCCGGTCGCCGCGGGCGGCGGGGCGGACCCGGACCCGCTGGGGGTGGTAGGTCCCGTCGTCAAGGGCCACGAAGACCAGGTGGTCCTGGTAGCGGCGCTGGACCGCCCCCCGCGGGACGACCACTGCGTCGTGCTCGTCGCCGAGCCGGACCTCGGCCCGGCCGAACTGGTGGGCGCGCAAGCGGCCGTCGGGGTTCGCCAGCTCCGCCCGGACCCGGGTCGTCCTGGTGGTCGGGTCCACCTCCGTCCCGACCCAGGTGACCTTCCCGGCGAAACTGGGCCCCTTCGCGTCCGGGTTCGTGCCCGAGATGCTGAAGGTCACCGCCTGGCCGGCCTTCACCGCGTCGATGTCGGACTCGTAGACGTCAATCCACAGCCACATCGACCGGGTGTCGGCCAGGGCGTAGATCTGCGTGGTCGGCTCGACCGCCTCGCCGGGCACGGCCTGGAAAGCCACGACCGTACCCGCAATCGGGGCGGTGATCGTAAGCAGGCTTGAGGTGTCCTGGGACTTGGCGAGCCCGGCAAGCGCCGCGTCGTCGAATCGGAGATTTTTGAGCCGCTGTGCGGCCTCGCGCAGGGTTGCCTGCGCCTCGGCCAGGGCCGTCCGCGACTCGAGCTCCTGCCGGGCGGCCACAGAGCCGGAAGCGGTCAGGCCCTTGGTCCTCTCATAGGTCGCCTGGGCGAGCTCGGCGGTGGCGCGGGCGGAGAGGTATCGGGCTTTGGCGGCGCCGACCTCCGCCGAGTCGACCACCGCCAACACCCCGCCTTTCGGGAGGGCATCGCCCAGATCGGCCTTCACCTCGCTGAGGAAGCCGGCGACGCGCGGCCGGACCTCCGCGTAGCGTCGCGCGTCGTAGGCCGTCTCGGCGTTGGCCCGCAGGGTGGGAGCCCGCTTCTCGGTCGTGGCGGCGACGGTCTCGAGGCCGATGTCTTTCGCCATCTCCGGAGAAGCGAGCTTCACGTCGGGCACCTCGCCCGGCGCGGCCGACGCCTGGGGATTCGTGCCGCATTTGAAGCAGAAATCGCGCGGGAGCCCGTGCCCCTTCGGGCACATCTCGATGTCGTATTTCTCCTTGAGCTCCGGGTGGCACAGCGTGCAGATGTCCTCGGGGATGTTGCCGTGCTCCTTGCAGAGCATGAGGCTCGATTTCAGCTCCTTGTGGCACAGCGTGCAGAACTTCTCCGGTACGCCGTGCTCCTTGCACTGGAGGGCGGTCTCGGAAGGCGCGGCCCCGCCCCGCGGGCGGGCCCAGGCGGGCATGAGGTCCGGGCGGAGGAAGGCGACGCCGAGGCCCGCGGCCGCGACGACGCCGGCCGCGATCAACAGGCCGGTTACGACTCGTTTCATGGGTTCGTTCCTCAGATGCAGGGATGCGGAGCCGCGATGCCGCCCCGGGTCGCCTGGGCGGGGATCGCCGGGGCGCAAGGGCGTGCATGCGATGGATTACGAGGATTAGACGGGCCCCGGGACGGGGCGTGGGATGTGCGCAGCCCCTTCGGGAGGAAGGGTTGCGGGTGGCGGTGGGATCAGCAGCGGAAATTCTGGAGGAGCGCGCGCAGCGTCCCGGCGTCGCCCGGCACCGCCGGGGAGAGAACGGCGCGGCCTGCGTTGCCCTGGGCTTGCGGGAGCAGGTAGAGCGGTGCCAACGACCAGAGGTCGGCGACCGGCCGGCCGACCGCGTCGGGGACGGGCAGCGGCACCTGATCGGCGTGGATAGCCCCGGCGGTGATGCAGGACACCCCATCGTCCGGGCAGGACGAGGGTAGGTCCGGCACGCGACGGCCGTCTTCCTCGCTTTGGTCGGCGCAGCATGCCCCCTCGGCCGCCCGGCAGAGGAGCGGGCACGCCGAGAGGATGCCGACCAAGAGGAAGACGAAGACCGTTTTCACCGCAGCCCTCGGGGGAAAGGAGAGAAACTAACCACAATTCTACGCCGGGCGACGGATTCCTACTAGAGCAGGCTGAAATCCCGGCGATCCCGGTATCTGATCGGAAGCGATCGGTTCCATCCTGAAGTCCTAATCCGAAAAACCGTACCCGCCGAATCCAGGCCTCGTTTGCGTCGAAGTCCGCGAATTGCGTTCCGAGTAGTCTCGCCCTGGGATGACCGCAGGTCCTGGACAATCATCAGAGTCTCCCCTGGCAGGGTGGCGGGGCAATTTTCCCTGAGACCAGCGGACCAGTCCGCACACTTCGCCACCTCGATTCGGAAAACTGCAATGTTTCCTGTAACTTACAGAAGCTTAACTTTTATTTTACAAATTTGCTGTTTCATGGTTTCTTGTAAAAACACGGCCCCGCAATAAATAATAAATATTCAAGTGAAAAAATTAATAATATTCCTCCTGCTGACCCTGTGTCTCGCCATCAACCCCGCGGCGTGTGAGGCGGGCTATGTCTGCGCCGATTCGGGCGGGGATCAGGCCGAATTCACGCTCAAGGACGCCCCGGGCGACAAGCAGGACGGGAGCAAGCCGGCGAACATCCACCATTGCTTCTGCAGCCATGCCTCGACCCAACCGCTCGAGCCCGCCGCCCCGGCCCCCGGCTCGCAGCCGGCCTCGCGCGGCATCTTCACCAAGGAGGAGAGCCTGGGCTCCGTCGTCGTAGGCCCTCCCCTCCAGCCCCCTTCACTCGCGTAATCCTCCGAAGTCGGGCGTAAGCCCGGATGCGCCCATGCGGGCCATCCGATGCTCCACGCCCAGCTTGATCGAATCGAAGGAGTACGCGATGAATATCTTCCGCCACCACCTGCTTTCCATCTGCGCGCTGAGTCTGCTCTGTGTCGCCATCCCGACCGTCCGTCCGGCCCATGCCGAGGATGAGCCGGCTCCGAACGGAAAGCCCAAGAGATCCGCCAAGGCTGCTAAGGCAGAGGTCGCAGAACGACTCTCGCTCGATGCCGCGATCGCCAAGGCCCTTGCGCAATCGCCGCGCCTGCAGGCGTTCCGGAGCGCCGTCTCCGCGGCGGCGGGCGAGCGCAGGCAGGCGGGCGCACGCCAGAACCCCGAGGTCAGCTTCAGCAAGGAGAACTTCGCCGCAGGCCCAGCGTACAAGGTCCTGAGCCCGGGCCAGGACGTCTACGGGATTTCGCAGCTGGTCGAGATTGGCGGAAAGATTTCGGCGCGGAAAGAGGTCGCCGACAAAGGCCTGGAGATCGCCACCCTCGACCATCAGGCGGCGGCGCTGGACCTGATCCGCGACGTCACGGTCGCCTACGCCGAAGCGGTGGCGGCCGAGCAGAACGTGCGCCTGGCGGCCGAGCAGAAATCCCTGTCAGAGGAAGTCTTCAAGTCCGTGAGCACGCGCGTGAACGCCGCCGCCGCGCCCCTGATCCAGAAGACCCGCTCCGATGTGGAACGCCACGCCGCGGCGGTCGCCCTCGAGACCGCGAAGCGTGAGCACGACATCGCCCTCAAATACCTGGCCATGCTGCTGGGCGAGGGGGCGGGCGGTTTCACGCTCGACCCCGAGGCGTTCTACACCATCGACGAGCCGGAGATCCCGGCCACGGAGGACGGCCTGAAGGCCGGCCCGGACCTGCGGCGGCAGGCCTCGCTCCAGGATCAGGCCAAGGCCAGGCTCGACCTGGAGAAAGCGAATGCCATACCGGACCCCAGGATCGGCGCGGGCCTGACCCGAATCCCAAGCGCGAATGGCCAGGCGTTGCTGGTAGGCGTTTCGCTGCCCATCCCGGTCTTGAACGGGAACCGCGGCAACATCCAGAGGGCTCGCAGCGACGTCTCGCGGGCCGAGCAGGACAGCCGCCAGGTCGAGTTGCAACTGGGCTCCGAGCTGACGCGGGCGTCGCGGCAGCAAGAGAACGCCTACCTCCAGGCGACCACGCTGAAGCACGAGATCTTGCCCTCCGCTCAGAAGGCCTTCGCGCTCGCCCGCGAGGGCTATGAGCTGGGACGCTTCCCCTACCTGGAAGTGCTCGACGCGCAGCGGAGTTTGTTCGACGTCAAGAAGCAACATATCTCGGCATCGAAGGACTATCACATCGCGCGGGCCGCCGTGGAGAGGCTGACCGCGGCACAATTACCCAAACTTC
This sequence comes from Planctomycetales bacterium 71-10, assembly GCA_001898385.1. Classification (GTDB taxonomy): domain Bacteria; phylum Planctomycetota; class Planctomycetia; order Isosphaerales; family Isosphaeraceae; genus Paludisphaera. Next base: position 25,534 of record MKTT01000029.1, read on the forward strand.
AGAAGGCGGGAGAATCTCATGTTGATTAAGCGACTTACTGCACTGATCCTGGTGGCCTCGGCGCTGGCCGGCGGCGTTTATCTGTATCTGCAGCCCGACAAGCTGGAACTAAGCCAGGGCGCCGGCGATGCGCCCGGCGGCCGCCAACCGAAGGGCGAGAAAGCCGAGGAAGCCGGGGGTGGAGGGGAGGCCGGGGAGGACCACAAGGACGTGAGCCGGATCAGCGAGGCCGCGGCCGAGAGCTTGGGGCTGGAGGTGCTCGAGGCCGGCGGGGCCACCGTGCGCGAGACCATCTCGGTGAGCGGGCGCGTCACCCTCAACCAGAACACCACAGCTCAAGTGAAGGCCCGCTTCCCGGGCATCGTCAAGAGCGTGACGAAGCAGCCGGGCGAGTCCGTGCAGGCGGGCGAGACCCTCGCCACGGTCGAGAGCAATGACAGCCTCCAGGTCTACCCGGTCGCGGCGCCCGTCTCCGGCACCGTCATCAGCCGCAATGCCAACACCGGCGAACTGGCGGGAACCGAGCCGCTGTACGTGATCGCCGACCTGAAAGTCCTCTGGGCGGAACTCTTCGTCTTCTCCAAAGATGGCGAACACCTGAAGCCGGGGCAGAAGGTGCGGATCCTCTGCCTCGACGACCCGATTTCCACCGAGTCCACCATTTCCTTGGTCCTGCCGACGACGGAGGCCTCCAGCCAGACCGTGGTGGCACGGTCCGTGATCCAGAACCCGGACAACCACTGGCGCTCCGGCATGAATGTCCGGGCGGACGTCGTGCTGGCGGAGAAGACGGTGCCGCTGGCGGTGAAGACCGAAGCGATCCAGCGGATGGAGGGCAAGGCCGTCGTCTTCGTAAAAAATGCCGACGGCTCCTACCAGGCCCGGCCTGTGGACGTCGGAAGCGGCGACGCCGAATGGACGGAGATCAAGAGCGGCCTGTCAGTCGGCGAGCGTTACGTCGCGAAGAACAGCTTCGTGGTGAAGGCCGACATCGGCAAAGCCGGCGCGGCGGACGAGGAGTGAGGGGGGATGATGGTCACGTCCAAGACACCACTAGCCGCGCCAGCCGGCAATGTTGAGCCGTCAACTCTTGATGGCTCCGCCTTCCGTCCGGACGTCCCGCTCCCGGCATCCCGCTGCGCGTCGTGCAAGCGCGGTGCGGTGCCGACGTTTACAAACCTGCCATAACACGGAAGAACGCCGATGCTCGATCGTATCCTCACCTTCGCCCTGAAGAACCGCTACCTGGTCGTGCTGCTCACGGCGGCCACCGCCACGTTCGGGATCTACTCGCTCAAAGATCTCCCCATCGACGCCGTGCCGGACATCACCAATGTGCAGATCCAGATCAATGCGGTCGCGCCGGCATTCTCGCCCATGGAGGTGGAGAAGCAGGTGACCTTCCCGGTGGAGACCGCGCTCGCGGGCATCCCCGGCCTGGAGAACACGCGATCCATCTCGCGCAACGGGTTCAGCCAGGTCACCGCCGTCTTCAACGACGGCGTGGACATCTACTTCGCCCGCCAGCAGGTGAGCGAGCGCCTGTCGCAGGCACGCGAGTCGCTGCCCCAAGGCGTCGAACCGAAAATGGGCGCGATCTCGACCGGCCTGGGCGAAATCTACATGTGGGCCGTTGAATATGAACATTCGGGTGGTGACGGCAGCCAGGTTAGGCAGGGCGAACCGGGATGGCAGCCCGGTGGGGACTATCTGACGCCCGAAGGTCAGCGGCTCAGCACCGACGTCGAACTCGCCTCCTACCTGCGCACCGTGCAGGACTGGATCATCCGCCCGCAGCTGAAGGGCGTGCCGGGCGTGGCCGGTGTGGATGCCATCGGCGGCTACGTGAAGCAATATCACGTGCAGCCTGACCCGCAGAAGCTGGTGGCCCTGGGGCTCGGCTTCAAGGATGTGGCCGACGTGATCGAACGCAACAACAGCAGTGTCGGTGCCCGTTACATCGAGAAAAATGGTGAAGCTTATGTCGTCCGTGCCGACGGTCGCGTGCAGGACGCCGCCCAGATCGGCGACATCGTCGTCGCCAACCGGGGCAGGAGTGTCATCTATCTGAAAGACATCGCGCAGATCGGAACTGGGAAGGAGCTGCGCACCGGATCGGCCTCCGAGAACGGCAAGGAGGTCGTGGTGGGCACCGCTCTCATGCTGATCGGCGGCAACAGCCGGACCGTGTCGGAGGCTGTGGATAAGAAACTCGCGGAAATCAACAGATCGCTCCCGCCGGACGTCCGGGCCAGGACCGTGCTCAACCGCACGAAGCTGGTGGACCGCACCATTGCCACGGTGCAGAAGAACCTGATCGAGGGGGCCATCCTGGTCATCGCGATCCTCTTCGCCTTGTTGGGCAACGTCCGTGCCGCACTGATTACGGCGCTGGTGATCCCGCTCGCGATGCTCATGACCGCAATGGGCATGATCCGCGGCGGCATCAGCGGCAACCTGATGAGCCTGGGCGCGCTCGACTTCGGCCTGATCGTCGACGGCGCGGTGATCATCACCGAGAATTGCCTGAGGCGGCTTGCCGAGCGGCAGTACCACGAGGGACGGACGCTGGCTCTGGCGGAACGGCTGCACGAGGTGCTGCTAGCCAGCCGCGAGATGATCGAGCCCTCTGTGTTCGGGCAGGCGATCATCATCATGGTCTACATCCCGCTGCTCACCTTCTCGGGCGTCGAGGGGAAGATGTTCGAGCCGATGGCGATGACGGTGATCCTGGCGCTCGTCGCCGCGTTCGCCCTCTCGCTGACCTTCGTGCCCGCCATGCTCGCGATCTTCGTCAAGGGCAGGGTCGAGGAGAAGGAGGGCCGCATCGTGCGCAGGGCCAAGTCGTGGTACGTGCCCGCTCTGTCGGCGTCCCTGCGCTCGCCCCTGAAGCTGACCGGTGTCGCGGCGGGCGGCTTCGCCCTCTCGCTGGCGCTGTTTTCCACGCTGGGCCAGGAATTCACCCCCACCCTGGACGAGACGGATATTCTATTGACCTCGATCCGAATTCCCTCCACCTCGCTCTCCCAGTCGCAGCAACTGCAGTTCGCGGTGGAGAGGGAGGTTAGCAAGATTCCCGAGGTAGCCTTCGTCTTCTCCAAGACCGGCACGGGGGAGATGGCCGCGGATATGATGCCGCCGAACGCCGCAGACGCATACATCATCCTCAAGGACAAGAAGAACTGGCCGAACGCGGATGCGTCCAAGTCCGAGATCATCGAGAAGGTGTCACATGCGGTGTCCGTTGTGCCCGGCAACGTCTACGAATTCACCCAACCAATTCAGATGCGTTTCAACGAGCTAATCGCCGGCATACGCTCTGACGTGGCGGTGAAAGTCTATGGCGACGAGTTCCCACTGATGGAGAAGACCGCGGCCCAACTCGCGCAGGCACTGAAAGGCATCGCCGGAGCCGCGGACGTGAAGATCGAGCAGACCTCGGGCCTGCCCATGCTGGAGGCCAAGCTCGACAGGGCCGCGATCGCCCGCTACGGCCTGAACGTCAGCGACGTGCTCGACGTGCTGTCGATCGCCGTGGGCGGCCGTGAGGCCGGGCTGGTGTTCGAGGGCGACCGCCGGTTCGCCATCGTCGTGCGCCTGCCCGATGCGGTTCGCCAGGACTTGAGGACGCTGGAGAATCTGCCCATCCCGCTCCCCGTCGACGATCTCGACGCGTCCAACAGGTCCGCGGGCCAGCGGCACGACCGCCCGGCCTACATCCCGCTCAAGCAGGTGGCGAAGTTGGAGATCAGCGAAGGGCCCAACCAGATCAGTCGCGAGAACGGCAAGCGGCGGGTCGTCGTGCAGGCGAACGTGCGCGGACGCGACATCGGCTCGTTCGTGGCCGAGGCGCAGGTCGCGATCGATTCCCGGGTGAAGACGCCGCCCGGATACTGGCTCGAATGGGGCGGGAAGTTCAAGAACCTGCAGGAGGCCAAGGCGAGGCTTTCCGTCGTGGTGCCCGCCTGCTTCTTCATGATCTTCCTCCTGCTCTTCACCGCGCTCGGCTCGGTGAAGCAGGCCCTCCTGGTGTTCTCCGGCGTGCCGCTCGCGCTCACCGGCGGCATCTTCACGCTCTGGATTCGCGGACTGCCATTCTCCATCTCGGCGGCCGTCGGCTTCATCGCCCTCTCGGGCGTGGCGGTGCTGAACGGGCTGGTGATGATCAACCGCATCAACCAGCTCGTCCGGGAGGGCGTGGATCCGGACCACGCCGTCGTCGAGGGGGCGCTCTCTCGCCTCCGCCCGGTGCTGATGACGGCGCTCGTGGCGAGCCTCGGATTCGTGCCGATGGCCATCGCCACCGGCGCGGGCGCGGAGGTGCAGAAGCCCCTGGCGACCGTGGTCATCGGGGGGCTGGTCACGGCCACGATCCTGACGCTCCTGGTGCTCCCCGCACTCTACAAGCGATTGAACCTGGCCGGCCAGCTCCTCGACAAATCGGACGAATGAATAATTTTATCGGAGATTTTCCCTATGATACGATCAGCTACAATCCTAATCCTAGGCCTTGCCGCGGGCGCCTGCACCCCTGGGCTGCCGCAGACGCTCGACCAGAGATTGAAAGGCAAAGACCCGGCGGAGATGAAGGAAATCCTTCGCGTAGCCTGCCTGGACGAGGCGGAATGGCCGCAACGAGCCGGCCTTCCGAAGGGCGCATCGATCAAGTGGCACGCCCATGCCAAGCAGTACATTAATCCGAGGGTGAGCGAGATGAAGACCCTCTGCCGTAAGATGGACGCGTTGGCAGACCCCGATGCCGAAGCGAAGCAGGAGCGTGGAGCCCTGGTGCGCGAGTGCTCCGATCTCGTCCGGAAGAAGCAAGTGGATGGCGGGGAGGGGTTCTCCGAGCATGGGGAACGGACGCAGCACATATGCGACGAGATGCTAGGGCAGAAGGTCGGAACCGGGAGATAGCCTCTGCCCTCACTTCCGGAACTCACCGCTCAGGCGACCCGCTCCGAACAATTGTCCCTCTGGCCGCACGCCCGGCACTGCGCCGGCCTGGGGCGAGGCCGGGTGGGCTCGAGCAGCCTCCTCCTCGCATCCCGGATCCGCGAGGACAAGTCCAGCACCCAAGCCCTGAGCTTCTCGTCGTTGGCGATTCGGCGCCGCTCGCCCGTGCCTAGCACCACATAGCCGTAGGGGGGGCGGACGCCGAATCGCTCCTCGATGAGCAGGAAATACACCCCCATTTGGGCGATGTGCCCCGGCCATAGCCGCTTCGCCGATTTCCACTCCTCGGGGATCACCGTCCCGCCCGCACGCACGATCCGGTCCGGTCGCCCCCGGAGGGCATAATACGGCGAATAGAGGGTGACGTCGTCGAGCGCCAGGGTCCGGCCGGACGAGAGGCCGCGGACACGCCTCATCCTCCAGGCCGAGAGGATCATCAGCAGCCCGGCGAGGAGCACCCCCGCCGCAAGCCAGAACAACGGATCCGACCGGGGCGGCATCATCGCCCCAGGATCCAGAGGACGAAGAGGAGGATCAGGCCGGCCAGCACCGCATCCCGGCCGATCCCCAGCATCCGGCCCGCCGTCCGCTCCGCCGTCGCCTTGCGTGCATGGTGGCGGCCGCCGGCCCTTAGCTCCGCCTGGTTCTCCGGCTCCAGGCCCAGGCCGTATTCCAGCCGCCACTGCTCGGAGCAGTAGACGAAGGTCGCGATCTCGTGCGCCGTCACCACGTCGGCCGGATTTCCGTAATCTTCAAGGTCGTCCTTCACGGAACTCGTCTCCCCATAGGCGGTTAAGTCGCTCTCATAGAACCAGAATCGTCGGGAAAGTCGAGGGAAAGGTGAGGGGCTTGCGGAGATTCCCCGTCCTAATCTCCGCAATCCGTGCGGAGAAAGAACTTGCCGTCGCGGAGAATCCGGGGTATATTCTCCGCAATTGATGCGGAGAATAAAGTGTATATCCACCAAAAAGACGAATGGCCCAGGTTCCATTGGGACGAGGAGAGGCTCTCGGCCCCGCTGGCGGCGGTGCGCCACCGGCAGGGGCGGCTCATCGGCCGGATGGAATCCCTCGGCTTCCGGCTCCGCGAGGAGGCGCTCCTCGACACCCTGACCCAGGACGTCCTGAAATCGAGCGAGATCGAGGGCGAGATCCTCGACCGAGACCAGGTGCGCTCCTCGATCGCCCGGCGGCTGGGAATGGACATCGGCGCCCTCACGCCCGCCGATCGCGATGTGGAGGGCGTGGTCGAGATGATGCTCGACGCCACCCAGCAATACGACCGGCCCCTGACCGACGATCGCCTGTTCGCCTGGCACGCGGCCCTGTTCCCGGCCGGGCGCAGCGGCATGCACCGGATCAGGGTCGGCACCTGGCGGGACGACGGCTCCGGCCCGATGCAGGTCGTCTCGGGCGCGATCGGCAAGGAGCGGGTGCATTACGAGGCGCCCGGGGCGCCAAGACTCGGCCGCGAGATGGCCGAGTTCCTCGGCTGGTATAACGGCCCGGCCGGCATGGATCCGGTGCTGAAGGCGGCCCTGGCCCATCTGTGGTTCGTGACGATTCACCCGTTCGACGACGGGAATGGCCGCGTCGCCCGTGCGATCGCCGACATGTCCCTGGCCCGCTCGGAAGGCAGCCCCAGCCGGTTCTACAGCATGTCGGCCCAGATCAGGGCCGAGCGGAACGACTATTACCGCATCCTGGAGAAGACCCAGAAAGAAACGCTGGACGTCACCGCCTGGATGGATTGGTTCCTGGGCTGCCTCGGCAGGGCGTTCGAGGGGGCGGAGATGACCTTGGCCCGGGTGTTGAAGAAGGCAAGATTCTGGGAGGGGCACGCCGGGGAGTCGTTCAACGACCGGCAGCGCAAGATCCTCAACCGACTGCAGGACGGGTTCGAGGGCCATCTCACCTCGTCCAAATGGGCGAAACTCGCGAAATGCTCCCAGGACACCGCCCACCGCGACATCATGGACCTCGTCAAACGGGGCATCTTGGCGAAGGATGCCGCAGGGGGAAGGAGCACGCATTATGTGCTGGTCGAGTCCGCCCCCCTAGGCTGACGCCTCCGGTCGATTCATGCCTTCCTGCATGATTTCATGCAGGAAGGCATGAAAGCCGGATGACGGGAAAGAAAGTAATCGAGCCCCGCATTGATCTCGCGCCCGGACATAGACCGATGTAGAATCGGATACGCGGCAACGCGCCGCGGCCGAATTCGTACCTACCGGCCCGAGCGAACGGGCGGATCGCACGAGACCCAGCGGCGGCAGGCGCGTGCGATTCGAAGTTCTTGTAGAGCGAACATCTGTTTAGGATTATATGTCAAAGTTATGAATGACGTGGTGACCATCGTGTGCCTGGCCAATTCCCGGAAGCCACCTTCCGGGCGTTGCATCGCCGGCAAGGAAAAGGCGGGCGGAGCCTACGGGAAATGGGTCCGCCCGGTCAGCGTGCGCCCCACGCACGAGATCTCGGAGGAGGAGCGGCGTTTCGAGGACGGCACCTCGCCGCGACTGCTCGATGTGATCACGATCCCCATCATCGCGCCGACGCCCGCGGGGCATCAAACCGAGAACGTGCTGATCGACGCCGCGTATTACTGGGAGAAGGTGGGCACGGCGACATGGGCCGATCTCGGCCAGATGCTCGACCGGCCGGCGACACTCTGGACCAACGGGAATTCGACGTTCCACGGCCATAACGACCGCGTGGGGGCGACCGCCGTCGCCCAGGTGAGGAACTCCCTCCTGCTCATCCGGCCGGACGGCCTGCGCATCCGGGTGAGCGCGGAGAGCCAGTTCGCGGGCCCTTCGCGCAGGAGGGTCCGCGCCCTGTTCCACCATAACGGCGAATACCACAGCTTCGTCGTCACGGATCCGATCGTCGAGCAGACGCTCCTCGCCAGGCCGGACGCCGAATATACGGTGCCGGAGGCCCATCTGGCCGTCAGCCTGAGCGAGCCGTACAGCGACGGCGACTGTTTCAAGCTCGTCGCGGCGCTGTTCGCAAGGCAACCATTGTGAGGGAACGGCCATGACAAGGACGGTCTTCACCATCGGCCATTCGAACCACCGTATCGAGCAGTTCGTCGCCCTCCTGGAGATGCACGGCATCACGGCCCTCTGCGACGTGCGATCGAAGCCCTACAGCCAATTCCATCCGCAGTACAACCGGGAGCCGCTCAAGAAGTCGCTGCGCGAGCGAGGCATCGCTTACGTGTTCCTCGGCAAGGAGCTCGGCGCGAGGAGCGAGGACCACTCCTGCTACGAGCACGGCAAGGTGCAGTACGACCGCCTGGCACGGACGGACCTCTTCCGCGCGGGCCTGGATCGCATCCGGAATGGCACGGAGAAATATCAGGTGGCGCTGATGTGCGCCGAGAAGGAACCCCTGGAGTGCCACCGCACCATACTCGTCGCCAGGAGCCTCGAGGAGCTCGGCTTCGACGTCCACCACATCCACGCCGACGGCCGGGCGGAGAGCCACGCGCAGGCCTTGTCGCGGCTGATCCGGCTGCTTAGACTCTCGGCGGATGACATGTTCAGCACCCGGGAGCTGGCCGTCTCGGACGCCTACCGCATCCAGGCCGAACGGATCGCGTATCAAACGGACGCGCCGACGCGCGGGGACGGCAGAGGAGTCGCGGGATGAAGCTGTTCACGATAGGGTTCACCAAGAAGTCGGCCGAGACCTTCTTCACCAGGATCAAGAACTCCGGCGCCAGGACGCTGATCGACGTCCGATTGAACAACGTCTCTCAACTCGCCGGATTCACGAAAAAGAACGACCTGAAATATTTCACAGGTGAAATCTGCAAGATCGATTACCTGCACCTACCCGTCTTGGCGCCCACCCAGGACATCCTGACCGCTTTCAAGACGAATAAGGGAGATTGGGGCATCTACGAGCGGCAATTCCTGAAGCTGATGGAGGACAGAAAGATCGAGGCAGCCCTCACCCCCGAGCAGCTTGACGGCGGATGCCTGCTCTGCAGCGAGGAGAAGCCCCACCATTGCCATCGCCGGCTGGTCGCCGAATACCTCAAAGAACGCTGGAAGGACGTCGAGATCGAGCATATCCCGTAGCGTAGCCCGGTGCCGACACGGCCGGTAGGTCCAGCCGCAACGGGGTAGTCATTCAAGCGATGACGGCTACGTGAACTCGACTGTTGTTCGTTTGAGCGGCTTCGGAGACATCGAGAGCGATGCACCGGGGCCCGGCCCGTCTACGCCCCGAACATCCATCTCTTCAGCCTCCGCCAAACGCGACGCTCCGGCTTCGCCACGACCGGGCTTTCGGCGTCTTCCGTGGAGCTTGGAGCCGGCGGAACCGGGACGATGACCGGAGGAGCCTCCTCCGCCTCGATTTCATTCCCGTAATATATCGCCTTTGCCCGTGCATCTGCCGCTCGTTCGGCCTGGACCTGCTCTCGCGACCACGGACGCGACCACTGCACTTTGTTGCGCCGTATCCAATAATGGGATCGGCAGGGGAGATTCCAACTCCCGACCGACGGCTCAATCGAGATCGTTTCGCCGTCGAAGATCAACCTCCAGTCCGTCGGGCTGAGGGGAGTGACGACTTCCCGGCCGCAGCCGCAACAGCATTTGTGCGCAACCGTGGCGAAATCGATCGATACATAGATGGTGCGTTCTTCCAGTTCATCGGGCATGGCCCGGACGAATTCGTGCGTGAGGACGATCTCGGGCCTCATAGCTTGTCCTCGCCGAGCAGCATGTTGCAATCCGTGGTGAACGTGTTCTGGTGTTCCTTCTCGAAATCGCGATAGTAGCCGAAGAGCTTCTTCCAGCGGATTACGGCGAGCGTCGCATTCAAGGCGTTGAGGTCCGCGATCTGGATATTGCTGGCGTAATCGTCTTCGCCGTCGGCGAACGAGATGCGGCGCGAAACATGGTCGTGCTTCTCCGGCGTCACGGTCGTGACGCGAAGGACGCCGCCCAGCATGCCGTCGACCAGCTCGATCCCCATGCCGACGTCGACGAACGGAATACTCCATTCGATCAGCCGCTCGACGATCAACCGCTTGGCCTCGCCCCTGTCGAGGCAGACGAAGACGAAATCCATCGCTCGTAACTGATCGAGGTTCGTGGCGTCGACGTAGGAGCCGTGGGCGACGATGCCGCGGTGCATCCGAGAGTAAATCTCCCCGAAGTAGTCCGCCTTCATCCGGCGCTGCCCTAGCTGATCGAGGGACGGTGCCCCTGGGGATCTGAAGGCGTTGTGGTTCAGCATCCTGTCGCCGTCGAAGATGTGGATCTCCTGCACCGGCGTCTTGGCCACCAGGTCGAGGACATAGGATCCGGTCCCGCCCACCCCCACGATCGCCAGACGCCGCAGCGCCAGCTTGCCCGTGACGGCGGTGATCCCGGCGCGGCTCGAGGCGGTGTCGACGTAGTGGAAGGGCGACTCGCCCTCCGAGTCCTCCACGGCGGGGAAGGTCTTGGCCGTCACCCCGGGCTCGAGCGACATCGCGGGATGGGAGATGATGTCGACGTATCTCGTAACCTTTTCGAAGTAGTCCTTGTAGCCGTCGCTCGGCTTGTTGGAGAAGGAATGGTTGGCCACGAGGCCGTCGCCGAGATCCTGATCCCCGCTCTGGTGCTGGATCTGCGAGATCAGGGTTCCATCCCTCTTGCAGGGATGTTCCCCTATGAATAACGCGACATGGGTGCCGGGCGCGGCCGTCACCTCGCCCGCGAGCGTCAACTCGGAGACGAGGATGCCGCGCCTGACGACCCTTTGGGAATCGACGTAAGGGACGTCCTTCACCAGAAGGTGATTCGACCTCACCTCGATGTCGTAGCCCTCATCACGCAGCCGCTTGAGGTCGGCACTACGATTTACTAGTTGGCGTGACATTGAAGATCATCCCATCCTTGACCTTGACGGTGTCGCCCTCGACCAGGGCACCTTCTTGATTGCGGCGGCCCTTCTTGTAGGTGACGGTGAAGATCGTATTCGGGTCGGCGGGGAAGTTGGCCAGGGCGACGATCTCGGCGAAGGACTGAACCTTCCCGCTCACTTCCTTCTCCCGGCCGTTGACGAAGATCGTGAAGACCCTCTTGTGCGAGTTCGCGCTGTAGAAATGCTCGTCCTCCTCGAGACGGACCTTCTCATGGTCCCTGGGGATCAGACGATCTTCCTCGTTGCCCTGGACCTCCAGGTAAAGCTCGAAGCCCGCCCGGACCTTCCCGAGTTCGTAAAGCGATTCCCCGTCGGTGGGATTGGGGGACTTGTATGCCACCCGATCGATGTGGATGCGGACCTCGTTCTTCGGGTCGCTTTCGGGTTTATGCTCCGACATCACAAAGCCTCCAACTCGCGGATAGAACGTCCTGATCGCGACGACAGATGAAATCAGAGAGGTGGGTCATGACCCCGTTCGACGTCGCCGGAGATCGGGATTTCACGGGACGATGCGGTCCCGCCCCGCCATGCACGTCCCCGTGCTGCGGCAATTTCCTGCCTCTGCAGACTTCGCCCCGGGCAACTTCGACGACCACTCCCTTTACGCGGCGTCGCCTATCTGTGAGAATAGAAAGTCGTTGAGTAGCTCAACTAGACCCATCTAGAAAATATACGCTGGACCCGCAACGAGGGCAAGCCGTGTGACGAAACGCAACAAGAAAACGCGATGGTCGGTCGAGCGACGGCTCGAATTCATCGACTTCCGCTTGTACTGGGAAGGGCACGTCAATCGATCCGACATCATCGACCACTTCGGGGTCTCGGTGCCTCAAGCCTCTTCGGACCTGACCCGGTACCAGGAGGAGGCGGGGGGAAACGCGGTCTATGACAAGACCCGCAAGGCCTACGTGACCGGCCCGCATTTCAAGCCCGTGTTCTTCAAACCTTCCGCCGGCCAATACCTCGCCCAGCTCAGACTCATCCAGGCGGGCCTGCTCACCGACGAGGACTCATGGGCCGTCCGCCTCCCGTCATACTCCATCGTCCCGATCCTTCGCCGCCCACTCGAGCCCGAGACGTTGCGCCGCGTGCTCGGAGCGATCCGCACCCGTACCTCGGTCAAGGTGCACTACCAGTCGATGTCCCGCGAAAAACCGAGCTGGCGCTGGCTCTCGCCCCACTCACTGGGATTCGATGGGTTCCGCTGGCACGCCCGCGCCTGGTGCTATGAACGGAAGGAGTTCCGTGATTTCGTCCTGTCTCGGATCCTCCAGATCGCCGAGGACCGGCCGGGAAACGTCGAGCCGGCCGACGATGCCGGCTGGGAGCGACATGTGACTCTCATCCTGATCCCGCACCCTGCGCTGAAAGGGGGCAACCGTCGCGCCATCGAGCTCGATTACGGCATGGAGGATGGACGACTCAAGACGTCCATGCGTGTCTGCATGGCATTCTATTTCCTCCGGCAGCTCGGCCTCGATTTCGCCCCGGCCGATGCGGTACCGAGTCGCCAGCAATTGGTCCTGGAAAACATGGACGAGGTCGAGGCGGCGATGAAGGAGATCGACAGGTGCGAGCCGAGCGAACCGCAGGCGGGCGAGTGACTAAGGCCATCGAGAATTCCGCCTTCGATGAACTCGACCCGAGGAACGTGGCCGGTACATCCAAATGCGTTGTGGATACATCCGATAATCTGTGATAAACGAAATTCCGGATACCTTTTCTCCTCTTCCGTCCGAACGAGCGCGGCCGGGGTGGCGATGATCCGACGAGCCCGAATCTAGACAGCTCGAACCGTGGAGGCATGCACGCCTGAACCGATGCGGCCGGCAGACTTCCGGGGCATGCATTAGGATGGCGAATTCTTATGAGCGCGATAACCACGACCCTCAACGCCGCCAGCCAGGTCCAGAACATGGCCGCGGGGACGACCAACGAGAGGATGGCTTTCACGCTCGGCGGCCTCTCCATCGTCCTGGTCGGCCTGATGGTCTACCGCGAGATGAGTCACTGCCTCCGCGAGCAATTCCGCGAACACGACCGCCAGAATGTCATCGCGTCCGACCGGACCCGTTAGGGACGGCGGACGTCGAAGGGCTGATCATTTCGGGCGGCACGAGGGGGTCACCTTCCGGATGCGGATGACTCATGGTGCCTGCTGACTAGCCCGGAGTTCCAGGCCCAGCCCCCCCATCAACCCGATGATCTCCGCCCTGACGGAAGGTGCCAGGCCGTGCCATCTTGCGACCAGCTCACGGAGTGCCACGTCGGTGCAGACAGTATGCAGACAGGCGGGCGACCCCTCGACGCAACAGTCTTTCTGCGAAACGCTTTGCGTCATCACGATTGCGGGTGCAATTCCCGCCGCCTCCACTGAAAGCCACCTTGCGGTTCGCCGCAAGCTGGCTTTTTCTTTTTGACTTACGTCGATTCGCCTGTGCCGTAAGGACTTCCGTCGGGCGACCTGTGTCGGATAGCGTGTCGGATAGCAGCTTGGCCGTGTCGAATAAGCTGGTAGAATCGGGACCGTCGTCGGACGGAATCAGCCACCCGAGGCTCCAGCCATGGCCACCCGCAATCGAGACCTCCGCCCCGACTCCCAGGGTCGCTACCGCCCGTGCGTCGGCTGGAAGGTCGGCGAGGCGGGCGAGAGGCAGCAGCCTCGGTTCAACCTGGGGACCGACAAGCGGGAGGCGGAACGCCGGCTGGCGAAGATCCGGGAACTGTACGACGAGAACTGCCGCCTCGTCGGCGAGGACGTCTGGTCGCCCCTGGCCCTCTCCTACGCCAAGGAGATCGCCAAGGGGAACCTTCGGATCACCTACTTCCCCCCGGCCCAGGAAGACTGCATCGAAGATCCGGCGACCGACTACGCCCAGATGATCCAGGTCGACCGGGACCGCTTCCCCAGCCTCGACCTCGTGCCTTCCGACCCCGACCTCTACGCCGAATCGGTCCGCCGAGGACAGAAGGGCGTCGTGAGCGAACGGCTCCGGGCGCTGGAGGCGGAGATGAGGGAGTTGGGGGCGTTGACCTCCAAGCAGTCCCTTCCCGAGGACTTGATCCCCGGCTCCCTCCACGAAGCGTTCGACGAGTACGTCACGCACGTCCCTACCGAGAACTGTCGGACCTCGTCCCAGGAGCTGACTCCCTACGGGCGGCTCCGCCTGGCCCGAGTCAAGCGGTTCAAGGCGGCGCACGAGGACATCCCGCT
>MKTT01000030.1 GCA_001898385.1 Planctomycetales bacterium 71-10
CCTACACCTTCAAGACGCCCGGCAGCTACGTCTACCACTGCCACCCGCACGCGGTGAACAACATGCGCGGCACCGTCATCGTGGGTCGTCCGTCGGAGACGGTCCCGGCGGAGGGCGGTGGTCATCACCACCACGACGCGACGTCCGAACACAAGCACTGAGGCCGAAACCGATGCCCGAACGCCTCTCCATATTCATCCTGGGTGTCATCCTCTCCGGCGGCTTCGCATCCGCCGGGGAGCACCCCAGCCGGCTCACCCTGGTCGAGGCCGCCGACCACCTCCGTCGAGGATTCCCCGTCTATGCCTGCGAAGAAAGGCCCGACTGGTTCTCGGGCGAGCCGGGCCAATGCCTTGGCGGCGTAGCGATGGAGTGGGTCGAGGAGATCCAGAACGGCAAGGCGGTGTTCAGGCGGGGGAGAGGCTCTAGGGCCGGGGAGACGACCAACAGAAATACGATGGAGAAAAAACTATGAAACGCTCGCTGACGCTGCTGATCGTGCCGGTGCTCGCCGTGCCCGTCCTGTGGAAATGGGTCGGCACGCCCGCCCCCGCCCACGAGACGTCCTCAGGCGCGTCGGCGGGTGCCATGCCCGCCCAGGATGCGGCCAAATTCACCTGCGCCATGCACCCGCAGATCATCTCGGACACGCCGGGGACATGCCCCATTTGCGGCATGGACTTGGTGCCGATCGCGAGTGCGGAGCCCATGCATGAGCAAAGCATGCCCGCGGAGGCCGGCCAGGGCGCCGTCAGCGGGGCCGCGAAGGACGCGTCCGGCCGCAAGGTGCTCTACTGGTACGACCCGATGGCCCCCGGCAAGCAATTCGACAAGCCGGGCAAGTCGCCCTTCATGGACATGGACCTGGTGCCCAAATACGCCGATGAAGCGGGCGGCGAGGACGCCGGCGGCGGCAAGCCGGTGGTCACCCTCACCGCCGGGAATCTTCAGAAGATGGGGGTTCGCACGGGCAAGGTCACCAAGGTCAGCCTCGGCCGTGCGAACCGCGCCACCGGCATCGTCAAGGAGAACGAGCGAAGCCGGCGGGACATCGCCAGCCAGGTGGAGGGGCGGGTGACCGACCTGAAGGTCAGCGCCCTGGGCGACGCGGTGAATGCGGGCCAGCCGTTCTACACGCTCTACAGCCCGGAGTTGCTGACGCTGCAGAACGACTACATCGTCGCGCTGGAGACCGGTCTGAAGGATATCGCGGCGGCCGCCCGCAAGCGGATGAAGCTGCTGGGCGTCGACGATGGCGTCCTGGACGGCATCGAGAAAGGCCGCAAGGCGATGGATGAGGTGCCGTTCACAATCCCGGCGGACGGCATCCTGAGCAAGCTCGAGATACGGCGAGGCGCCTACCTGATGGCGGGCACCATGGTCGGCAGCATCGAGGACCTTTCCAGCGTCTGGGTCGAGGCGGCCGTGCCCGAGGGCGACCTTTCGGCGGTCGAGGTGGGCGACGCTGCCACCGTCACGCTCAGCGGCAAGGCCGAGCCGTACGAGGCCAAGGTGGACTACGTCTATCCCGACATCTCTCCGGAGAGCCGGACGGGGAGGGTGCGCCTGGTGATCGAGAACGAGGATGGCCGCTTGAAGCCCGCCGGCTATGTTGCGGTGAACTTCGGCACACAGGGGATGGCCGAGGGCCTCTCCGTGCCGAGCGAGGCGGTATTGCGCGGCGGCGGCGGCCCCCATGTGATCATGGCGCTCGGCGACGGCAAGTTCCAGGCGCGCGAGGTCAGGACGGGTGCGACCGCCGAGGGCATGACGCAGATCCTGGATGGCCTGTCGGAGGGCGAGGAGGTCGTCACGAGCGCGCAGTTCCTGATCGACTCGGAATCCTCGCTGCGCGAGTCGCTCCGGAAATTGTCGGGGGCCGGCCATGCGGGACGATAACCTCTCCCACGACCCGACCCGGAGCTTCATCGCCCGCGTCATCGGATGGTCCGCGGCCAATCCGCTGCTGGTCGCCATCGCGGCGATCGTGGTGCTGGTCGGCGGCATCCTAGCGGTCCAGGCGACGCCGCTCGACGCGATACCGGACCTGTCGGACACCCAGGTCATCATCCGCACCGATTTCGAGGGCCAGGCGCCGCAGATCATCGAGAACCTGGTCACCTACCCCCTCTCGACGGCCATGCTCGGCCTGCCGAAGGCCAAGGTGGTGCGCGGGTTCTCCATGTTCGGCGCGTCGTTCGTCTACGTGATCTTCAAGGACGGCACCGACCTCTACTGGGCGCGCTCGCGCGTGCTGGAGGCCCTGTCCAAGATCCAGTCCGCCATGCCCCCCGACGCCAGGGTGCAGATCGGCCCCGACGCGACCGGCGTCGGCTGGGTCTTCCAATACGCGGTCGTCGACAAGAGCGGCAAGCACGACCTCGCGCAGCTGCGCACCCTGCAGGACTGGTTCCTGCGTTTCGAGCTGGCGACCGTGCCCGGCGTCTCCGAGGTGGCGAGCGTCGGCGGATTCGTGAAAGAATTCCAGGTGCTGGTGGATCCGGTGAAGCTGCGCGCCTACGGGATACCGCTCTCGCGGCTGGAGGAGGTGATCCGGACGTCCAGCCAGGAGGCGGGCGGGCGCGTCATCGAGCAGGCCGAGACGGAATTCGTGGTGCGATCGAAGGGCTACGTGACGAAGCTTGAAGACCTCGAGAGGCTGGTGCTTGCGGCGACGGGCGGCACGCCCGTGTACGTCTCGGACGTGGCGCGGGTGATCGAGGGTCCGGAGCTGCGACGCGGCGTGACGGAGCTCAACGGCGAGGGCGAGGTTGTGAGCGGCATCGTCATCATGCGCCCGGGCAACAACGCGCTGAGCGTCATCCGGGCGATCAAGGAGCGTCTCGACGCCCTCAAGCCCGGGCTGCCGGAGGGCGTGGAGGTCGTGCCGGTCTACGATCGGAGCGGGCTGATCGAGGGATCGGTCGAGTATCTCGATCACAAGCTGATCGAGGAGTCGATCGTCGTGGGGCTGGTCTGCCTCGTCTTCCTGCTGCACGTCCGCTCGGCATTCGTGGCCATCGTGACTTTGCCTTTGGGCGTGCTGGCGGCCTTCATCGTCATGTCGTGGCAGGGCATCACCGCCAACATCATGTCGCTCGGGGGCATCGCCATCGCCATCGGCGCGATGGTGGACGCGTCGATCGTGATGGTCGAGAACGCGCACCGCAAGCTATCCGAGATGCCGCCGGAGGCGACCGAGCAGGAGAAGCGCGACGCGCTGCTGCTGGCGGCCAAGGAGGTCGGGCCGGGTTTGTTCTTCTCGCTGCTGATCATCACCGTCTCGTTCCTTCCGGTCTTCGCGCTCACCGGCCAGTCGCAGCGGCTGTTCACGCCCCTGGCCTTCACCAAGACCTACTCGATGGCGGCGGCTTCGATCCTCTCCGTGACCGTGGTGCCGCTCCTGATGTTGTGGCTGATCCGCGGGCGCATCCGCCCGGAGGAGGCCAACCCGATCAACCGCTTCTTCATCCGCATCTACCGGCCGATCCTGGCCCTGGCCCTCCGCTCCCGGTGGCGAACCATCGCCGTCGCGGCCGCGCTGCTCGCTAGTGTCGTCGTCCCCATCACGCGGGCGGGCAGCGAGTTCATGCCGGCGCTTTACGAGGGGAGCCTGCTCTACATGCCCACGACGCTGCCGGGCGTCTCCGTCACCAAGGTCAAGGAGATCGTGCAAATCACCAATCGGGCCATCAAGCAGACGCCGGAGGTGGAGTTGGTCTTCGGCAAGGCCGGGCAGGCCGAGTCGGCCACCGACCCGGCGCCGATCTCGATGATCGAGACGTGGGTCAAGCTGAAGCCGCGCGACCAGTGGCGGCCCGGCATGACGGTAGATAAGCTGATCAAGGAGATGGACGCGGCCACGAAGATGGCGGGCGTGGTCAACAGCTGGGGCTATCCCATCAAGATCCGCCTCGACATGGTGACGACGGGTATCCGCACGCCGGTCGGCGTCAAGATTTCGGGCGCGGACCTGGCGACCATTGGCGAGATCGCCGTGCAAGTGGAAGCGGCGGTCAAGGACATCCCCGGCACGCGTTCGGCGTTCGCGGACCGCGTGGTGGGCGCGAAATACCTGGAGATCGAGCCCGACCGTGCGGCGATCGCCCGCTACGGCATCGATTTCGGCACCGTGCAACGGGTGGTGGCGACGGCCCTGGGCGGCATGCGCCTCACCGAGTCGGTGCAGGGCCGTGAGCGTTACGGCATCCTGCTGCGATACGACCGACCCTACCGCGAGTCCATCGAGGACGTGAAGGACATCCTGGTCGCGGCCCCCGGCGGCGCGCAGATCCCGCTCGGCGAACTGGCCGAGATAAAGATCGCGCCGGGCCCGCAGATGATCGTGTCGGAGAACGCGCGGCTCAACGGATGGGTCTTCGTCGACATCGCGGGCCGGGACATCGGCGGCTACGTGAACGAGGCGCAGAAGGTGGTGGCGGAGAAAGTGAAGCTGCCGGCGGGCTATTCCATCGGGTGGTCGGGCCAGTTCGAACAGATGCTGGAGGCCCGGGCGCGGCTCAAGATCGCCATCCCCGCAACGATCGCCATCATCTTCGTCCTCCTTGTCCTCCATTTCGGCCGCCTCGACCGCACGCTGATGGTGATGCTCTCGCTGCCATTCGGCCTGGTCGGCGGCGTGTGGACGCTATACCTGGCGGGCTACAACTTCTCCGTGGCGGTGGCGGTCGGATTCATCGCCCTGGCCGGCATCGCCGTCGAGACCGCGGTGGTGATGCTGATCTATCTCGACCATCAGGTGCGGCACCATCCGCCGAGGACGACCGGCGAGCTATTCGACGCGGTGATGCACGGCGCGGTGCTGCGCGTGCGGCCCAAGCTGATGACCGTGTCGGTCATCATCGCCGGCCTCCTGCCCATCTTCTTCACCGAGGGCTACGGCTCCGACGTGATGCGCCGCATCGCCCTGCCGATGGTCGGCGGCATGGTCACCACCACGCTGCTGACGCTGATCGTGATCCCTGTCGTCTACTTCTTGTACGAGGGCAGGCGGCTGGCCTCGCGAGGCGAGGGGGACAGCGGGATGAAGGGTCGGCCGCCCGTCGTGATGCACACGGGTCTGAATTAGATGTTCGTCGCGTATTTCGGCAATGACATCTTCCTCAACTGCTTCCGGTATCTGGCCGACTCGGATCGTTTCAAGGTCCTGAAGCTCTTCTCCGCCGATTACGGCGGACAGGGCTACGACTTCGCCCAATCGACGCGACGGATTGCCCGCGAAGCGGGCATCCCGGTGCAGACGACGCCGGTCCTTGCACGCGACCTCAGGGCGCTGGAACGTCAGGGGTGCGAGGCGATCATCTCGGCCGGGTATTCCCACAAGATCCCTACCGGTTGCGGCGGTTCGATCCGCTACGCCTTCAACATCCATCCTTCGCTCCTGCCGCAAGGGGCGGGGCCGATGCCGCTGCCCTGGGCGATCCTGAAGGGGCTGGACCGGACGGGCGTGACCCTCCACAAGCTCTCCGACATCTGGGACGGCGGCGACCTGCTCCTGCAGGAGTCCTTCGCCCTCAGGGGTAGCGAGAATCTCGAGGATCTGCTGGGCTCCAGCCAGGCATTGGCCCTGAAGCTCCTGGATCGCTTCATGGACGCCCCCGATGTCTACTGGCGGCGGGCCGTCCCCCAATCGCCCGGCGGGCGGGAATACTGGCCGAGGATCGAGCCGAAGGACTACACCGTCGATTGGACCTGGGAACTGGAGAAGATCGGGCGTTTCCTGCGGACCTATCGCTATGCCTACCCCGACGGCTCGATCGAATTCATCGCGGACGTGCACGTGTCGAGCAGGCAGCATCCGCACGCCCCCGGGACGTTGCTCTCCGAGGATGGCGAGTGGCGGACGGTGGCGGTGAAGGACGGGATCGTCAGCTATCGGGTCTGCAGGAAGCTCGCCGTGTTCCACCATTGAGGAAGTTGGCGTTTGCGGATGGACGGGTCCGCCCTTCCTCGGGCGCGACAGTATCGCTGTGCCCCGGACGACTGAAAAATTCATTGAACTAATATTTAATATGTAGTTATTTATCGAAAACAAAAAGGAGATCGAGATGGAAATTAAAAGGCTTATCCTGGTAACCGGCATCCTGTCGCTCGCGGCCTGCACCTCGCTTTCCTCAGGGACGGGAGGCGACAGTCAAGCGGGCAATTCCGAAGAACGCCGACAGAAGGTCCTGCACGAGATGTGCGACGATGACGCACGCGAGGTTGGCGGCAAAACCCGCAAGGAGCTTCGCACCGCGAAAGACGTTTTGTACGACGAACGCAATGATACCAACCAGACGCTGCGTCTGAAGCGTGTGTGCCACAAGCTGACGCAGGCAAACTCGTCGGGGATGACGTCCGAGGAGGAGCATGCGATGCTGGAACGGGAATGCAAGATGTCCGTCGACGACAATACCCGGTCGATGGATCCCCGGCAGGTCGAGAGCGCCGCGAAGATGAAGCGCCTCTGCGACGAGCTGACGGTGCACAAGCCGTAAGGACGGTCCACATCGTCGGCGAAGCGATCTAATAAAGTCTTGCAAGAACGCCATGGTCGCCTTCCATGCGGCGATCGCGTGGTCGCGAGCGTCCCTCCGTCCCTCGCCCGGCATTCAAACCGCTCTATCTCTACGCCAACCATCCGCCGGTGGGGAGCGTCCTCCCGCATCTCCACTTCCCGGCAGGGAATCGACCTTGCCGCCTGTCCGCGCGTCCCGTCCCGGGACAATTTCCACATTCTAACCCTGTGAAATATAACGATTTCACTTGACCCGCCCGAATAATGGTCATAGCGTCGCTCGCGAGATCCCACTTGCCTGAAACGGGACGGGAGCCCCGCACAATCGCCGCAAAGACGGCGAACATGGGGATGCAAGGACGTAGCAAGAGCCAGTCGAGACGCCACCGATCATTTGTTGCGGGCATGTTGCGAATCATCCAGAATACGTCGGCCGCGGGCGCCAAGAGCTACTACAGCATCGCCGACTACTACGTCGATGGCCAGGAGCTGGCCGGGCGGTGGCGCGGCAAGGGAGCCGCGTTGCTCGGCCTCTCGGGCGAGGTGGCCCGGCCCGCCTGGGAGTCGCTCTGCGACAACCGCCATCCCGTGACGGGCGCGCCGCTGACGCTGCGGAGCAAGGACTACCGCACGGTCGGCTACGACATCAATTTCCACGTGCCCAAGAGCGTCTCCGCCCTCTACGGCCTGACCGGGGACGACCGCATTCTGGACGCCTTCACCGCTTCCGTGAGGCGAACCATGGATGACATCGAGTCCGAGGCGCAGACGCGCGTCCGCAAGGGCGGCAAATACGCCGATCGAACGACGGGCAATCTGGTCTGGGGCGAGTTCGTCCATTTCACATCCCGGCCGGTGGACGGGGTACCCGATCCCCATCTCCACGCCCACTGCTTCGTGTTTAATGCGACTTGGGACGAAGGGGAAGGCGCGTGGAAGGCCGGGCAGTTCCGCAATATCAAGCGCGACGCCCCGTATTTCCAGGCGATATTCCACTCGCACATGGCCGATCGGCTCTCGGCCGAGGGCTATCGCGTCCGGCGCACGGCCAAGGGCTGGGAGGTCGAGGGCGTGCCGGAGCGGGTGATCGACGCGTTCTCACGGCGGCGCGACGTGATCGAGAAGGCGGCGCGGGAGGAGGGGATCAGTGACGACTCGAGGAAGGACCAACTCGGGGCGAAGACGCGCGAGCGAAAGGCCAAGAACCTGTCTCGTGCGGAGCTGCTCGCGGAATGGGAGGGCCGACTCACGATCGATGAACTCCATGTCCTCGCGCGGGTGCGGCAGGCCGCGGTGCCGGTGCCACGGACGCGGGACGACATGGCCGTGGTTGCGGCGATGCGGTTTGCGATCGATCATTCCTTCGAACGCAACTCCGTCGTGCCGGAACGGCAGCTCTTCACCGAGGCCCTCAAGCATTCGGTGAGCCGGGCATCGGTCGCCGAGGTCACCAAATCGCCACCTCCGGCGGATCTGATCGTCGGATTGGTGAAGGGCCGGCGGATGGCCACGACCTCTTTCGTGCTCGGCGAAGAGCGCCGCATGATCGAATTCGCCCGCACGGGCCGCGGCACGCGCAGGCCCCTGGGAGACCCGGCCCGGTCGATGAGCCGGGAGTGGCTGGGCGACGACCAGCGGGGTGCGGTGCGTCACGTACTCGGCTCGCGCGACCGCGTCATCGTCGTCCGCGGCGCCGCGGGTGTGGGGAAGACCTCGCTCATGCAGGAGGCGGCCGAGGGCATCCGGGAAGGGGGCAGGGAGCTCTTTGTCTTCGCGCCGACCGCCGGTGCCAGCCGCGGCGTGCTCCGCCGGGAGGGGTTCGACACCGCCGACACGGTGGCGCGGCTGCTGGCCGACGGGGCGCTGCAAGATCGGATTCGCGGGCAGGTCATCTGGATCGACGAGGCGGGCCTCCTGGGCTCGAAGACGATGGCCCGGGTCTTCGACCTGGCGGGCCGCGTTGACGCTCGCGTCGTGCTCTCGGGCGACCGCCGGCAGCACAAGGCCGTGGAGCGCGGCTCGCCGCTGCGGCTGCTTGAGGAGGAGGCGGGGATCGTGCCCGCGCAGGTCCGCGACATCCGCCGCCAGAAGGGGTTCTACAAGGAAGCGATCAAATTACTGAGCGAAGGGAGAGGGGAGGAAGGGTTCGACCGTCTCGACGGCCTGGGCTGGATCCAGGAAATCGGGGAGGGTGACCGCGACAAGCGGCTCGCGGCCGATTATATCGAGGCCGTGAAGGCGGGCGATTCGGCCCTCGTGGTGTCGCCCACGCATCTGGAGAAGGACCGCATCACGGGCGAGATCCGCCGCGCCTTGCGCGAGGAGGGCCGCCTGGACGGAGGCGGCCGCGAGGTCGTCGTGCTCGCCAGCAGGCAGCTCACGGACGCGCAGAAGGAGGATTCGACCCAATATTGGCCCGGCGACGTGATCCAGTTCCACCAGAATGCCAAAGGTTTCCGAAAGGGCCAGCGGATCGACGTCGCGGGAGGCGCATTGCCGCCCAACGGGATGGCGGAACGCTTCGAAGTTTTCCACCGTGGAAAACTGGCGATCGCGGGCGGCGACGTGATCCGGATTACGAGGAATGGCGCAACGGCGGACCGGAAGCACGCCCTCCACAACGGGGACTTGCACCGCGTCCGCGGCTTCGATTCCGGCGGGGGCATCGTCCTGGAAAACGGCTGGACGATCGCCGGTGACTTCGGCCATCTCGATTACGGCTACGTGGTCACCTCGCACGCCGCACAAGGCAGGACGGTCGACCGCGTCTTCATCGGGCAGTCGGCTGACTCATTCGCGGCGACCTCACGGGAGCAGTTCTACGTGAGCTGCTCGCGGGGTCGGAAGGCGGCCACGGTGTACACGAACGAGAAGGCGGCCCTGCGGGTGCAGCTTGCGCGTTCCGAGCATCAGATGGCGGCGAAGGACCTGCTCGGGGCGCTCCCTGTCGACAAGGAGCGTAAGATTCGGCAGAGGCAGAGGGAGGCCGAGCGCCGGCGACTCGGCACGCGGCTCCCGGCCCGAACTCCGAAGCAAGAGCGACAGCATGAGCGATAGCGTCCTCAAGCGATACTCGGGCCCGCGCAGCCCGCTCGGGGCCAGGGAAGATCCATTCGAGATCGGCGACGACGCGATCGACGATATCGGCTGTTACGGTTGGCTGAGGGGCCTGCGGGAACGGTCCCCGATGCTCGAATTCCGCCGGAAAGACGGGTGCAGCGTCGCCTATGATTATGCACTGCTGCGGAAGGTCTGCTTCGACCCTTCCGAGGGCATCACGCTGCTATTCGACGGCGAGACGGTCCGCATCGAAGGGCGAAACCTCGACGATGAGTCGACACCGGGCATCCAGCTGCTCCGGGGCATCCAGAATCGGCGAGTACCCTGGGTACGCGAGTTGGGCGAGGCGGAAATCTTGGTCGCGGCCGAGAACGGCACGATCGTGGAACGCTTCGAGTTTGCGGAAGCCAAGTGAACCTTTCAGATCATCGATCGAGACACCAGCTCATCTCTGGGGGATCAAACTTTGGCGCGGGTGCCGAACTGAAGCGTGGTATTGTCGTCCATCGTCTCGTCCTGCTTCCGTCGGAACTCGGAGGAATGACGCCCGGCGCAATCTCGCCGAATTGCCGCTCACCTGCCGCTTCTTGCGCCTTCTTTATGTGAACGGGCAGGTTACCTATGGGATTTTTATCTCGGGGCCGTGTAGGTTTACCAACGTATTGATAGAGAATGGCCAACCGTCAATGAGTTCATGACTGAAAACCCGCCGCTTTCCCGCTCGATGTCCCGTCGTCGCTTCCTGAAAGGATTCGGGGCGGGCATCTTCGTCACGAGCCTGCAGAGCATGCTGCCGCTGCCCGCATGGGCGCTGGCCTCCCCGCGCAACCTGCACGAAGGCCTCGCGGGCTACACGCCCCAGAACCAATTCGACCTGGCGTTCCGCTATGCGGCCCTGACCATCGACGGGAAGCAGGGTCGGGCCACCGCGCTCAACGGCACGGTGCCCGCCCCGCTCCTCCGCTGGCGCGAAGGCAGTGAGGTGACGCTGGACGTCCGCAATCACCTCGAGGACACGCAGCACGCCTCGCTACACTGGCACGGGGTGCTCGTGCCGCCTCGCATGGACGGCGTCCCAGGCCTTAGCTTCAAGGGCATCCCGCCGGGCGAGTCCTATCGCTATCGTTTCGCCGTGAAGCAGGCCGGGACGTACTGGTATCACAGCCATTCGCGCTTCCAGGAGCAGAGCGGCGCCTACGGCCCGATCATCATCGACCCCAAGCATCCTGAGCCCTTCCATTACGATCGGGAGCACATCGTGCTGCTCTCCGACTGGACGTTCGAGGACCCCGAAACGATCTACCGCAATATCAACCTGGATCCGGAGTATTACGTCTATTACCAGCGGACCCTCCGGGACTATTTCCGCGACGTCCGGGACATGGGTTTCGGCGAGGCCAACGCCGAGTTGCTGCCGTTCCGCAAGATGAACATGAGCCCGCGCGACCTGTCCAGCGTCACGGGCTCGATCTACACCTACCTGGTGAACGGCCATTCGCCGGACATGAACTGGACGGGCCTGTTCGAACCCGGCGAGACCGTGCGCCTTCGATTCATCAACGCCTCGGCCATGACCAATTTCGACGTCCGCATCCCCGGCCTTGACATGCGGGTGGTGACGGCCGACGGCAAGGCGGTCAGGCCGGTGAACTGCCACGAGATCCGCATCGGCGCGGCCGAGACCTACGACGTGCTCGTCCGCCCGCGTGAGCACCGGGCTTTTACCATCTTCGCCGAGTCGCTCGACCGCAGCGGCTTCACGCGCGGCACGCTGGCGCCGGCGCCCGGCATGACGTCCGAGGTGCCGGGCCTTCGCCCGGTGCCCGACCGCAGGCTGGAGGACATCGGCATGGGGATGATGAAGGGGAAGTATTTCGGCGGCATGGACGACGGCATGATGATGGAGATGCACGAGAAGCACATGCAGATGGAGATGGACAATCCCGCCGGCCCGAACGGGCCGAAGCCCTTCATGCCCCAGAAGAATGACCCGAACGTCAACATGACGGTGATGCACCCGATGAGCCGCATCGACGAGCCCGGCATAGGCCTTGGCAAGGACGGCTGGAAGGTGCTGACCTACAAGGACCTGATCTCCGCGGAGCCCCAGCCCTACAAGGCGGCCGTCGAGCGCGAGCTCACCATCAACATCACGGAGAACATGGAGCGTTTCATGTTCTCGCTCGACGGCAAAAAGTTCACGGAGCAGCCCGGGCCGTATCTCTTCCGCCACAACGAGCGGCTGCGGCTCTACATGGTCAACCACTCGATGATGGAGCACCCGATGCACCTGCATGGCATGTGGATGCAACTGGAGACGGGACGCGGCAACGAGGAGCTGCCCTTCAAGCACACGATCCTGATCAAGCCGGGTGAGGCGCTGTCGGTCCGCATCACCCCGATCGAGAAGGGCGACTGGGCGTTCCATTGCCACCTGCTCTATCATATGGAAGCCGGGATGTTCCAGGTCGTGAGGGTCGCATGAGCCGGGTTCTTGCGATGCTCCTCGCGACGGCGATCGGCTCCCCGGCTTTCGCGCAAGGAGGCGAGGCGATGCAGATGCAGGATCACGGCGGCATGTCGATGCCGCCGGCCCGCGATCGGTCCGCGACCCCGAAGACGTCGGAAAAGCCGATCCCGAAATACGCCGAGGTCGACCCCGGCAAGCCGCAGGAAGACGTCGGCGGCATGGACATGGACGACAATGAGCCGTTCTTCCAGTTCCTGGGCGACCGCATGGAATATCGCACCGACGGGAACCAGCCCACCTATTTGTGGGACGTCGACTCCTGGTACGGCACGGATTACGACAAGCTGTTCGTCGAATCCGAGGGCCAGGTCGCCACGGACGGCAGGACGAAGGACGCCAACGTGGAGGTCTACTGGAACCACACCTTCGCCACGTTCTGGGATACGCAGCTCGGCCTCAAGCACGACTTCAAGCCCAACGACGGCCGCACGTTCCTGGCGGCGGGCGTGCAGGGGCTCGCCCCGTACATTTTCAAGGCCGACGCCACGGCCTATCTGAGCGAGGACGGCGACGCCTCCGCGAAGCTGGAGGTCGAGCGCACCTTCCTGCTGACGCAGCGATTGCAGGTCATCCCGCGGCTGGAGACGAACCTGGCGCTGCAGGACGCGCCCCGATACAATACCGGGTCCGGAATCAACGATGTGGAGCTCGAGCTGCGCGTCAGCTATCAGATCACCCGGAAGTTCGCGCCCTATGTCGGCGTCAACTGGCGGCGCGACCTCGGCGAGACGGCGAGCATGAAGCGGGCCGACCGCAACGACATCAATTCGACCTATTTTTCGACGGGGCTGAGGGTCTGGTTCTGATCGCCCGCCGCCCCGGCGTGGGGCCGGTGGTTAGGCCGGAGGCAGGGGCTCGAATCCCGGCCTATCCTCGCAGCCATCGCCCCGGAGATTTGTAGGCCCGCCCACCGCGAGCGAAGCGAGCGGCGGCGGGGCCGTCCTTGGCCCCGCCGCGTCTCAGTTGGACCGCCCTGTCATCGCGTGGGCGAGCGACCAGAGCCCGCGGTTGATGCGGATGTCCGCGTCGACGGAGCGGATGGGCCGGGTCCGGATGCGTCGGCCGCCCGCGTTCACGGCCCGCAAGTCGCCCCTGATGAGGTTCTCCTGCACGCGGTTGAGCGTGTGCCAGAGGTCGGGCCGGTCATCCTCCATGCGGCGGGGGATCAGCAGGTGTGAGGGCTT
This sequence comes from Planctomycetales bacterium 71-10, assembly GCA_001898385.1. GTDB lineage: Bacteria > Planctomycetota > Planctomycetia > Isosphaerales > Isosphaeraceae > Paludisphaera. The sequence goes on from MKTT01000030.1 coordinate 13,295, forward strand.
GATGCTCGGATTCGGCTTGAGCTCCCACGCCCCGGTGGCGAAGGCCAGCCGTTGCGGGGGCGTCAACTCGACCTGCTTCCAGGCCTCGATCGTCTCCAATGTCCGCGGGGACTCCTCGGCGACGCGGCAAGTCGCCTCGACGATCCGCGACCGGAAGTCGGACCCGCCCGCGTGCCGGACGCTGATGGAGCCGAAGTCGGCGGACTGCACGATCAGGCCGTTCTCGCACACGAGCCGGAAGATGCCGGCCATGAAGCGGTAGGCGGAGGTCCCGTCGTGCGAGTTGGTGAGGACCAGCTCCGGCGTCTCCTGGACGAATGCGAGAGGCTGCAACGACTCCGAGTGGCGGAAGCGGATGAGGTGACGGGTGAAGTCGGCCTTGCCCGGGATGCGGCTATTCGACTGGCGGGCACGGACGGGGAGGAAGCCTCGCTCGGCGAGGATGTCCACGACCTCGATCGTCGGGACCAGGCGGTAGCGGTGGGACATGTCGTGCCAGGGGCGGTCGGCGAAGATGCTGGGGGCGGAGAGGCGGAGGTCGTCGCGGGTGAGGATGGCGGTCATCATGATCTCTTTCTCCGATCAGGTTGGATGGTGAGGTGGGGGACGTCCGTGTCCCGGGATGGGTCAGATTGCAACCACTTCCGACTGGCCGATGGGGGCCAGAAGCGAGGGGAGCTCCTTGGGCTTGCGGATCACCGTCTCGTTGACGTTGCGCCACCAGTGGAGGCCGTTGTAGCGCCACCCAGCGGCGGCGAGGGCCTTGCGGGTCGCGGCGTCGGGCCTGGTGGTGAAGGCGAGCTTCTCGGTGCGGGAGGTTCGATGAACGATCTGCATGGTCCGATCTCCTGATGCTCGGGGCCTGTTGGCTGGTCATGTCGTCACGCGCGACATTCAACCGGCCAACGGCGGCACCAGGTGCCGGATTGATAGAATGGGTGAATTCGTCACAGGGACGAACGGAGCGGCTGCACACGGAGCGCGGCGACACGGAAGCTGAGGAGGGAGCGCCCTTGACGAAGAGGGCGGCGCCCTTCCGGACAGGCCGGTCGGCAATTGGTGGGGACTCTGGTCGCTTGACCTTCCCCGGGCCGCCCAGTATATTCGCTTACACGGATGAAGAAACCGACTTCAAACACACCGGATGCCGCCAGCGAACTCTTCAAAGCGTTCGCGGACCCCGTGCGTCTGCGCCTGCTGAATCTGCTGGTGGGTGGCGAGGTTTGCGTCTGCCACCTCCATGAGGCGTTGGAATTGCCGCAATCGACGGCCTCCCGGCACCTGGCCTACCTGCGGAAGCGGGGTCTCGTGGTGGGGCGCAAGGAAGGGCTGTGGGTGCATTATCGCCTCGCGAAGCCGCTGGGCGGGGTGCACCGCAAGCTCCTCGACTGCCTCGCCGATTGCGGTAAGGACGATTGGGCGACGAGCGACCGGAAGCGGCTCGCGCGCAGAACCTGCTGCGAGGAGTAAATCGTCCGATTTTTTTGCCCAACTACATCCGCGTAAACGGATGCAACAAGAAAGGAAACCGATGGACTTGACCCATTCAAAACTAAGGCACGTTCTCTATGTTTGCGTGCATAATGCCGGCCGTTCGCAGATGGCGGAGGCCTTCACCAATGCCATCGCCGCGCGTCGTGGCCTCGCCGTCCGGGGGCTTTCCGCGGGCACGGAGGCGGGGGAGCGGGTCAATCCGATGGCGGTGCAGGTCATGGAAGAGATCGGGCTTTCTCTCGAAGGGCAATCGCCGAAGCAACTGACGCAGGAGATGGCTGACAGATCCAGCCGCATCGTCACGATGGGGTGCGGCGTCGATGCGACGTCCTGCCCGGCCCGGATGCACCTGTCCGAGGATTGGGGCCTGGATGACCCTGCGGGCAAACCCATCGAGAAAGTGCGGGAAATCCGCGACCAGATACATCGGCGAGTAGAGGGGCTGCTATCGGAAATCGCGGCAGATCAGGGGAAGCGACCATGAGCCAAGCGACCAACTGCCATCCGAAAGCGGCTGGGCGACTTTCGTTCCTCGATCGCTACCTCACGCTGTGGATTTTCTCAGCCATGCTGCTCGGCGTCGGGCTCGGCACGTTCCTTCCCGGCGTGGCGCGCGGCATCACGCGGCTTTCCGTCGGGACCACCTCGATTCCGATTGCGGTGGGCCTGGTGCTCATGATGTATCCGCCTCTGGCCAAGGTGCGATACGAAGAGCTCGGTGAGGTGTTCCGCAACGTGCGGATTCTCAGCCTGTCACTGGTGCAGAACTGGGTCATTGGGCCGCTGCTGATGTTCGGGCTGGCGTGCGCGTTCCTGTCCGATAAGCCGGAATACGCCATCGGCCTCATCATGATCGGCCTGGCCCGCTGCATCGCCATGGTGATCGTCTGGAACGAGCTGGCCGAGGGGGATTCCGAGTACGCGGCGGGCCTGGTGGCGTTCAACTCGGTGTTCCAGGTGCTTTTCTATTCGCTTTACGCATGGGTCTTCATCAAATTGCTTCCGCCTCTGGTCGGCGTCCAGTTTGGCGACGTGGATCTGTCGCGAATCACCATCGGTGCGGTTACCCAAAGCGTGTTCATCTACCTGGGCATTCCTTTCATCGCCGGAATGCTGACGCGGCTGGTGCTGCTCAGGTCGAAAGGGAGGGAATGGTACGAGCGAACATTCATTCCGGCGATCAGCCCGGTCACGCTGGTATCGCTGCTCTTCACGATCGTCGTGATGTTCTCGCTCCAGGGCGAGGCCATCCTCCGCATCCCGCTCGACGTGCTCAGGATCGCGGTGCCGCTGCTGATCTATTTCGTGGTGATGTTCCTGGTGTCCTTCTACATGGGCCACAGGATCGGTGCGGACTATTCGAAAACGGCGGCGCTCGCCTTAACGGCGGCGAGCAACAATTTCGAGCTGGCCATCGCCGTCGCGGTCGCGGTGTTCGGCATCGACTCCGGAGCGGCGTTCGCCGCCGTCGTCGGCCCGCTGGTCGAGGTGCCGGTGCTGATCGGCCTCGTCAACGTGGCGATCTATTTCCAGCGGCGATATTTCGGCAGGGTGCGGCCGGAAGTTGTGGATGTAAGATCAACTTGAGCTTCCTGTTTTGGAGCAATTCGACGTTTCCGCATTTTTTTCAAGGGGGGGGCGAATAGCCTCCCCTTCTTTTTTGCCCCTTGACTCCGTACCAAGGTACGGACCGTAGACTGTCATCAGAGGAGGAATTCGCATGCAGCCCTTAAAGACCGGTGAGTTGGCGAAGCGGGCCGGGGTGAACGTCGAGACGCTCCGGTTCTACGAGCGGAAGGGGCTCTTGCCCAGACCGCCCCAACGAGAGTCGGGCTACCGGGAATACCCGCAAGAAAGCGTCCGCCTAATCCGGTTCATCAAGCGGGCTCAGGAGCTGGGATTTTCGCTCAAAGAAATCCGAGAGCTGCTGACGTTGAAGGTCCAGCCGGGGGTCACCTGTGCGGACGTGCGGGAGACGACCGAACGCAAGGTGGCCGACGTTCGCAAGAAAATCCGGGATTTGAAGGCCATCGAGCGTGCCCTTCAGCGGCTGACAGTGACCTGTATGGGACGCGGGCCGCTCAGCGAGTGCCCGATTCTGGAACATCTGGAAGGTGAAATCCTGTGAAACAACGTAATGTGATCCTTATTTACGACCCTGAGTGTCCGAACGTCGCGGCGGCCCGCGCCAACCTGCGAAGTGCCTTTGAAGCGGCGAGGCTGCCGCCGCGATGGCGGGAATTCGACCGGAACGCGGCCGAAACCCCGGCTGAATGGGGGGCCTTCGGCTCACCCACGATCCTGGTTGACGGCCGTGATGTCGCCGGTACGGATGCCGTCGCCGGGGGCAATTCGTGCCGCGTCTATCGCTCTGCCGATGGGCGACTGATCGGCGTGCCGAGTGTCGAGCAGATTACGGTGGTGCTGCATCGAGCATCGCCTCCGGGCTGGAAAGCCGCTTTCGCCGTGCTTCCCGCCTTCGCCGTCGCCCTGCTGCCGAGCGTCTCGTGTCCGGCCTGCTGGCCCGCCTACGCGGCCCTTCTTTCCTCGGTGGGCGTGGGCTTCTTGCCGACCACGCCCTATCTACTGCCGCTGACGCTGGCCTCGCTCGCAATCCCGCTCGGCGTACTGGCGGGGCAGGCGCGGCGCGGCAACGGATACCTTCCGCTCGTCCTCGGGGGCATCGGCGCATTGCTTTTGATAACGGGCCGCTTCGCCTGGGGATCGAATACGCTTCTCTATTGGGGGCTTGCGACACTGGTTTCCGCTTCCGCATGGGGCGGATGGTCCCGGCGAAAAGGCAACGCTTCCGTTCCCTCCGGTTCTTGTCCGGCTTGCGCTCTCGTCCCGATTACCAACAACAAATAGGCGAGTTCACATGAGCACAAAACAAAAAGTCGAGGTCTTCACGGCGGGCTGCCCGGCGTGCGATGAGACGGTTTCCCTGGTCAAGAGCCTCGCCTGCGAATCCTGCGAGGTCGAGATTCACGACATGAAGCAACCGGCCGTCGCCGAGAGGGCCAAGGGCTTCGGCATCCGCTCGTTGCCGGCCGTCGTCATCGACGGCAAGCTGGCCGATTGCTGCAATGGCCGGGGGCCGGATGCGGATACGCTCGAGGCTGCTGGCCTTGGGCGGAAGGGTTGACTCCGTACTAAGGTGCGGGGTGTGAAACTCTCGGTTGGGCCTGATGGTCCATTGCTCGGGGAACGTCCCTGGGCAAGCAAGGCCCACGCACGTTCGTGGAGGTGTGTGTCATGCGAAAGCTGCCTTTCTGGGGTGCGTTGGCGGTCCTCGCTCTGTGCGGCGTGCCCGCCTACCCGCTGGCCTTTGCCAGCACGCAGCGGAGTGACTGTCCGGGCAAGGTCGTCTGTCCGCTCACCGGCAATGAGGTCTGCAAGGACCAGTGCCCGCTGTCGGTGAAGAAAACCGACAGCACGCGGGCAGAATCGGCGGCAGAAGACGATCCTCCGCCCTGTTGCCGGAAGGCCAAGAAGTAACGAGGATCTCGGGATCGTATCAACTCTAGTGCTCCGCGGCTTTGGGAGGATTGTGCCGAGAACATTCCTCCTCCACCTGACGACCAACGCGGCATCCAGTCCAGATAGGAGCATCAAATTTGGATCTTCTCGACCTCGTCCAGGGTGACCTGGTCGTTGGTCCGGTCGTAGAGCTTGGTCGTGCGTGGGCTGGCGTGGGCGGCCATCTGCTGGGCCTTCTCGAGTGTGCCGGCGTGCTCCAGGTAGTTGGTGATGCCCGTGGCGCGGAAGCTGTGGCAGCCGATCGCCGTCCTGATCCCTGCCTTCTTCGCCCTCCTGCGGATCATCCGCCAGACGTCGGCGGTCAGCATCGCGTTCGCCGTCAGGGCGTCGCCCTTGCGCGTGGCCGTGCGGAAGAGGGGGCCGCGCCGATCGCCCTCGATCTCCGCGGCCTGGACGTAGGCGTCGAGGAATTCCTCCAGCTTGTGGTGGGCCGGCATCTCGTGCTGCTTGCCGCCCTTCTCCTGCAGCCGGAGCCACATGCGTTTGCCCTGGGGGTAGTAGTCCTCGAGCGTCATGGTGACCACGGCGCCGACGCGGGCGAAGGTGAAGAACATCGAGGCGAGCAGGGCGCGGTCCCGCAGGTTCACGACGGACACGGGCGAGATGCTGTCGAAGAGGACGCGCGTCTCTTCCGCGGTCAGGACCGGCGTTTTGCCCTTGGTGACGACGTGCTTCGGGCCGCGGACGGCGTGGGCGGGATTGATGGGTATGATCTGGCCCGTGACCAACCAGTCGAAGAGCATCCGGATCGTCGCCAGGTGCTGCTTGACGGTCGGCTTGGCGTGCGTCTTCCCCAATGTCTCGATGTAGGCGGCGACCGTCACCGGACGGATTTCTTTCATATCGCGGACGCCGCGACTTTCGCACCAACTCAGGAATGTGATGGCGTTGCGGAAGTAGGCCCGGCGGGTGTGGACGTTGCGGATGTGGGCGGTGAAATATTCGACGAACCGTGTGACGGCATCGTCGCCCGCCGAAGCCAGGATCGTCGGCAATCTCCCTCTTGAGTCGATGCCGAGACCGTCCGCTGCGGGTGGGCGGGGAAGGAGTTGGATTTCAATCTCCGACATCCGACCCGACCTTATCCCGGCTTGCTGAATCTTCGTCCGACGTTTCGCCCTCGAAGAGTTTCGCGATTTCCGGGTCGGTGGCGTCGAAATCATCGGCGATCCAAATCATCGCCTGCATCATTCCGGAGGGACGACCACGGGCAAGTTCTGCGTTCAAACTTTCCTCATCCATCTTGATCATTGGAGGCTCTCCGGCCAGTTAGTCGCCGTGTGAATGCCCCGTAGAATCTCGACCTGCTCTGACGTCACACGATAGACCAGCATGTAGGGGAGACCAGTCACGACCAGCTCCCGCGTCCCTGCAACCTGACCGCGACGGCCTGTCTGAGGAAATTCGCCCAAATGACTCACGACTGCGACGATCCTGGTGAACACGCTGCGTGCGGCGTGAGGATTTATGCTCGAGAGGTAATCAAACTCTCGGTCGAGAGAAACAGCGGCCGTGGCCAACCACACAACTTTCACAGCGTCCACTTGGCAAAGAGTTTTTCAATCTCTTCGTCTGGCACGAAGTTACCGGCGTCGGCCTCGGCGATCGCTTTCTTGATGTCTTCGATCTGCGACTGCCGCATGCGGATGTAGCCGTCGATGGCTTGTTTGATCAGATAGCTACGATCCCGGTCGTCCGACAGAGCCAACTCATCGAGTGCGGCGACCTTGTCCTTGTCAATACGCACGGTTACGTTGACCTTTTCCATACTGAAATGATTCCTATGCATTATTTAAGACGACTATAAAATGCAATGTACTTTGACGCAATACATTATTGTGCCATATGAAAGATAACGTCCTTTATCTTTCATACAGCGTAGAGATGTTGGCGGCAACTGAAATTCCGGGCGGGGCACATGTTTCGGCCGCGACTAAATTTATTGGCAGGATGTCATTAATGTGGCAAGTTAAACATAGTTGGAACAATTGAAGGGATTGGCAGATGGAATCGGTGATTCGGGGCAGAGTGTCAGCAGGGCGGGTCGTGTTGCCCGCGGAGCTTCGCAGGGAGTTCGGCATCGAGGACGGCTCTGAGGTCATCTTCAGCCGTACCGAGCACGGCATCGAGATCAAAACGCTCGATGAAGCGGTCCGACAGGCCCAGGAAGTCTGCGCCCGTTACATCACTCCCGGCGTGAGC
>MKTT01000031.1 GCA_001898385.1 Planctomycetales bacterium 71-10
GCACTGGGCGCGGCGGGCCGCCTCGCGGGCGGCCTGGACGGCCGGGAGCAGCAGGGCGATCAGGACCGCGATGATCGCGATCACCACCAGCAGCTCGATCAGCGTGAAGCCCGGAGTCGGGCGACGACGCGGCTGGGACTTCATGATCCATCCTCACCAAGAAGGGACGTCCGAACGAAGATGGCAGACGCGGGACGAGGCCGAACCGACGGGGGGCCACCGCGCGGCCCCCCGGGAGGAAGAGAGGAGGTCGCCCCCGCCGCCGCAAGGTCCGCGACGAGGACGCCGGCATTTATATTTCATTTTTGAAACTAATGTCAAGCTCCCGCCCGATCTTTTCCCGGATCGGCCCGGCGGCGCGGCGGCGTAGAGACTTGACACCGCCGCAACGGACGTTTATTTTTCTGTAATGGAATTTAATCGCCCATCACCCCCGACGCGAGGCCATCGCCCCGGGCCCGCTGCTGGGCCGGGAGGCCCGGCGACGCTACATTCGCGTGAGCGTGCGGCCCCCCGGGCGGGCCGACGCATCGGCGCGAGCGCGGGGGTCGGGGCGATGGGACGGAAGTCGGCGGGGGCGGGCGCGGGGGCGGGCGCGGACGGGCTCTGGTTCCCCGCCGGCCGGAAGGTGACGAAGCCGCAGTACAACCGGCAGCTGGTGTGCGCGACGCTGCACCGCGAGGGGCCGTCCTCGCGGGTGGGGCTGCACCAGGCGACGGGGATCCCGCTGTCGCGGCTGTCGGAGATCTGCGGCGAGCTGATCCGCGACGGCCTGGTGCGCGAGAGCGTCGTGGCGCCGGCCGAGGGGAGCGGGCGGGGCCGGCCGCAGGCGCTGCTGGAGATCGAGCTGCGCGGCCTGGCGGCGGCCGTCGTCCGCTACGACCAGTCCTCGATCGAGGCGTCGGTGGCCGACCTGGCCGGCGACGTCCGCTGGCGGCGGCGCTGGGACGTCCCGTTCCGGGGGCCGGACGACACGCTGAGGCGCCTCGTCACGGCCGCGAAGCAGGCGGTGGCGGCCGGCTCCGCCGAGGGCCTGCGGGTCGCCGCCGTCGGCGCGGCCGACCCGGGGACGGTCGACGTCGCGGCGGGTCGGTCGGTCCGGGCCGTCAGCATGCCCGGCTGGCGGAACGTGCCGGTGGTCGAGCGGCTGGCGAAGGCCACCGGGCTGCGGGTCTTCATCGACCGCGGCGACGGCTGGCAGGCCCTCGGCGAGGTGATGTTCGGCGCGGGCCGGGGGGTGCAGCACGCCGTCTTCGCGACGCTGCTGGAGGGGATCGGCGGCGGCATCGTGGAGAGCCGCCGGCTGCTGGCCGGCCGCGACGGCTCGGCCGGTGAGCTGGGCCACACCCGCGTCTCCGACGACGGGCCTGCCTGCGGCTGCGGCGGCCGGGGCTGCCTGGAGGCCCACCTGGCCCCCGCCCGGCTGGTCGCCCTCTGGCGCGGCGAGCCCCCGGAAGCCCCGGTCCGCGACGCCGACCGCCGCTTCTCCGAGATGCTCGCCGCCGCCCGCGGCGGCGACGCCGGGGCCCGCGGGGTCCTCGCCGAGGCCGCCGGCCGGCTCGCCCGCGGGCTGGGGAACGTCGTCAGCCTGCTGAACCCCGAGCGGATCATCCTCGGCGGCCGGTTCGTCGAGGCCGGCGACGCGATCCTCGCCCCGCTCAACGCCGAGCTGCCCGGATACGCCCTGCCCGAGCTGCTGCGGGGGGTCGACGTCCGGCTCGCCGAGCTGGGCGAGGCGTCGACGCCGCTCGGCGTGGCCGCCCACGTCCGCGAACTCCTCTTCGCCCCCCCCTCGGCCGCCGATCGGCCCCCGGCCCTCGCGGCCGGGCGGCGGGCCGGCCGCGCCGGAGACGAACCATGAGCATCCGAATCCGATCGATCGAGGCCCGGACGGTCGACCACCCCGTCCGCAGCGACGGGGCGATCATCTCGTCGCTCGGCCGCCACGAGGCGTCGCATTACGCCACGGTCGTCGTCACCGATGCCGACGGCGCGACGGGCTTCGGCGAGGCCACCACCGCCCCCGTCTGGAGCGGCGAGACGGCCGAGACGGCCCGCTGGATCATCGAGGAGTTCCTCGCCCCCAAGCTCGTCGGCGCGACCTTCCACGACCCGGCCGAGGCCCTCGCGCTGATGGACGGCGCGCTGCACGCCAACGGCTTCGCCAAGGCGGCGATCGACGTCGCGCTGTGGGACCTCGTCGCCCGGAAGCGGGGAGCCTCGGTTTCGAGCCTGATCGCCGACCGCGAGCCGAGGGCGTGGATTCCCAGCCGGGTCAGCATCGGCGTCTATCCGCCCGAGGAGACCGTCCGCCTGGCGCGCGAGTTCCACGCCCGAGGCGTGCGGACGCTCAAGTTCAAGACCGGCAAGCCGGGCCTGGACGACGTCGCCCGGCTGCGGGCCGTGCGCGAGGCCCTGGGCCCCGACCCGATCTTCACCATCGACGCCAACGGCGCCTACCCGACCGCCGACGCCGCCGTCCGGGCGGTCGAGGAGTTGCTGCCGTTCGACCTGGCCCTGGTCGAGCAGCCCACGCCCCGCGACCGCATCGGCATGCTCGCCGAGGTCCGCCGCCGCACCCCGGTCCCGATCCTGGTCGACGAGGCCGTCTTCACGCCCGGCCACCTGGAGCAGGCCATCGAGCAGGACGCCTTCGACGTCCTCTCGATCTACCCCGGCAAGAACGGCGGCTTCACGCACTCGCTCGCGATGGCCAGGCGGGCGCAGGCGGCCGGCAAGTGCTGCGCGATCGGCTCGAACCTGGAGACCGACCTCGGCCAGGCGGCGATGATCTGCCTGGCTTCGAGCCTCTCCGCGTTCCCCACCGAGAAGTACGCCTGCGACCTGATGGCCGCCCTGTTCTACGACCGATCGGCGACCGCCCCCCCGATCCGATGGCGCGACGGCGGCGTCGAAGCGCCGACCGGCTCGGGGTTCGGCGTCGTCCCCGCGGAGGGACCCTATCGTGATTGACGCGCACGCGATGCTCGGCGACGAGACCTATCTGCGGCTCGACGCCGCGGACCTGCTCCGGCGCATGGACGCGGCCGGGGTGGACCTCGCCGTCGCCCGGCCGATGGGCGCCGGGATGATCGTCGACCACCGGGCCGGCAACGACCTGGTTTTGAAGGCCGGCCCGCGGATCCGGGGCCTGGCGTCGGTCAACCCGTGGTGGGGCGCCAAGGCCCTGGACGAGCTGGCCCGCTGCCGCGACCTGGGTGCCGTCGGCCTGTTCCTCGACCCGGCGCGGCAGGGCTTCTTCCCGACCGAGCCCGTCGCGACGCCCGTCTTCGAACGCGCCGCGGAATACGGCTGGCCGGTCCTGATGAAGACCGGCGCGTACATCTACGCGGACATCCTCGCCCTGGCCGAGGTCGCCCGCGCGTTCCCGCGGACGACGTTCATCGCCGGCTTCGGCGGCTACGCCGACATGTGGTTCGAGCTGCCGATGGCGATCCGGAGCGCCCCGAACCTGCTGCTCGACGCCTCGATGATCTGGGGGGCGGGCATCCGGGAGATCGTCGACCGCCACGGCCCCGAGCGGGTCCTGTTCGGCTCGGCCGAGCCGAGGAACCGATACAAGGTCGTCCTGAAGACGATCGACCGGCTGGAACTCGACGAGGCGGCCCGTCGCGCCATCCTGCACGACAACGCGGCCCGCGTCTTCAAGATCGAAGGGGGGCGCCCGTGAAGATCCTCGACTTCCACGCCCACCTCGACGACCGCTGGCTGCACAAGCCGATCCCGGACGCCTCGCACATGATCGCGGCGATGGACCGCTTCGGCGTTGGGCAGACGTGCGTCTACACGATGATGGGCTTCTACGCCGACACGCCCCGCAACAACGACCTGCTGCTGGAGCGCTGCCGGCGGTATCCCGATCGGCTCATCCCGTTCGTGACCGTCGACCCGAAGGAGGGCCCGGCGGCGGTGGACGAGCTGGAGCGCTGCCTGGAGTTCCCCGAGTTCCGGGGGATCAAGTTCCACCCGTGGCTCCAGGCGTTCGCGTCGAGCATGCTCGAAGAGACCATGACGGCGATCCTCAAGGTCGCCGCGCGGACGGACACGCCGGTCCTGCTGCACGACGGGACGCCGCCGTACTCGACGACGTTCCAGGTGGCCGACCTCGCCCGCTGGGTCCCCGGGGCGAAGGTCTTCCTGGGGCACGCCGGCTCGGCCGACTACGTCGACCCGGCGGCGCGGCTGATCCGCGACATCCCCAACCTCTACGGCTGCTATTGCGGCTCGCGGCCCGGCGACCTCGCCCACCTGGTCGAGACCGCGGGGGCCGACAAGATCACGTTCGGGTCGGACTTCGACCCGGGATCGTGGGAACTCCTGGCCGAGCGGCTCGACAACACGATCGAGGCCGGCCTCTCACCCGAAGACCTGGAGGCCGTCCTGTGGCGGAACGCGGAGCGAATCCTCCGGCCGTCGGGCTCCTGAGCCCGTCGCGCCGGAACCCGTTCGACAGGTCCCGCGACCCCGACCGCGCGGCGATCTGGGAGTTCCTGGTGGCCCGCGACAACGAGGCGTTCGTCGCCCGGGACTGGGCCCCGGTGGCCGACGACTTCTGGCCGGAGCGGTTCGAGGGGATCTCCGCCCTCGGCTCGTCCGACCCGGCCGACTGGTCGCTCGCCTACCCGACCGTCGAGTCGTACCGCGACGACTGGCTGAAGATGGCCGGGGAATTCCTCGCCACGCCCCTCGCCGACGGCGACCACCTGGGGCTGCTCTATTCGATGACCACGCTCGACCGCTTCGAATTCGACGGCGACCGCCTGCTGGTCTGGAAGCGGTTCCGGGCCGAGGCCCCGCTGCGAGGCGGCGGCGTCTGGTCGATCTCGTCGCAGTCGCTGTTCCGCCTGCACCGCGACGGCGACCGCTGGCGGATCGTCGGGTTCGTGGGATACCTTCCGCTCGCGCCGGAGGCCGGGTCATGATCGTCGACGTCCACGCCCACTGCTGGCCCCGCCCCGACTGCTTCTCGCCCGCGTTCCAGGCCGACGCCCGCCGCATGCGGTTGGGGCCGGTCGACCTGGTCACCCGGCCCGACGACTACTGGAACGCGACCGGCGGCGAGGACGTCGTCTCGATCGTCTTCGGCGGCAAGGCCCGCCTCTCCGGCGTCTGGATCGACGACCAGGACGTGGCCGATCAAGTCGCCCGCGACCCGTCGCGGACGATCGGCTTCATGTCGCTCGACCCCACCCGGCCCGGCTGGCAGGACGAGATGCGCGACGGCCGCGAGCGCCTGGGCCTGAAGGGGATCAAGCTCCTCCCCATGTACGCCGGCTTCTACCCTCAGGACGAGCGTCTGGCCCCGCTCTGGCGGTACGCGGCCGAGCACGGCCTGCCGGTCCTGCTCCACACCGGAACCACGTTCGTCTCGGTCGCGCCCATCGACTGCACCCTGCCGCGGCACCTGGACGCCGTGGCGATCAAGCATCCGGACGTGAAGATCATCCTGGCGCACCTGGGACACCCCTACGAGGGGGAGACGGTCGCCGTGATCCGCAAGCATCCCAACCTCTTCGCCGACGTCAGCGCCCTGTTCTATCGGCCGTGGCAGTTGTTCCACAGCCTGATGCTCGTGCACGAGTACAACGTCTGGGACAAGATCCTGTTCGGGACCGACTTCCCGGTGACGACCGTCGCCGAGACCGTGGCCGGCCTGCGCAGCCTGGTCGAGGTCCGCATCGATCGCTTCAGCCTCCCCGCCGAGCAGATCGAGCGGCTGATCTACCGCGACGCTTTGGCCCTGCTGGGGCTGGAGCATCCGGCGACGACGGCGAAGGGAGGGCGCGCGTGATCGAGGCGTCGGGGTTCCCGCTGGCGGCGACGGCCTGGCTGTCGCTCGGCCAGGCGGACTGGGCCGTCGTGGCGCTGTACTCGGCCGCGATGATCGGCCTGGGCTGGTACTTCTCCCGCGCCGCGACGAAGTCGGCCGACGGCTTCCTGATCGGCGAGCGCAGCCTGCCGTGGTGGGTGATCGGGTTCGCGAACGTGTCGACGTACTCGGATTCCGGCGGCGGCTGGATCTGGCTGTTCTACGTCGGCGGGTTCATGTACCTGAACCAGATCGCGTGGATCGCCTGGCCCATCTGGATGCCGCTGGTCGGCGTCTTCTGGGCCAAGATGTGGCGCCGCAGCGGCGTGGTGACGACGGGCGAGCTGATCGAGCTGCGCTACTCCGGCAAAGGGGCGGCGGCGTTCCGGGGCTTCTACGGCGTCTACGCCTGCGTCGCCTGGGCGTCGGTCTTCCTCGGCTACGCCACGGCGCTGCTGGCGCAACTGCTGGCCCCGCTGATCGGCTGGTCGCCCACGGCCATCGTGGTCGTGTTCGGCGCGGTGACGCTGTCGTACACGGTGCTCGGCGGCCTGCTGGGGGCGGCGTACATCGACCTGCCCCAGTTCGGCATCTTCTTCGCCGCGGCGTTCATCCTCTGGTTCTTCGGCATGCAGGAGCACGGCTCGTACTCGGCGATGCTCGCGAAGGCGACCGCGAACCGCGACCTGGACTTCTGGCAGATCTACCCGCCCTCCTCGGGGACGAACGGCTACGTCGACCCGGGGAGCCTGGTCATGCTCGTGTTCCTCGGCCTGTTCCTGGCCGGGAGCCCCGTCGCCGGCGAGGGCTGGACGGCCCAGCGCTGCCTGGCCGCGAAGGACGAGCGGCACGCGGTCCTGGGCCAGATGCTCAACTCGATCCTCAGCCTGGTCGTCCGGATGATCCCGCTGCTGCCGCTGGGCCTCCTGGCGATCGCGACCTACCCGGCCGCCGACCCGGCGACGCGCGAGCTGTTGCAGATGCCCGACGGCTCGACGGCCCCCTCGACGGGCGTCTGGTCGCACTTGGTCATCAGGTACGCGGACAAGCTGCCGGGCTTCGGCGGGCTTATCATCGCGGCGGTGCTGGCGGGGTACATGTCGACGGTCGGGACGATGCTCCAGTGGGGCTCCTCGTTCGTGGTCAACGACCTGTATCGTCGCCACGTCCGTCCGACCGCGCCCGAGCGCGAGCACATCCTGTTCGCGCGGTCGATCATGGTCGCGATGATGGTCCTGTCGAGCACGCTCGCGCTGGCGATCCGCGACATCGGCCCCTGGGTCTTCTACATCAACGCGGCGATGATCACGCCGGCCCTGCCGCTGGCGTGGCTGCGGTGGTTCTGGTGGCGGCTGAACGTCTGGGGCGAGATCTTCGGCATCCTGCTTTCGGTGCCGCTCTCGGCCCTGATCTGGTTCGGCCTGGGGTGGAAGGACCGGCCGGTCTGGCAGCCGACGCTCCTGCTGCTGGCGGTGGGCTTCGGCGGCAGCGTGCTGGTGTCGCTGCTGACGCCGGCCGAGTCGCGCGAGACGCTGCGGCGGTTCTACCTGCGGATCCGCCCGCACGGCTTCTGGGGGCCGATCCGCGACGAGTTGGAGGCGGAAGGGCTGGCCGACGCCGGCCGTCGCCGCGAGGAGTTCCGCTGGGACGCGATCGCGGCGGCGTGCGGGATCGTTTTCTGCTTCGCCGTCACCTGGTCGTTCTTCACGGCCGTCATGCTCCGCTGGGGCGAGGCGGCCGGGTGGGGCGTCGCGGCGGCGATCGCAGGGGCGGCGTACTATCGCTGCTGGATGAGGAGCCACGCCCTGGCGAGCCTGACGGGCGCGGCGGCCGAGCCGGCCGTCGCCGGGCCGATCGCCGTCGAGGTGCAAGGGGTCGGGTCATGATCCGCATCGGCCTCATCGGCTGCGGCGCGGTGGCCGAGTCGGGCCACATGCCCGCCCTGCTCCGCCGCGGCGACTTCGCGCCGGCGGCCGTCTGCGACGTCCGCCCCGAGCACGCCGCGCGGCTCGCCCGCGCCGCGGGGGGCGTCCCCGCCTACACCGACTGGCGTGCGATGCTCGACCGCGAGCCGCTCGACGCCGTCACGCTCGCCCTCCCGCCCGAGGTCAGCCCGGACGTGGCCGTCGCCTGCCTGGGCCGCGGCCTGCCGGTGCTGGACGAGAAGCCGCTGGCCTCCACGCTCGCCGACGGCCGCCGCATCGCCGAGGCCGTCGCGCGGTCCGGCGGCGTCTACCAGGTCGGGTTCGTCCTCCGCTACGGCGACTGGGTCCGCGAGCTGGGCCGCCTGGCGCGACAGATCGGGACGCCGTCGCGGACGCGCGTCGCCGTCTTCGACGAGCGGCTGGACCGCGCCGACGTCGAGCACTTCGGGCGCATCCAGGGCTTCCTGGCCGACAGCTCGGCGATGACCCACGAGGGCTCGCACGTCGTCGACTACGCTTCGCTCTGGAACCCGTCGCCCTGGACCCGAGTCGTCGCCGAGGCCCGCCGGACGGAGCCCGACCTCCGCGGCCCCAACCATTGGACTTCCACGTTCGACCTGGCCGACGGCTCCACGCTGGAGGTCGAGATCGGCTGGCTGCTGCCCGAACTCCCCCCCTCTTCCGCCCGGATCGAGGGCCCGCGCGGGCGGCTGGAGCTGAACCCGCTGACGGGTGAAGGCCGCTGGGAGGTCGCGGGCGACCGCGGCGTCTTCGCCCTGCCGCCCCTGGCTCCGGAATGGGACCGCCAGTACGACGCCTTCGCCGCCGCGGTCGCCCGCGGCTCGGCCGAAGTCTCGACGATCGACGACGGCCTGCGGGCCCTGGAGGCCACCCTGGCCGCCGAGGCCGCGGCCCGCGCCGGCCGGGCCGTCGACCGCGACGAGCCCGCCTCCTCGACGAACGCCACCAGACTCCCCCGGAGGACCCGAGCATGACCCGAGCCGGCCTGACGTCGCTGACCTGGTGCCTCCTCGCGGCCGTCGCCGTCGCGGGGGACGACCCGTCCTCGCCCCCCTGGTCGGCCGACTTCCGCGCGGAGGAGCTGGCGGCCCCCTGGCGGGTCGTCGCGGACGAGGGGGGCGCGGCGTCCCCCCGCGACGGCGGCCTGGCCGTCAAGGCCGAGCGCGGGGCGCGGGCGCACGTCGAACGTCCGCTGGGCCGCGACCTCGTCACCATCGCGGCGAAGCTCGGACGCTGGGGCTCGATCGACCTGGTCTGGGGCCCGGACGACTGGTGCGGCGTCGGCAAGGTCTCGCCCACGCCGTTCGGCCGGTTCTCCACCGCCGTCGTCCGCGGCGGCGAGGCCGACGAGGAGGACCACCGCGGCCTCGACTTCGGCTCGCTCCAGCACGTCCGCATCGAGCTGGGCGAGGACTACGTCCGCTTCTCCAACAGCGCCGACGGCAAGACCTGGGAGGAATTGCGGACCATCGAACGACCCGCCTCCTTCGCCGGCGCGCCGAAGCTCCTCGCCGCCGGCCGCTGGTACGAGGCCGCCGAACGACCCTTCGCCGACGCCGCCGCGGACCGGGCCCGCACCGAGATCACGCCGCTCGACGGCTGGGTGGGCGACCTCCGCGTCGAGGCGACGCCGGAGGCCGCGACCCGGCTCGGCGAGGCCGGCCTCAAGGCCCTCCGCGAGCCGAAAATCGACCCCGTCATGGCCACGCTGGTCGGCGACGACGACGACCCGACGTTCGAGAAGATCGCCGGCAAGTTCCCGGCGATGAAGCACCCGCGCGAGATCGTCGGCGTGCCGGCCCACCCGCTGGACATCGGCGTCGACCGCCTGGGCCGGCTGGACGTCAGCCCGTGGACGCCGCCGCTAGCCTGGTTCGAGGTCGGCGACCCGCCGGCGCCCCTCGGCCGCGAGGGCGTCCCCTTCCGCCGCCGGCTGCTCCACGGCTACCTCCCCGTCCTCACCCTGAACACGACCCGCGACGGCGTCGACTACGAGCTGACCGTCTTCGGCGCGAACGACGGATTCCGGCCCGACAGGGACCTCGTCGCCTACGTCGGCCTGGCCGCGCGGCCGGCCGACGGATCGCCGGCCCCTCCCCTGGCCCTCGCCTGGGCCGGCGGCCGTCGGCCGATCCCGACCGAGGCCGGCGCGGACGGCTGGGCCCGGGGCTTTTTGAGCTTCACCTACCCCAAGCCCGACGCCGCCACGCCGATCGGCCGCGACGAGTTCGAGGCGAAGGCCCGCGAGGTCGCCGCCTTCTGGGAGGCGAAGCTCGCCCCCGCCGCCCGCTTCGACGTCCCCGACCCCCGCGTGGCCGAGGCGTACCGCGCCTGGCTCGTCTACTCGCTCCTCAACGCCGACACGATCGACGGCCGCATCGAGGCCCACGACGGCGCGGGGTTCTACGAGGAAATCTTCGGGTGCAGCATGTCGCTCCACTCCCGCGCGGTCGACCTCTACGGCCTCTCGGGATACGCCGAGCAACTGCTCGACACGCAGCTCCACTTCCAGCGGCCCGACGGCCTCTACACCCAGGCGTGCGGGCTCACCGACCCGGGCTCGCTCCTGGTGGCCCTGTCGCGACACTTCGCGATGACCGGCGACGCCGAATGGCTCCGCCGCGTCGCCCCGAACGTCGTCAGGCAGTGCGACTGGCTCCGCGACCGCCGGGCCGAGGCCGAGAAGGAGGGCAAGCTCCGCGGCCTGATCAAGTTCCGCCCCTACAACGACCTCCAGCACCCGACCTACAACTACCTGGGCAACGCCTGGTGCGCCCGCGGCATGGCCGAGGCGGCCGAGGCCCTGGCGCGGATCGGCCACGCCGACGCCCCCCGGATCGCCGCCGAGGCCGCCGCCTACCGCAAGGACGTGCTCGACTCGATGGCGGCCTTCGCGTTCCAGGACCGCGGCCTGACCCTGCTGGACATGGAGCCCGACACCCGCCGGCTCCTCAAGCTGAGCCGCAACCGCGGCGGCGACTACTACGGCCTCGTCGCCTGCTCGCTCCTGGAGACCGACTTCCTCACGCCCGACCAGGACCAGGCGCGGTGGATCGTCGACCTCGTCGAGAAGCGCGGCGGGCTGGTCGCCGGCGTCAGCGAGTTCCAGACGGGGATCGACCACGCCTACACCTACGGCTACCTCATCGATGCCCTCCGCAAGGACGAGCCCCGCAAGGTGCTGCTGGGCTTCTGGAGCTTCCTCGCGTTCGGCATGACCCGGGACACCTACTCGCCCGTGGAAGTGTCGATGATCCGGACCGGCGAGAACCACTACACGCTCCCGCACCTCTATTCCTGCACCGAGCAGCTCCGGCTCCTGCGCGACCTGCTGGTCTTCGAGCAGGGAGACGCCCTCTGGCTCGGCAAGGCCGCGCCGAGGGGCTGGCTCGAAGCCGGCAAGCACGTCGCCGTCGAGTCGGCGCCGACCGAGTTCGGCCCGGTGAGCTACCGGGTCGACGCCCAGGCCGACGGCTCGATGCGGGTGCGGATCGACCCGCCGACCCGCCGCCCCCCCGCCGAGATCAAGCTGCGCCTCCGCCACCCCGAGGGCCGGCCGATCGCCGCCGTCGAAACGACCCCGTCCGCCCCGCCCCGCGTGGAGGGCGACGTGGCGACCTTCCGCGACCTGAAGAACCCGATCGACCTCGTCGTCCGCTTCCGGGCCGACTGACCCCGCGAGAGCCCCAACCCCAGGAGACTCCCATGCGGAACCAATCCCGCCGCGGCGCCGCGTTCGCCGTCGCATTCCTCGCCGCGATCGCCTGCCGCGCGGCCGACGCCCCGCCGCCCTCGCCCGCCATCCGGGCCGAGATCGGCAAGAACAAGGCCCCCGTCGCCTACTGGCTGGAGTCGTCGCTCCGCCGGGTCTACCCGGCCACCGAGCCCGGCTCGTCCGCCCTGGCGCTGACCGCCCCCCGGGCCGGCCGGGCCTCGTTCCAGGTCTGCGTCCGGAACGACAGCGTCCATCCCATCGGCTTCGACTGCGCGGTCGCGGGCGCCGACGACCTGAAGCCCCGCGTCCGGGTCGTCGGCCTGGTCCCGCTCCCGCACTTCACGCCCACCACCGACCCGAAGGAGCTGGAAGGGGTCGAGCACGGCCCCGGCCTGGTCCCCGATCCGCTCTATCCCGAGACGAAGGTGCTGCTCGGGCCCAAGGAGTCGCGGTCGTTCTGGGTCTCGCTGGCCGTGCCCGCCGACGCGAAGCCGGGGCCGAGGACGATCACCGCCCGCCTCACCCCCTGGGGCGCCAAGGAGTCGGTCGAGATGCCGGTCGCGCTGCACGTCGCGGAGCTGGTCGTCCAGCCCCGCCGCGACTTCCCCGTCATCCACTGGTGGCGCGGCGAGGCCACCTGGGACTACTACAACACCGGCCGGTTCGACGAGCGCTGGTGGGAGCTGACGAAGGCCCAGCTCCAGGACATGTGGGACCACGGCTCCGACGTCATGCCCGTCCCCCTGCTGGTCGCCCGCCGCGAGACCTTCAAGCGGCCCTGCCAGTTGCTGGACGTGGAGGAGACCTCGCCCGGCAAGTACGCCTTCGACTGGGCCCGCACCAAGCGATTCATCGACATGTGCCGAGAGATCGGCTTCCGCAAGTTCGAGTGGTCGCACCTCTGGATCTACTGGGGCGCCGAGAACCCCGTCCGGGTCTACACGAAGAAGGGGGACGAGTTCGTCATGCTCTGGCCCCCGGACATCAGCGGGTTCTCGGACACGTTCCTCAACTTCCTCGACCAGTTCCTCCCCGAGTTCCACGCGTTCCTCGTGAAAGAGGACCTCATGGACGGGGCGTATTTCCACCTCTCCGACGAGCCGGGCGAGGGGCGGCACATCGAGAACTACCGCAAGGCCCGCGACATCCTCCGCGAGAAGGCGCCGTGGATGAAGGGGAAGGTGATGGACGCGCTCAGCTCCATCGAGTACGGCCGCGAGGGCCTGACCGACATCCCCATCCCGCTCGTCGCCGCGGCCCAGGCGTACATCGACGCCGGCATCCCGCACTGGGTCTACTACTGCTGCGCCCCGACGGGCCCCTGGCTGAACCGCTTCCTCGACACGCCCCTGACGAAGATCCGCATGTCCGGCTGGCTGTTCCACCGGCTGGGCGCGCAGGGCTTCCTGCACTGGGGCTACAACTACTGGCACAAGATGGAGAAGGAGGAGATCGGCGACCCGTTCCACGACGCCTCCAACGACTCGTACCCCGGCATCCCGTATGGCGACCCGTTCATGATCTACCCCGGCAAGGACGGCCCGATCGACTCGATCCGCTGGGAGGTCTTCGCCGAGAGCCTCCAGGACATGGCCGTCCTCCAGACCGCCGGCGTGAAGCCCGACGACCCGCGCCTGGCCGAGATCCGGACCTACGCCGACTTCCCCAAGTCCGAGGACTGGCTGCGCCGGGCGATCGACGCCGTCCTCCTCGCCAAGCCCTGAACCGACCCGATCGTCGCGGCGAGATCGTCGACGACGGCCTTCCCCCCTGGCGGGGGAAGGTGGCCCGAAGGGCCGGATGAGGGGGACGACGAGCACGACGGCCGTCGGGATCCCGGGCCGATCGGGCGGGCCTTCGGATCCCGACGGCGCCCGTGCTGCGCATCCCCCTCATCTGACGCCTTCGGCGTCTGTCTTCCCCCGCGAGGGGGGAAGACGGTTTGTTTGAAAATGTGACGATGGACAACGGAGACCGACGGCCCATGAGCCGCGACGACATCCTGCCGATCCGGGGCCCGGGCGTGATCGCCAGCCCCCTGCCGTTCTCCCCCGGCGTCCGCGCCGGGGGCTTCGTGTTCGTCTCCGGGATGGCCTCGGCCGACGAGGACGGCAAGCTCGTCCCGGACACGTTCGAGAACGAGGCCCGCCGGACCTACGAGAACCTGGGCCGCGTCCTGGCCGCCGCGGGCCTGGACTTCTCCCGGGTCGTGCAGGTCCGCTGCTACCTCTCCAGCAAGAACGACTGGGACGCCCACAACCGGATCTACCGCGAGTATTTCTCCGAACCCTTCCCGGCGCGCACGACGCTGATCGGCTGCCTGGGAGACCTGGTCAAGTATGAAGTCGACGCGATCGCCTACGCGGGCGCGTCGGAGGAGCCCTGATCGATGTCCGTCCCCCCCTGCCCGGCCGACGACCCCGGCCGCCTCGCCTGGATCCGCGAGCACCTGTACGTCCCGGCCGTCTGCGACATCCTCGACGACCTCGGCCGTCGCGACCAGGCCATGCACCAGCGCCTCCGGCCGCTCGACCCCGACGGCTGCACGATCGTCGGCCGCGCCCGGACGTTCCGCTGGATGGAGGTCGACCACGCCCCCGACGCCGACCCCTACGGCCTGGAGATCGAGGCGATGGACTCCCTCGGCCCCGGCGACGTGGCCGTCCATTCCACCGACCACGGCTCCACCAACGCCCCCTGGGGCGAGCTGATGAGCACCCTCGCCAAGCGCAACGGGGCCGTCGGCTGCGTCTGCGACAGCATGGTGCGCGACTGCAAGCGGATCGTCGCGATGAAGTTCCCCGTCTTCACCGCCGGCATCCGGCCGCTGGACAGCAAGGGCCGCGGCAAGGTGATGGCGTATGACGTCCCGATCCGCTGCGGCGGCGTGCTGGTCCGCGCCGGGGAGCTGGTCTTCGCCGACTTCGACGGCGTCGTCGTCGTCCCGCGCGACGTCGAGGACGAGGTCCTCGCCCGGGCCGCCGACAAGGTCGGCAAAGAGAACGGCACGCGCCGCGAGCTACTCAACGGCCGCACCCTGCGCTCGGTCTACGACGAGTTCGGCGTCCTCTGACGGGTCGCGTCAGGACTTGATCTCGATGCGACGGGCCCGCGCGCGGTCGGCCTTGGGGAGGAAGACCTTCAGGACGCCGTCCTTCAGCTCGGCGGCGATCCGCTCGCGGTCGACGTCGTCGCTGAGGATGAACGAGCGGTGGTAGTCGCCCACGGGATACTCCTGATGGATCAGGCGCATGCCGTCGGGCGCGGGCTCATCGATCCGCGCGTCCAGCGTCAGGACGTTGTGCTCGAGCTGGATGGAGAGGTTCGACTCGGTCGCGCCCGGCAGGTCGGCCTCCAGGGTCAGGCCGTCGGGGCCGTCGTGGATGTCGATCGTGGGCGTGATCGAGGGCCGGGCCGGCGGCCGGGGCCGCGTCGGCTCGTCGCCGTCCTGGGGCCGTCCCGACGCGGGATGGCCCACGGGGACGCGGATCGGGGGGTGGGGGTCGCTCACGGCCGATCTCCTCCGTCGTCGGGGTCGGGCCGGGCCGGCTGGACGCCCGGCGTCGTCAGGGCGATGTGACGGGGCCTGGTCCCCTCGGCGCGGGGGAGCCGGACGGTCAGCACGCCGTCGGCGAACTGGGCCGTCACCCTCGCCTCGTCGACCCGGTCGGGCAGGCCGATCGTCCGCGACCAGCGGCCCATGAACCGCTCCTGGCGGCGGTACGAATCGTCCTTCACCCCCTCCGGGCGCCGCCGCTCGCCTCGCAGCGTCAGCGTCTCCGAGGTCACGGTCAGCTCGACCTCGTCCGGGTTCATGCCCGGGAGCTGCGCCGAGAGGAGGAACTCCTCGCCCGTCGTGTACAGGTTCATCGGCGGGAAGGCCCGCGCGTGCCGAAACGCCTGGAACGGGTCGAACGACTGGAACAGCCGCCCCATCTCGCGCTGGAATTCGTGGAAGGGATCCCATCCCCCCGGCCACTCCGACCCGGCCATGTTCGCCCCCCTGGATCGCATCTCGACTCGTCGACCCAGGCGTGTGCAGAGCATGTGCCAGATTGGCCGAAAAACCGCCAGCGAAGGGCGCCTGAAGCCGCAAACCCAAGCGTTTTGGTCCTTTGCAAATCCCGGCGTCGAAGGTTTTCTCGTCCTCCGGGTCGTGGGCGCGGGCGACCTTTTCTGCCACTTTGACAGCGGGCCGCACGAGCCGCACGGGCCGTCGCGAGGGGCGACCAAAATGGCAGTCGGCCTCACCAGGTGATGACCAGGTCACGGATGGTGGCGGTCTCGTCGGCGGGCGTGATCGAGAGCCAGTGGAGGCCGTCGAGCCGCCCGGGCTCGACGTCGAACTCCTCGCCGTCGAGGACGGCCCTCAGCGTCCCGAAATTGCGCCGGAGGTCGAAATGGTAGACCTCCTTCGGCCCGCCGGGGGGTGAATCGGCGAGGGCCTCGGCGTCGGGCGTGAGCGGGCAGTTGGCGATCCGGAGGCGGCCCAGGGCGCGGCGGCTGGCCACGACCCTCGCCTCCAGCCGGAAGATCGCCGGCAGCGCGAGGGGGAGGACGTAGGCGTCGCCGGGGGCGGACGAGCGGGAGGGGACCACGACGAATTCCGGGACCTGGAAGTTGCGCACCAGGGGGTCGCGGGCCCTCGCCTGCTGGACGAGCGCCGCGGGGTCGACCGGGGCCAGGATGCGGAACGACGAGAGGATCAAGGCGAGGAACATCAGGGCGGCGGGGATGGCCGCCAGGAACCAGCGGGGGGGGCGGCCCTCCACCGTGAACGGGCAGTAGAGCAGCATCGCCACGCGCTGGAGGAGTTGGGTGTTGAATCCCCCCTCGCCCCAGATCCGAGGCGGCCCGGGGGCGGCGCCCTCGGGGGCCGGCGACGGGGCGCCGCGATGGGCCCTCCCGCTGGAGAGGCCGACCAGCCATCGCGCGTAGTAGGTCGACTCGCCCAGCGGCCCGGCGGCCTTGCGGTCGGCGAGGAACTCCTGATCGATCCGCATCTGGCCGCGGAGCCACCACAGGTGCGGCAGGAAGAACCAGAGGACCTGGGCCAGGCCCGCCAGCGCGTTGAACCAGGCGTCGCCGCGGTCGGCGTGCGCCAGCTCGTGGAGCAGGATCAGCCGCAGCGCGTCGGGGTCGACGTCGTCGCGGTCGATCTCGGCCGGGATGACGATGACGGGCCGGGCCACGCCCCCCAGGGCCGGGCCGCGGAGCCGCGCGGAGACCCGCAGCATCGGCAGCGGGGGCGACCGTCCCAGGTCGGCGATCAGCTCCTCGAACGCCGCGCGGAGGGCCGGGCCGGGCTCCGTCGACGAGGCGACGAGCCGCCGGAACCCCCAGAGCCCCAGGCCCATCCAGGCCAGGCCGACCCCCGCGCCGGCCAGGTACAGGAGCGTGCCGACGCGCGCCAGCCGCTCGCCCGCCGGCCATTCCACCGACTCGTCCCCGGCCCTCTGCGTCGGCGGCGGCCGGCCCGGCAGGCCCTGGGGCCCCGCGACCAGCACGTCCATCGGGTTCGGCTCGGGGACCAGCGGCGGCGGCACCAGGCCGGTGCGCAGCAGCCAGTCGACCGGGTAGGACCGGGGCGGGAAGTCGAACGCGACCAGCGGCAGCATCAACAACGCCGCGTAGACGCCGGCCCGGACCAGGACGATCCGACGGGCCGGCTGCCGCGTGAAGACCACGAGGACCACGACGACGCTCAGCAGGATCGCGTTCGCGACCGCCGCGTCGATCAGCGTCCGGCTGAACTGGTCCAGCACGATCCACATTGCGGCCGGCCGGCTCCTCTGCCGACGGAAGATTCCCGGGTCGCCCTCCAGGCGAAAGCGTCGTCCCGCGCCCCGACGGCCCGGAAAAGGGAACGGGCCGGGAAGGTCCCGCGCGCGGCGGCCATCCCGACCCGATGGGGACTTCCTCCTCGACCGCCGGGACTCAGGCGTCCCGGGCCGCCTCGGCGGCCGGCTCGGGCGCGACCGACGCCTGCTGGCGCGCGTCGTCGATCATGGCCCGGAGGCGGTCGAGATCCTCCGTCGTGGGAGGCTTGGAATCGAACAGGGCGACCATCACCCGATCCAGCGCGCCGTCGAAGACGCGGTCCACGAACTTGCGGGTCAGCTCGCGGATCGTCCGCTCGGACGACTTCTTCGGGTGGTAGATGAACGTCCGCCCCTCGACGACGTGGCGCACCAGCCCCTTCTTGTCCTCCATGATGTTCAGCAGGGTCTGCACGGTGCTGTAGGCGACCGGGCCCGAGTCGCGGTTCAGGTCCTCCTGGACGTCGCGCACGCTGGCCTGGCCGCGAGCCCAGAGGATCTTCATGATCTCGAGCTCCCGATCGGTCACCATCTGGGTCTTGCGCATGGGACTCTCCAACTATCGGATGATCGGAAAAACGAAGATGATCATCCTCGCAACGTACCCCGCGCCATCGGCCTACGCAAGCCGAAACAAATCGGAATGCGCATGCCTCCAAACAGATCATCTAGAAATCGACGGCCCCGTCGATCCGACGTCCCCGCCCCCGCCCGATATTCCCCCGACGAGCGGCCCTCGCGTGGCGAAAAATCAACATCCCTCTCCGACGATCAACGCCCCCCCTCAACCTCCCCCAGCCGCCTCGCCAGCATCTCCGGGAACCGCGAATACCAGCGGCGATTCAGCGGCGAGGGGTGCGGCAGCGGCCGGACGAGGATCTCCTTGGGATCGAGGCCCGGGAGGGCCAGGCGGCAGGGGTAGGCTTCGTCGAAGCGGGCATCGGTCGCGGCCGACGCGGGGAACGCCCCCCCTTCCGCGTAGGGCTCGAACCAGCGGAACGCCTCGGTCCCCAGCGTGATCACCTGCGAGCCCGACCAGAACCGCGCCAGCAGCTCGGCGACGAACGGGCGGAACCGGGCCCGGACGGACTCGGCGTACGCCTTGTTCCCCGGCGGCTTGAACGGCACTGTGTTGGTCAGAAGCGCGAATTTCAGCGCCTCCTCGGGCTTCCCACCGCCGTGGGCCCTGACGATCTCGGCCCGGACGAGCTTCCCCCCCGCGCCGATGAGCGGCTGGGCCGCCGCGACCTCGTCCTTCCCCAGGTCGCGGGCGAGGATCGCGACGGGCGCGTCGAGCGAGCCGGCGAAGAGGATGGGCCGCAACGGATCCCGCCTCGCTTTCTCGTACACCGGCTCGTCCACCGGGAACGGCTCGCGACGGGCCTCGGCCTCGGCCTCGTCGATGAGGGTCTCGATCGTCCTGGCGTTCGGCACGGCGCGGATCCTGGGAGGGTGATGGTGTCGACGGGGCCCGGCGTCCGCCGATTGTATCGGCCGCGGCCGGCGGCCTCAAAAGCCTTTCACGTCCACGCCGAGCCTCGCCGCGGCCCTCCGGGCGGTCTCGGTGCGCCTCTCGGTCAGCCCGGCGACGGCCGACCGCGCCGCCCGGAGGACTTCCGGGGGGGCGGTCTTCGGCGTCCCGCTGTGGAACGGCGGCTCCG
Source organism: Planctomycetales bacterium 71-10 (assembly GCA_001898385.1). Taxonomy (GTDB): domain Bacteria; phylum Planctomycetota; class Planctomycetia; order Isosphaerales; family Isosphaeraceae; genus Paludisphaera. The sequence continues at coordinate 18,972 of MKTT01000031.1, forward strand.
GGGCGTACTCGATGCCGAGCTGGATCTCCTGCGCCGCGCGATCGCCCCGCAGCAGGGCCGCCAGCCTCAGCGCGCCGTCGATCCCCGCCGTGACCCCGGCGGCGCTCAGGTGCTTGCCGTCCAGGACGACCCGTTCGTCGACCGGGATCGCGCCGAAGTATTTCAGCAGGTCGAACGACGCCCAGTGGGTGGTCGATCGGACGCCCTTCAGCAGCCCCGCGGCCCCGCAGAGGAGCGCCCCGGTGCAGACGGAATAGACGTACCGCGCCTTCGCGGCCCGCTCGCGGATGAAGCCGAGGACGGCCTCGTCCTCCATGAGCCCCTCCTGCCCCGGCCCGCCCGGGACGACCAGGACGTCCAGCGCCGGGGCCTCGGCCAGCGTCTCCTCCGGCGTGAGGATCAGCCCCTTGATGTCGCGCACCGGGGCCTTCTCCTTCGCGACGACGTGGACCGTCGAGCCGGGCACCCGCGACAGTACCTCGAACGGCCCGGTGAAGTCGATCTGGTCCATCCGGGGGAAGATCAGGATGCCGACGTGCAGGTGGCCGTCCTGCTCCGCCTCGGCCGCGACCGCCAGCCGCCCGGCCGCCGCCAGCCCCGCCCCGCCCGCCAACCCTTGCTGGAGGAATCCCCTGCGCGTCGCCATGTCGAGAGCCCCGAGAGGAGAGGTCGCCGGGCCCGACGACGCCCGCCGGCCCGACCTCATCATACCGGCCCGGCCGCCAGTCGCCGCCGGCCCGGAGGATTCCGCGAAATCGCGCGGGAAACCTGAAATCCCGCGGGCCCGCGACGCGACCTTAACCGTGAAGACCGTCGTTCCTTGACAATTCGGAAGCCGGAATC
>MKTT01000032.1 GCA_001898385.1 Planctomycetales bacterium 71-10
CGAGGCGAGCGGCGGAGTGTGGATCGACCTGGGGGCGGGCCTGGCGGCGGCGGCGATCGTCTCCGCGACCGTCAGCCCGGCGTTCCTGGCCGAAGGGACCTTCGCTGCCGACCCCTGGGCCGCCTCCCGCATGGCGGTCGTGGCGGCGCCGGCCTACGTCAGCCCGGAAGTGGGCGTCACGGCGCTCCCCGAGATGGTGAAATTCCGCCAGGCGTCGGGCGCGATGCTCGCCCTGATCGTCCTGGGCGTCGGGCTGTCCGCCGGGCACCTGACCTGGGCGGCGCGCGCCTACGGCCCCTCCGCGACCCTCCGCTGGGCCGCCGCCGTCGCGACCCTGGCCGGGGCGTGGGGCCTCGACCGCATAACCGCGCCGGTCGGCGTCGCCAACCCGGACAACGACCATTACGACGCGATGGTCTCCCCCGCCGCCCCCGAGCACGCCTCGGCGGCGTTCCGGCAGTTGGGCGAGGCCCTGACGCGGTCGGGCCCCGGGGGACTGGTCGCGCCGGCCGCCCTGGCCGTCGCGGTCGCCCTCGGCGCGGCCCTGCGCTCGGGTCGGCTGGGGCCGAAGTCGCGGTTCGAAGACTGGACGGCCCAGGATGACGGTCGGGCCGTCCCGGGGCTGCTCGATCATCGGCTGCCGGCATGGGCGGTCCGAGGCGTAGCCGGCGGGGCGACCTTCGCCGTCCTGGCGGCCGGTGCGTGCGTCGCCTTCCCGTCGCCGGAGGAGGCGTTCCGCGACATGACGGTCATCAAGGCCGACTACTACGGCGAGATCGGTGCGTCCGATCTCGCCGCGCCCATGCACCACCTCGGCCTGTGGGAACGGGCCGCCGCCCGGCTCCCGATCGGCTCGGCCCTTCGCCTCCACTTTCCAGGGGAGGAAGCTCGCCGGCTCGCATCCGACCTCTCGGCGGCCCTGCGAGAGCTGCGACGCCTCACGGCCTCGGGCGATCGCGAATCGGCCAGGTCCGGCTTCCTCGCCGCCCAGGGGATCTACGACCGCTGCCGTCGCGCCTACGGCGTCGACTGAAATCTCCGTTCGATTCGTGACGGTGGGGGGGGGAACTTTGTCGACCCCGGCGGCACCATCCAGGTGGTTGGACCCGTGCGCCGGAGGTACCGGCGGCCACGAGCCGCGCCCCACGCCTTGGCACCCAGCATGCCTCAATCGTTCCGACATACGATCGTCGCGGTCTCGCTCGCGCTGTGGGCGATCGCCGCCCCTTGCGCCCCGCATTGGCACCATGCGGCCCCCGCACCCCGACCCCGCTCTGAGCGGATCGACGCCGGGAAGACGATCGCGTCGGATTCGGATCATGATCGGCCCACCGACGACGAATGCGCCCTGTGTTTCCATCTGGCGCAGGCCCAATGGGCCTCGCCGGCCGATCCGCCGACCGCCCCCGCGAGCCCGAAATCGCCGCGTCAACGCCGTCGTCGCGGCCGCGCGCTACGGCGACGTCGCCTGCCCAAGACGCCCCGAGCCCCACCGAGGCCCGGGCGGCTCGAACCCGCCTGATCGTCCCTTCTCCCCCCTCCTTCCGTTCGGAATCGCCGGGCGCAGATCCCATTGCGCGCCTCCGCGCCGACGCGGGGCCGGCGTCCCGCCTCAATTCCTCCAGGAGAAACGGCATCATCATCATGACGCATTCGTCCGGCCTGCGGCGTCGCGGATTCACGCTGATCGAGCTGCTGGTGGTGATCGCTATCATCGCCGTCCTCATCGCCCTCCTCCTCCCCGCCGTGCAGGCGGCCCGAGAGGCGGCGAGGAGGATGCAGAGCACCAACAACCTGAAGCAGATGGGCCTCGCGCTGCACAATTACGAAAGCTCCAACGGGTGCTTCCCCGGATCCGGCGGCAAGAGCTCCTCCGGATTCTCCGTCCAGTCGCGGCTCCTCCCCTACCTGGAGTCCGCGAGCCTGTTCAACGCCGTGAACTTCTCGCTGCCCCTCAGCTCCGGACCGCCCACCTTCTCCTTCCACCCGGCCCAGACGACGGCCTCGCGGACGGTGATCGCCGCGTTCCTCTGCCCGAGCGACGGCCGCGACCCGCTCTATCCCGACTACTACCAGGGCGTGCCGACCGCCGGGACGGGATACGTCGCGAACGTCGGGTCGGGGACGGGGACGTATTACGACTCTCGCTACCCGACCGACGGCGTGTTCTGGGACAACTCCGCGGTGACGATCGCGGCGGTCGTCGACGGGACGTCGAACACGATGTTCATGTCCCAGTGCCACCTGGGCGCGGGCGTCGACACGACCGGAGCGACGCCGAGCGACCGGGCGCGGCAGATGGTCAACGTGGCGTCGCAGTTCAGGCCGACGACCGTCGCCCCGGGCGGCTACACGCCGTCGGCGAACAACCCCGACCTCGCCGCCCTGACGGCCAACCCGACGGCGTGGAGCGGGACGCGGGGCGTCTCCTGGATCGTCGGCACTCAGGCGATGACCGGCTTCAGCGCCTACCAGCCTCCCAACAGCCGGGTCCCCGACGCCTACGGCCACGGCTTCGGATGGATCGGCGCGCGGGGGCCGCATCCCGGCGGCGTCTTGACGCTCCTGGGGGACGGCTCCGTGAGGTTCGTGAAGGATTCCGTGGACCTGGCCGCGTGGCGGGCCCTGTCGACCCGCGCCGGCGGCGAGGTGATCTCGGCCGATTCGCTCTGACGCCCCGGTCTGCCGGGCCGAGGATCGTCGCATCATGGAAATCTGTGGCTTCGTGTTGCTGGCGGCCGGCGCCGTCTCGACGGCCGCGCGGGCCGGATGGCTCGGCCCGCGGGCGGTCGTCGCGGTCGCGGCGGCCTGGGCGGCGCTGCCGTGGCTGGCCGACGACCTGGTCGCGCGCCGGAGCGCGGCCGGACTGTTCGCCTGGGCCGCCGCGCCCGATCGGGTCGGCGCCGTGGCGACGCTGGTGGTGGCCGAGGCCCTGGTCGGCGGCTGGATCGCGCTGCGGCTGGCCGGATCGGGGCGGATCGACGACGGGGCACGCCCTCGCCTCACCCGCCTGACGACGATCGCGGTGGCCCTGGCACCATCGCCGGGCCTGGCCGTCGGGCTGATCCTGGCGCAGGCGTCGCTGTATCACCGGGCGTCGGGCTGGAGCTTTTCGGCCGTCGACGCGGGGCTGTCCGCCGCGACCTTCGCAGTGATCGCCGCCCCGGCGCTGGCCGCGCGGCTCGTCCTGCCCGACCCGGCGCGAAGGGCGGCCCGGGCGGTGCCCCTGTTCGCCGCCCTGTTCTTCCTGGGCGCGGCGCTGCCGCCGCTGCTCGACTCGAGGACTCGCGGCGGCCGTCACGTCGAGGTCGACTATCGCGCGACGGCGTCCGTCGCCGCCCTGGCCGCGGCCGCCGCGGGGTGCGGGGCCGCGGCCAGGCTGGCCCGGTCGCGCCGGGCCGGCCGGGGCGGAGAAGGAGAGGAGATTCCGTGAGCGTCCTGACGAACTTGCTGTCCTGGGTGTCGGCGGGGCTGCTGATCCCCGTCCTGGTGACGATGACCGCCCTTCTGGGGGCGTCACTGGTGATGTTGGGGGACTTCCTGGCCGCGGCGGTCCAGCGCCGGCGGGCGTCGGGCAAGCTCCGCGCCCTGTCCGATCGGCTCCTCCGCGAGCCCGTCCGGCGGGCGACGGAGGGCCTGGAGATCGAGGCCGAGGTCGCGAGGGTCCTCCGTCGCTGCACCCAGGTCGGCTGGCACCCGATCCATTCGGACAAGATCATCTCCGACTTCGAGCTGGAGGCCCGCCGCGGCCTCGACGGCCCCCAGGCGCTGATCCGCCTGGGCCCGATGCTCGGCCTGATGGGCGCCCTGATCCCGATCGGTCCGGCGCTGGCCGGCCTGGCCGCGGGGGACATCTCCGCCATGGCCGCGAACGTGGAGGAAGGGCTGACGGCGACGGTCGTCGGCCTGTTCGTCGGCGGTCTGGGCTTCTGGGTCCGCCTGGCCAAGCAGCGCTGGGCCATGGCCGACGTCGATCTCCTCCACTACGCCTACGAACTCGCCCAGGACCAGGCCGGCGAGCGGAACTACCATCCCCACCGAGGTCACCACTCCGATGATCCGACGGACGAGAGCCTCGCGCCGGTCGCGCTTTGAGGACGACGAGGCCGACGACCCGCTGGCCGGCGTCGCCAACCTGTTCGACCTGGCGATGGTCGTCGGCTCCGCGCTGATGATCGCCCTGATCGTCCGGCCCCAGGTCGCCGACCTCATGTCCGACAAGGACATGACGCTGGTGAAGAATCCGGGGCGGTCGGACATGGAGATCATCGTCAAGAAGGGCGGGGAGATCGCCCGCTACAAGGGCTCCGCCGGCAAGGGCGAGGGCCGAGGCCGGCGCGTCGGCGCCGCCTATCAACTCGAAGACGGTCGGATCATCTACGTGCCCGAAGAGGCCGCGGCCCGATGAGCCGCGATCCAGCCGAGACGAACATCATCCCGAGGCCCCGACGGATGCTCCGAATGATCTCCGCGATCCGCCGACTCTTCCGCCCCAAGGTCCTGGCCCTCCTCCTCGCCATCGTCGCGGCGGCCGCGGGGGTCGGGTACGCGTGGGTCCGCCACGTCGGGCCCACGCGCGTCGCCGTGGTCAACTTCCGCGACTTCCAGTTCGCCGAGATGCTCGACTCGGAGGATCCGGGGGCGTGGGTGAAGATCGACCGGATCGACCTGCCGGACCTCGCCCGCGCGGGCCTGTCGGGGTACGACGTCGCGTTCTTCTTCGGCCGCGGGCTCAACCTGGACGAGCCGCAGCAGGCCGCGGTGCGCCGGGCCATCGCCGGCGGGACGCGAGTGTACGTCTACGGCGCGACCAACTCGGCAAGCGACCTGACCGACCTCGCCGGCGACGACCTCAAGAGCGTCTCCGCCTACTTCGAGAACGGCGGCCGGCGCAACCTGGCGTCGCTGTTCCGCTACGCCCGCAAGGCGCTCGACGGCAAGTCGCTGTGGGCGCCGACGCCCGACGAGCCCGAGGTGATCCCGTCCGACGTCCTGTTCCACGTCGACGGGCGGTTCTTCGCGACGGTCGCCGAGTATCGGCGGTTCTACGAGTCGTCGGGCAAGCATCGGCCGGACAGACCCAAGGTCGCGCTGCTGACGTCGATCTTCGGGCCGCGGAACCCGAACCTGGGCTCGATGGGGGCGCTGGTGGAGGCGATGGAGAAGCGGGGCCTGAACGTCTACCCGATCGCCGGATTCCTGAAGCGGCTGGACTTCGTCCGCGAGATCGCCCCGGACCTCGTGGTTTACGTCCCGCACGGCCGGCTCGCGCCCGGCAAGGCCGACGAGGCGATCGCCTACCTGAAGGAGCGAGGCGTCCCGCTCCTCTGCCCGCTCACGGTGCAGGAGGAATACGCGGCGTGGGTCGGCTCGCAGAAGGGGATGGAAGGGGGGATGCTTAGCCAGAACGTGGTGATGCCCGAGCTGGACGGCGGCGCCGAGCCGTTCGCCGTCGCCGCCCTGTTCCCCGACGAGCGCGGGCTGAACGTCCCCGGTGCGATCCCGGAGCGGGTCCAGACCTTCGCCTCGCGCGTCGAGCGATGGCTGTCGCTGCGCTCGAAACCGAACGCGGCGAAGAAGCTGGCGGTCGTCTACTACAAGGGGCCCGGCCAGAACGCCATGGCCGCCGCGGCGCTTGAAGTCGCGCCGTCGCTGCTGAACCTCCTCAAGCGGCTGAAGGCCGAGGGCTACGACCTCGGCGACCTGCCCGAATCCGTCGAGGAGTTCCAGGCCCGCATCCAGCGCCAGGGGCCGGTCCTGGGCGCCTACGCCGAGGGGGCCTTCGAGGCGTTCCTGAAGGAAGGCGACCCCGAGATCATCCCGGCCGCCGACTATGAAACCTGGGCCCGCGCGGGCATCCTCGCCGACGCCTACAAGGCCGTCGAGGAACAGTACGGCCCGGCGCCCGGGAAGTTCCTCGCCACCGAGCGAGACGGGACGACGGCGCTGGCGCTGCCGCGGGTCCGGTTCGGCAACGTCGTGTTGCTGCCGCAACTCCTCCCCGCCATGGGAGACGATTCGTCGAAGCTGATCCACGGGGCGAAGGTCGCCCCGCCGCACCCGTACCTGGCCACCTACCTCTGGGCCCGCTACGGCTTCAAGGCCGACGCCCTGGTGCATTTCGGGACGCACGGCAGCCTGGAGTTCACCCCCTGGAAGCAGAACTCGCTGTCGGGGATGGACTGGCCCGACGCCCTCGTCGGCGACCTGCCGCACGCCTACCTGTACATCATCAACAACATCGGCGAGGCCGTGATCGCCAAGCGCCGGAGTTATGCGACCCTGGTCTCCCACCTGACGCCGCCGTTCGCCGAGTCCGACCTCTACGGCCCGCTGAAGGAGCTTCAGACGGCCATCGGGTCGTGGCAGTCGACGACCGACGAGGCGCTCAAGGCCGAGCTGGTCGCCACCATCACGCGGGTCGTCCGCGAGCAGAAGATCGACCGCGACCTCGGCCTGCCGGAATCCTCGACGCCGCTGGATGAGGACCAGATCGAGCACGTCCACGATTACCTGATGACGGTCGGCCTGGAGAAGATCACCCGCGGCCTCTACACGCTGGGGGTCCCCTACCCGGAAGACCGCGTGATCGAGACCGCCCGGATGATGGGCGTCGACGGCATCGCCCAGGCCCGCGCCCGGCTCGACGTCGCGCAGGGCGCCGTGAAGCGGGAACAGGTCGACGACAAGACCTTCTTCGAAACTCGCTACCACACGCCCGCGCTGGAGACGCTCGACGCCCTGCTTTCGGGCCGCGCAAAGCCCGATTCGTTCCTCGACCCCGCCGACCTGGCACGGGTCGCGTCCTACGACGAGGATCACCGGACCATCGGCGACGACCAGTTCTTCGCCGAGATGCTCCGCATGGGCGAGCGCGAGGGAGGGAAGAGGAACCGGGCCGACGGCGAGGATAAGACCGACGAGGCCCGCCTCCGCGAGTTGCTGGCGGCCGTCGCCGCCGACCCCGAGGAGCTGGATTTCGTCCGCTCGCTCTCCGCCGAGGCCCAGTACCAGCGGGCGGCGTCGGCCCTGGATCCGGAGACGCGGCGGAAGGCCCGTCGGATCGCGGCCGTCGTGCCGGCGATGCGCAAGGCGCTCGACATGATCGAGCGCCCCCAGGTCGCCGAGCTGGTCGGCCTGATGAAGGCCCGGCCGGTCCGGGATCGCGCCCTCGCGCTCCTCGAAGACCCGGAGATGAAGCCGAGGATCGAGATCGAGCTGGCGAAGGCCCGCGAGGCGGTCGTCGCCCGGCTGACCTCGGCCGAATCCACGTCCGACCTGGTCGCGGCGACCTCCGAGCGGCCGATCGCGGAGACGCTGGCCGCGATGGACCTTGCCGCAGCCCGCGCGTTTCGGGCTCGACTGAACGAGTACAAGGCCCAGGCGGCCCTGACGCCCGCGCTGGCGGCGAAGTCGAACGCCGTGGCCGACGCGCTGGCCGATCCCGAGGCCCCCGCGCGGCTCGATGCGGCCGTCGCCGCCGCCGATCGCCGCATCGCGACCCTGGAGGAGCAGGAGCGCGAGCACGTCTCGGCCGTGAAGACCCTGCGCGACGCCCTGTCGACCGCGACCCGCAACCGCGACGCCCTGGCCGCGTCCACGGCCGCCGAGCTGGACGCGATGGTCGCCGTCCTGGACGGCCGGTACGTCGCCCCGTCCTCGGGCGGCGACGCCGTCGCCAACCCGGACGCCGTCCCCACCGGCCGCAACCTGACCTCGATCGACGCCGAGAAGGCCCCCTCCGCCGAGGCCTGGCGCGTCGGCAAGGCCCTGGCCGAGGAGACGATCCGGGCCAAGCTGAGCGAGACCGGCCGATACCCGAAGAAGGTCGCCCTCAGCATGTGGGGGGGCGAGTTCATCAACACCCAGGGCGTCGACCTCGCCATGGTCTTCCACCTCCTGGGCGTCGAGCCGGTCCGCAACGCCCGCGGCGAGGTCCACGACGTCCGCCTGGTCCCCGCCGCCGAGCTGAAGCGGCCCCGCGTGGACGTGGTGGTCCAGACCTCCGGCCAGCTCCGCGACATCGCCGCCAGCCGGCTCGCCCTGATCGACCGGGCCGTCAAGGTCGCCGCCTCGGCCGACGACCCGGCCGACTTCGAGAACCAGGTCCGCGAAGGCGCCGTCGCCGCGGAGGCGCTGATGAAAGAGCGAGGGCTCTCGCCGATCGAGGCCAAGGCGCTCGCAACCGCCCGCGTCTTCGGCGGCGTCAACGGGAACTACGGGACCGGCATCATGGGCCTGGTCGAGTCCGGCGACCGTTGGGAAAACGCCGACGAGATCGCCGACCGCTACCTCAACAACATGGGCGCCGTCTACACCGGCGAGCGCTGGGGCGACTTCAGGCCGGGCGTCTTCGAAGGGGCCCTCCAGAACACCGACACCATCGTCCACAGCCGCTCCTCGAACGTCAGCGGCGTCCTCTCGCTGGACCACGTCTACGAGTTCATGGGCGGGCTGAACAACGCCGTGCGGAAGGCGACGGGAGCCGAGCCCGACGCCTTCTTCGCCGACGTCCGCAACAAGCACAAGCCGAAGATGCAGGCCGCCAGGGAGGCCGTCTGGGTCGAAGCCCGCAGCACGCTGCTGAACCCCAAATACATCCGCGACCTCCAGGCCGGCGGCGCGTCCTCGGCCGCGGTCTTCGCCGAGACCTTCCGCAACACCTACGCCTGGAACGCCCTGAAGCCCGATCTCGTCGACGACGCCCTGTGGGACGAGTTGTACGCCGTGTACGTCGAGGACCGCGAGAAGTTGGGGATCCGGGAGTCGTTCGCGACGAAGAACCCGTACGCGCTCCAGGAGATGACGGCGGTCATGGCGGAGACGGCGCGCAAGGGCCTGTGGGACGCCTCGCCGGAGCAGCTCCGCAACGTGGCCGTCCTCCACGCCGAGCTGGTGCGCGACCACAGACCGGGTTGCTCCGGCTTCGTCTGCGACAACGCGAAGCTCCGCGAGACGATCCGGGGGGCCGTGGGCGGCCCGGCCGGCGACGCTTACATCGCCGCCATCGACCGCGTCCGCGAGGGCGAGGCCGCCGATGGAGGGGCGCGGAAGGTCGAAGGCCTGGCCCTGGAGAAGGTCGAATCCTCCGCCGCGGGGGGCCGTACCGCCCCTTCGACGAAGCCGGAGCCGGCCCCGAACGACGCATCGACGGCCTCGTCGGACCTGAACGGCTTCCGCATCGCCGCCGTCGCCCTCGTCGCCGCTGCGATCCTGGCAGTCCTGACGTTGCCGGGGCTACTGAGGCGGAAACATTGAAAACGAGCGAGGCACCGCGCCTGGGGGGCTACGTCGCGCCCCTCAGGCGACTTTCCAGGTCGTCGCGGCCTCGAAAGCAGCCGTCGCGGTTCGACGCCCGGCCCCCCGAATATGTTCGACCGCCTCGGCGTGGATCGGTGTCAGGGCGTGGATCGGTGTCAGGGCGTCGGCCGTGCGCCGCTCCAGCCCGCGGACCGACGCCGGGCCGATCGGCAGGCCGAAGAGGGCTCTCATGACGCCCGCGACGCGACGCTTGCTCATCCGCCCTTCGCACGACAAGACGGCGCAGGCGGCCTGCGTGCGGGGACCATAGGCAACCTCGACCCCGACGGGCGCGACGCCGCAGGTCGACGCTCCGCATCGCGGGCAAGCCGACCGATGCAGGCGATATTCCACGACGCGCGGCCGGGCGACGGGGACCTCGAAGGCCTGGCGGGCGTGACCGGCCAGGCCAAGATCGGCGGGGCGGAGGTCTGCGTCCCGGCGGTCGACCTGGTAAGGGGCAAGACGGCGACGTCGTCGGCCGACGAAAGCTCAAGCTTCACGGCCGCCAACGTGGTGGACGGCAACGCGTCCACGCGCTGGTCGAGCGGCCAGTGGATGTGCAACATTCAAGTCGGGTGGCTCGTGATCGACCTCGGGGCGGTTTACGACATCGATCGGCTCAGGCTCGACTGGGAGGCGGCCTTCGGCGTCGACTACCAGATCCAGGTCAGCGACGACGGGTTCGATTGGATGACGGCGCGCGACGTCGTAGGAGCCGCGACGGGAGGCGTGGTCGAGCACGCAAACCTCAACGCTCGCGGACGCTACGTACGGATCTACCTGACGAAGTCTCGGATCACCCCGACGAACGACTACTCGCAGTACAGCGTGAACGCCCAAGTCGCGTGAACGTCGGCGTACGTCGGGCGTCGGCGTTGCGGCGTCGCGAACGAGAGCTCGCGACGCCGCGGGGTACCCTTTCCTCCCGCGGCTGGTCCTGGAAGCTTTCGCCGGGAGCCGGTCCGGCTCCTTCACGGATCTGCCGGATGAACCTGAATTGCGACGCCCCCACCGGCCACCTTCGCGAAGGCGTCTGCCAGGCCAATCAATAAGGAGTTCGCCTAGATCGTCAACCGCTGCGATGGGAAGCAGTGGGGCGACTTCGGGCGCGGCCACGACGCCGCCTGCATCGAGCAGTTCGGCAAGAAGGCCTCCGACCGGAAATGGTTCCGCGAAGGTCGGTTGAAGGCCGAGCGAAGGCCCTGCGGATACGGCGATGCGGAGGAATGGATGCCCCCGAAGGCGGAACTCGACCGTTACCTCTCATTCGGGCTGCGGGCTTCGGGCGAAGAACGCCAGTCTTGGCAGACTCTCGCGATGTTAATCGCCGGCGACCGTTCGAATCGAACTGCGGGCGGCCTTCGCTCACCGGATCGATTCGACCGCCATCGGGTCGTCTCCGATCTCGATTGACTCGGGAGACTCGCTGGTGCACATTGGCAGGGTGACGTGATCACATCCAGCCGCCCTCCTAGAGCGGCTGTCTTTCGCGCGGGCCGGCCCTGCCGCATTTAAGCAATGGAGTTATGTCGATGAAAGACGTCGACATCCGGAACATCCTGCGCGATAGGCTTCTCGCCGAGCACGAGTCCGATCGTGACGCATTGGTGGTCGAAGAACTGGGGTTGTGCGAGGGCCGATCCCGGGTCGATCTCGCCGTCGTCAATGGTTCGATCCATGGCTACGAGATCAAGAGCGACCGCGACACGCTCGCCCGCCTGCAGCGCCAATGCGAGATCTACGCGAGATGCTTCGACGCGATAACGCTGGTCGTCGGGGCGAAGCATCTCGCGCCCGCGAGCGCGATGATCCCCGAATGTTGGGGGCTCATTTTAGCTCGCGAATCGGACGACGGCGTCACCTTGGAGACGCTCCGAACGTCCCAGAGGAATCGATGTGTCTCGCCGGATGTGGTCGTCCAGCTCCTGTGGAGGGACGAGGCGGCCGGCCTGCTCTCATCCCTAGGGTTGGCTCCGACTCCGAGACCCAGGCTCAGGCGAGAACTGTGGCGGATCCTAGCGGAGTCAGTTCCGCCCGATGAACTCGGCCGGCTCGTCAGGCGGGCGATAAAAGCTAGAGGAGATTGGCGACCTGCGATGAGACGAGCTCGATGTAGTGGTTCGTCGCCCACTGTCGCCACTGCTGAGCATTGCCAGGCGAATCTTGATTGGCTGCTCTCTGTTGGATCTCGAAGTCTCCCCGGCTGAAGTCGGCCCCGGAGAACTCGTCGCGCCGGACCAGATCGGCGCAGATCGTGTGGATTTGACCGAATCCAAGCGGGTGATTATTCACGGCATATCCACGCCAGACGAGGAAATCGCTCGGCGTGGAGTACCGCAGGTTGGCGGCGATGGCGGCTTGCCCCGAGAAGGGTACGATCGGGTCGCCGATGACATAGTCGGCGTACGTGGGCTTCCTCGCGAGGGATTGGCTCCCCACGAGGTCGCTCCAGGCGTCCCACTCGCGCCTGCGGATCGTGCTCCACGTCGCCTGCGGAAGGCCGGCCAACGAGGCCGGAAAAGAGCCGGCGAGCACGGTCACTGATCGCCAGCGTTCCAGGTGGGGCAGAACGTCGATCGCCTCTCTCCAGGTCGTCCGAAGCATCGCGGCCGGCGTGGCCGTCACTGACCCCGCCTCGATTATCATATCGACGTGCTCATGATTCGTCTTGGTGACGCCAAGGAGGGCGTCGAGGAGCCGTCCAGCTGTGGCGAGGTCGTCGACGAAGCTCACACCCAGTCGGATCGCCATCCCCTTGCCGTCCTGCTCGACCACTCGGGCGACCGCCTGCTGATATGCCGGACTTCGTGCGAGCGCGGTCACGGGGACCGCGTGCAACGCTCGCGAACGGGCCCGGCGAAAGAAGAAGTCGACCACGTGCTCATGATGCAGCATCGGGCTGTTGTCGCGCCAGATCAGGTCCACGAAACACGGTTCGTCCGGCCAATGCGTCGAGATGCACCGGGCCGTCCCGTCGAGACGATCTTCCTCCGACATCTTGGCGCTCGGCGGCACGACCTCGATCAGCGGCGTCACGCGCCCGCGCGTGTCCTGCTTTAGATTTTGGATCGCCCAGAAATCCCCGGCCTTACCTTTGAGAACAGGCACGTAGTGCTTGTGATTTAACACGTTTTAATGTCTCGTCTGGATGTAAAAACAGCCATCTTCGCTGTTTTCCACATCCTAGCCTCACCCCCGACCGCATGCAAGGACGCAGGCTCATCCACCATTCCCGATGCTTTAGTCACCTTGCGGTGACCGCAGAGCTTGCTCCTCCTGTTGCCGGGCCTGGAACATGGAGGAAATGGTCCGCTCCTGCTTCTGGGGCAGCAGGTGATGACACCGGCTCTCCATCTCGCTGCCGTCCGCGCGGCCCATGACGGAGTTGACGATCCTAGGGTCAATCCCTTCGGAAACCATGTGGAACGTCAACGAATGCCTAAAGACGTGCCACCCTGTGGATCATCTTCTAGGGCCCCGGATCCACGACATGGCGGAAGGTCAACGACATCACGTTGGCCGTCAACTGGGCCCCGCCTTCGTCCACCAACGCCCGGCCATCCCGCTCGACCCGGTACGACATCTCGCCCTCCTCGAACTGGTCCCACTCCACGCAGGCGGGCCAGCGTCGCGTCCGGACGTCCTCCATGGCGTCCGAGACGGCGGCCTGGCGCTGGGCGAGGGTGCTCATTCCTCGCCGCCTTTCTCGAATTGGCGGAGGATCACGGCGTAATCACGCTTTACTACGGGGCCGATGATCTCTGCGATGTACTCTCCGGTCGTCATGCCTTTCGTCGTCGCGATGGCTTTCGCCATCGCCGCCAAGCCGGGGTCGAGCCGAACCGGCTTACCTTCATTCGACGGCTTCCCCGAAGGGGGCCGCCCGGGACGTCGCTTCGCCATTGAGCGCTCCATCACAGCCGACATGCGCGTGGTCTCCATATTCAGTGTACCCGAGCCTCGCCCTCCACACGAGCATAGTATACGCCAGTCGACGCGGTGTGTAGCCGGAAAAAAACTTCGATGCAAGGAATTGACTGTCAACGCAAAACTGGTATGATTCAGGAGTCGGGCGAACGAAGCCCGTAAACAGAACGGGCCCCGAGGGTGGTGGAACACCCCCGAGGCCCTTGGCGAAACCCCTGCTGAATCAGGAGCCCCGCCCGTGTCCAAGTCTACTCTCAAGGCCGCCGTCGACAAGATCGTCTCCGACCTCGAAGCCAAGATGGAATCGGCCCGGAAGTTCGTCGACTCGCAGGACGCCCAGCTCGTCGGGCTCGCCCTGCTGGGCCTGATGCACGGCTGCCACGACCTGATCGACTCGCTGGAGGCGATGGCGAAGGGCTCCCCGGAAGCCGTCGCCGACCTGGCGACCGCCGGCCGCATGAACGACCTCCGCGACGCCCTGGTCGCGAGCCTCCCCGCGATCAGCGGCGGGGCCCCGGACGACTTCGAGTGCATCGACCCGGCCGTCTTCTCCGACGAGTGGCCCGCCTACCTGGACGCCGACCTCGACGGCTACGCCTGGGTGCCGACGTTCGACGGTCCGACCCCGCTCGACGTCCTCGCCCTCGACGACATGGAGCCCGAGTGGACCGACGCCGATTGGGACGCCTACGCGGCCCTGAGCCTGGGCGTCGACGAGATGGACCACCACCTCGTCCACGGGTGCGTCTGACGGGCCGCCGACGGGCGGGGGAGGGGAGGCGGCGGCCTCCCCCGGCCGGATTCTTCACATCTCCCGCGGCCGATGCTTGGCGCTTGTACAACAGTGCAGTAGATTCCGGGAGGCGGCCGGACGAATCGGACCCGCCGGCCCGGCCCTGGAGGTCTACCGATGGCGACCGCGGCGACGATCGGCGACATGACCGTAGAAGAGGCCGAGGGCCTGTACTACATCGTCCACCCCCGCCTCGACGAACGCCTGCATCGGGTCGGCGGCTTCCGATCGCTGGAGGCCGCGAAGCTCCAGGCGAGGGCCGCCTGGAACGTGGCGCTGCTCAAGAAGCTGACCGAAGAGGCGGGGCGCATGAGCCTCGCCAGCGAGGGCACGACGGACCGCCTGATGAGGGCCCTGGACGGCCTGAGTTCGAAGTGAAGGAGGCCGGTCGGATGGTTCAGATCCGACCGGCCCGGCGATCCCCTTCTGAGCCTGCAACCCATTGAGGAATCTGCACCCATGATAACCCATCCTCGCCCCGTCGCCAACTCCCTCCCGGCCGCCCGGCCTATGCCAGACCCCGACGACTTGATCGGTCGGGACCTCGTGGCCGCCCGCGTCGGGCGCGTGCCCGACCTCCTGACCGCCTTCCCGCCCTACCGCACCTGGGATGTCTACGCCGACCCGGACACGCCCGGCGTGGTCCTGCTGGCGAGCCCCAGGGCCGCGGGCTCCTGAGCAACCCTCGCGTCTGGGGCGGGTCGGCCGCCTCGCGTCGATTCAAGGTGGACCAGGATCGGAGGGAATCAGGATGGCAGTGATATCGGGATATGTGACGCCGGCTGACTTCGAAGGCCTGGCGGACGCCCTGCGGGCGTTCATCGCGGGCGAGCTGGGGCTGGAACTCAGCGAGGACGCGGGCGGCGACGGGCCGCATCCCCGTCGAACGTTCGCGGTCGGACGGAAGTGGTTCATCACCGTCGTCGGCGACATCGGTGTCGCCCGCGTGCTGACCGCCGAAGAAAGCTCCGCCCTCGACGCGGCCCGCGGGACGGGCCTGGAGGGCCGGGGCCTCATCGAGAGGCTGAGGACGCCCCCGACGGCCGAGGCGGCGGCCCGGGCGGTGTTCACGCTGCTGGAGGACCATTGGGCGATCGACGGCGGGTGGAGGCTGTCAGAGTTCGGCGGGCGGACGACGATCAGCATCCCGGGCGCGGGGGGCTTCGACGTCCTCGTCTCGGCCTGCGACCGTTCCGACGACAAGTCGATCGTCGAGCTGGACGAGGCAGAGCGGAGGCACCTGGCCGGCTGGAACGCCGCCGGCCGCCCGGCGGCCAATCCGTGCGGGCCCGGGGACTATCGGGGGTTGGCCGGGCGGATCCTCGGGTTCCTCGCCCTCGACCTGGGGCTGCATCCGGATTTCATCCGCGACGGCCGAGAGGAGGAAGGCGGGCCGGACGGGTGCGTGAAGTTCGCCTTCGACGACCTGGGCTGCGTGCTCGTCGCGGGCGCCTGCGAGGCCATGGGGCTCACGGGCGGCGAACGGGAGCTGATCGAGGAGGCTCGCAAGCTGGGCGTCCCCTCGCGCGACCTCCTCGCGGACCTCCGGGCCCGCCGCGGGAAGGGGGCCTGAGCCGTGAAGACGCAAACGAAAGCGGACGAGGCCAGGTTTCGCGCCCTGCTCGACGACCACCTTGGCGCGCGCCTCGCCCTCGACGGCCTGGAACGCGCCGTCGGCCACCTCCCCGACCCGACCGGCTCTTACGCCGCCTCGATGGACAAGGTCGGCAGCAAGGCCCGCGACGCAGAGCGGGACCTGCGGGCGGCGGTCCTCAGGGCCGTGGGCCTGGATCCTCGGCTCCCCGTCCCCAGGCCGATCGCCGCGGGGGTGTCGTATTACGACGGCGGCCAGTTCATCGTCGTCGTGGTCCCGGACCCGAACGCGAGCGTGGTCCCCGATCCCAAGGACGGCCGCCGCTACAACGACGGCGTACGAGACCGGGACGTCCTCGACGTCGTGAAGGCGGACGGCGACGACTGGTTGCCCTGGTACATGCCGTACTTCGACGAGAAGCCCGCGAAGAAGAAGGCGAAGGGGAAGAAGGCGAAGAAGCGGGGGAGGGCCTGAATCATGGGCGTCATCAAGTCCTTCAAGCGGCCCCGGAATCACGCGGACGTGCTCCAGGCGTTCCGCTTCTGGCTGCTGGACAACTTCAACTGCGGGATGTGCGAGGAGGGCCCGACGCGGAAGGGCGGCGGCGTCGAGTTCACCCTGGACTTCGGCAATGAGCAATTCACTTATATCGTCGCCGCGGACGGCCAGGAGGCCGCCCTGGAGGCCATCCTCACCCCGGATGAATTCCAGGCGGTCATGAAGATGCGGAAGGGGGCCGGGCGTGCGTAAGGCCACGTTCTATCGGTGCATCGAGGGCCGGACGCTGGAGGCGTGCGTGGCGATCGTCCGGACCGCGGACGCGCGTCGCCTCGACGATGGGTGGTCGCTCAAGGCCCTCGGGCCCTACACGATCGCCTTCCGACTCCGGGCCGTTCCGGGCGACGGGACCGCGATCGAGGCGACGCCGGCTACCGCGTCGCGACGCGGGCCCTCCCGCAACTGAGCCGTCCCCCGGCGCCCGCGGCCGGGCCCTACATCCTGGAGGAACGCGAGATGTCCACCGGAGAAGACGAACGGCTGAGGCGCACCGTCGCCTACGCGGTGCGGGCCGGCATGCTGCGAACGGCCATCCTCTTCGCGCTCGGGGCGGCGGCCGTCTCCGCCGCGGGGTTCTTCGAGGCGGGCGGGGACTTCTCGACCCGCGCGGCGATCTACCACCTGGCGGCCGGCGGCCTGGCCGTGATGGCGGCGAGGTCCGCCGGCCTGGCGGGCGACGAATGAAGTGCGGACGGGCCGGGCGGGCCGTCCCTCGTGGGGGCGTCCTCGTCCGGTCGGGCAGGGCAGGGGAGGCGTCGAGATGTCGGACGAACGAGCATTGGAAGGCGAGGCGATGCTGGAGCGCCTGAAAGCGTCCAGGTCGGCGATCGAGGGGAAGCCCCGGGCGAGCCGCGAATACCTGGGCCGGTGCGTCGAGCAGATGACGGTCGAGCTGTACGCGGGGGGCCGGGAGGGGGCCGTCCGCGCGCCGGACCTCGTCGCGTGGTCGAACTTCGGCAGGCTGTGGGCCGAGCGGTTCGCCGACTACGACCAGTTGCTGGCGCTGGAGGCCCTGGCGGCCACGGCCGGGGCGTTCGGCGGGCTCCCGCCGGATCGCCCCAACCTCGCGCTCTGGCTGTTCTCAGCCCTCGACGGGATCGGCGCCAGGTTCCGGATGCACGGCGAACCCGCCCGCGTCGATGGGAGGACGGATCAGGGCGAATTGCACCGGCTCTGGTACGGCGGGACGCCGATCGGCGAGGAGATCCCGGCCCGGGCAGTCCAGGCGTGGATCGCCGGGGCGCTCTCCGCCTGGCGGGCGGTGAAAGGCCAGGTCTGAACGGAATCGCACCGCCTCCTGTTGACGACGTGCCAGGACACGCATACGATACGTACATAGATACGCAGACGACGGATGCAGATATGAAGAAGCAAGGTCGCATGACCATATCAGTTCCCAACGAACTGAAGGCCCGCGTGGAGGCGGCGGGGGAGAGCGTCAGCTGGTCGGCGGTCGCGTGTGCGGCCTTCGAGGCGAAGCTGGGGCAGATGATCGAGGACAAGGGGGCCAGGGACATGCAGGACGTCGTGACGAGGCTCAGGGCGACGAAGGCGGCCGCCGAGGGCGAGGATTACCGCATCATGGGGCGCGTCTCGGGGGCCGCCTGGGCGAGAGACCGCGCCACGGCCGGCCAGCTCGGGATCCTGGAAAAGTTCCGGGAGCAGAACCGCGAGCACGGGATCAGCCTCGCGGAGTGGTTCGAGAGGGACTTGTACGGCGGCTGGACGCACGCCGACGCGCTCGCCGCCCTCTTCATGGGATACCTGGATCTCCAGGACTGCGAGAACGACGAGATGACCGACGTGGCCGAACGGAAATCGGAGGACATGTTCCAGTCCTCTCGGACGGACCTCCACTGGCTTCGCGGCTATGTCGAGGGGGCGCTGGACGTCTGGGGGCAGGTCAAGGACCAGATTTGAGGGTCCGACGGCGTTGCGACCGCGCCCCGGTCGATCTCGGCCGGGGCTCTCTTTCACCCAGGAGCCGCACCGATGCCGTTCGTGAAGACCCCGCCCCACCTGGCGGCGAAGATGGCCAGGAACGCCCCTTTGGTCGACGAACTGAAGCAGGGCATCAATCAGGCCCATTACTTCTTCATCAACCCGGCCGAGAGCCTGGAGATGGCCATCAAGGAAGGGGTCCTGCGAGCCTTCCTCGCAGGCGACAGGGATGAACCGCGAGTGGTCCGTCCCGCGTCGTTCCGCGATTTCATCGAGGCTCCGGAGGCCGACGGCTGCGGGACGACGGTGGAATTGTTCCGGCGGGCCGTGGCCGGCACCGACGTCGCCGAAGCGTTCGAGTCGATGCTGGTCGGCGACATCATCTCCGACGTCGACCCGGACTCACTGCACATCGGCCTCCTGTCCAACAACGCGACGACTGTCATGTGTATGCGGTCGTCGCTCAACGGCGCCGCCAAGCGGCTTGATCGCGTCCCGCCCGCAGTCCGGGCCGTGATCGACGCCGAGGCATGGAAGGCGTTCTCGGTCGGCCTCGGACGCCCGGTGTTCCACAACGACTTCCGCCGGTTCGTGGAGGCGAATCTCCCGGAAGGGCGCGGAGTCCCAGCGGACATCCTGCGGAAAGCGGTCGCCGATTCCGACGTGGCCGACGACGTGGAGCGGCTGCTCCGGGCCTGAGCCGCCACCAGAACATCACGAGCCACCCCGGCTGATCACCGGGGTAAGGCCCCTCGCGAGCGCCGTCGAGTGGTTCCGCGGCGTCTCGCGGGGGGCATGTTCAACCGGAACCACACCGATGCCACCGACCGACGGGTCGACTGCGAACGGGGATGAGAAGAAATACCGAAGGTTCGCCCCCATCATCAACACGCGGAATGGCTCTGCGGTTCAGATTTTGGAAGCCGTAAACATCGCGGTCGTCCACCTGGGTCACAGGCTAGAAGCGCCGCCACCGAACTACACAGCCGCCTGGCGGGCGGAGTCAAGCATCGCCCTCTACTACTCCATCGAAGTGGCCGGGTACGTCTGCTGGCTTCATCGCTTGCTACGAATGGTCGAAGGCCAAGGCGTCGTCACTCCGGTGGCGGCTTTCACCCCCTTAGACTCGCTCAGGAGCCTGGTGAATGACTGGGTGGGGCGCTGGGAGATCGGACGTCACGCAGCCGATGCGATAGACCTGTGGTCTCTACGTCGACGGCGTGGCCGAGGAGATGTAATTCACGGCGTGGACGTCGGCCCTCCCCTGATCCGCACGACGCCACAGGAACTGCGCGACCTCGAATGGATCAAGACTGAGCTGAATCGTTGCGTTGTCGGACCAGAGAGCATCTGGCCTCTTGAGCCATCGGATCGCCAAACAGCACCCAACGACGACAGGGAAACTGAGCCAGCATGGACCGACGAACGGCAAGCATTGGCGGCTTGCATCATTGCGATCCTTCGGGACTTCGACCGAAGAATGACCAAAGTAGAGATCATGGCCGAGCTGGAGCGGAAGAACTCCCCAGAATCTCCCGAGAACATGAAGAAGCTTCTAGTGCGTCCTCAGGCTTAAGAACTGGGGTTGGTGGCTTGGGGGCTTGCTGGGTAGCTTTGGGGCCTACGGAGGTGCCCCATGAACAAGAAGTATATCGTCCGGCTGTCGGACGA
>MKTT01000033.1:0-679 GCA_001898385.1 Planctomycetales bacterium 71-10
CTCGCCTTCCCTGGCCTCGAGCGAACCCCCCAGGGGGACTGCGACGACTTGCTCCGCGGACTGCGCCCGGGAGGTCGTCCCCCACAGGGCGACGGTCATCCCAAGCAACGCGCCGCCGAGCCGGTTGCCGATACGCATGCTGCCTCCCGATACCGGTGTAGATAAAAGAGGATGCTGCATCCTAATAGTGCTCCCCAGGGGAAGACCACCTTGTCCACCCTCAAGGGCTCAACTCCACCGAACTCCGTTGAGGACGGCGGCTCCTTGCCAGACCTCCTCTTGGTTCGGCATCGCCTCCGTCAAGGGACGATCCCATTTCGACACGCGGCGACCCCCATGCTGTTGAAACTCGTCAAAGCCCCCAAACTCCCCCAAGGCGGCATGCTCTCGATTTTCACAAGTTGACTCAACGACTCCACGGGTGTTGCCGATAACCTCCACAGGCCACCCCGGCAGTGAAGCAATGGACGCGGCCATGACGACCGCCCCACGGCTTCCGCCACCAACCAAGGGCCTTTCCAGGCTGTTTCCTCACAACGGAAGAGGGGACAGACCCCACCGTGTGGCTACCAAGCCACGTTGAGGGGAACGACAGGGCGGTGGTGTTGGTGTTACGGACGTTGTTCATCCTCGACCGGACCCAGACCAGCAGGGGACTGTCAGTTCACTCGGTCGATCG
>MKTT01000033.1:835-19341 GCA_001898385.1 Planctomycetales bacterium 71-10
GCCCCGGCCAAGATCGCTCCCGCGCCCCAGGCCCCGGCCAAGGTCGCTCCCGCGCCGCAGATCATTCCTGCTCCCCAGGCGCCTGTGAAGGCCGCCCCGCAGGGCTGAGGCTCCGTCCTCGCAAAGTCGGTCCGAGCGGCCCGTCCGCTCGGCATCGGCCCCCAAGCTCAAGCATAAGCCCGCCGACGTCGCTCCTCAACCTGAGGCGCGACGTCGGCGTCGTTTTGCGCCCGGCTCGGTTCCCGTTTCATGCTTCGCTCACTTCAACATCTCGAAGCCGCACATCGGACCTCGTGAACTCGCACGGCCTCGCAGGTGGCGAACCGGCATCATCCGCCCCCTCGTCGGGCCCTCGCTTCGTTGATCTTCGCGATCACGCCGTCCCCGGTCGCGTCCGGGCATTATCCTGGGCGACGTGGCGGCGATCGCCTCCACCTCCACCCGGATGAATCGCTGCATCGGGGCCTTCCAGGATCACGCCCCTCGGTTTCGACGCCGCGGTCCTGAAATTTTTCGACGGAAATTCCGACGCGCCGCGAAACGCGACCTAGGGTGTCCTTAGAAGCCCCATCAGATGCTGCGCGTCGTGCGGCCCTCCGGGGCCGCCGCGCGGGCATCGCCAGGGACCGCAGCGGCCGGGGCTCTCCAGGTCCGTCACCCAAGGGAGTGCAACAAGATGAACCAGCCGAACGCCCGATCGCGCGACGGGAACTCATCGACCCCGGCCCGCCGCGCCCGCCCCGCGGTGGAGGGCCTGGAGGAGCGGCTCCTCCTGTACGCAACCCTCGGCGCCAACTGGGTCTACGGCTCGCGGATCACTTACAGCTTCGTGCCCGACGGCACCTCGGTCGGCGGGACGCCCAGCGTCCTCTACCAGTCCATGAACGCCCGCTTCTGGGAGTCCACCTGGCAGGTGGCGTTCCAGCGCGCGGCGGCCATCTGGCAGGCGGTGGCCAACATCAACCTGGTCCAGGTCTCCGACAACGGGATGGCGTTCGGCGAGTACGGCAACCAGCAGGGGGATTCCCGGGTCGGCGACATCCGCATCGGCGCGATCCCGATGGGGTCGGGGACCCTGGGTGCGGCCTTCGCGCCGCCGCAGATCAACGGCGGGACCCTGGCGGGCGACATCGTCCTGAATTCCACGACCCCCTGGATGATCAACGCCAACTACGACCTGCAGACGGTCGCGATCCACGAGTTCGGCCACGCCCTGGGGATGGACCACAGCGCCATCTACAACGCCGTCATGTACTCGTATTACGTGGGCATGAAGCAATCCCTCAACTCCGACGACGTCGGCGGCATCCAGTCCATCTACAGCGCCCGCCCCTACGACGCCTGGAACAGCAACGGGCAGAGCAACGGCGTGTACTGGAACACCAAGAGCCTCGACGGCTGGCGGAACGGCCTGAACCAGATCACGGTCCCCAACCTGAACATCACGACGTCAGGCCAGAACGAATGGTTCTGGGTCACGATCCCGGCCAACAACACCGGGAGTTTTACGGTCCAGATGCAGTCGTCCGGCCTCAGCTCGCTGAGCCCGCAGGTCTACGTCTACGACTCGTCGCTGAACTTGAAGGGCACCGCGGCCGCGTACGGCTTCGGCGACACGGCGACGATCACCATCCCCGGCGTCTCCTCGGGCCAGGGCTTCTTCATCCGGCTCTCGGCCTCGTCGGGGGGCGGCGCGGGGACGGGGGCCTTCGGCATGCAGGTGAACTTCGGGAGCAATCCGCTGACCCCCTT
The DNA here is from genome assembly GCA_001898385.1 of Planctomycetales bacterium 71-10. Classification (GTDB taxonomy): domain Bacteria; phylum Planctomycetota; class Planctomycetia; order Isosphaerales; family Isosphaeraceae; genus Paludisphaera. The sequence continues at coordinate 2,588 of MKTT01000033.1, forward strand.
CTCGCCCCCCTACACGGTCGTCGCGAGCCGGGCGGGGACGGGCGGCGGCTTCGTCGCGATGACCGCCAATGCGGGGGAGGAGCCGGACGACGACCTGCTCCGGATCGGCACGCTGACGGCGAAGGGGGACGCCCTGAGCGTCTGGCCCTCCGCCGACCCGACGGCCACCGTCCGAGCGTTCGCCACGCCGGCGCCAGCCCCCGGGCTCCGTGCGACCCTGAACGATCGCCAGGACGTCTCGGCTTCCTGGCGGTATGGGCTCTGGACCTCGATCGGTTTCCTCGACGAAGCCCTCTCGGCCTGGGGGCTCGGGGGGGATGACGACTCTCCGGCGTTCGGCAAGCGTGCCAAGGCGCAGAAGCCGGCCTGAGGCCGCGGCGACGGCCGACCCGGCGGCGGCGTGGAGGAGGCGAGGGTGCGATGATGACGCGAAGATCCCGAAAATGGAGCGGCGCGACGATCGATCGCCTGGAGGCGCGTCGGACTCCGTCCCTGGCGACGGAGGTCGTGGTGGGCGTCAGCCCGCCGGTCGACGTCCCCGTCTCCATCCAGCCCCAACTCAGCACGACGCCCGCCGACGGCTCGTCCTTTGAAGCCGCCGACGCCCCCTCCGCCCTGGTCTTCAAGCTGGGCGGCCCGCCCGATCTGCTCTGGTCCAACCGGAGCCTTGAACTTCGTCGGGTCGCCGCGGACGGCTCCGAGGTCACGGTCGTCGGGGAGGACGACTGGGGCCCGGCGACCTTCAACGCGGACGGGACGGTCTCGCTCGCCCTCCCGACGAAGCTGGACCCCGGCCGCTACCGCATCGTCCTCGTCGGCGGGGGGGGCCTGGCCCTCAACTATTCCCAGGGCCGGTGGGACCCGAGGACCGACCGCTCCGTCGCCGAGTTCCAGGTGAAGGCCCCCGCCGCCTCGATCGACCTGGGCGTCCTCGGGCCGGTCGTCCGCGGCGCGACGGGCGTCCTGGGCGGATCGACGGACTACGACGCATTCCGGTTCCGCCTCGCCGACGGCGCGGCCCTCTGGCGGCTGGCCGTCCAGGTGGACGCCGGGCGCATCGGCAGCGGCCTGGTCGCCGGCCTGGTCGTCTACGACGCGAACGGCCGCGAAGTCGCGTCGATCCCGGTCGGGTCGGACCTCCCGTCCGATCATCCCAACGACCCGTACCTGTTCGCCGGGCTGCCCCCCGGGGACTACGTCGTGGTGGTGTCGAGGTCGACGGAGGGCTCGGGGGGCGCGTACGGCCTCGAAGTGGCGGCGGATCCCGTCGTCGAGCCGGCCCGGGTCGCCTCGTTCGCGCTCGATCGGTCGGGCGCGGGCCCGTCGGGATTCACGATCGCCTTCTCCTCGCCGATCGACCCGACCCGGCTCCGATCGGACTCGATGTACGTCGTCGACGGCTCGGGATCGAGGCGAGCGGTCAAGCTGGCGTCGGTGGGCGCGGGCCTGACCAGCGCCCGCTTCGAGTTCCTCGGCCCGCTGCCGGCCGGGGACTATCGCCTCGTGGTCGCGGACGGCCGCCCGCTGGCCGACCTGATCGGCCGGACGCCCCTGGCCGACGGCCTGCCGGGCGGGACGCTGGCCGCGTGGACGATCACGGCCGCGGAGGCCGGCCCGCGGGTCGAGCCCGCCCCGGTCGACGTCGTCGCCTCCGGCCCGCTCGGGCTCGCGCCGGGCTCGGTGCTGGAAGTCCCGATCGTCCTCGGGGCCGATCAATCGCTGGTCCTGGACGCGCGGCTGACCTCCGGGGCCATGCGGGTCGAGTTGGTCGGCGGCCCCGACGGCCCCGTGGTCCTGGCCGACGGGACGAGATTGCGGGGGATGGAGTTGCTGATCCGGCCGGGCGCCGGCGCCTTCGTGGTGCGGATCGTCTCGGTCGGGACGGCGACGCTGTCCGGGACGTGGGCCCTCGAGTCGGCCGCGGTCTACGACGAGTCGCTCGTGGCCGCGGCGATCGGGAGCCGGGGGGCGATCGGCCTCCGAATGGCGGAGGGGACGGCCCCGTCGCAGCCCGGCCCGCCCAGCGGCCCCCCCGCGCCGGACTCGCCGGGGGGGACGACTCCAGCGAGCCCGTCGCGGTCCCGGTCGTCGGTCGAAGCGGTCGGGCGCGCGACGGCGGCGGCGCGTTCCGAGTTGGGGCCTTCGCCGTGGGCCTACGGGGCCGGCTCCGCGCCGGTCGGCCGGCCGTCGACGACGGCCGACGCCGTGGCCCCCGTCGGCCCGTCGGCCCCCGGCGGCCTGTCGGCCGTGGCGTGGGCGGGACGGGACGCCTCGGCGCTGGGGGCGAGCCTGATCCTGAGCACCGATCGCCAGGCCGACGACGGGATCCCGCGGGGCCCCGCGGGCTCGCCCGAGGCCGCCGAGGCGACGCCCTCCCGCGACGGGGAGGTCGCCCGGGCGACGGCCGACGCGGAGGCCGACGACGGCGCCCTCGAACGCGCGGAGCGCGTGGCCGAGTCCGTGCTGGGCGGCCTCCGCTGGCTGCTGGACCGGCCGGCGCGGGCGACGCCCCCGGCCGGCGACGTCGACGCATCGGCCCTCGCCCGCGCGGAGGCCGCCCCCCCCGGCGCGGAGGGCTCCGACGGTAAGGTCCAGCGCTCGGCCCTCGACCTGCCGTTCGCCGTCCTGTTCGTCACGGCCTCGACCTTCCATCTCCGCCGGGCGACCCGCCGCTGGTGGAACAAGCGGAAGCTCGCCGCCGAGGCCGCCCCGCAGGCCGTCCCGACGACCCCGAGGCCGTTGTTCCGCGGCCCCCGGCTCATGACCGGGGTCCGCGAGGCCGGCCGCCCCTCCCTTCCGCGCCGGGGGTGAGGGGTGAGGGCGGCGAGCCGTCAGGCGTCGACGCGGTAGGCGTCCTCGGCCGTGAGGATCATGCGGGCGACGTCGACGAGCTTGCGGTTGCGGTCGCTGGCCAGGCGCTGGAGCCGCCGGAAGGCGTCGTGCTCGGGGAGTCCGGTGCGCCGCATCAGGGCCCCCTTGGCCCGCTCGATGAGTTTGCGGTCCTCCAGGGCCTGGCGGAGGTCGGCCGTCTCGCGTCGGAGGGCCTGGAGCTGCTCGAACCGGCTGACGGCCACCACGATCGCCGGCTCCAGGTCGGCCTGGCGGAGCGGCTTGACGAGGAAGGCCAGGACGTGGTCCTGATCCGCCCGCCCGAGGGCCGTCGCGTCGGGATGGGCGGAGACGAGGACGACCGGGAGCGGCGACTCCTCGTAGACCTTGCGCGTGGCCTCGACCCCGCCGATCCCGGGCATGTGGACGTCGGCGATGATCAGGTCGGGCGACTCGGCCCGGCAGGCCGCGACCAGCCCCTCGCCGTCGCGGGCCGCGGCGGCGACGACGTGGCCGAGCAGCGGCAGGGCGGCCTCCAGGTACGCGCGAGCGGCGTCGTCGTCGTCGGCGACGGCGATCCTGAGCGGCCGGCTCATGTCCCGACCCCTTCGCCCGGGCCCGCTTTCGCCTTCCGCATGCCTTGGTCCTGAGGCCGAGTCGGAGATCGCCCGGGCCCGCCGTCGCGGGCTCGCCCCTCGTGATTCTAGCAGAATCGGGCCCGAGGCCGTCCAGTCGTCCCCGCCGCGCGGCCGGGTCGTCGGTGGGTTCCGAACGATGGCCCCCGGCGCCCGGTTTGCTTATGGTGGGACGTGCCGCCGGGCGAGAGCCGACGACGTACCGTCGCGTCCCCGGGGCCCCCCTCCCGCCGAATCCCGAGGACTCACCTCCATGCGCGTCTGGCCCGGCCGCCCCTTCCCCCTCGGAGCCACCTGGGATGGGGCCGGCGTGAACTTCAGCCTCTTCGCCGAGAACGCCGAGGGCGTCTCGCTCTGCCTCTTCGACGGCCCCGACGCGACCCGCGAGTCGGCGACGATCGCGCTCCGCGAGGTCACGGCCAACGTCTGGCACCAGTACCTCCCCGACGTGACCCCCGGCCAGCTCTACGGCTATCGCGTGCAAGGCCCGTTCGACCCGACGAACGGCCATCGCTTCAACGCGCACAAGCTCCTGCTCGACCCCTACGCCAAGGCCATCGGCCGCGACCTGACCTGGGACGACTCCCTGTTCGGCTACCCGCTCGACGCCCCGGACCAGGACCTGGCCTTCGACAAGCGCGACAGCGCCGCGTTCGCCCCGCTGGCCGCCGTGGCCGACACCTCGTTCGTCTGGGGCGACGACCGCCCGCCCCTGACCCCCTGGCACAAGACCCTCATCTACGAGGTCCACGTCAAGGGCTTCACCAAGCAGATGCCCGAGGTCCCGGACAAGGTCCGCGGCACCTACGCCGGCATGGCGTCCGAGGCGGCCGTCGCCCACCTCAAGTCGCTGGGCGTCACCGCGGTCGAGCTGCTGCCGATCCACTACCACATCGACGACCAGTTCCTCACCGAGAAGGGCCGCGTGAACTACTGGGGCTACAACACCCTGGGCTTCTTCGCCCCCGACCCGCGATACTCCACGAACCCCTCCGACCCGTTCGCGGCGATCCGCGAGTTCAAGATGATGGTCCGCGCCCTGCACGCCGCGGGGATCGAGGTCATCCTGGACGTCGTGTACAACCACACGGCCGAGGGCCAGCAGCAGGGGCCGACGCTCTCGTTCCGCGGGCTCGACAACGCCGGCTACTACCGGCTCAGCCCGGAGAGCCGCCGCCACTACATGGACTTCACGGGCTGCGGCAACACCTTCGACATGAGCCACCCGCAGGTGCTCCAGCTCATCATGGACAGCCTGCGCTACTGGGTAGTGGACATGCACATCGACGGCTTCCGGTTCGACCTGGCCAGCACGCTCGCCCGCGAGCTGTACGAGGTCGACCGCCTGGGCGCCTTCTTCGACATCATCCACCAGGACCCGATCCTCTCGCAGGTGAAGCTGATCGCCGAGCCGTGGGACGTCGGCCCGGGCGGCTACCAGGTGGGGCACTTCCCCGTCCTCTGGACCGAGTGGAACGGCAAGTACCGCGACAACGTCCGGCGGTTCTGGAAGGGGGACGGCGGCACGGTCTCCGAGTTCGCCAGCCGGCTCGCCGGCTCCAGCGACCTCTACCAGCAGAACGGCCGCGCCCCGTTCGCCAGCATCAACTTCATCACCTGCCACGACGGCTTCACGCTCAACGACCTGGTCTCCTACAACGAGAAGCACAACGAGGCCAACGGCGAGGAGAACCGCGACGGCGCCTCCAACAACGACTCCTGGAACTGCGGCGCCGAGGGCCCGACCGACGACCCCGAGATCGTCGCCCTCCGCCAGCGCCAGATGCGCAACTTCATGACGACCCTGATGCTCTCCCAGGGCGTCCCCATGCTCCTGGCCGGCGACGAGATCGGCCACACGCAGAAGGGGAACAACAACACCTACTGCCAGGACAACGAGCTGACCTGGCTGGACTGGAACCTCGGCGAGGACCAGAAGAAGATCCTCGACTTCACCCGCCGGGTCTCGCAGATCTTCCGCGAGCATCCCGTCTTCCAGCGCCGGAAGTTCTTCCACGGCCGCGCGCTGCGGGGCTCCGAGATCAAGGACGTCTCGTTCCTGGTCCCCTCCGGCGCCGAGATGACCGACGACGACTGGAACGCCGGGTTCGTCAAGTGCCTGGGCGTCCGCCTGGCCGGCGACCTGATCGGCGACGTCGACGAGCGCGGCGAGCCCATCGTCGACGACACGGCGCTCATCCTCCTGAACGCCCACCACGAGCCAATCCCGTTCACCCTCCCGGAGACGAAGGGGGGGCAGGTCTGGCGCCGGGTCCTGGAGACCTACGACGACGACCAGGAGGCGATGGTGGCCGAGGGGGGATTCGTCTACGACCTCCGGGCCCGCTCCATGGCCGTCTTCTTCACGCGGGACCTCGAGGAGGCGCAGCCCGACGTCTCCGCGAAGCAGGTGGAGATCCTCCGCCGCGAGGCGAACACGCCCAACCCGCCCGTCCCGTCCGCCCAGCGCTCGCCCCAGCGCGAGGTGTGAGGCCGCAGCCGTCCGACGCGGGCCCGGCCGATCCCAAAGCCGGGCCCGCGTCGCCGCCCCGCCCCTCGGGGGCGATCCCACGCGCGGCCCCGCCGCGCGATCCGTCATTAGACAAGGAGCCCCGACCCATGGACGCGACGCCCGCCCAGGCCGCGACTCCCCCCGTGAAATCGGCCCTCGACGCCCACGTCGAGGGCCTGCTCGCCGCGGCCCGCGAGGAGGTCCGCAATCGTCGCGTGACGCCGACGGCGACGTACCGCGTGCAGCTCCACGCCGGCTTCCGGTTCGACGACGCCCGCGCCATCGTCCCCTACCTGGCCAAGCTGGGGATCACCGACCTCTACACCTCGCCCTACCTGAAGGCGGCGCCCGGCAGCACGCACGGCTACGACATCGTCGACCACTCGCAGCTCAACCCCGAGATCGGCCCCGACGACGACCACGAGGCCATGCTGGCCGCCCTGCGCGAGCACGGCCTCGGCCTGCTGCTGGACGTGGTGCCCAACCACATGGGGATCCTGGGCAACGAGAACCCCTGGTGGAACGACGTCCTGGAGAACGGCCAGGCGTCGATCTTCGCCGGCTCCTTCGACATCGACTGGGCCGCGCCCACCCGCCCCGAGAGCCGCGGGCGCGTCCTGCTGCCGATCCTGGGCGGGCTCTACGGCGACGTCCTGGAGGGGGGAGAGCTGAAGCTCGCCCGCGACGGCGGCTCGTTCCACGTCGCCTACCACGAGCACCGCTTCCCGCTCGATCCGCGGAGCTACCAGGCCGTCCTGGAGCCCGCCCTCGGGCCGATCGTCGCGGCGCTCGGCCCGGAGGCCGACGAGACGCTGGAGTTCCAGAGCATCCTCACGGCCGTCCGCAACCTGCCGGCGCACGACGAGACCGACCCGCCCCGCGTCGCCGAGCGCCACCGCGAGAAGGAGATCGTCAAGCGCCGGCTCGCGACGCTCCTCGAATCGAGCCCCGCCGCGGCCGCGGCCGTCGACCGGGCGCTCGACGACCTCGACGGCGAGCCGGGCGACCCGCGCAGCTTCGACGCCTTCGACGAACTGCTCCAGGCTCAGCCCTACCGCCTGGCCTACTGGCGGGTGGCGTCCGACGAGATCAACTACCGCCGCTTCTTCGACATCAACGCCCTCGCCGCCCTCCGCGCCGACCGCTGGGAGGTCGTCCGCGAGACGCATCGGCTGATCTTCGACATCCTCGACCGCATGCCGGCCTCGGGCCTTCGCATCGACCACCCGGACGGCCTGCTCGACCCGCGGACGTACCTGGACCGGCTCCAGTCGGCCCTGTTCCTCATCATCGCCCACCGCCTGCACCACCAGGGACCGCACGCCGAAGCGATCCCCTGGGACGAGGTCTCGCCGAGGCTCCGCGAAGTCATGGCCGAGGACGCCCCAGGCTACGGCTGGCCGCCGTCGCTGTACGTCGTGGTCGAGAAGATCCTGGCCTTCGACGAGGCCCTCCCCCCCGAGTGGGCCACCCACGGCACGTCCGGGTACGACGCCCTCAACCGCATGAACATGCTGTTCGTCGACGGTTCCAGCGAGGCCGCGTTCACGGCCGCCTACGAGGAGCTGATCGACGACGCCACGCCCTACCGCGAGACCGTCCTGGAGAAGAAGCGGCTCATCATGGACGCCTCGCTCGCCAGCGAGCTGAACGTCCTGTCGCACCAGCTCGAACGGATCGCCCTGCGCGACCGCCGCGCCCGCGACTTCACCCGCAGCCTGCTCCGCACGGCGCTCCGCGAGGTGATCGCCGCGTTCCCGGTCTACCGCAGCTACATCACGACGGGCGAGGTCTCGGCCGAGGACCGCCAGCTCGTCGGCCGCGCCGTGGGGCGGGCCCGGCGGCGGAACCCGCTGATCGGCTCGACGGTCTTCGACTTCCTCACGCGGGTCCTGGTCGACCGCCAGGAGGGGATGGCCCCGGGCACGGACGACGAGCCCTCGCAGGCCGACTTCGCGGGGAAGTTCCAGCAGGTGACCGCGCCGGTGACGGCGAAGGGGATCGAGGACACCACGTTCTACGTCTACAACCGGCTCGCCTCGCTCAACGAGGTCGGCGGCGAGCCCGACCACTTCGGGGCCTCGCCCGCGTCGCTCCACAAGTGGTTCGCCCGCCGGGCGTCCCGGCACCCCTACGCCCTCTCGGCCCTCTCGACCCACGACACCAAGCGGAGCGAGGACGTCCGCGCGCGGATCAACGTCCTGTCGGAGATCCCGGACGACTGGTTCGACGCCTTCGTGCGCTGGACCGACCTCAACCTGATCCACCATCGCTCGCTCGGCGACGGCTCGCAGGTCCCCGGCCGCAACGAGGAATATCTGCTCTATCAGGTCCTGCTGGGCGCCTGGCCCCAGGGGGACCTGGACGACGAGGCGCTCGCCTCGTTCCGCGACCGGATCCGGGCCTACATGGTCAAGGCCACGCGCGAGGCCAAGGTCCACACGAGCTGGCAGAACCCGTCGGAGGACTACGAGTCGGCGCTCGACGGTTTCCTCGTCGACGTCCTCGACCGCCGCAAGAACGCCGCGTTCTTCCGGGATTTCCTGCCGTTCCAGGAGATGATCGCCCGCCACGGCCGCGTCAACGGGCTGTCGCAGTCGCTGCTGAAGCTGACCGCCCCCGGCGTGCCGGACACCTACCAGGGGACCGAGGTCTGGGACTTCAGCCTCGTCGACCCGGACAACCGCCGCCCCGTCGACTACGCGCGCCGCGAGGCCATGCTCGACGACCTGATCCGTCGCCACGACGAGGCGGGGGACGACCGCGCCGCCCTGGCCCGCGAACTGGCCGAGAGCTTCACCGACGGCCGGGGGAAGCTCTACGTCCACTGGCGCGCGCTGCACGCCCGCAAGGCGTCGCCCCTCCTGTTCTCCGAGGGCGAGTACGTCCCGCTCCAACCGGCGGGCAAGCGAGAGACGTCCATCTTCGCCTTCCTCCGACGCCGCGACGGCCGGTCGGCGATCGTCGCCGTCCCCAGGCTCACGACGCGGCTCCAGGTCGACGGCCAGACGCCGCTCGGCGAGGCCGCCTGGGGCGACACCGTCGTCCGCCTCCCCGACGTCGCGCCCGGGGCCCGCTATCGCGACGCCTTCACCGGCGCCGAGGTGGTCGTCGAGGATCGCGACGGGGCCGCGGCGATCCCCGCCGCCGTCCTCTTCGCCCACTTCCCGGTCGCCCTGCTCGTTGAGGCGTGAGCCGATCGGCGGTAAGAATGGATCGGGAGACCGAATCCACGACCGTCGGGACCAGCCACGCATGATCTCGCGAACCTCGCTCACCCTGCTCGCCGCCCTCGCCGCCGCGGCCCCCGCCGAGGAGCCCGCGCGGCGGCCGAACATCGTGTTCCTCTTCTCCGACGACCACGCCTACCAGGCCGTCGGCGCGTACAAGGACCCGAGGAACCTGCTGGAGACGCCGAACCTCGACCGCATCGCGCGCGAGGGGGTCCGGTTCGACCGCTGCCTGGTGCCGAACTCCATCTGCGGCCCCAGCCGGGCCACCGTCCTGACCGGCAAGTACAGCCACCTCAACGGCTTCTACAACAACGCCAACAGCCGGTTCGACGGGAATCAGGCGACGTTCCCGAAGCTCCTCCAGGCCGCCGGATACCAGACGGCGATCGTCGGCAAGTGGCACCTGAAATCCGACCCCACGGGCTTCGACTACTGGAACATCCTGCCGGGGCAGGGGATCTACTACGACCCCGACATGATCGAGATGGGCGTCCGCTCGCGACGCCCCGGCTACGTCACCGACGTCGTCACCGATGTTTCGCTCGACTGGCTCAAGAAGCGCGACAAATCGCGGCCCTTCCTGCTGATGTCGCAGCACAAGGCCCCGCATCGCCCCTGGTCGCCCGCGACCCGCCACCTGGGCCACGACGGCGACCGCAAGTATCCCGAGCCCCCCTCCCTGTTCGACGACTACGCCGGCCGCACCCAGGCCGAGCGCGACCAGGACATGACCATCGCCCGGACGATGACGCCGAACGACCTGAAGACCAACGACTTCAAGGAGCGCTTCACCCCGGACCAGCGCAAGGCGTGGGACGCCTACTACGGCCCCCGCAACGAGGCGTTCCGCAAGGCGAAACCCCAGGGGGACGACCTCGTCCGCTGGAAGTACAACCGCTACATGCACGACTACCTGGGGTGCATCAAGGCGATCGACGAGAACGTCGGCCGCATCCTCAAGTACCTGGACGACGAGGGCCTGGCCGAGAACACCATCGTCGTCTACGCCTCCGACCAGGGCTTCTACCTGGGCGAGCACGGCTGGTTCGACAAGCGCTGGATCTTCGAGGAGTCGCTCAAGACGCCGCTGCTCGTGCGCTGGCCGGGCGTCGTCAAGCCGGGGACGACGGAAGGCCGGATCGTCTCCAACGTCGACTTCGCCCCGACGCTCCTGGAGGCCGCCGGCGTCCCGATCCCGGCCGAGGTCCAGGGGCGATCCCTCGTCCCGATCCTCCGCGGCCAGGCCCCCGAAGGCTGGCGGACGAGCTTCTACTACGAGTATTTCGAGTACCCCGAGCCGCACCACGTCCGGCCGCACTACGGCGTCGTCACCGACCGCTACAAGCTCGTCCGCTTCGACGGCCCCGACCTCGACGCCTGGGAGCTGTTCGACCTCCGCGAAGACCCGCAGGAGCTGCGCAACGTCCACGACGACCCCGCCCGCCAGCCCGTCGTGGCCGAGCTGAAGCGCGAGCTGGAACGACTCCGCCACGAACTGAAGGTCCCGCCGAAGCCCCCTCGCGAGGCGTTCGGCACCGCCCCGTTCACAAAACCCGCGCCGTGAGGCATGGCGCGATGTCGTTGAAAATCCCCTCTCCCGCCGGGAGAGGGCGGCCGCGCAGCGGCGGGCGAGGATCGCCGGAGCGCGGAAGGCATGTCGGGCGCGAAGGTCGGGCGAGCGAGCCCATTATGTTTTCCGCCGGCTTCGGGTCGCGCCCCCCTCACCCGGCCCTGCGGGCCGCCCTCTCCCGGCGGGAGGGGGGACTTCAAGCGGCCTCCTCTCCCCGTCGGGCTCCCCGGCTCAAACTCATATGCCCCGCTCGGCCCCTGGAGAAAACCGCCGACGACCCGGAATCGTGAAATCCGAACGCCGGGCCCGTCGACTGTAGCGAGATGGAGGGGTCTCGATCCCTCGGATCTTTGGCAATCCGGTCGACAGTCGAACCGCGAGAGAGAGTCCGCACCGCCCCCCACCGGCTTCCGAGTCCGGTCGCGGGCGCGTCCATCGGGAGTCGAAAGTTGGTGGGATGCGAGGCCCCGCAAGCCGCCGACGTGCAGCACACAAAGACATCATCGAAAACGACGACCGAAGCCAAATTTCCAAAGACGCAACACATTTACAAACAAGATGTTGCGACACAAACCCGGGAACACCTCTTCCCGCGAACAGAGCCAAATTCCGGCCTCCCTCGGGGCCCTCATCCGCCGCGCCTCCGCCTCCGGAGCGCGGGATGGACGTCGTAGTCTTCGACCTCGGTGGAGCCCATCTCGGGCTCGTCGGGCCGATCGGGGGCGGGGACCGGGGCCAGCACGACGGCCGAGTGGCCCGGGGCGCGCCAGGGCTGGTCGGATTCCAGCGGGGGGATGCCGGAGCCGCCGTAGCGGGGGTCCTCGCTGAACCAGGTCACCGACCAGTCCATGCCCGGCGGCGGGGCGAGCAGGGGCTCGGTGTTGGCCGTCGGGTAGAGGTCGCGGCCCAGGTTCACCAGGACGAGCCGGCAGTCGGGCCCGTCGCCGAAGTAGCGGAGGACGAACGCCTCGGGCCCGATCACCGCGCCGTGAATCCGCGCCGAGTCCTGGGCCCGGAAGATCGGGTCCTCGCGCCGGAGTTGGAGCAGGTCGCGGATCAGGCGGAAGTCGGCGACGTGGCGATAGTCCTCGGGCTCGGCGAGCTTCGACGCCTCGAACGTCGACCTCGCCCCCGGGTCGGCCAGGAACTCGCGGAGTTCGGGGAGGGTGGTGCTGCGGAACCCGGCCAGCTCCTCGCGGCGCCCTTCGCGCACGGCCTTCGCCAGCTCGTCGTGGTGGTCGCTGAAGTAGAGGAAGGGCCGTTCGCTGCCGAGTTCCTGGCCCTGGAACAGCATGGGCGTCTGCGGTGCCAGGAGCGTGACCCCCATCAGCGCGCGGTAGCGGCCCGGGCTGGTGATCGTCTTGAGCCGGCTCCCCCGCGCGGAGTTGGCCACCTGGTCGTGGTTCTCCAGGTAGGTCAGGAAGCGCATGGCCGGCACGCCGAAGGCGCACGTCCCGCGTCGCTTCTGCTGCCACTTGACCACCTGGCCCTGGAAGAGGAAGCCCCACTTCACGGCCGAGACGAGTTCCTGGGGGGTCCCCTGGTAGTCGCAGTAGTACGCCTCGGCGCGGCCGGTGGCGGCGACGCGGGCGGCGTGGTGGAAGTCGTCGCTCCACATGCCGTCGAGCCCGAAGCCCCCCTCGCCCTGGGGCCGGACGACCCGGACGTTCTGCGGCTCGTTCTCGGCGAAGATCACGATCGAGCGGCCCCCCGCCGCCTCGCGGGCGCGGCGGGCGACGGCCGCGACCACATGATCATCCGACGAATCGTGGATGGCCTGGATCGCGTCCAGCCGAAGGCCGTCCAGGTGGAACTCGTCGATCCAGTAGCCGGCGTTGGCGATGAAGTATTCCCGGCTCGGCGCGGAGTCGAAGTTGAGCGAGTCGCCCCAGCCGCTCGCCCGGCCGTGGTGGAGGTAGTCGTCGGAGTAGAGCCCCTGGTAGCAGCCGTCGGGGCCGAAGTGGTTGTAGACGACGTCCAGGATCACGCCGAGCCCCAGGGCGTGCGCCCGGTCGACGAACCGCCGCATGGCGTCGGGCGGGCCGTACTCGTGGTACGGGGCGTAGAGCTGGACGCCGTCGTACCCCCAGCCGAACGAGCCGGCGAACTCGGCGACGGGCATGACCTCCACGACCGTCACGCCCAGCTCGACGAGCCTCGGCAGCCTCTCGACGGCCGCGTCCCACGTCCCCTCGGGCGTGAACGTGCCGACGTGGAATTCGTACAAGACCTGCCCCGGAAGCTCGACGCCCTTCCAGCCCGCGTCGGTCCAGGCGAACGCGGACGGGTCGACGACCTCCGACGCCCCGTGGACGCCGTCGGGCTGCGACCGCGACGCCGGGTCGGGGAAGGGCCCCTCGCCGTCGAGCCGGAACCGATACCGCGCCCCGACGCCGGCCCCCGGGGCGAACGCCGCGAAGTAGCCGTCGGCCTCGGGCTCCATCGGGACCGATCGCACGCCGTCGATCACCACCCCCACCGCCTTGCGCTTCGGGGCCCAGACCCGGAAGTGGACGCCGCCATCCCGAACCTCGGCCCCGACCGGCAGCCGACGCCCCGCCATCGCTTCTCTATTCATGCTCGTTCCGCTTCCCGAGGTCGATCGAATCTCCGCGCGTGGGACGTGCAACTTGCATTCCGCCCGACCGTGGACGCGGCCGGGGCGAATTGCTTTGACAGGCGTCGAGGCCCGGGCGCACGATCGAGGTATGGGCCTTTCGACGACCCTTCCGACCCGGGAGCCGCCTCATGAGACGCCCGTCCTTCGCGCTCATCGCCTTCGCGATCGCCCTCGCGGCGGGCGGTTGCGGCCCCGGGCCGATGATCCAGGTGGAGACGACGATCCGGCCCGACGGGTCGTGCGAGCGGTCGACCTGGCAGCCCCGGGGGCGGCTCCTCCCCGCCGGGGCGTTCACGCCCGAATGGGTCGCCCGCTGGGGGACGATCGAGGACGTCACGACACCGCCGGCCTTCGCGGAGACCGACTCGGCGCCGGGCGAGGGTTACTTCCACGCCCGCGGCGTCTTCGCCTCGCCGGCCGACGTCCCGGCCCACTACCGCAAGATCATCGACGACCGCCCGGAGCTTGGCGAGCGGGGGATGACGCACGAGTACCGGCGGCGGGACTTCGGCCCGTTCGTCGAGCACCGCTGGGCCGAGACGCTCGCCAACGGCGTCACGCGCGAGGGATTCGACCGCGCCCGCGAGGAGTTCCTCGACCTCGCCATGCCCATGCTGACCGAGGGCGTGGAGCGGGTCTACGGCCGGGACTTCGACGTCGACGCGGCCGTCGAGGAGCTTGGCCGCCGCGGCCGTCCGCTGTTCCGCGATGTGCTCGACGCCTGGTACGACGGCGTCGCCGCGGGCGGCAAGGACCCGCGGTCGATGGACGAGGTGATGAAGCGGACGCTCGTCGCGGCGATCGAGCGCGCGGGCCTCGATCTGCGAGACGCTTCGGGGGAAATCGTCGACGGCCCCGAGGGCGAACGTCGCGTGCGCGAGCACGTCGCCGGACGGGTCGCCGCCACGTTCCGGCGCAAGGACGGATCGCCGCCGACGCCGGACGACGTCGCGGCGATCCTGGGCGGCCCCCACGACCCGTCGTTCGCCGACGCCTGGCGGCGGTACATAGAGGATCGCAAGCCGGAGATCGAGGCCAAACTCGTCCCGCCGCTGGCGAGGATGACCGGCCCTTACTTCTTCCCGGGCTTCCTGGCACCGCCGGCGCCCCGGTTCGCGTTCGACGTCCACCTCCCCGGCCGGGTCGTGAAGGGCGAGACCAACGGCGACGTCGACGCCGCCGGCAAGGTCTCGTGGCGGTTCGACGCCGCCCGGCTGTTCCCCACGGCGTTCACCATGACGGCCGTCGGCATCGAGGTGGACGAGGCCGCCCAGCGCCGGCTCCTCGGCCGCGTCGCGATCCCCGGCGTCGAATCGGCCCTGGCCGTCCGCGACCTCCTCGCCGACGACCCCGAACTGGCGGAAACCCTCCGGCGGGCCTGCGAGTCGGGCGACGCCCCCGCCCTGGGCGAGACGCCCGCGATGGACGCCGCGCGGAAGATGCGACTCGCCCGGCTCCGGGGTATGCTGGGCATGGCCCCCTGACCGGCCGATCGGCGCGGCGGGAATTCGGGCTCGAACGGCCGAACTTCCGCCGCGCCGACCGGCCTCCCCCGCGGCGGCCCTTCAAAATCCCCGGGAAATCCCGGGGTGGCCCCTGGGGCATGCCTCTTGCTGTCAGAGTCGTGATTCGACGGCGGCCCGAGCGGGCCGCCATCCGATCCATCGGAGCGGGACCATTCCATGAGCGTGAGCAACCGACGTTCGTTCCTGGGCCAAACCGCCGGGGCGATGGCCCTGGTCTCCCTCGGCGGCGCGAACGCGCAGGAGGCCGTCGCGACGACGGCCGAGGCCATGGCGGCCAGGGCCGTCAAGTTCCTGCGATCGCGCCAGGACGCCCGGGGCGTCTGGTCCGCCGAGCGCAAGGAGCCCGGCGTCACGGCCCTGGTGGTGACGGGCCTGCTCCGGTCCGGCCTGGCCGGCCCGACCGACCCGGCCGTCGCGAAGGGTCTGGCCTACCTGGAGACCTTCATCAAGCCCGAGGGGGGGATGCCCGAGGCCGCCCACGCCAACTACGCCACCGCCGTCGCCCTGACCGCCTTCCACCACGCCAACGTCGACGGCCGCTACGACGCCGTCGTGAAGGGCTCGCAGCAGTTCCTCCGGGACAAGCAGTGGGACGAAGGGGAGGGGAAGACCCCGGCCGACCCCTTCTACGGCGGCTCCGGCTACGGCGGTCGCAGCAACCGGCCCGACCTCTCCAACACCACCTTCATGCTCGAAGCCCTGCGCGACTCCGGCGTCCCCCCGGACGACCCGGCCTTCCGCCGCGCCGTGGTCTTCATCTCGCGCTGCCAGAACCTCGACTCCGAGTTCAACGACCAGCCCTGGGCCAAGAAGGTCAACGACGGCGGCTTCATCTATACCCCGGCCAACGGCGGCACGAGCGTCGCGGGTCCGGACGAGAACGGCGGCCTGCGCTCGTACGCCTCCATGACCTACGCGGGCCTCAAGAGCCTCATCTACGCCGGCCTGACCCCGGAAGACCCCCGCGCCAAGGCGGCCCTGGGATACATTAAGAAGCATTACACCGTCGACGAGAACCCGGGCCTGGGCCAGCGCGGGCTGTACTACTATTACGTCGTCTTCGGCAAGGCGATGGCCCTGCTGGGCTCCGACGAGTTCGTCGACGCCGCCGGCGCGAAGCACGACTGGCGGGCCGACCTGACCGCCGCCCTGGCCAGGCGTCAGGGCCCCAACGGCGAGTGGGTCAACCCCACCGACGGCTTCATGGAAGGGGATGCGAACCTCGTCACGGCCTATGGCCTGCTGGCCCTGGGCTCGACCCGCAAGAAGGGGGCCTGACCCCCGGCTCCCGCGCGTCTCCCCGCGACGGTTGGCCTTGCGTCGCGGGGGGGCGTACCGCAGAATGGAGGCTCACCAGACGCCCGTCCGCGGCGGGGGTCCGGGTGAGCCGGGGGGGACCCGGGCAATGGGGGTTTGTGAACTTGGTCAGGGCGGGAACGCAGCAGCCATAAGCATCACCCTCATGTGCGCGGGAGAACCTCCCCGGCTCTCCCAGGCCCCCGCAGGTCGGGCGTGCCCGACGGATGGAACCGAATCGAGGTGACGCCCGGACGGGACGCCCGGGGCCGACCTCGCTCACGAGGGAGCGCCGGCCCGTGTCGCAAGGCCCCGCCGCCGACGGCTACACGGTCGTCGCCCGCCGATACCGCCCCCAGCGGTTCGAAGACGTCGTCGGCCAGGACCATGTCGTCCAGGCCCTCCGCAACGCCATCCGCCTGAACCGGCTGGCCCAGGCGTACCTCTTCTGCGGCACCCGAGGCGTCGGCAAGACGTCGATGGCCCGCATCTTCGCCAAGTGCCTGAACTGCGTGCAGGGCCCCACCGAGGAT
>MKTT01000034.1 GCA_001898385.1 Planctomycetales bacterium 71-10
TATCGCATGGCGGGCGGCTCCGTCCTCGGTCGTCGATCCGCCTTAAATCCTTACCGGATCAGCCCTCGGACAGTCAACACGGCCTAGGTAGGGGGCGGGAAGGCGGATTGGTATGACCTCGGCGGCAGCTATAACGAGAATGCTCACATGTCTCCGTCGTACGCTTGCGGAACTACCAACAATACCATCAACTTGACGACGACAGTCACGGGATTGCCAACCGGGATTATTATGAATGGATTTAAATACAGGACGCTTGTCTATGCGAAACGGTGGGATCCGACTCTTCAGGCGAATGGAACTCCACTCGGGTGTGATGGTGATTATACAGGATCAAACTATCAAGAATACACGGTTCCCGATTCCTGATACTATGGCCAGTCCACCGTGGGAACTCGAAGGCGGAAGTCGTCGTCTCAACTTCGGATTCATCATGTCTCCCGATAGGAGCATCCTGTATGCGGCTCACGACTTTCGGTAAGTTCGGGGCTTTGGCGGTCCTGGGGATCGTCACGTCGGTCACGACCTCCAAGGTGATCTCGATCGCCAGGGGGTCGCAATTGCAAGCCGCCCCCGCAGTCCCCGGAGGCGGGTCCAGGACGGTCATAACTCGGCCGGGCGACCCGCCGCCGCCGGCCGTCGAGAACGTGGGGCGAATCCTCGGCGGCGGTTCGCTCGCCTGGGACGGACCGGTCGTCCAGGGGCGGACGGTCCTCCTGGACGCGAAAGCGACAATCTCGGACACCCGCCCGAATATGCAATTCGTGTGGGCCGTTCGCGTGTTCGTCCCCGGAGACATGACGTCCCCGTTGTACGAGAAGACCTACGAAGACCAGGTCTTCACGCTCGGAGACGAGCAGGAGCTGGAGACGACCTTCGTCGACCGACTGGAACTCCCGCTCCCCCCCGGCCAATACAGGCTGCAATTGACCTGGTTCGGCCTCCCGCCCGAGCAGGGGCTGGCCGGCTTGCACGATCCCGACACGCGTAAAGAGTTCAAGGGCGCGGACGTGATTGCGACCATCGTGATTCAGGACTGACGCCGGGGGGGGAGATCTCGCGGCGGCAGGATTGTGCCATCCGCGGCGACCCGAAGAAAACCAGGCCGGCGCGCCCCCGATGGGGCGGCCGGCCTTCGTCGTTCAACGCGGACGTGCTCAGGACGACTTCCGCAGCGCCTCGGCGCGTTCGGCGGCGACCTTCTTGGTGCAGTCGAGCGGGGAGGACTTGGCGAGGGCGTCGTACAGGCCGGCGGCGGCCTGGCACTGCTTCTGGGCGGCGAGGGATTCCGCGGCGCGGAACAGGCCCTCGACGACGGCGGCCTGGGCGAAGCCGGTCGCCTTGGGGAGGGCGTCCTGGAGCGCCTGGGCGGCGGCGGCGTTGCCGATGCAGCCCAGCGACTTCGCGGCGGCGATCGCCACCTGGGCGTCGGAGTCGCCCAGCTTCGCGGCCAGGGCGGGGACGGCCTTCGCGTCGCGGCGGACGCCCAGGCTGCCGATGGCCCCGACGAGCGGCCGGCCCGTCGCCTCGGCGACGACGGCGCGGAGGGCGTCGTCGACGGCCGGGTCGGGGATCGGCTCGATCGCGTAGCGGGCCATGTCGGCCAGATCCTCGTCCTTCAGCAGCGGGGCGACGACCTTCAGGCACTCGCCGTCGCCGACCTGCGCCAGCACGCGGAGGGCGTCGGCCTTGTCCTTGCGGGTGGCGTCGGGCTTCTGGAGGGCTTCGATCAGCTCGTCCTGGCTCTTCCGCTTGCGGCTGCCGGCCGACTGCGACGCCTTCTGGGCGAGCGCCGACGACGAGGCGGCCAGGAGCGCGGCCCCGGCGAGAACGGCGGTCTTCGTCTTCATGTTCGGGCTCCTCGTCGGGGTCTCAGATGATCCAGGGGGCGCGCTGGGCCCGGGTGAGGAAGCGGTTCGCCTCGGCGTCGCCGACGAACTCCTCGCGGACCGGGTCGAACTGGACGTCGCGGCGCAGCCACATGCAGACGTTGGCCGCGTGGACCGTCGACATCGTCCGGTGCATGACCTCGGGGTTGGCCACGGTCTCCTGGCGGGACTTCACGCAGTTGAAGAAGTCGCGGACGTGGTTCATCGGCTTGCCGGTCTTCTCGACGTACTCGGCCAGCAGCCTCTCGCCCTCGGCGGCCAGGGCGGGCGAGGAGACGTCGGGCTTCTCGTAGCCGTCGGCGCACGAGGCCGAGCCCTCGGTCCCCTCGAAGGTCATGCCGCAGGAGCCGCGCCAGCCCTCGCGCTGGAGGATCATCTTCACGCCGGAGGCGAAGGTGGTGACCATGCCGTCGCCGGAGACGTTCTTGACGTAGCCGTACTCGACGGCCGAGGTGTCCAGGGCGTCGATGCCGGCCTGGCCCTGGGCGAATGTGTGGGCGCCCCACTCGCCGATGCAGCTCGTGTGGAAGTCGTAGTGCCCGCGCCAGCCCCCCTTGGTGTAGCTGCTGTTGAACGGCCGCCAGGGGCAGCCGCCCAGCCAGGCGTCCCAGTTCAGCTCGTCCTTGGGCGGCAGCGGCTCCTCGGGGAGCCAGGCGTAGCTCAGGTCGGCGGAGTCCCACGGGGCGATGTGGGCGCGGACGGTGTGGATCTTGCCGAGCTTACCCTGCCGGGACAGCTCGATGATCTGGCGGAACGGGCCCTCGCTGAGGCGCTGGGTGCCGGTCTGGTAGACGCGGCCGTAGCGCTTCGCCGTCTCGACGACGGCGCGGCCCTCGGCGACGGTCATGCTGGACGGCTTCTCGGAGTAGACGTCCTTGCCCAGCCGCATGGCGCGGATGGCGGCCTGGGAGTGCCAGCGGTCGCCGGTGGCGATGAGGACGGCGTCGATGTCCGGCCGGGTGGCCAGCATCTCCTCGAAGTCGGCGTAGGTCTTGCAGTCCTGGTCGCCGTTGTGCTTGTCGATCTTCGCCTTGACCTCGTCGCGGCGCGACTTCTGGACGTCGGCGATGGCGACGAACCGGACGTCCTTCTCGGGGCTCATCCAGTCGAGGACGTACTGGCCGCGGGGGCCCAGGCCGATCCCGGCCATGACGATCTTCTCGCTGGGGGCGACGGTGCCGTCGCGTCCCAGGGCGGAGGCCGGCACGATCGTCGGCACGGCGAACGCCGCGCCGGCGAGGGCCGCCGTCTTCAGGCAGTCGCGCCGGGTCTGGCCGGTCTCGGCCCGGCCTTCGGCGTTGGAAACGGGTCCGGTCATCGGGGGGCTCCCTCGGTCTGGGGGACGTCCTCGCGCGAGGTTCGGGCGGGCGTCGCACGCGCCCGCCGTCGTGGGCGGGGATGGATCGGGCTCGCACGGGCAGGGTCGGCGAGGCCCGCCGTTGCCGCGGGCCTCGCGCCATCTTGCCCGTCCCCGGGGGCCGAAGCAAGGAGGAAGCCCCATCCGACCCGGGGGCTCATTCCGAAGGAGAGGGAAGGACGACTTCCACTCGGCCCTCGGCGTCCGGGGCCACCGCCACCCGGCTCGCCCGGCCATCCGTCATGACGTGGAGCTGGACTTCCTCGCCGGGGGGGACGGTCGCGGCCCCCGGCCGGAACCGGAACGAGCCGTCGCCTTTCGTCGGCGCGAAGACCGCCACGGACGACTCTGCGGGGGCGGGCCGCGTGGAGCCGCTCACGATCAGCGTCGCCCCCGCGACCGCCGCGCCGCGGGCGTCGACCACGCGGCCGTGGATCGTGACGGCCCGCTCCGCCTCGACGTCCGGCGCCTCGAAGGTCGCGGCCTCGGGGATCTCCAGCCGCCGCTCCGGCTGGACTTGCAGGCCCGCGAACTGTTCTGCGGGGCGATGGAACGAGAGGATCGCCGCCCCCGGCGGCAGCCGGAGGGCGTAGCGGCCGTCGGCGTCGGCGGTCGCCACGGTCGACGGACGGGCCGCCTCGCGGCCGGGAGTGATCGCGACCCCCACGCCCGGGGCCGGCTCGTCGGTCCCCCGCACCACGACCCGGCCGCGGACCTCCACCCCGCGCACGACCTCGACGACGACCGCCGCGGCCTTCCCCGATTCCAGCGCCCGGGGCGTCGGCCGGATCCACGTCCAGTCCCGCCCCTCGCCCGGCCCGCGGAGCCCGACGTGACATTCGCCCTCGTCCATCCCTTCCAGGACGAACCGGCCCTCGCCGTCGACCGGCGCAGAGACGACGTCGCCCCTCGGTCCCCGGGCCGTCGCCGTCAGGGTCGCCGGGTCGAGGCCGTCGACCTGCGAGACGACCCGCCCCTCGACGCGGCCTCCCGGGCCCACGACGATCTCCGGCCGCTCCCCCGCGTCCACGACGATCAGGCCGTTGAACACCCTCGCCTTCTGACGGGGCGGCGAGAGCGGCGCCAGCGGCCGGCCGTCGCGCGTCGCCCTGAGCTTCAACGCCATCCGGGGCGAATTCAGGGCCGAAGGGACGGCGAACGACCCGTCAGCGGCCGTCTCGACCTCGCTGGGGGGCGTGAAGGCGGAGAACGTGAACGAACTCTCGCCCTCCGTCGTGGACGATGAGAAGGTGCCCACGGCGACACCTTGGAACGTTGCGCCGTCCTTCCCCTCGCCCGTGAGGTGCGGAAAGGACTGTTCGATGCGCACCCGGGCGCCGGCGATCGGCCGGCCCTTGGGATCGACGAGCACCCCCCGGAATTCCCGCGGCGCCTCCAGGGTGATCTTGAGCGCGTCCGTCGGCACGCGGACGTCGCGCCGTTCCGCCTGAACGAATCCCGGCGCCGAGACGATGAGGGTCACGCGCCCGACGCCCTTCGCCCCCTCCCACGCGAATCCGCCGTCCTCCCCCGAGCGAGCCGACCACCAGCGCAGGGGCTCGAAGGTCTTGGGATCCTCGACGCGGATGAAGACATTCGCCCCGGCGACCGGCTTGCCGTCGGGATCCACGACGGCCCCCTTCAGCCCACCCGCAGCGTCGGGGGCGAACTTCACGACGTACTCGCCGGCGGCGTCCGGCGCAGCGTCGGCCTTGAACTTCCGCCCGTCCTTCAGCTCGATCCAGAGGGCGATCGGCTTGCCGGGCTCGCCCAGGCCGGGGACGGCCGGGAGGTGGAACGCCCCGCCGTCGTCGGTGCGCGAGGAAGGCCGTTCGTTCGCCGGGGGCGGGGCGATGGTCAGGAACTCCACCCTCGCCCCGGCGATCGGCCGACCGTCGGCGTCGAGGAGCCGGCCGGAGATCGGGCCGGAGTCCGACACCTGGAAGGTCGGGCCGTCGAACGTCGTCGCCCCTTCGGGGACGGAGAGCGACTGAGACCATTTCGAAGCCCGATAGCCCGCGGGGAGGGCCTGGAGCGACACGGGATAGGTCCGGCCGGCGAGGAGGCGGCATGAGTAGCGGCCCGCCGCGTCGGTCTGAAGGATGAGCGAGCGGGATCCATCCCCGCCCTCGGCGACGTCCTCGATCTGGATCATGGCCTCGGCGATCGGGCCGCCCGTCCTCTCGGAGACGACCTTGCCGACGACCTCGACGCCGGGGATCACCTCGACGGTCGCGGTGGCGGTCAGGCCATTGACCAGGTCGACGCGACGCGCGGGCCGACAGATCCACGATTTCCTCGCGCCGAACCCGGTCGCCTCGACGTCGACCAACCCCAAATCGAGCCCTTCGAGGGAGAATCGGCCCTCGGCGTCGATCCGGGCCCAAACCGGGCGTCGATCGAACGACTCGCGGAAATTCGGGGCGGATGCGCTCGGTCGAATTTGGACGCTGAGCTTGGATAGGTCGAGGCCCGGGACCCGCGAGACGACCCGGCCCTCGATCTTCGCCCCTTCGAGAGTAACGAGCCGACGCCGGACGCCGTCGCCGACCTTCACGAATCCCGACTGCTCCTTCGTCCCTCCCCGAGCCTGGCGCTCCGGCCGGCGGAGCAGGCGACGACGACCGCCGGCGTCGGTGATCTCGAACCGGATCCAGGCCCCGTCCTCGGCCGCCTCGGGGAGCACGAACGCCCCGTCGTCGTCGGTCGTCGCGGTCAGGAGCCGCTCGAACTCCGTCCCTTTCGTCCCCTCCGGCGGGAATCGGTAGCTGTGGCTCCGGTATTTCCAGGGGCCGGCGATCACCGCGGGGCTGGTCGAATCCGTCTGGTCGACGCGAACGGTCGCCCCCACGATCGGCCGATCCGCCTCGTCGACCAGGACGCCGGAGAACACCGCGGGCCGGACCAGCCTGATCGTGCGCCGCGACTCCTCGTCCCTGGCCGAGACGCCGAGGACCGAGGCCGGGGTGTAGCCCGGCTTCGAGGCGTAGAGCCTGACGTTGCCGACCTCGCCCGGGATGGAGTACCGCCCCGCGTCGTCCGTCGTCAGCGTGCGCCGCCCGGAGTCGGCGTCGACGAGGACCGTCGCGCCGGCGATCGGCTTGCCGTCGGCATCGACGATCGTGCCCTCGATGGGCTTCTGTTCGGAGGTCGGGGGCGAAGCGGCCGGTTCTTCCGAGCCGACGCCGACCATCAGGCGGCCGGCGGGGGCCTCGTCCAGCCGGGCGACGATGTCGGCGAAGCCCTTCAGCGGTGCCGATGCGTCCTGCGCGGAGGCCGGGCGGACGCGGGGCGTCCCCAGGGCCAGCAGGGCGGCGAGGGCCGTCGGGCCGAGGAGCAGGGTGCGGGCGAGGGACGGGCGCGAGAGGGTGCGCGGCATGTCGTCCTCCAGGAGTCGCCGGATCCGGACGGCCGTGGTCCGGCGGGTCAGGAACGGGAGTGAGGCGGACGGGAGGCGGCGGGGCGACGGGGATCGGGAGAGGTCCAGCAGCAGCCGGGCGAGGCCCTTCGGGTCGTCGCCGGCCGCCACGGCGGCCTCGTCGCACAGGAGTTCGCGCTCGCGGTCGAGCCTCGCCAGCAGCCAGGCGACGGCCGGGTGGAACCACATCGGGACGCGGACCAGCTCCTCCAGGAGCTTGCTCGCGTCGTCATATCGGCGGACGTGGGCCAGCTCATGGGCCAGGGCCGCGCGGCGGCGGTCGGCGGGCCAGGCGTCCCAGTCGGGCGGGATCATGATCGTCGGGCGTCTCCCGCCGACCATCACGGGCGCGGCGGCCTCGGGATGCCGCATCAGCCGGACCGGCCGCGAGGTCGGCAGGGCCGTGCGGCAGGCGTCGAGCCTCGCCAGGTCGTCGGCCGTCGCGGGGGTCGCCCGGCGGGCCCATCGTCGCATCGCCCGCACCCCGAGGCCGAGCCGGGCGAGCATCAGCAGCGTCCCCGCCAGCCACGCGGCGACGGCGGCCTTCGCGGCGACGCCCGGCCAATCGACCGGGGCGGCGGGCCTCGGCGGCGTGGATCGGGCCTCGGACGCGACGCGGGCCTCGATCGCCTCGACCTGGGCGGGCGTGAGCGGTCGCATCTGCGAGAAGTCCGGGGCGGGGATCGGCGCGAAATCCGCCGCGGCCGTCGGCCGGACGCCGTAGACGTAGGCGTCCCACCGTGGCGTCAGCATCAGCGCCGGGCCGACGAGCATCGCGGCGACGCAGAGCAGGTGCCGCGTCGCGGCCCGTCGCGGCGGGCGGATCGCGAACCAGGCGGCGAGGGCCAGGATGAGCAGGCCCCATCGGATCGAGACGTCGGCCAGGGGCCACAGCAAGAGGCCCGCGAGGCGGTCGCTCATGGCTTCTTCCTCCGCTTCGGGGTCGGCTTCGTTTCGGGTTCGGTCCCCTGCCCTTCCTCGGCCAGCTTGGCTTCGATCGCCCGCAGGTCGTCGGCCGCGATCTGCTCCGCGTCGACCAGGCCGAGGATCAGGCTCTCGGCCGAGCCGTGGAAGAACCGCGCGAGGAAGTCCGACAGCAGGCTCCCCGTCGCCTCGCGCCGCGAGACCGACGGCCGGTAGACGTGCGCCTGGCCGTCCTTCTCGTGGCCCACCAGCCCGGCCTTCTCCATCTGCTGGAGCAGCCCCAGGACCGTCGTGTACGGCTGCCGGTCCCCGCGCGGCAGGTGCTCCATCAGCCCCCGCACCGTCAGCGGCCCGCGCTCCCACAGCACCCGGAGTACGGCGAACTGCCGCTCCGTCATCGCCAGCACCTTCCGCCCCGCCATCGACGCCTCCCTCCGTGATCGGACCCCGGGACGAACCCTACGCGACATGAGGTACGGATTGTTGCGTAGGTCGGGCCTCGGCGTCAAGGGCCGGCGGCCGGGCGGGGATTTTTCGCGATCGGGGCGGAATCCTGAAATCGCGACGCCGGGGCCGCGGATCATGCCGGGGACCGTAGCCTTGCGCGCTCCTTGACAAGCCGACCGGATCGATGAAGAGGCCGAGGGCGAGCCCCCAGGCCAGGCTGCGCGGGGCGTGCGACGCGGGGGCGGCGGGCGTTCGGCGAGCCCCCCGTCGGGCGGTGCCGTCCGGAGGCCTCGGGCGGCGAAATGTCGGGGGAAAACGAGACTCCTCGCGGAACACCACCCGGGATCGACGTAAGTCTTTTGAAGGAACAGTGGCCCGGCCGGGCCACTGTTCCCGATCAATCCCGGTGGTGTTCGGCGAGGAGTGTCGGGGGGAAAACGATGACGATCTCGACGATCGGACCCACTGTGTTCGGCGGCAAGTCGTTGGTGTGAATTGATTTGTGTCCGATGGGTTCGGTCGTCGTCGCCGCGGACGGACCCAAGGCGTCGGGGGCGGCGTGCCGCGTCTCCCGGGCGGCAGGGCTCCGGACGGGGGGCGAGCCGCATGCATCGAGAGCGACGAACGATCGGATCGAGGACGAAGGCTTATGCAAGCACCCCGAAGGGGAGAAGGACGTCCGTGCGACGGCTCGCCGTCGACCCGACCGTCCACCGCCCCGGGGCGCGGCGAGGTGGAGGCGGCCCCGGGCCGGTCGGTCGTCCGGGACATGGCCCCCGATCTTGACGGTTCCGTCGTCCTGCGGTATCACTCCGTCCCGAGCTTGCAGGCCAGGCCGGCCGCGCCGGTCGACGAGGAGTTCGCGGAGGGGGATCCGGTCCCATTCATCCGGATCAAGCCCGACGCGGGGGTTCGCGGGGCGACGCTGGAGATGGCGCCGCCGTTCCGGGCCCCCTGAACGTCGCGTCAGCCCGGCGAGAGGAACATCATAGTCCGCGACGAAGCACGCCCAGCCTGCGGAATTCGTCCCGCGCGGCTTTCTCCAGGGAGGGAGTACGCTGTGCCCGAGATCGACGCCCGAGCCGAGGGCCGCGCCGCCGGACGCTCCACCAGCGCCTTCTTCTGGGGCCTGTGGGCGACCATCATCGTGATCGCCGCCGCCTTCTACTACCCCAAGGCGGCGGACTCTCGCAGCGCCTTCGTCCGTTGGCAGCCGCAGATCCTCCAGTTCTGGCAAGGGACGAACATCTACGATCGGATGTACTTCCCGAACCCGCCGATCATGCCGATCACCCTCTACCCGCTCATGACCCTGCCCCCCGTGGCGGCGGCCATGAGCTGGTTCCTCATCAAGGCCGCGCTGACGACGGTCACGCTGATGATCGGCTTCGGCGCGGTCCGGGTGCGGGGCGAACCCCTGCCGCCGTTCTTCCAGACGGGCGTGCTCCTGCTGGCGCTCCGGCCGATCCTGGGGGACCTGCACCACGGCAACATCAACCTGCTCATCCTCTTCTTCCTCGCCGTGATGTACCAGGCGTGGCGGAAGGGCCGGGACGACGCGGCCGGGCTGATGCTCGGGCTGGCCATCGCCTTCAAGGTGACGCCCGCCCTGTTCGTCCCGTACTTCATGTACAAGCGGTCGTGGCGGACGGTCGGGTGGACCTTCGCCGGGCTGGTCCTCTTCCTGCTGGTCGTCCCGAGCGCGGTGGTCGGGCCCCGGTTCAACGCCCTCTGCCTGTCGACCTGGTGCCAGCGGATCGTGACCCCGTTCATCGTCGAGGGGAACGCCAGCCCGCAGGAGGCGAACCAGTCGATGGTGGGCGTGATGACCCGGCTCCTCACCGAGATCCAACCCGGGACCGACCGCTACGACGTCCAGTTCGACCTGAACGTCGCGGCGCTGCCGCCGAACGTGGTCGCCGTGCTGGTGAAGGCGGTCAGCCTGGGGTTCATCGGGCTGCTGGCGTTCTTCTGCCGGGCCAAGGATCCCGACCGCACGAACGTCCGCTACATGGGCGAGGTCGCGCTGGTGGTCCTGACGATGCTGTTCCTCTCCGAGCGGAGCTGGAAGCACCACTTCGTCACGCTGGTCTTCCCGTTCATCTACCTGATGTCCGAGCTGTTCTCGCCGCGGACTTCGCCGAGGGCCCGGGGCGGGATCCTGGCGGCGCTGGCGGCCTCCTTCCTGTTCATGGCCAGCACGTCGAGCGAGTTCGGCGGGCTGTTCGCGCACGGCAAGGGGCACGAGATCGCCCAGGGCTACGGCATGTTCATGTGGGCGGCCCTCGTCCTGTTCGCCGCCGTCGCCTGGCGGCTGCGGGCCTCCGCGACCTCGCCCGTCGACGTCGAGGCCGTCCCCGTCTCGGCCTCCGCCTCCGCCTCCGTCATCCCCGCCCCGAAGCTCGGGGTTTCGCGCGGGAACCTGGCGGCGAAGTGAGCCGGATCTCGACTGACCCTCCGCCGAGCCGACCCCTTCGCCATGAGGGGGCCGGCCGTCGGCGTTTGCGGGGCTGTCTGGGGCGGTCTTGCGGATTCTCGCGGATTTCGCGATCAGGCTGAAGAGTCGGCTCCTGGCGGTCGATCTAAGAGGACCATGACGACTGCACCTCGCCTCGGAGGAGGGAGGAGCGGTCGCGGGTCTCAGTCCGATGCGATCTCGATCGACCGATCGACGGCGGGGTGGGCGGATCGCGATGCGAACGATCGCCCGCCGAACGCCGGTCCAGGAGGGCTTCCGAATATGTTCAAGTTTCAGGCGCAGCCGCGGAAGAGTCGCAAGCCCGGCCTGGCCGTCGACACGCTGGAGGACCGTCGCGTCCTCAGCGCGGGGATGGGGAGCACGTTCGCCATCGTCCCGGGGACGGTGGCCGAGGCGAACAAGGTCTCGACGGTCGACGTGAAGCTGGATTCCACCCACTTCACGGCCGGGAACCGCGGCCGGATCACGCTGGGGATCGACGTGGCGGCCGACCCCAGCTCGTCGGTGAAGCCGGTGGTCTCGGCGATCAAGTCGGCCAACGGCCGGAACGTCGCCTTCCAGCATTCGCGCTACTCGCAGGCGCTGGTGAAGGCCCAGGGCATGGGCACGCCGCTCAGCTCGGCCGTGACGACGACCGTGCAGCTCCCGAAGGCCGGCAAGGGCCCGGCGGCCTATCAGGTGCAGGTGAAGGGGGCGACCGCGGACACCGGCGGCTACCTGCTGGGCTTCTACCTGCCGGGCGACGTCGACGGCGACGGCGTGGTCTCGAAGGACGACGTGGCGGCGATCGCCTCGAAGTTCGGCCGCAGCTCGACCGACGACGGCTACTCGTTCGACGCCGACGCCAACCGCGACGGCAAGATCGACGCCAAGGACGTCCGGATGGCCGGGCAGAACATCGGGGCCAGGACGACCATCAGCCCGGTGACGAGCGTCAACCTCGACCCGGCCAGCGACACGGGGATCTCCGACCGCGTCACCGACCAGCGGAACGTGAAGTTCACGGGGGCCGCCTCGCCCGACGCGACCATCACGTTCACGGAGATCGACGGCAAGTCGCCCGGCGGGTCGACGACCGTGGGGGCCGACGGCCAGTACAGCATCGACGTCCCGCTCGGCGACGGGTCGAACACCTTCAAGGTGACCACCGCCGACGCCTTCGGCCAGTCGATCAGCGGCGGCATCGCCGCGGTCACCTACAGCACCAACCCGCCCAAGGTCGTCAACACGATCCCGACCAAGGCGACCTGATCGCCGGCGGGCCGCCGGGCGTCACCCCCGGGCGTGGGCGTCGAGAGCGGCCCGCGCCTCGGGGGCGTCGATGCGCCCGAGCGCCCAGGCCGCGGCGTGGCGGATCGTCGGGTCTTCCTTGGGGTCGGCCAGGCGGGCGGCCAGGGCGGGGACGGCGTCGACGCGGCCGGCGACGCCCAGCGTCAGCGCGGCGTTGCGGACCAGCCCGGACCGGCCGGCGCGGCGCAGGGCCGAGTTGGTGAGCAGCCGCTTCCATCGCCACTTCGACCGCGTGAGCCACTCGACCAGGTCGGGGGCCTCCCACTCCGGCCGCGGGGCGAATTCGGGGATGCGGGCCGCGGGCGCCTTGCGGTTCCACGGGCAGACGTCCTGGCAGACGTCGCAGCCGAAGGCCCAGCCGTGCAGCTCGCCGGCGGCGGCGTCGGGGATCGGGCCCTGGTGCTCGATGGTCCAGTAGCTGATGCAGCGGCGGGCGTCCAGCCGGTAGGGGCCGTCGAAGGCCCCGGTGGGGCAGGCGTCCAGGCATCGGGTGCAGGTGCCGCAGTGGGACGAGGCGTGCGGGGCGTCGGGCTCCAGGTCGGCGTCGACCAGCAGGGCCCCGAGGACCGTGAAGCTCCCCAGCTTCCGGTCGATCAGCATCGTGTTCTTGCCGATCCACCCCAGGCCGGCCAGGCGGGCGAAGTCGCGCTCCATCAGCGGGGCCGTGTCGACGACGGCCCGGGCCGAGACGCCCGGGGCCTCGTCGCGGAGCCATTCGGCGAGGAGTTCGAGCCGGCCCCGGAGGGCCGTGTGGTAGTCGGCGCCGCGGGCGTATCGCGCGACCTTGCCGACGGCCGGTTGGCCCGACCTCCCGCCGTAGACCAGGCTGGCCATGACCACCGAGCGGACGCCTTCGAGGATCGCGCCCGGGTGGGCGCGGGCCCCGGCGTGGTCGGCCAGGTAGCCCATGCCCGCCCCGCGGCCGGCGTCGAGCCAGGCGAGGAAGTGGGGGTAGCCCGGCGGGGCCTGCGCGGGGGCGATCCCCACTCGGTCGAAGCCCAGGGCCAGGGCCCGACCCTTGAGCCTTCGCGCGAGGTCGTCCATCCGGGGCGTCCCGTCGGGTCGGGTCAGGCGGGGCGACGGCCGGCGAGGGCCAGCGAGTCCTTCACGCCCAGGTTCTCGTAGATCCGCCGGGTCGCGTCGGAGCGGTTCAGGGTGTAGAAATGCAGGCCCCGCACCTGGTTGTCCAGCAGGTCGCGGCACTGCTCGGTGGCCCAGTGGACGCCGACCTTGGCGACGGACTCGTTGTCGGTGCAGCGGTCCACGGCCCGGAGGAGCTTGGCCGGCACGCGGGCGCCCAGGGCCAGCTCGTACATCCGCAGCATGGTCTCGCGCGAGGTGATCGGCATGATCCCGGCGAGGATCGGGACCTTGACCCCGGCGAGGTCGCAGCGCTCGCGGAAGTCGTAGAAGTCGTCGTTGCAGAAGAAGAGCTGGGTGCAGATGTAGTCGGCGCCGGCGTCGACCTTGCGCTTGAGGTTGTCCATCTCCTCGCGGCGATTGGGCGTGCCGGGGTGACCCTCCGGGAAGCCGGCGACGCCCACGCCGAAGCCGCGCGAGTCGGGCGAGGGCCGCGAGCGGACGAAGCGGACGAGCTGGTCGGCGTACTGGAAGGCGTCGGCGTCGCGGTCGTAGCCTTCGAGGTTCCGGGGCGGGTCGCCGCGGAGGGCCAGGATGTTCTCGATGCCCGAGGCGGCGTAGCGGTCGAGGATGCCCGCCAGCTCGTCCTCCTTGTGGCAGACGCAGGTCAGGTGCGAGACGGCCGTGAGGGCGGTCTGCTGCTGGATCCGGACGATCAGGTCGTGGGTGCGCTCGCGGGTCGAGCCGCCGGCCCCGTAGGTCACCGAGACGAACGACGGCTGCAACTCCTGGAGCCTGGCCATGTTCTCGAATAGATCGGCCGACGCCTTGTCGGTCTTCGGCGGGAAGAACTCGAAGCTGAAGGTGGTCGGGTTCGCGTCGAAAATGTCGAGTATGTGCATGATGTCGTCCGATCCTCGGCCGTCTCGCCGCCCCGGGTCCTTTCGGCTTCCGGACCATGATAGCGGCCGGGGCCGCGCGACGGTAGGGGGGCCGGCGGCTCAGGCGGAGGAGGTCACGCCGGCCCGAGGGCAGAACGCGGCCATGGTGCAGGTGGAGCAGCGGGGCTTGCGCGCCAGGCAGACGCGGCGGCCGAGCTGGATCAGGCGATGGCTCAGGTCGACCCACTCCTCGCGCGGGACGATGGCCATCAGGTCGCGCTC
The DNA here is from genome assembly GCA_001898385.1 of Planctomycetales bacterium 71-10. Taxonomy (GTDB): domain Bacteria; phylum Planctomycetota; class Planctomycetia; order Isosphaerales; family Isosphaeraceae; genus Paludisphaera. Next base: position 14,048 of record MKTT01000034.1, read on the forward strand.
GACTTGCTCCGGGGCCCGACGTTTCGTCAGGCCGAGTCGGTAGGCCAGGCGCTTGACGTGGGTGTCGACGACCACGCCGGTCGCCAGGCCGAAGGCGGTCCCCAGGACGACGTTCGCCGTCTTCCGCCCCACGCCGGGGAGGGCCGTCAGGGCGTCCAGGTCCCGGGGGACTTCGCCGCCGTGGTCGGCCAGGAGCGCGACGGCCATCCCCTGGATGTTCTTCGCCTTGGCCCGGAAGAAGCCGGTCGACCGGATGACTTCCTCGACGTCGGCGCGGTCGGCCGCGGCGAGCGCCCTCGCGTCCGGGAAGCGGCGGAACAGCTCGGGCGTGACCATGTTCACCCGGGCGTCGGTGCATTGCGCCGAGAGGATCGTGGCGACGAGGAGCTGGAACGGCCCCTCATGCACCAGGGCGCAGGTCGCCTCGGGGTAGGCCTCCTTGAGCGCCTTGACGACGCGGCGGCCCTGGCCTTTCGGGTCGACCTCCTCCCGGGTCCTCTTCTTCGCCATGACGGCCGCCTCCGCCTCGCCCCTCAGCGTCGAGGGCGTTGAATGTGGCGTTGGGCGGCGGGGGCTGTCAAGATGGGGATATGGACGACATGGATCTCAAGGGGTTCTCGGGCCGGGTCAGGCTGTTCCCGCTGCCGGGGGTGGTGATGTTCCCCCACGTCGTCGCGCCGCTGCACATCTTCGAGCCGCGCTATCGCAGGATGACCGCGGATGCGCTGGAGGGCGACAGGCTGATCGCGACGGTCGGCCTGACGGGCGGCGACGGGCCGACGCCGCCGGTCGAGCCGGTGGGTTGCCTGGGGCGGATCATCCACCATGAGCGCCTGGCCGACGGCCGATACAACCTCCTCCTCCTGGGCCGCAAGCGGGTCCGGCTGGTCCGCGAGATCCTCGACCCCGACCGGCCCTACCGGGTCGCCGAGGCCGTCGTGATCGAGGACGAGCCCCGGTCCGCCCCCGACGGGCCCGAGGCCCGTCGGTCGCTGATCCAGAGCTTCCGCCAGGCGATCGGCGCGGCGGCCGAGATCGACGACGAGTTCTTCCGGCTCCTGGAGTCGGCCGAGTCGCTGGGGGCCCTCGCCGACATCATGGCGCACAGCCTGCCCATCCACGGCGCCCAGAAGCAGCGCCTCCTGGCCGAGCCCGACGTCCATGCCCGGGTGGGCCTGCTCCTCCGATGGATCGCCGAGATGACCCCCACCTTGCCCCTCGGGCGGACGTTCCCGCCCCCCTTCAGCTCGAACTGACGCCCGGCCGGGCGTCCTTGATTTCGGCCGGGTTCGAGCTTAGAATTTCGGCTGTGGCCCGGCTCAAGTTGTGACTGGATTGCGGTTTGCGCCCGAGCCCCGCGCCCTCCCTCCCCCGAGAAAGCCCGCCATCCATGTCCGAGCCCGAAACGACGCCCGACCGGCCCTTCGACCTCGACCGCATCCGCCGGGCCGTCCGCGAGATCCTCCTGGCGGTCGGCGAGGATCCCGACCGCGAGGGTTTGCTGGAGACGCCCGACCGCGTGGCCCGCATGTACGCCGAGGTCTTCCAGGGCCTCAACCAGGATCCTCGCGTCCACCTGAAGAAGCTGTTCACCCAGCGCTGCGACGAGATGGTCCTGATCCGCGACATCCGCCTCGTGAGCTTCTGCGAGCATCACCTGCTGCCGGTGATCGGCCAGGCCCACGTGGCGTACATCCCGAACGGGAAGGTCGTCGGGCTGTCGAAGATCCCCCGCGTCATCGACGTGCTGTCCAAGCGGCCCCAACTCCAGGAGCGGCTGACCGAGCAGGTGGCCGACCTGCTGATGAAGGAGCTGAACGCCCGCGGCGTGGCCGTCGTGATCGAGGCCAGCCACAGCTGCATGACCATCCGGGGCGTCCAGAAGCCGGACAGCTCCTTCGTCACCAGCGCCGTGCGCGGGGGCTTCAAGGAGAACTCGGCCACGCGATCCGAGGTCATGTCCCTCATCTTCGGGTCGCGTCGCTGAGCTTTTCGTGGCACGAACCCGTCACGCCCGGCCATCCCTCGGGTAACGTCCTTGGAGGGACGTCTCCTCCGGTCGACCTGGGATGGAGTGCATGCTGTCGGATTTCGCGATGCGGATGGTGTTCGGCCTGGCTCTCGCGACCGCGGTCGGCGGGCGGGGGTTCCCGAACTCCCTCCTCCGGACCATCGGCCTGGTCCTGCTGGGATTCTCGGCGCTCGCCGTGACGGCCTCCCGGACGGAGGCCGGTCGGGGTTGGGTGGCGGGGACGGGGCTCGCGGCGGCCCTGGGCTCCTATGCGGGGGTCGCGGCCTGGACGCTCGGCCGGGGGCGCGCCGGGCGGCTGGCGACGGCGACGGTCGCGGCCTCGTCGGCCGCCGGCCTGGCGGCGATCTCGGCGGCCGGGCCGGCTCCGATGATGGATGCGGTCGGCCGGGGGAGTTCGGGGTTCCTGATCGGGGCCGCGCTCGCCGCGATGTTGCTGGGGCATCGGTATCTGACCGAGCCGACGACGGCGATCGGGCCGCTGCGGCGGGCGATCGCCGTCATGGGCCTGGCGTTGGCCGTCCGGGCCGGCCTGGCGTGCTGGGGGCTGGGCGCCGGCTGGGTGCCGGCCGGCTGGTTGTTCGCGACGGTGCGCTGGGGGCTGGGGCTGGCGGGGCCGGCGGTGGCGACGCCGCTGGCGTGGAAGGCGGCCGGCATCCGATCGACCCAGTCGGCGACGGGGATCCTCTTCGTCGCGCTGGGGTTCGTGCTGGCCGGCGAGCTGGCCTCGATGGCGGCCTCGCGCGGGGCTCCGGCGATCGTCTGATCTGGGGGAGGCGTGGCCGTCCGATGGAATTGACGTTCGAATGCCCCGAATGCCGGATGATCGACCACACCGAAGACGTCGAGTCGGCCGGCCGGGCGATCTGCCGCCACTGCAACTCGGCGCGGGGACTGAGGGCGGACGCGTTCGACGCCTCGACGGGGCTGCGCGCCTGCCCGCTCTGCGGCGGGGCCGACCTGTACGTCCGCAAGGACTTCTCGACCGCGATGGGGCTGGCGATCGTGATCGCGGGATTCGCCGTCGCCACGGGCTTCTGGTATTATGAGAGGCCGTCGTCGGCCTACATGGTGCTGGGCGCGTCGGTGCTGATGGACATGGCGCTCTATCGCCGGGTCCCGGACGTCGTGGTCTGCTACCGCTGCTCCGGCCAGTTGAGGGGCCCGGGGATCAACCCCGGGGGGCGGTTCCGCACGTTCGACCTGGGCGTGAACGAGCGCTATCGCCAGGAACGCCTCCGCGCCGCCGCGTTGCGGGCCCGCGGGGCCTCGGCCGCTGCGGTCGAGCCCGGGGCGGAGGCCGACGCGGACGCGACGTAAGCCTCTCCCCGCCGTCCCCCTCCCCTTGAGGTCCGATCGCAGACGTGGACGAACGCCGAGCCCGCATCTACGACGACCTCCGCGGGATCGTCACGGGGGAACTGTACTTCGAGCCCCTGGACCGGGCCGCGTATGCGCTGGGGGCCGGGCCGTTCGAGGTCGACCCGCTGGGGGCTGTGGCACCCCGGACGGCCGAGGACGTGGCGACCCTCGCCCGCTACGCCTCGGAGAACAACCTGACGCTGCACCCCCGCGGGGCCGCGACCGACGTCGGCGGTGGGGCGATCGGCGAGGGCCTGGTGGTGGACTTCAGCCGCCACCTCCGGCGGATCGTCGCCATCGACGAGGACCGGGTGGAGGTCGAGGCCGGGGTGGTCGTCGACGCGGTCAACGCCCGGCTGGCCCCCCAGGGGCGTCGCCTGGAGCCGACGCCCGCCGTCTCCGAGGCCGCGACGATCGGCGGGGCGATCGGCGTCGACGCGAGGGGGGCGCGGTCGTGCCTGTTCGGCCCGACCAGCCGATGGGTCGACCGCCTCGGGGTCGTCTTCGCCCAGGGGGAGGCGGCCGAGGTCGGCTTCGAGCCCTGGCCCGCGTTCGAGGACGAGCCGGCCGACTACAAGGGCCTGGTCGTCCGCAAGCTCCACCGGATCTACAAGCGCCGGCTCGCGTCTCGGGAGCCCTGGCCCGGCGGCGACCGCGCCGGCTACGCGATGGCCGCGGCGACCGACGCGGGGGTGGACGTGGCCCGCCTCCTCTGCGGGGCCGAGGGGACGTTGGCGATGGTGGTCCGCGCGACGATGCGGACGGTCCCGCTCCCCGCCGCGACCGCGACGGTCGTCCTGCCGTTCGTGCGGCTGGTCGAGGCCGCCGGCTGCGTCCCGTTCCTGACCGGGGGCGACACCGCCCCCTCGGCCTGCGACCTGTACGACTGGCGGTCCGTGAGCCTGGCGAGGGACGCCGAGCCGCTGGTCCGCGAGCACGTCGGCGAGTCGATCGAGTCGCTGATGGTGGTCGAGTTCGAGGGGGATTCGCCGGCCGAGGTCGCCGCCCGGGCGCGACTCCTGATCGAGAAGGCCGGCCGCACCGGCCTGCTCTCGGCCGACCCCGTCGCGTTCCATCGCCGCGCCGACTGCGAGCGGCTGGCGGGCCTGCGGCGGCGGATCGAGCCGCTGTTCCTCCGCGGCCGGGGGCGGTCGGCCCCGTCGACGATCGTGGACGACGTGGCGGTCCCGGTCGAGCGCCTGGCGCCGACGATCCGCTCGCTCCAGGACGTCCTCCGCCGCCGCGACTTGACGTGGACGCTGGACGTCTTCGCGGCCGAGGGGCGGATTCGCATGCGGCCGTTCCTGGACCCGGGCGAGACCGACCCGGACGCCCTCGCACGGCTCGACGACCTGGCGTCGGAGTTCTTCGACGTGGTCCTCTCGGCGGGCGGGACGATCGCCGCCGCGCGCGGGCTCGGCTGGTCGCGGA
>MKTT01000035.1 GCA_001898385.1 Planctomycetales bacterium 71-10
CCCTCCGGAGTGCGTCACGACTCGTCGTGATTACATCACCAGGGGGGGTGGCCTGCAAGTATCGTCCACCTCTCCGGAATCATGAGCCGAAGACGCCCGCATGAAACTGAAGCGGCTCTACCCCAGAATCAAGACTTGACGGGGCACTAGAACGCCGTTCGCAATGTCGTCTTCGTCCTTCGCCATGCGCCCTCACGCCTCCACCGCCAGGCTATCACGGGCCCCGACGACGCGCGAGGAGGGATGCCGCGCGCACCCCGGATAGGCCCCCTTCTGACATCCGATAATGGAACGTTATCGGATGTCAGGCCTAAAATCCCGTCGCAATCCGCGCGGTTGCGGGCTGCCCGGACCCCGTCGCTTCTTGAAGCGTTAGAGCAGCGAAGCTCGGGTTGATCCACCGAAGTCCGGCAGCTTTGACCGGATGCCGGACATGGGGCATCCTCTCGCCCGTGGCCGTCCTTCAGCTGTTCGAGAACGTGCAGATCGACTGGGAGGCGCTCGTCGCCCCTGGTGTGGGAGACGGGCCCGATCCGCGATCGGACGCGATGGGACCGTCGCCCTCGCTGTCTGATATCCGAGAGGACGACCTACGGTCGGTCCCGTCACTCCGGGGCCTCCACGGCCAGGCTATTGCACGCGGCCTCCTGGTCGACTCGGAGGCCCGCTACTTCGGCTTCCTCGCGACGGCGTTCTATTGCCTCCGGGTCGGAGACCGGCCCGCCGCCCTCTTCGCCTACCTCCTGAGGACGGGCGAATCTCCGGCCGCGCTCGAGGACGAAGACCGGGCGACGGCCGCGCTCCGGGAGGCGCGGGCGGCCGAGTCCCAACTCCGCCGGTGGCTCGCGCCGAAGCGGCCGGCCTGATACGAAGGGCTCGGCCGTTGGGCCGCACATCGGCACGGGCCCGCGTCCCGCCCCGCCCGGCTTGTCTGCCCGCCGGCCTCGTCGTACTGTGCCGCCATGGACGAGAAACCCCGAGCGGGCCGTTCCGCGCTCCTCAGCTTCAAGTTCGGCGGCACCGCCCTGGCCGGCTCCCTGGCCATGGCCCTGGTCGCCGCCTTCGCCCCCCAGCCGGTCCAGATCGCGGCGCTGGGCTCGTGCGTCAGCGTCCTGGCCGGCCTCTTCGTCTCCTACCTCGAGCAGGAGGACCGGCGGGAGCGGCGTCGCGCCGAGCTGCTCGAGCGGCTCCGCGTCCCGGTGGCGCTCGCCCCGGACCACGAGCTGTTCGACCAGTACTGCGTCATCGCCGAGGCGCTGGCCGAGCTCGCCCGCCAGGGCGACCCCGTGCTCCGCGAGGTGGCGCTCCTGAAGCTCGCTTCGCTCTCCGGCGAGGTCCGGTCTTTGGCCCGCGGCACCGTCGTCTTCTCCGCCACCGAAGCGTGGCGCTGCGTCTACGAGCGGCTCCTGGAGCAGCCGGGGCTGGGCGAGTACCAGTCGGTCGCGTGGGTCAAGACCCGCGACTACTGGCAGGACAGGCCGGGCCGGCAGAGCATGCGGGTCAACTACGACCTGGTGCGTCGGGGCTTGAGGATCGAGCGGGTCCTAATTTTGAAGGATGACCTCTGGCCCGCCGGGGCGGTCCTCCCCTCGCCCACCATCCGCCCGTGGGTCGACGAGCAGAACGACCGCGGGATTTGGCTGTCGCTAGTGCGCGAATCGGAGTTGGCCCACGAGCCGGACCTGGTGGCCGACTTCGGCCTCTACGGCGACCGGGCGACCGGGATCCAGGAGCTGGACGACCAGTCGCGGACCCAGCGGTTCGTACTGCAGTTCGACCCGCGCGACCTGAAGCTGGCCCGCGACCGCTGGGAGCGGCTGTCGCTCTACGCGACGCCGTACGCCGACCTGCTGGATCGAGCCGGGCCCGGGCGGTAAGATCCGATCAACGACCTTGGATCGGACTTGCCCGTCCCTCCCCCGCGGGAGGAGCCCCGATGGCCACCGCGCTCTACCTCGACACCGCCCGGCTCGGTCGGATGCACCCGTCGGCACTCGCGGTCGCCCGCGATTTCGATCGGCTCTGCAGCTCCGAGGGCGGCTCGCCGCTCGTCGAACGCCTCATCAGGGCGGGTTCCGCGGATTGGCCGGCGTCCCTCCGCCGACGCTATCCCGGCCTGGCCGGCTGGGGTGGGCTCGACGCCCTGAAGTCGTCGCTCCGTGCGGTGGCGGGCGTCCCGGACGACGCCGACGTCCACTTGGCCGGGCGGTCCGGCGTGCTGATGCGGCTGGTCGCCCGGGCGATGTTCCGCCGCTGCCGGCGGGCCTTGCTCACCGATCTCGAGTGGCCGGCCCACCTCGCTGTCCTCGAGTCGGAGCGGCGGAGGGCCGGGCGGGCGGCGATCTTCTTGCCGGTCCGGGACCGGATCTTCTGGGACGGGATGGACTCGGGAGAGCTGGCTGCAACGGTGGCGGATGAATATAGGACGCGCGGCTGCGACGGCCTGTTCCTCACCGCCGTCAGCCATGACGGCGTCCGCTTCCCGCTAGGGGACCTGGCCAAGGCGCTGGCCTTTCTCCCCTCCCCCCGGTTCGTGGCGATCGACGCGGCCCAGGCCCTCGGCCATGCCCCGGCCGCCGACTTCCCGTGCGACGCCCTCCTGGCCGGCGGCCACAAGTGGCTCCGGTCGGGCCGACCTTTGGCGATGGCGTTCGCCCCACGTGGCGGCTCGCGGGGGCTGATCCGGGCGATCGCCGGCGAGATGGAATCCGACGGCGAACTGGACGACCCGCTCCTGGGGATGTCCCGGCAGCTCGGGGACGGGACACCGAGGCCGTACGGCGCGACGGCCGAGCCGTCCGGGCTGCTCTGCACCGCGGCCGCGATCACCGGGGGCCCGCCCGGGCAGGACGGCTCCTTCCCCACGCTCATCGAGAACGCCTCGGCCCTCGCCTCGGCCACGACCGGATGGCGGCCGGTGGTCCCGACCTCGGCCTTGCGCTCGGGCATCCTCCTGCTCCAGGCCACCCGGGAGCGGATCCGCGACATACCCCCACATCGGCTCCGCTGCAGCTTCCAGCGACGAGGGCTGGCCCTCACAGCGTACGACGGCGGGGTCATCAGGCTCTCGATGCCCCCCCGGCCTTGGCGTGATGGCGACCTCGACCTCGTTCGGTCGTTGCTCCGTAGGGTCCAATGAGACTCCCGCGCCAACTCGCAAGGCAAGAAAGGCAGAGCCGTGTGGCAATCCTTAGAGGCTCGGACAAAACCTCTGGAATTCCGGGGAAAGCGCCCCTTGCATGGGGGTTTTGTCCGAGCCTCTTAGGGAGCAGGACAGCCGGTGAAAAGCCTTGTCGATCGGTGACGGGGGCCCGCTGCCTATGCGCTGTCCTGTGCGGCTTTACGGGATGAAACCGATCGGCGGGATGCCGTCTTGTGTCGAGCGGCCAGCGGTTGCAGGTCCCGCCAGCCTATCTCCCGAATGTCAGACCATTGAAGTCGTCCGGACTCCTATCGCTGCAGGATCGTCCCGATCCGGAGGTTAGTTTGCCGGTCACAAAGCTAAGCCTCTGGATCAGGAGCCTCAAAGAACCGAAGCTGATGTCCCGCGCCTTGAACCACCAGAGCGCCAGCAACCCCCGGGCCCGGGTCCAAGTGGTAGAGAGACCAGCGCCGAGCCGCGCTCGGGTGCCCTGCGACACGCAGTAAGCAGGGCGGCAAGCATGGCGACAGCGTCACATCGAAGCTATCGAGCGAGTTGGCCAGTCCACTACCCGTTGCTTTGAGAAAAGCCTCTTTTCGGGTCCAGCCATTGAAGAACGCTGAGAGGCGAAGTCTCTCCGGCAAAGCGAGGAATTCCGCGATCTCGGCCGCGGAGAAAAACCTGCTGACGATGTCTCCGGCATCGGGGAGCGGGCGAATATGCTCTAGATCCACCCCGATCGAGTAGCCGATAGTGACGGCCAGCAACCCACGGGGCCCTGAGTGGGCCAGATTGAACTGGATTGATGGGATTACTCGGGGCCTCTCTAAGTCCGGCTTGCCCCACGGACCGTATCGGAACTCAAGCTCGGCGGGCCGGCGTCCGAGGTACTGGGCAAGCAACATTCTGAGGATCCCGCGCCCGACCACGTAGTGATCGCGGAGGCGGGTCATACTGAACCGATTGGCCCGCTCGAGTTCGTCTGCGGCGAGCCATGTTTCCACCTGGCGAACGATGCCTGCCGGCCGGTCAAGAGCGAATCGCCATACGTGCACCTCCCCGAAAGCCAGTGTCCGACATGCTGAGGGAGTCTGCCACGCTTCTTGCATCGCGCACGGCCTCGTCCGGCAAACTCAACGGCATTGCATTGTGACCGCGTAGACCTGACCTCGTTCAACTAGAATAAGCCGGCGAGCGGAAGCCGGGAACGGATGCAGGCAAGATTGTTCGGCGCCAGTGCCATGAGACGCTGCGACGGCAAACTAGTCACATAAGAATCACAGCTCTGTGGCCCGGGCCTGGTGGTCCTAAGCCGTCTGGAGGTCGAGACCAAGGCCGAGGAACTTCTGCGCATCCTCCCCGAGTCCTCCACACGGGAGCCGGGTGCAGGTCCCGCCGCCCGGACGACCGTCTGACGCCCCGAAGGGTTGCGGAAGTGCCTGAATGGGCCACCGAGGAGTAGGTCAAGGTCTGATCGGTCCTCGAATTTCCTACTTGCCGCAGGCACCGAGTTGACGTGTGATCTTTTAAGAAAGCCTAAGGAGTCTGCGATGCCCCGCTCTTTCCGAGAAGCCACGAGATTGCTCCGCGCGACCGCCCAGGAACAGGGCGGCTGCTTCATCGCGAAGCAGGCGATAAGGGCGGGCCTACGACTACCTCGAATACCGCGTCTCGATTGGCATGGTCAAGTGGGTCGAACACGGGCTCTACCGTCTCGCCGACATGGCGGTTGACGAGTGCGACGACCTCATCCGGCCCTCGCTTTGGAGCCGCAATCGAGCCGACGAGCCCTCGGGCGATCGTCTCCCACGAGTCGGCCCTTGGTCCTCCACGAACTGATGGAGCTTCTGCCGGAGTTGGTCCACCACACCGTCCTGCAGGGATTTCGCAATGAGCCGCCCCGGGGCTGCGTCCACCACTGAGCGGCCCTTGCCCTCGCAGGGTCCGAAGAGCGGATCGGGTTCCGGGTCACTAGCCCGCTCCAGACTCCTCGACGTCCGAGCGAGGAACAACTCGAGAAGGCCCTGCCGGATGCCCTGCGCCGGGGACTCGTCCACAAGCGACAACTCGTGGAGGGGATTCGCTCCACCCGGAAGCCGGAGCGCATTGAAGTGGTCCTGGACAGACATCGCGGACAATCATATAAAATTTGGAAATAAGCTATATATCGAAACCATCGCATTCGCGGCGGCGTTCAAGGCTTCGCTCTAGGCTCGTCTCATGACACTGGCTGGCCACCGAAGCAGGTTGTCCCCCCCAAGTGGTCGCCTGGACGTCGCCGTGACAGACAATGGCCACTACACGTGACTCTGGCGTGACCAGGAAGCGCCCTGAGGCACCGATGATCGCTCAACATCAGGAGAGGCGGCACGGGGGGGTAATCTTCCATTGCATACCTGTCGTCGAGCGCCCGGTAACTTTGGAGTGTGAAACCGGTAGCGGACTGGCACGTCAACCGCCAAGGCGACGCCATAGGTGGCCGAGTACGGTGGTTGGAGAGTTCACTTGCTCGACAATCTTATTCCAGCAATCGAACTCCTCGTCGCTCCACGAGTCGGCGCTCCGTGTGATCTGCATAACCAATTCCGTCGGAGGGCGTCCGTTGGCATCCCGATCCTGGAAGGAGCGGAGGACGAACTGGACGCGCTCGGACCATTCCCGAGAGTCTCCCCGGGCTCGCAAACCGAGCTGGATGGCGACGCGTATTATCGACGCGAGGAGCCTTCGCCGGGCGATCGTCCAGCATCGGGGATCGGACCTCAGTTCAGAGATGATTGCGTCGTAAAAAGCGATCGACCGACACCCGAGAGCGCCGCCCAGCTCCTCCGTTGCTGACAACAGCCAGGCTGCGGCGAGGGCATCGTTCTTTGGATCCCGGAGCGGCGTCGCGACGGCTCTGATCGCGCCGGGGAGTAGGATAGACCCCGGCGATGCGTTCCTCTGAAACCTGAACTGGACCGAGGCCCTGTGGAGTCGGTCCAGGTCCATGACAGGAGCGCGAAAGAAGGCCTCCAGGGCGAGCCTGTTCCTCAAGATCTCGCCCGGCCCCCTCTTACCTTCCGGCCGAACCGCCAGGCTGGCGATGCCGTCGAGGAAGGCACCCAGGCTGCCGTCCCGAGCAATCTGCTCGGAAGGCGTCTCGTCGAGCACCCGCAGGGCGAGCCGCTCGACAGAGGGCGAGCATCCATGACCATCGAGTGCAGGGATGCCGCCGAAACGGACGAGCTCCCCCAGCGAGGCCCGGGTTTCGAGCGAGAGCGCGTCCAGGCAGACTTCGACGAATGGCCACAGGCGTGGATTCCGGGCGCCTCTGTCGACGAGCGACCTGAGCAGGTCCAGGGGCCGGGGGGCCGAGCGTGCCACCGCTGCGACGAGAGCGCTCGTTGCACTGGACTCCGTCCCGGAGGGCACTGACTCGATGAACGCGCAGACTCTCCCAGGTGACAGCCGCGAAGCCGCATCGGGGAACGTACCGGTCAGCGAGTAATAACGGGCGGCCGCCTCCCAGAGGTGGGGCTCGGCCAGGGGATGGGCCATGAGCGACTGCACATCGCGGCCCGTCCTCAGCCGCGTCAACAGGTCACGGACGAGTTCGTCGGCATCCACGGGGTCAAGACGGGAGAGGGCGAACGCGATACAGGCCGGAGCCTGGATCTGCGATGCAAGCGGAGCGAGGCGCGCTCGCCACACCCCCGGGGCGAGCGCCTGCCCGATGGCCGGGAGAAGTTCATCAAAGCATGTCCTGACACGGTCGAGGTCCCCGGATGCGAGATGGACAAACCCCCGGCTCACGATCACGCCGGCAACTTCCTGGCGGCCGACGGCGTTCAGGAACTGATCGTCCTTGAGGACGCTTACATGACCGCTGGCGACCGCCCTTGCAACGAGGCCTTCGAGCTCCTCCGGCGAGGTCTTCAGGAATTCCACGACCTCCGGACGTGCGGCGAACCGGGTGAGGAGCGTCGACGATCTCAGGATCCGGAGAACGACCGGTTCGGCGGCGGGCAACCCCAGGGCGTCCGACTGCGTGAGCAGCGCAGCGACGTTCACCGCCCCGATGGCCCGGGCAAGCCAGGATTCCCGCGGTACTCCCGACGATGCCAGCCGCTGGAGCAGACCTGCCAGCACTTCAGGCCTCGCGGCGACCCGCGCGGCCACGGCCTCCGGCACGTCCTTGCCGTCAGCTACCGAGCGGAGAACCGCCTCGGTCTTCCAGCCCGCCGGTACTGGCAGTTCGAGAAACTCGGGCAGCTCGCCGGGCTGCACGTCGAGCCATCCCGACCGCGCGGCGTCCCCGACAGTGGCAAAGGCCTGCGGCAGCCTGCCGATCAGGAGACTCCTGAGTGGCCCGGGGAGAGTAGCCGGGTTTCCGACCCTGGCGAACAGCTGCCGCATCTCCTCGCCTGGCGGATCGCCTGCGACCTTCGGGAGGAGAACTTCGAGGGCACGTCGGCTCCGCTCCATGTCCCCTGCGCGAACCGCGGAGGCCCCCTCCTCGATCACGGCCTCGGCGAGTACAGCCCTCAACTCCGGGGCGTCCTCCTCGAGGAGCAGGGATGACAGCTCGCTCGCAGACGGGTCTGCAGAAACCGCCCGCGCGATCAACCTGCTCCTTGCGGCCTCATTCCCGACGACCACCCGGATCGTCTCCGGGCTCCGGACAAGGCCGTCCAGAACGCTGTCCTCCATCACCTCCGCTGTCTGGAACTCGAAGAGGCTGCTCAGGACCCCCGCATCTTGAACCCGGCAGCGCTGGCACAGCTCGATGAAATCGTCGATCGGCTGATTTCCGATGAAGCGATCGACGATCCCTCGGGTGAACCGGAGAGCGGGCAGAGAGCTTCCCCGCCCTGTCACCAGCGAGAAGTGGGCGTTCGGTGGCGCCGAACATGCAGCGGGCAGATTTTCCTGCAGCGTCCCGACGATCCGCGCCTCGCACGGGCGAGGGTGCCCCTCATAGGTTGAGAAGGTCAAACCCTCGATCAGGGTCCGCGGGAGCAGGCGGGTGAGGCCGTAAATGCTCCACGCCACCCCTTCGGACTCGCCGATTAGGAAGAGCCGAGCGGTCGCCGGCAACTGCAGGTGTGCGTCGATGAGGAACTCCACCGCGGAACGGTGCTCGGTCCTCTCGCCGATGAAGCGGCGCAAGCCGTCATCGGCCAGTGGTCCGGGCTCGACCCGCTCCAACTCGGGTAACTCGAGGTCTCCTCCCAGGTCCTCCCGCCTCCAGTCCGGAGAGCCCCAGGTCCGGATGGCACGTGCGGCATCGAGGTCACCGGGGGGCTGTACCAGGAGATGCGTGAAATAGTTCCCCGCACGCTCCTTCTCGGACCGCTCGTATGCGACGCTGTGGACAAGCACGGGCACGCGCCTCGGCGTCAGGAGCAAGGCGAGACGCACGGGGGCGGAACCTCCGTGCGTCGAGTCGTCAGGCCCCGTGAACCTGACGCGCTCGACCAGGTCCGGGTACTCGGCCTTCGAGATCCCCGCCGACTTGGCGCGGATCCCGAACCCGCGCCCTCCGCCGTCGACGCGCCTCCCTTCGGGACAACTCGTATAGTAAAGCTGCTGCACGTGATGTCCTCCCTCGATCGTGGCGGGCAAGCGAGGTCCGTCAGTCAGGACGCACGGCCTTCAGATGCCCGAACTGGTACAGCAGCCAGAGGAGCGGATCGGCGACCCGTAGCGGGTTGTAGTGGGTGATGCGCTCATCCTCCGGAGCGGTGCCGAGCGAGGAGATGCCGAAGAAGCTGCAACGCTTGAAATGGGTGAGCCCCCTGACGAGATTCTGCTGTCCCCAGCGGGTCAGCATCTCGCGGATCTCGGCGGAAGTGCGTCTCTGATCATCGACGTCGAAGCCGGAAGGATGATGACTCCGGCGGAGGAATCGAGCGCCGCGGTAGGCGACCGAGCGAAGCTCGTCGGTCTTCGTGAGGGCGACGGCGAACGGCATGGTGCTCAGTCGTCTCCCCATCCGGGCGTCCATGTTCAGGAGGTCCGAGAAGAGCAAGTGACCCTGGCTCGAACCGATCTCGTTCCGCTCGCGGGCGGCGAGCGGGAGCCGCTCCCAGACACCCGGCAGCCTCAGCGGGTCGATCAGGAAGATCAGGCCATCGAGCCGGGTGAGGAACCCGTAGCGCTCCGTCCGGATCTTGTAGTTCTCGAGATCCTCCCCCGGGGTATCGAACAGCGCCAGGATGAGGCTGCGTCGAGACGTGGACTCGTGACCGGTGAGGGCGGACAGGGCGCTGGGCCGATCGAAGTCGAGCCGGTAGATCAGCGGGATCCGGAGCTGCTTGTTCGTCAGCACGCTGTCGGTCTGCCCGAGCTTCTCGCGGGACGCGGGGCCGTGGACGCCGCTCATGACGGACGGGCCGTACAGCTTCTCCCAGAGGTTGTGAGAGGGCCGTTTCTCCCCCTCGCCGTAGTCGAAGGTGTCGACGGAATGCACCGAGAAGCCAGCCCGGGATGCGGCGGGACCGAAGATCAGCTGCTGGATCAGCGCGGCGATGAAATGGCTCTTGCCGACCCCTTTCTCGCCGATGATGGCGATCGTTCGCGAGTCGCACTCGCCCCTCGCCTGCTCGATCGGGAGGTGGACCCCGCAGCGAGGGCAGATGAGGTCATGGCGCTCCAGTGTGCGATCGTCGAAGAGATCGCAGGCGACCTTCCGCAAGTTCCGTTGCCAGGAGTCGGGCGCCTCCGGGGCGAAGACCCTCGGCAGGAGCATGAGGTCCCTCTCGTCTTCCGTCTCGCTGAAATACCTGGGAAGCGGGTCGTCGAACTGCGCCGGGGGCATCCTGTCCGCTCCACTCGATACGGCCGCGCCTTCCATGCCGTCGCCGTCGCCTTGAGTCGCCGGGCGGCCGACGGCCGACGTCAGCACGCCGCCCTCGGCCTTGAGCTCGCGCCTCGGCGCTTCCGAGCGGCGGATGGCCTGCTGACAGACAAGGCATCTTGTCTTGTGCCTGGGGAAAAGGAGAAGGCGCTTCACAGGTCGGTCCTCGATGGATCGCCTCAATAGATCGTGTACCCGCTGATCCTCCGGCTCACGATGTCCAGCCATCCCCACGCCCGCGGGTCCGCCGGGAATAGTCTGGCGTAAAGCTTTCCCGAGCCGACCCGCCTCGAAAACCGGCACCGGAAGGGCAGACGCGGCTCGAGGACCGTGCCCTCGGGCACCGCAACGAGCTCGATCCCGGCTTCGGGTCTCTCCGGGGGGAGGTCCGAGGCAGCTACAAGTCTCAACCTGGGGGACTCGACGGTCTCTGAGGCATGCAGGCGGAGCTCGTACTCGTCGGGCGCGAACGATCCTGGCGGAAGCCATCGCCGCCAGGCCGGACCGTTCCTGATGGGGACTATCTCGTAGGTCAGGCGGATGTAGCCGCCCGGCCCCTCCCACCGGGACCCGGGCCGTCCAGCCGGGGAGTACCTCACCCCGTCGTCGGTGTGCCGGATGACATGGACGCTGACGAACAGGGGCTCATCCGGGCGTCCCGGGCATGCACCCTCGAAGCCACCCAGCGCCTCGAACTGTTGCCTCGTGATCTCGAACTGTCGCATCCCGTCGTTCGCGTCCGCCGCGAGACGATCGGTGCGCATCACGACCCGCGCCAGCCTCGAGTCGGAGTCGGGCCAGGTCCAGTCCGCGTAGACGCGACCGTGCCGGACGACGACGTCGAGCCCGCTCACGTCGGGGACGTCGGTCAGCGCGATCCCGTTCCCGTAGACGATCAACTCGACACCGCCCGAGGTCTGCACTCGGGTCGCCGCCGCGATCCGCCGCGCGGCGCCGGCTGCGACGGGCACCCGAGCCGAGGAGCCCTCACTCTCGATCGGATATCCGGCAGGCGGGAGCGCCCTTCGGGAGAACACCCTGCCGCAGGGCGGAAACGGGGCATCGACGAGATCGAACAGCTCGACCAGGCCCCCCGGGGCTGGTAGCTCCCAGTGAACGAGGAAGGCGTCGGACCCGGCCGGCTCGGCGCGGAGGTCTCGGACAGCTGGCAAGGGTTGTGCCCCGAAGAGTAGACGGGCTGCGTTCCAGCGCCGCCCGGCATCCGCGACGAGGCACCCCTCGATGATCGTCCGCCATGCCGGTGGCACCGCCTCGAGGGGGTCCGGAGGTCGAGGAGCGACCGGGGGAGGCACGGTCAGGCCGCGGAGGAAGCTCAGGAGCACGAACTTCGTCGACGCATGCCTGTCCGACGCCGCCTTCAGCGCATCCTCGAGCCCGCGAGTCAGCCGGGTCGGCGGTTCGGGCCGCGCAGCCTGTTGGGGGGGTGGGGCCAGAACACCGAGGCAAGCGCAGATGAGTCGCCCGAAGCCCTCGACATCCGCGGCCTCTCCCGCCGCGTCGTCCATCCACCTCGGCTCACCCACCGACAGTCGCCACCCCGCATCTGGCCCGTCGGCCCAGACCACCGACGCGGCATCGAGATCGGTATGGTGGTACTTCTGTTCGTGCAGGAGGAAGATCGCCGGCGCGAGCGCATTGTACACGTCGAGGAGTTCGGGTTCGGTGAGCGCCTTGACGCTCTCAAGCCGGTCGGCAAGGGTCTCCTTCCAGGGTTCCGTGACGATGGCGATGCTCCCGCGACGGGGGCCGTCGAGGACCTCGCCTGCCCCGTAGACCCGGAGCAGACCGTGTTGCGCCTGGCGGGTCAGGAATTCGGCCCTCTCGAGGAGGAGGACGCGGAGCTGGGGGGTTGTGGGGCTGTACAGCTCGAGGTTGTACACCGAGAGGTCGCGCTCATCGATCCGTTCCGCCTCGTCAGTCGCCAGCCGGACTGCATAGCGCTCTCGTTCGCCCGCGAGACGCTCCTCGAGATGGTACGTGATCTCGACGCGACCGAACTGGCACCGCAGGTGGGTGCCCGTCATTCTGTTCCGGCCGTCGGCTCTGCCGTTTCGCTGAGTTTCGGATGGCGATGCAGACACCGGGAAGGGAGGTTCTTCCACCATCATCGCTCCTCGATCTCGATCGACGAGTAGTCGCTGGTCGGGCGGATGATCAGTGTGGGACCCGCCCCCTCCCCGCGCTGGTAAAGTCCCCTCTCGAAGATGTACCCCGTCAGCTTCTTCAAGAGTTTGTCTTCCATCAGCGTGCGGACGCGGCGTCCGCCCATCTTGAACTCCTCGGCGTTAGCCGTCATCACCCGCTCGATCATCGCGGGGATCTGTCCGTCCGGGAACTCCAGGACGAGGCCCAACTGCTCCCTGGCGCTCTCCGTGAGCAGGGACAGGAACTTCTCGCAGATGAGCCGGATCGACCCCTGTCTGAGGATATCGAAGACGAGGATATTCTCGTCCCCGATCCGGTTGAGAAGTTCGGGGCGACCGAGGCCGCGTCGCGAAGGCGTGGCGGGGAGGGTGATGAACTCGCGAACGGCCTCCTTGTAGTGGCTCGTGACCCGGTCCCGGTCGGGAAGGGACGCGTCGTCGACCGTGCCGGGCTCGGCCGATCTCTCGGGCCAGAAGGACATGCTCTCCGACCCGATGTTCGACGTAAAGATGATGCACGTCTGCGAGAAGTCCGCCGTCTGTCCCTTGCTGTCGGTAAGCCTCCCGTCCTCCAGGATCTGGAGGAACTTGTCCATGATCTTGCCGTTTGCCTTCTCGATCTCGTCGAACAGCAGGAGGCTGAACGGCCGTTCCATGACGCGGTTGGTCAGCTGGCCGCCCTCGTTGTAACCCACGTACCCGGGGGGGGACCCGATGAGCTTCTCCGCCGCGTGCTCCTCAGAATATTCGCTCATATCAAATCGGTAAAACGCGCTATCGTCATTCTCGTCCTTGCCGAAAATGAGAGCGGCTAGCGCCTTCGCGAGCTCGGTCTTGCCGACGCCCGTGGGCCCGACGAAGAAGAACACGCCCTTCGGACGGCTCGCCTTCGAGCCGCCGGCAAAGCTCAGGCCGACTTTGGCCGACCGGAGCATGTCGACCAGGGCGTTGATGGAGGCATCCTGACCGATGACCCTCCGGGTGAGTCGCTCGCGAGCGGTGCTGATCTTGCCCTCGTCAAGGGCGAGCCAGGGATCCTCCTGCTGGCCGTACTTGTACAGATCCACCAGCTTTTTCGGCGCGACCTCGCCGAGCGATATCTTGTGGAGCCTCGAGGTGCGGCGGATGGCATCGAGGTCGTGGACCATCAGCCCGTCCGTCAAGTCAGCGAGTTCCTGGACGACCGGTTCGGCAGCAGTCTTGTGCAGCACGTCGCCGCCGAAGAAGCGGGAGATCTGGGAACGGAGCGCATGAGCCCGCTCCTCACGCCGGGGGCGGGTGGCGTGGATGAGCGCGAGGAGAGGGTTGTCCTGGTAGAGCCAGGTCGGAACACCCCCGAGTTGCCCGGCGACGATGATCAGCGCGTTCCTCTGGTCGACCAGCGGCGGACGATCGATGAGTTCCGCCTCCTGGATCAGCTTCTTCAGGAGGATCAGGCGGGGGAGCTCCTTCTCGCTCTGGCGCTGGGAGTCCGAGAGGAGCTTGTCCGAGAAGTGGATGATGAATGCGCAACCGACCTCGGCCTGCCGGACGGCCCGGCGGATCTCGGGGAGCGCGCGATCCGGCTCCGTGAGCGTCGAGAGGTCATTCGTAAGTGGTTGCAACGAAGGTGCCGGCGGGTTGGCGGCACCCGCATGGGCAGGGGAGACCGCACTCGGCCCCCCGCCCTGCGCAAGCGACCTCTGTGGCCCCGGGGCCAGGCCCGTCCGCCTCACAACTTGCTGGGATTGCCCGGTCTCGGGCGACGGCTGGGCCCGGACTTCCGTCGACCGGCGGCCGCGGTCCGCAGAGGCTGCCCTGGCCCGTTCGAGGTCGGCACGCATCTCCGGGCTGGCGAGCACGACCCCGTCGACGATGTCAAAATGTGCGACAACCGGGAACTTGCGCTGGGTGAAGTACCAGGTCAGGAATCGTCGGGTCGTGATCTCGTCCTTGCCCAGCGTGACGGAGCCGTTGAGCAGGTGGAGGTCCTCGACGTTCCCGTGCAGCAGCACCTGCTTGCCGCGCAGGAGTTGCTTGTGCATCTCCGCCATCCACCGGGACGACGACCTCGGCTCGAAGGGATAGGCGATGGAATCGTTCATGGGCGGGCTCCCCGCTGCCGCTCGCCCGGCCGCTCTTCGGGCCGCTCACCCTCGTCCGTCTCGGGGAACTCCATCTCCTCCCATCCCGGCGGTCTGTTCGGCATCCCGGGCCAGGTCGGTCGCTCGGCGAGGATGCCGAACTCCTTGAGAAGCTTGTTCATCCGGAGGATCTGCGACTCCGCCTCGTCGCAGCGGTGGACGGGCCTGCCGACGTCGTCCCGCTCTTCCCGCTTGAGCTCCTCGTCGACCTCGTACCGGATGGCGCCCGACTGCTCGACCAGGACGTAGATCTTCGCCCGATCTTGGCGGGTGGCGTGGAGGATGTGGGGTGAGCCGGGATCGTCCTCCGACTGGGGGCCGGACTCGACCGAGAGCCCCAGGCGGACCATCGCCTGCTCGATCCCCTCCACGATCCGCTCCTGGATGTTGGCCTGCTGCTGTCGAGGTTCGGCGTCGGCGATCACCCGGTCCGCCTCGGCCGGCAAGCGCAGAGCCTGTTTGCGGGCCGCGTCGAACTTGCCGTCGCGTACGAGGGATTCGGCCGTCGCGAGATCGCGCTCGAGCTCCTCGATCCTCGGCCGCATCCACCGGAACGCGATGGTGTGGGCGCGCAGTGAGGAGACCTTGTCCCGGGCGGTCGCGATGGTGGCGAGGGCGTCATCTCGCTGGCCATGCCACCGCGAGGCCTCCCTGGCGACCGTCTGCACGTGGAGCCTCAGCCTGGCCCGAGCAGTCTCAATCGTCGCGGCACAGGCGCGGGTGTCCGACCGGCTGAGCTGGAGCCGGGACGCCTCGAGGAACTTCTCGACCTGCCGTGCACCGGCGGTGTCGAAGCCGGACGCCTGGCCGTCCTGTTCGGCCCGAAAGCCTCCCTCGACCTCGCGAATCGCCTCGTCCAGGCCATGGCACTCGACCGCCCGGGCGGCGACCGCCTGCGCGCTCGCCGCCACCTCCCGCGCGGTGGCGACGGCCTCGGCGAATTGATCCCTCCGGACCTGGTTGTCGAGCTCGGCCAGACGGGACGAGAGTGCGGCGACATCCTTCGCCACCCACCGGGCGAGCTCGGGCGACTCCCTCACCGAGTCGACGAGAGCCAGGGCCTCATCCCTCGCCAGGTTCGCGGCTCGCTGCCGCTCCAGGAACTGGCCCCGGCGCTCGGTCACGGTCGCGTAGTGCGTTGACCAGGCGTTCCGGCAGCGTTCCAGCTCTGTCCGCGCGGAATCGAGCTGCCCTGACTCGATGAGCGATTGCGATCGGCCCAGGCCGTCCTCCAGGGTCCGCCTGCCCGCGTCATCGAACCGCGAGGAGGCCGCCGGGTCGAGTCCCGCGACGAGCTGCCTGAGCTTGGCGAGCTCGGCGGCCTCCGCCTCGAGACTGGCGCTGAGCTCGGCGGCCTTTGCCTCCGCCTCCGCACCGGCGAGCACGCGCCTGGCCGTCTCGCCCTCCGCACAGGCCGACTCGAACGCCTCCCACGTCGCGGCCGCGGCCGCGGAGGATTCGGCGGCGTCGAGGGCCTTCGCCACCTCATCCGCCCTGTCAACCGGGAGATGAACGGCGAGGCTGCTGCTGCGGAATCCCGCCCACCGCGACCGTAGGCCGCGGATCTCTGCGACGAGCTTCTCCGCCTCGCTCCTTAAGGCGGTCGACCTCGCGGTGCCGCGGGAGAACTCCCCGCGAACCCCGGCGACCGCGGTCGCGGCGGCGCGGAGCTGGTCTCCGGTGCGCGCCTGGAGGAGCAGCCTCTGGGAATCTCTGACGCAGTCGGACCATGCGGTGCGGGCTTCGGGCGTCGCATAACGGGCAGTCGGGCTCGCGAGGAACCCCGTCAACTCGCCGTCCAGGACTCGAAGCTCCTCGGTCAGCTGAGTCTCCGTCTCTCCGAGTGACCGAGCGTCGGCCTTCAGCCGCCGCCACTCGGCGCCCAAGTCCTCCAGCGCTCTCAGGGCGTCGCGCGCGGCCCCCTCCGTGCTCGCGTCGCCTCCGCCCCCACCGAGGCGTTCGGACTCCGAGAGGAGCTCTCGTGAGCGCTGTTCGGGCAGAAAGCGTCCGGCGGGGCCTGCGAGGACCGAGGCCACGTCCCTCGCGACCTCGGCCGCGCGAACGGTCGCCTCGTCGCGAAGGTTCTTCAGTCGCACCCGGGCCAGCCTCTCCTCCTCCGCCCGGCGGAGTTCCGCGGCCTCCTCGGCCTCCCTCTGGAGGCGCAACCGCTCTTGCTCGCGACGTTCGGCATCCAGGGACGCCTGGCTCCTCTTCGGTCCACTCATACCCCACCTCCCTCCGGACTGAGATTGATACCCTGAGCCCTCATCAGCTCCTCGAAGTCCTTGCGGAACCCGGGCCGTGGGATGCCCATCCAGGCCACGCCGCCCGCGTGGACCTCGAATTCGATCCAGGTGCCGCGTTCGTCGAGCTTCTCCTCGAGAGACCGGTGCCGTTCAGTAAGCAGGATGACCCTCTGATTGTCCGACCCTCGCCAGATCAGGTCCGTGTGACGCGCCCTCACGTATGGACCGTCAACCAGAATGTCCAGACGCTCGAGGAGGGCCCGTTGCGAGCGTGTCCCCCGTGACCGGAGCTGTTCGAGGGTGAAACCCGTGTACGACATGAACGAAAGGTCACGAACCGCCCGGATGCGATCGACGAGCTCACAGAGCCCGGCGGCCTGGGACATCGGCTCACCTCCGGAAAACGTGACTCCGTCGATGTCGTTGTCCGCCACGATGCGCCCCGCGAGTTCAGCCACGGGATAGGCCACGCCACCGGAAAATGGGAGGGATTCGGGGACCACGCACCCTGGGCAGGAGAACGGGCAGCCTTGCACCCACAGGACGCTACGCCGCCCGGGGCCGAGGACCGTGGATCGGGTGGCGATCCGGAAGAGAGTCAGATGGTCCGGTCGCTCCGGCCAGCCGACGGTCGAGTTCATGTGGCGATCCCCCGCACTACCTACCGACCTCTAACCGCCCGGCGCCTCCGCGGCGTTACGCGGGATCTCGCCCGCGCAACTCGCCTCCCTACTATGGGAAGCGACCTCCGTGGTGCCGGGGGACCTCCATTCTAACCGCCGTAGCGACCCGGGCATCAGCCGGGTGGAGCGCCTCTGCTCCGATTTCCCGAGCGAGCCGGGACATCCCCGTCGAGCCCTCGTTATCGGGCTGTCAGGCAGCTTGGTACGCTCCTCGACCCGAAGACGGGAGCCCGAGGGTGGTCCTGGCGTGTTCTGGGTGCAGTGCCCGGGTGCTCGACGATCCCCCTCAAGCGTAACGCGATCTCCATCCGCACGCGTTACGAGCCCGGGAGAGACTTCGTACCGTCAGCCGTGACGGCGCTTCACCCGGCAACCTCAAGGCCGGTCGGCCGGAGCCGTGTGACCCGTCGTCCCACCAAGGGGGACATCCCGGTGAGAGCGAGAGCGGAGATCGGATTGGTTCCCGAATGGTATCAGGATCGACGATACCTGTTCGGCCAGCGAGACATCCCACTCCGACCCCGGAGGACCAAATGCGGCGTGTTCGGCAACGCGAGGCTTGCCCGGCCGGGCGACTTGACGGACCTTCTCACACCCCCCGAGGGTCAGTGCGGTTCTCTGGCATTCGACGGTGTGGCTCTCCTCCTCGAGGCAGCACCGGACGGTTCCCGCCTCGAGCCCTTCCTGGCACCCAGGCTGACGATCTCCGAGTCGCTACGGGAACGGCACGTCCTCGTGATTGGTAACTCCGGTGGTGGCAAGACGATGCGCATCGTCTTGCCCGCGCTCGCTTCCGACCTCGCGAACCCCGGTCGGTCCGTCATCGCCCTGGATGCAAAGGGCGGGGTCCTGTACCCCTTCCTCTCGGCGCTCGCAGGCAGGGTCCGGCCGGGAACGACCGTCCGCTGCATCAACATGAAGCAACCCGATCGGGGCAACTCGGTCTGGAACCCGGTGTCTCGCCCTCTAACCCGCGCGAGGGCGATGGAAGTCTCCCACTCCGTCTGCCTGAACGTCAACAACGCGGCGCCGGGTATCGGCGGGTCGAACGAAGCCTTCTGGCTGTTCTCGTCGGTCAACCTTCTTGCGGATATCCTGCTGGCCCTCGCCGACAACCCCGATGAACCTCTCTCGCTCGCGCGGGCGAAGAGTATCGCTGACCTCGAGGTGTACGGGCTTGCGGTCTTCGCTGACAACCATCCCCACTCGAAGGAGTTCGCGAAGCGGTATCCCGCGATCACGCGCGTCCTCGAGAGGAGCAGCCATCAGACGCAACAGTGCGTCGTCGCGGACCTTGCGATGAGACTGGAGTTGTTCGGCGACGAGGGGGTGATGCGGGCGACCTGCGAGCCCGATGACCTGGACCTGCCTGGCCTGGTCTCCGCCGGTGGCGTCCTCGTCATCGACACACCGGAGGCCTACTGCCCCGTCAAGTCTTGATTCTGGGGTAGAGCCGCTTCAGTTTCATGCGGGCGTCTTCAATCCGGAATTGCCAATCGACGCCCCGTTGC
>MKTT01000036.1:0-58448 GCA_001898385.1 Planctomycetales bacterium 71-10
TGGTACTGGAGCGTGCTCTCGGCCATCGGCTCGCCGTCGTCGCTGTGGTACTGGAGCGTGCTCTCGGCCATCGGCTCGCCGTCGTCGCTGGGGAACTCCGGCTCGTAGGGGTCGACGAAGACCGAGTCGCCCGTCGAGGGTCCGGGTCCGGGCTGGGCGGTGCTCATGGCGAGGGCTCCCGCGCTTCGCGTTGGTCACAGGCGTTCAGTCCATGTCTACCACGAACCGCGCCGCCCCGCCAGCCGAAGCCGGAGCCGTGCCGCGGGTTGGCACCTTGCTCGGGCCTCCGCGCGGGCTTACGATGCGGTCCGGACCGTCGCCCCACCTCCCCGCGAAGGACCCCGCCCGTGCGTCCCGCCATCCTCGCCGCCCTCGTGTGCTGCCTGGCCGGGTCGACCCGCGCCGAGGGGCCCGTCGACGCCTCCACGATCCGCAGCAAGCTGTTCTGCGGGTATCAGGCGTGGTTCCGCTGCCCCGGCGACCCCGACGGCGGCGGCTGGATCCACTGGAGCCGACGCGGCGACCGGATCGACCCGTCGACCCTCACGTTCGAGATGTGGCCCGACGTCTCCGACCTGGACGCCGACGAGACCTACCCCGCGCCCGGGTTCACGCACCCCGACGGCCGCCCGGCGCGGCTGTTCAGTTCGGCGAACCCGAAGACGGTGCGGCGGCATTTCGAGTGGATGCGGGACTACGGGATCGACGGGGCGTTCCTCCAACACTTCCTCGTCGACCTCCCCGGCGGGCCGGGCACCCACCTGGCGGAGTCGCGACGCCGCGTGATGGACCACGTCGCCGAGGCCGCCGCCGCGACCGGCCGCGCCTGGGCGATCTCCTTCGACGTCGCCGGCATGCCCCGCGAGGACATCTACGACGTCCTCACCGCCGAGTGGAAGCGCCTGGTCGACGCCGGAATCCCGGATCGTCCCGGCTACCTCCACGAAGGGGGCCGGCCCGTCGTGCAGGTCTGGGGCTTCTTCCGCGGCGACTCCAACAACCGCATGACGCCCGAACTGGCCAACCGCATCATCGACTTCTTCCACGCCGACGGCCCCACCCGCGCGTACCTCGCCGGGGGCGGCGACTGGAACTGGCGGAAGGGCCCGGAGGACTGGCGGGCGTTCGTCCTCCGGTTCGACGCCTACTCGCCGTGGAACGTGGGCAACTACGCGAAGGACGCCGACGGGACCGCCCGCGCCTCCACCGGATGGTGGGAGGCCGATAAGGCCGAGTGCGAGGCCCGAGGCGTCTTCTGGTTCCCGGTCGTCTACCCGGGCTTCGGCTGGGACAACCTCATGCGCAAGCCCGCCGGGGCCACCACCATCCCGCGCCGCAGCGGCGAGTTCTTCTGGGAGCAGTTCCGCCGGCTGGCCGACGTGAAGGCGTCGAGCGCCTACGTCGCGATGTTCGACGAGGTCGACGAGGGGACCGCCATCTTCAAGGTCTCCAACGCGCCGCCGACCTCCGGCCGCTTCCTGACCTACGAGGGCCTGCCGCCCGACTGGTACCTGCGCCTGGCCGGCGAGGGCGCCCGCGTGATCCGCGGCGAGCGCCCGGCCTCGGAATCCCTCCCCATCCGGCCCTGAGGCCGGTTCCCGCCCACGGTACGACCCCATGAACACCCTGCTGATGATGTCGGCCGCCCTCCTCGCCTTCCCGGCGGACGCGCCGCTGACGCCCGTCTCGGCCCGGACCTTCCACGTCGCCCCCGACCGGTCGGCGGCGCTCGAATGGCGGCGCGAAGGGACGGCCGCGAGCCCGCTCGACTACGTCGTCCGGGGCTATCGCGGCGAGGAGGAGGCGAAGGGGAAGGCTGAGGCCCGCGGAGGCGTCGTCCGGGTCGAGCGCGCGTTCCCGCAGGGCTATCACGAGGTCGAGTTCCCCGCGACCGCCCAGCGGTTCGGCGTGATCTCGCTGCCGAAGGTCGAGGGCCGGCCCGACCCGTTCTTCGCCATGGACGCGGCGATGTCGTGGCTGGTGGGCGACGACGCGACCCGGGACGAGTTGATCGCCTTCGCCCGGTCGACCGGCCTGGCCATGATCCGCGAGCGCGTCACCTGGGGCGCGATCCAGCCCGCCGCCGACCGCTGGGACTGGGAAGCCGGGCGGCGGTTCGAGAAACTCCGACAGTCGTACAGGAAGGCCGGCATCCCCGTCCTGGAGATGGGGCACGACGCCCCCGCCTGGGCCGGCCTCGTCGCCAAGTACCCCCGCGACCTCGTCGCCACGGCCGACGCCTGGCGCGCCGTCTCGCGGCGATGGTCCGCGACGTGGGGCGGCGTCGAGCTGTGGAACGAGCCCGAGATCAGCTTCGGCGGCGACATGCCCGGCGACCAGTACTCCGCCTACGGCAAGGCCGTCGCCTACGGCCTGCGGAGGGCGTCGACCCGCGCCCCGGTCGTCGGCGGCGTGATGGCCCACTTCGAGCCCTCGTTCCTCGCCGCCTGCGCGGGGAGCGGCCTGCTGGATCGCGTCGACGCGTTCAGCTTCCACGACTACGGCCCGGCCCTGGCGTTCGAGGACGTCAACGCCCGGTTCCGCGAATGGCTGCGGGACTCGGGCCGGGGGGACATGCCCCTCTGGGTCACGGAATGCGGCTGGCCCTGGAAGAAGGGCCCCGAGCGGCCCCCCGTCGACCAGGACCTCGCCAGCGCGGCGCAGGTCGTGATGAAGGCCGTCGAGTCGCGCGCGTGCGGCGTCGAGCGCCACTTCGCGTTCGTCTACCCGTACTACGAGGAGAACGCCAACAATTTCAGCATGATGGACGGCCGCGCCACGCCGCTGCGGGGCATGGCCGCCTACGGCCAGGCGATCCGCGCGCTCAAGGGCCTCCGATACCTGGGCGACCTGAAGCACGACGACGCCCGCGTCGCCCGCGCCCGCGTCTTCGGCGACGGCGCGAGGGCCGTCGCGGTCGTCTACTCGACGGCCTCCGACGACGACCTGAGGCGGCCGATCGACCTGGGCGTCGCCCCGCGCCGGGTGGAGGCGGCCGACGGTCGCGCCGTGACGACCCGCGACGGCCGCTTCCCCCTCGTCGACGGCCTCGCCTACGCCTGGTTCGACCGCGCGGCGATCGCCCGGAAGCTCGACGCGAAGACGCGTGCCATGGGATTGAACCCCGGCCGCGACGTCCCGAAGGCTAACACCTCGCCGATCGTCCTCCGTTATCGCTTCGACCCCGCCGTCGCGGCCCACGGGCCGACCGGCTATCGGCTCAAGGCGGGCGCGACGTCGCTGCCGGCCGTCGTCGATGTCGTCAACCTGGGCGACTCGGCCGAGGCCCTCGACGTGTCCCTCGCGGTCGACCCCGGCGCGCGGCCCGATCCGGCGTCGCGCCGCATCGAGGTCGGGCCGCGATCGGTCGCCGAGGCGTCCTGGACGGTCGACCTGTCGGGCTCGTTCGCCGGATTCGCCCCGGCCCGGCTCCGCGTCGAGGCCCGCGGTCCCGGGGGCGTGCGCGACCGGCTGGCGTTCGCGATCCTCGGCGAGCCCACTCTCGAACAAGCCCTGGCGTCGCTCCCGCGCCGGGAGCGGCTGCCGATCGAGGACCGGGCCCGCTGGGCCGACAACATCGGGCCCGGGGGGACGATGACGATGGAGGCCGGGCCGGCCGGGTGGAAGCTCGACGTGAAGCACGCCCCGGGGACCGATCGCTGGGCCTACCCCTACTTCCGCCTCCCGGACCCGGTGGACCTCTCGGAGGCTCGGGGGCTGATCCTCCGCGCCCGATGCAAGGCGTCGGCGGACGTGCGGGTCTTCCTGTGGGAGGGGGATTCGGGCGTCGGCTACATCAACGTGCCGAGCCTGATCCCGGCCGACGGCGAATGGCACGTCGCGAGGGTCGACTTCGACGACCTGGCCGCCAGCGGGGCCAACGCGGCCGACCCGAACGGGAAGCTCGATCGCAAGGACGTGCGCCGGATCGGCCTCGGCCTGAACAGCCGGGAGGAGGCGAACACGCTGGAAGTGAGCGACCTCTTCGTCGCGTGGTGACGCCGGTCAGCGCGGGCAGGGCGGGGCGACCTGCATCCGGGAGAGGAGCGCGACCAACGCCTCGTTCACGACCGGCTTCACCAGATGGACGTCGAACCCGACGTCGTCCCAGTCGGCGTCGGGAGCGTAGCCCGAGACGGCGATGAGCGAGGCCCGGTCGAGGCCGTCCCGGCGCAGGCCGACGGCCACCGCGTGGCCGTCGATGTCCGGGAGCGAGAGGTCCAGCAGCACCACGTCCGGGTCGTACCCCTTGGCGGCCTGGAGAGCCGACCTCCCGTCGTAGGCCACCGCCACGTCGAAGCCGTGCATCCTCAGGAGCATGGCCGTCGTGTCGGCGGTGTCGCGGTTGTCCTCCACGATCAGCACGCGCGAGACGCCGGTGGGTGCTAGACTGTCCATGGGCGTGCCTCCAGCCGACTTCGGGAGGAATGGTGGCGATACACCGCCGCGAGAGCAGGATGCAAATCCAGGGCCGCGGCCTCGACGCGCCTCGTTGCGCTTTTGCCACCGAAGGGACGCCATCGCGAACGGCCGACTCGCCGAGCATGATCGCGCCGTCTCGACCCGACCCCGGCCGGTCGGATCCGGCCGACGCTTCCCCGAATTTCGACGACCTCGTCAGGTGACATCGGACGAGGTAATCTTAACCCTCTCATCGATCCTTGGGAACCGCGAGGTTCGGCGAATCTTCACGAAAGCATGCGTGGGCGACCGAAACCCGGGGAATGCCGACTTCGGACGCCCGAACATCCTTGGGAGCCGACGGGCGAGGTGCGGACATGAGGCCCCATCTCCCAACGGCGACACACTTGAATTCCTAGGAGACCCAGGTCATGAAGCCCAGGTTCATCGAGGTGAAGGGGGGCGAGAAGCGCGTGCTCTGGGGGCGCTTCATCCTGTTCGCGACGATCACGATCGCCCTGGGCGTCGCGATCGGCGAATTGATCGCCTATCTGGCGATGCACCGGTTGGGCACGGCGGCCCCGTTCGCCGGCGGCGTTCTGGGCCTGATCCTGGTCGTCCGCAAACTGATCGAGGTTCTGGCCTATCAGCCGACCGAGGGGGACGAGAAGATCCTCGTGCCGTGAGTCAGCGATGAGCCGGCGCGGGCCGAATCGGCCCGCGGGTTCATCCCGACCGTTCCCGCATCCGAAAGGGCCCGGGACGACGGCCCCGTCGGAAGCGGGAGGCGGGCGTGGGCCGCCGAGGGCTCGCCTCAGGCGCTCTCCTTCTTCCGCTCGGCCTTGGCGAGCGGGACGGGAGGGGCGTCGAAGAGGCTCTTCTCCTTGCGGACGACCTCGGGCGTGACGACGTACTTCCCCTTGTCCTTGGCGACGCGGTCGGGGAGTTCATACATCACGTCGAGCATGATCTCCTCGACGATCGAGCGGAGGCCGCGGGCGCCGGTGTCCTTGGCCTTGGCCATCTTGGCGACTTCCGCGAGCGAGTCGGGCGTGAACTCGACGTCGGCGCCCTCCATCTCGAAGAACCGCTTGTACTGCTTGACCAGGGCGTTGCGGGGCTCGGTCATGATCTTGACGAGGGTCCCCTCGTCGAGCGGCATGAGCGGGCAGAGGACCGGGAGGCGGCCGATGAACTCGGGGATCATGCCGAATTCGAGCAGGTCGTCGGACGTCGCCCGCGAGAGGAGCTCGCCCAGGTCGGTGTGCTGCTCGGTCTGGGTCTGGCTGCCGAAGCCGATCGTCTTGCGGCCCACACGCCTGGCGATGATGTTCTCCAGGCCGACGAACGTGCCGCCGCAGATGAACAGGATGTTGCTGGTGTCCATCTGGATGTACTGCTGCTCGGGATGCTTCCGGCCCCCCTGGGGGGGCACGTTGGCGACCGTCCCTTCGAGCATCTTCAAGAGCGCCTGCTGGACGCCCTCGCCCGAGACGTCGCGCGTGATCGAGACGTTGTGGGTCGTCTTGCCGATCTTGTCGATCTCGTCGATGTAGATGATGCCGCGCTGGGCGGCTTCGAGGTCGAAGTCGGCGGCGTGCAGGAGCTTCAGGAGGATGTTCTCGACGTCCTCGCCGACGTAGCCGGCCTCGGTCAGCGTGGTGGCGTCGCCGATCGCGAACGGGACGTTGAGGATCCGGGCGAGCGTCCGGGCCAGCAGGGTCTTGCCGCTGCCGGTCGGGCCGACGAGCAGGATGTTGGACTTGTCCAGCTCGACCTCTTGGTCCGGGTCCTCGCCGTGGACGAGCCGCTTGTAATGATTGTGCAGCGCGACGGAGAGGACCTTCTTCGCCCGATCCTGGCCGATGACGTAGTCGTCGAGCTGCGTCTTGATCTCGCGAGGGGTGGGGATGTCGGTGAAGAGGGTCTTGGGGACGCCGCGACGCCGCCGCTCCTGGTCGAGGATCGATTGGCAGAGCTCGATGCACTCGCCGCAGATGTAGACGTCGCCGGGGCCTTCGACGAGCGGGCCGACGTCGCGATAGCTCTTGCGGCAGAAGGAGCAGTAGGCGTTCTTCTTGGTGCTGCCGGGCGACCCGGAGGTGATCCCCCCGCCGCCCCGCTTGCCACCGCCCCCGGAGCCCCCACCCGTGACGTCCTTACCTGACGGCATACCAAGCCCTTTCGTCCCTTGAGAAGGGATCCCGCCGCAGCCGCCGCGAGGGCGGCGTCAGGACGACGCGAGAGGCCGGGCGTGCCCGCCGGCCTCGCAACCCGCGTCGCCCGCAGGTCTTGATCATGGAATACGAGAGCGTCCCGATTCTGACGGGTGCCGACCGAGCCCAGCGCCGGCCCGGCGAGGTGCAGGTCGCAACTCGCGATGCGAAACGAAGCCCGACATCCGCCCGATCCCTCCGGCGGACCTTCTGCTCGGCCGACGTCATTCTAGATCACCCCCCCGATCCAAGCAAGTCCGGACGACGAACCGGGCACCGTCGCACGCCCGCCTCGGCAGGTCCGCCGGGCCGGGGGGGTTGCACCGATCCGATCGGCGGGGGCCGTCGTCACGGGCGGGCGATCCCCCAAGCAGATGGCTCCGCCCGGATCGCCGCGACGATCCGACGCCCGGCCGCGCTCAGCGTCAGTTCGCCCAACCGATCCCACGGCACCCACGCCGCCGCCGACATCCCCGGGCCCGGCACGGGCTCCGCCGACGCGCCTCGCCGCGGCCCGGCCGCGGCGGCGAAGGCGTCGAGCCTCACGCGATAGCGGGTCACGCCGTAAGTCAGCGACTGGACCATCTTCCCGGACGAGATCGGGACGCCCGTCAAACGCTCAACCCCCTCCTCCAGCCCGACCGGCGGGTCGACCGCGCGGCCCGCCGGGTCGGGACCTTCCCGGTGGATCGTGGGGAACTCCCAGAACCCCGCCCAGAGCCCCGGCCCCGCCCGACGCACCATCAGGATCCGCCCGCCGTCGACCGCCACGGCGCACGCCTCGACCACCGCCCGGGGGGCGGCCCTGGCCGCGGCCCGCGGGATCTCCCCCTCTATCCCCAATCTCCGCGCCTCGCAGAGCGACGCGACAGGACAAATTAAGCATTTAGGACTGCGCGGGGTGCAGACCAGAGCGCCTAATTCCATCAGGGATTGATTGAAATCGCCCGCATCCCGGGGCGGCACGAGGCGCGCGGCGACGTCCCACAGCCGCGCCTGGGCCTTCGCGGTCGCGAGATCGCCGGCCTCCGCCACGAGCCGGGCCAGGACGCGGCGGGAATTGGCCTCCACGATAGGCTCCGGGAGGTCGAACGCCTGGGAGAGGATCGCACCCGCCATGTAGCGACCGACCCCCGGCAGGGCCCGGACGGCGGCGGGGTCGCGGGGCATCCGGCCGCCGTGCTCGGACACGATTGCGCGGGCCGCCGCGTGGAGTTGGCGGGCCCGACGATAGTAGCCGAGACCTTCCCACGCCTTCAGGACCCGTTCCTCGTCGGCCGCCGCCAGGGTTGCGAAATCGGGAAATTCCCGGACGAAGCGGTCAAAGTAAGAAATCACGGCCGCGACCGTAGTCTGGACGAGCATCACCTCCGAAACCAGGATGCGGTAGGGGTCGCGATCCTCCCTCCACGGGAGGGCCCTCTTCTCGGCGGCGAACCAGGCCAGGAGCCGCGCGCGGACCTCTGCCGACCACTCCGGATCCCCTTCCACGGGCCACCTCCCGGTCTCAACGAGCCTCAACTCTCCCGTCGAACTATCGGCCGATGAGGAGCCTCACGCAAGACGAACGGGCTGCATAAGACATCGCGCCTGGGGAAGAGAATCCGTTTCGCGAAATTTTTCCAAACACCTATTGACCCTAATATGGCGAGGCCATAAATTGCATCGACAGGATGAATGCATCGAAGCCATCCCTCAAACGCAACATCGACCACTCGTCCCCCCTCGGACCTGGAATCCCCGGTCGGCCCCTTTCCTGCGGCCGGATCGGCCCTGCGTCCGAGCCTCGCCGCGGTCCCGCGAGCGAGCCCAACCGAACCTCGAAGCGGCAGGATGAACACCATGACCCCAACGATCCTCCCGGCGCGACGCCCTGCGCCGGAGCGTTTGGAATCCCATGCCTTCGGCCCGATCGCGACGTCGCCCGGCCGTGGCGGCGCGACTCGGGAGTTGTCGACCTTCGAACTGGCGGACCGGCTGGTGCAGGCGTGGAGCCGCAACGAGCGACGGCTCGGCGAGCTGGACGGCCTGGACTCGGGCATCGCCGCGGCTCGACGCCGGCTGGCGACGACCGCCGCGGGCCGCGGCCTCGCCGAGGCCCACCTCGCCCGGCTGCTGTCCCGGCGCGCGGCCTGCGTCGCCGCGGCCCGCGCCGACGCGAGCCTGGCGGAGGAGCTGTCCCGCGAGTGGGACGCGAGGCACGCCATGCGACGGGCCGTGGGCGGCTGACGCAGGGCCGACGAAGCGTTCCATCACCATCCCGAACCTCGGATTGCTCGATCCACCCGCCAACGGAGGGCGGGGCAGGCCGACGCCGACCACGAGCCGGATCGAGCGAGGTACTCCACGATGAGCATGATCTCCGCACGATCGACCGCGACCCCCGAACGCCGCCGTTCGGCCCCCGAATTCCCCGCCCGCTGCAACCCGGCGCGGCCGACGCCCGAGCCGGAAGCCCGGGCGGACTTCCCTGCCAAGTGCAACCCATGCCCGCGGCCCCCGCTGACGGAGCCGCAGCGCGAGCTGGCGACCCGGTACATCCCCCTGGCCGCGGCCATGGCCCGACGCCTGGCGGCGAGCCTGCCTTCCGGCGCCGACGACTTCCGCGCCGCCGCGAGCCTCGCGCTGGTCGAGGCGGCTCAGGCCTTCGACGAGTCGCGAGGGGTGGACTTCGCGACCTTCGCCCGGCACCGAATCCGGGGCGCCCTGATCGACGCCCGGCGGAACCTCCTGTGCGACGGCTGGCGCGGCGACCTCGCCCTGGCACCCCATTTCGAGTCGCTCGGGCCGGGCTCGGAGTCCCGGGGCCGGGTGTTCGGCACGACCGTCGACGATCCCGTCGGCTCGGAGATGGAGGTGGAGGAGGACGTCGCCTACTGCCTCAGCCGGCTCTCGCCCCGGCAGGCCGCCGCGTTCCGCCGCATCTACCTGGACGGCAAGACCCAGGAGGAGGCCGCGGCCCTCGACGGCTGCTCCAAGGCTTCGATGTGTCGGATGCACCGCGACGCCCTCGAACGCCTCGCCGGGATGCGCGGGCGGCTCCTCGCCGCCGGCTGATCGGTGCCCGCGCCCTGGATGCGAAGGGGCCCGGCGGGGGGCGATGAAGCCGCCCGCCGGGCCCCGGGTCGTTCCGGGCCGCCGCGGCCGTCAGGCGGCGCGGTCGGTGAAGAGGGACGGGTGGGCCCGCTCGTGGAGGAACTGGTGCATCGCCCCCACGACGTAGCGCTGCTCGGCCTCGGTCAGCTCGGGGTAGATGGGGAGGGCGATGGTCTCGCGGGCGGCGGCCTCGGTCCGCGGGAAGTCGCCCGGCTTGCAGCCCAGCGACGCGAAGCAGGGCTGGAGGTGCAGCGGGATCGGGTAGTAGATCTCGGTGCCGATCTTGCGCTCGGCCAGGTGCTGCCGCATGTCGTCGCGGATCGAGGCCGGGACGCGGACCACGTACTGGTTGTAGACGTGGTAGTTCCCCGGGCGCTCGACGGGGAGCCGGACCATCTCGTCCATCCCGTGCGAGGCGAACAGGTCGCGGTAGCGGTCGGCGGCCTCGCGGCGGGCGACGGTCCACTCGTCGAGGTGGCGGAGCTTCACCCGCAGGACGGCCGCCTGGAGGGCGTCGAGGCGGGAGTTCAGGCCGACCTCGTGATGGTGGTATTTCGGCTCCATGCCGTGGACCCGCAGGCGGGCGATGCGGCGGGCGAGGACCGGGTCGTCGGTGGCGACCATGCCGCCGTCGCCGAAGCCGCCGAGGTTCTTCGACGGGTAGAAGCTGAACGCGGCGACGGTCCCGAGCGTGCCCGTGCGGCGCCCGTTGTAGGCGGCGCCGATGGCCTGCGCGGCATCCTCCAGGACCATCAGGTCGCGACGAGCGGCGATCTCGCGGATCGGGTCCATGTCGGCCGCCTGGCCGTACAGGTGGACCGGGATGATCGCCTTCGTCCGCTCGGTGATCGCGGCCTCGATCGCGCCCGGGTCGATGTTGAAGGTGTCCGGCTCGATGTCGACGAAGACGGGCCGGGCACCGGTGCGCCAGATCGAGCCGCCGGTGGCGAAGAAGGTGTAGGGCGTGGTGATCACCTCGTCGCCGGGGCCTAGGTCGATCGCCATCAGCGGCAGCAGCAGGGCGTCGGTCCCGGACGCGCAGCCGACGGCGTGGGCGGCCCCGCAGTACTCGGCGATCTCGGATTCGAGGTTGGCGACCTCGGGGCCCATGACGAAGCCCTGGGTCTCCATGACCTCGCGAACGACGGGCTCGATCTCGTCCCGGATGGTGCGGTACTGGGCGCGCAGGTTGAGGGCGGGGACCCCCGCCGGTTCGTAGGGAACGGCCATGATACGTCACTCCTTCGACGCCCGATGCGGTCGTGCCATGGGCACGCGCGTGCGAAATGCACTCGAGGTGGCGTCTCCCTCCTTGGAGTCGATCGGCACCGGGGGTTCTATACCTTTCCTGAATCTTCGTCAAGCGAGCCCGGGGCCGCGAGCCGACCGCCCGGATCGGCCCGATCGGCCATCGGGGGATAGCGAGCCGCCTCCCCTTCGACGTCCCCGGCCGCGCCGTCGCCGCGGGCCGTCTCCTCCACGCGGGCCTCGACCAGGCGGTCGAGCAGCGGGTGGGGGCCGAGCGGGGCGCCGAGGGAGAATTCGACGCCGGGGTGGCGGGCCGCCAGGTCGTCGCGGGCGGCGGTGAGGTCGCGCAGGAGGTGGACGCCGGCCGCCAGGAAATACGGGATCATCAGCACGCGGCCCGCCCCGCGCGCCACGCAGGCCG
The DNA here is from genome assembly GCA_001898385.1 of Planctomycetales bacterium 71-10. GTDB lineage: Bacteria > Planctomycetota > Planctomycetia > Isosphaerales > Isosphaeraceae > Paludisphaera. Next base: position 11,383 of record MKTT01000036.1, read on the forward strand.
CGGCACCGGCGGGGATGTCGGGCTCGGCCAGCTCCAGGAAGCAGGGCTCGACGATCGCCCTGGGCCCGACCGCCGCCAGCCGCGCGGCCAGCTCCCGGAGGTCGGCGTTGGCCGGCTCCCGCCGGCTGCCGTGGGCGATGAGCAGGACGGCCGTCGCCGTGCGGTCGGTTTCCATCGACATTAAGATGTCCTCGGAGGGGGGATCGTCGCCCATTCTATCCCGAGGTCCGGAGGTCCGCCGCCCATGACTTGGGTCCATTGCGCCTTGATGTCGGCCCTGTTCGCCGGGCTGACGGCCGTCCTGGCGAAGGTGGGGGTGGCCGACGTCCCCTCGAACCTGGCGACCCTGATCCGGACGGTCGTGGTCGCGGGGTTCGCGTCGGGGATCGTCCTCTTCACCGGCGAGGCCGGGGGCGTGCGGTCGCTCGGGACGCGCGACTGGCTGGCGCTGGTCGGCTCCGGGCTGGCGACCGGCGCGTCGTGGCTGTTCTACTTCGCGGCGCTGAAGCGGGGGCCGATCTCGGGGGTCGCGCCGATCGACAAGCTGAGCTTCCTGATCGCGATGGGGCTCGGGTTCGTCGTCCTGCGCGAGCCGGTCCGGCCGCTGACGCTCGTCGGGGCCGCGCTGATCGCGGCGGGCGTCGCGCTGACGCTCCCCTCGGTGCAGGAGGCGATTCGACGACTTTTCTGAACCGCCGGGGATTTCGACTCAACTCGACGGGCGGGGTCGGCCGATGAAGACGGATGGAGCACGGGACCGCACCCTGAAGCCGCACCCTTCGAGAATCCCCCGATGTCCCCCGCCAGGTCCGGCATCGGAGCGCCCTCGCTCCGCCGATTCCTCCTGCTCGCCGCGCTCGCCGCGAGCGGCTGCCGGACGGTCGAGCCCGGGCTCCCCCTCGCGCCGACGACAGCGGCCCGGCCGTCGGGCCGCGACCTGGTCCCGCTCGCCTGCCGGGCCCGGCAGGAGGGCCGCAAGCTGGAGCGGCGTGGCGTCGACGCCAGCGTCGACCGCTACTATGAGGCGACCGTCTACGCGGCGGCGGCGGTGACGGGGGCCGCGGCCGGGCCCGTCGAGTCGGAGGGGTTCGCGGAGGCCCGCGACCTGTACAACGCGTGCCTGCTGGACTGCCTCCGCGCCGGGCAGCGGTTCGGTCGGCTCGACGCGCGGTCGTCGCTGCTGGTGAACGGCCCGTCCGGGACGATCGCGGTGCCGATCCGGCGCACCGGCTTCGTGTGGGCGGACGAGGATTTCGCCCGGGTCGTGGACCCGACCCCCGCGCCGCGCAACCCCTCGGCGCACGCCGACAACGAGACGGCGGGCCTCGGCGCCGCGGTGGCGATCGAGCGCGACAACCCGAGGCGGCCGGGGCAGGACGACTTCCTCCCGTCCCCCGCGGTGTTCAACGCCACGGCCGTCCTGCGCCCGGACCTCGACGCCTGGCTGGCCCCCTCGGGCCGCGCGCCGGCCGACTCCCTGGAGTTCTACGACCCGCTGCGCACGCCGAGCGTGGCCTTCGACCCCTCCCCCGCCCTGCCCCTCCATGCGGCCCCGAACGGGGCCATCGCCGTGGCGCGTCGACTCCAGGAGGAGCGCGGCCCGTTCGCCCTCGCGGGCTTCGCCATGCCGGAACAGATGCTGAGCAAGGCCGACATCCGGATGCTGGAGCCGTATCAGCCGGGCAAGTCGCCGTTCCTGCTGATCCACGGCCTGATCAACGACCCGTTCATGTTCAACGACATGGTCGTGGGCCTGCAACGCACGCCGGGCTTCCTCGACCGCCATCAGGTCTGGGTCTTCCGCTACCCGACCGGCGTCACGTTCATCCGCAGCGCGGCCATCCTCCGGGCGCAGATCGAGAAGATCTCCGCGACGCTCGACCCCGCCGGCGTCGACCCGGCGCTGTCCGACTGGACGCTACTGGGCTACAGCATGGGGGGGCTCCTCGCGCGATTGCAGGTGTCCTGGAGCGGCGACGCGATCTGGAACGAGGTGGCCACGCGGCCGCTCGACCGGTTGCAGGTCGACGACGGGTCGCGGAAGACGCTCCGGGAGCTGTTCTTCTTCGAGCCCTCGCCGCGGATCCGGCGGGTCGTGTTCCTCGCCACGCCGCACGACGGTGCCTCCACGTCGACCGCCGCGGCGAGCTGGCTGGCCACCCGGATCGTCCGCCGGCCGGCCGACACCCGCAAGCTCGTGGAGGAGATCGAGCGGAACAACCCGGGCGCGGTCCGGCCGGCCCTGCGCAACCTGCCCAGCAGCGTGGACGCCCTGGCGGCCTACAGCCCGATCCTGCCGGCGGTCAGGGGCCTGCCCTACAACCCCGCGGTGGAGATCCACACCATCGCGGGGACGGGGTTCCACCCGCCCGATCGAGGCCGGGGGGACACCGTCGTGCCGCTCGCCAGCGCGCACGTCGACGAGGCGGTCTCGGAGCACCACGTCAAGGCCCGGCACACGGCCATCTACTACAATCCCGACACCATCGCCCAGGTCCGCCGCATCCTGGGCCTCGCGACGCCGTAGCGGGCCGATCAGGGCGGGGGCGGACCGGCGAGGAGCCGGGCGAGGGCGACGACGTCGGCCGGCTTCATCATGTGGTGGTCGAAGCCGGCCCTGCGGGCGCGACGTCGGTCGTCCTCGCGGCCGTAGCCGGTCAGCGCGACGAGGAGCATCGCCCGGCCGCCCGGCGTCCGTCGCAGGCGGGAGGCCAGCTCGAAGCCGTCCATCCCGGGCAGGCCGAGGTCGAGGACGGCCGCCTCGGGGCGGAACTCCGCGGCGATCTCCAGGGCCGACGGGCCGTCGAGGGCCGTGGCGACGTGATGGCCCGCGCCCTCCAGGAGGCGCCCCAGCGAGAGCGCCGCGTCGGAATTGTCGTCGACGACCAGGACGCGGCGCGCGGTCGCGGCCGGGGGGGGCGTCGGCTCCGGGGCCTCTGGCCCCGAGGCGATCGGCCCCGAGAGGGGGAGGCGGACGGTGAACGCGCTGCCGAGCCCCGGCCCATCGCTCTCGGCCGCGACGCCGCCGCCGTGCATCTCGACGAGCGACTTGGCGATGGCCAGGCCGATCCCCAGGCCCCCCTGCGAGCGGCCGATGGTCGCCTCGGCCTGGGTGAAAGGGTCGAAGATCCGGGCGAGGACCTCGGGCGTCATGCCCACGCCCTCGTCCTCGACCCGGACGACGGCCGTCGGGCCGTCGCGGCGGGCGGAGATCGCGATCGTCCGCCCTTCTTCGCTGTACTTGGCCGCGTTGGAGAGCAGATTGACCACCACCTGCTCGATCCTGGCCGGGTCGACGGTCACGCCGATCGGCTCGCCCGGGAGGGAGACGTCGAGGCGGTGCCGCTTCGCCTCGACGGCCGGGCGGACCGTCTCGACGGCGCGCTCGACCACGCCGCGGAGGTCGACGGCCTCGCGCCGCAGGACGAGCTTGCCGCGGCCGATGCGCGAGACGTCCAGGAGGTCGTCCATCAGGCGGGAGAGCCGGCCGGTCTGGCGGCGGATCACGTCGCAGCACCAGCGGACGTCCGGGTCGTCCGGGGCCTTCATCTGGAGGATCTGGGCCGCGTTGCCGGTCGCCGAGAGCGGGCTGCGCAGCTCATGGGCGAGCATCGCCAGGAAGGCGTCCTTGCGGCGGTCGGCGTCGCGGAGCCCCTGGAGCAGCCGCTCCCGCTCCTCCTCGGCCCGACGCCGCTCGGTCACGTCCAGGAAGGCCCCGACGCAGCCCCGGACCGCCCCGGCCTCGTCGAACAGGGGCGCGACGTATTCCAGCAGGTGGGCCGACTCGCCGTCGTCGAACCGGACCTCCGCCTCGAAGTCGCGGACGGGGACGCCGGTCCTGGCCGTCGACTGCATCGGGAGTTCGAGCTCGGCCAGTTCGCGGCCGTCGCGGAACACGCGGAACGTCGCCGGCCGCTCGGCCTCCGGCGCCGTCAGCGAGACGTTCGAGCCGGCCGGGATGCGGAGCATCCGCGAGAAGGCCGGGTTGCCGCGGATCAGTCGGCACTCCGGGTCGTCGGCGATGCCGATGCCGATGGGCAAGACCTCGAAGACCGTCCGCAGCTCGGCCGCCTGCCTCTCCAGCGAGCGATTGAGGCGGCGGATCTCCTCCTCGTCCCGCTTCCGGTCGGTGATGTCCTCGGCGATGTAGCAGAAGCGATCCCGGCCGCTGGGGCCCCGGCCGACGTGCGAGACCACCACGCCCAGCCAGCGCCGGCCCCCTTCGTGCTCGTGGGCCTCTTCGAACTGGACGGCGTGGCCGACGCGCCGGCTGGCGCGGTACGCCTCGATCCACGCCTTCAGGGCCCCCGGCGGCACGCCCAGGTCGGCGCCGTCGCGACGGCCGGCCGTCCCGCCCGGGTCCAGCCCCAGCGACCGGCACGCCGCCGGGTTGTCGAAGACGTGCAGGACGTCGAGCCCGTCGTCCGACAGCTCCACGATCCCCATCGGCAGCGGCGCGCCGTGGAGGACCTGGCGGACCAACGAGTCCCTCCCGTCCGCCTCCCCCTCGGTCGGCAGGAGCCGGCAGATCGACTGCACCGCCGGGCGGCCGCGATGCTCGACGCGCCGGGCGCTCACGGCGACCGTCGCGACGCCGCCGTCGCGCCGGCGCAGGCGGACCTCGAAGCGGGCCCCGCCGGCCTCGACGATGTAGTCGAGCCGCGAGGGGATCTCGCCCCGCGTCTCCTCGACCTCCAACTCCGCCAGGGTCATCCCGGCCAGCTCGCGGCCGGGGAAGCCGAGGGCCTCGCTCGCGGCCTCGTTGAACTCCAGGAACGCGCCGGTCGCCGGGTCGATCAGGACCACGGGCCAGGGCGATTCCTCCATCAGCGCCCGCAGGCGGCGGTCGGCCTCGAACGGCCCCTCCTCCCCCCCGACCGGGACGACGACCGACGCCCGCCCCGGCGTCCCCGGGGCCAACTCCACGGCCGCGGCGTCCACCTCGACGCGGAGCCATCGGCCGTCGCCGCGGAGGAGCCGCTTGGTCATCCGATAGGAGGACGCCCCCCCCGAGGACAGCCGCCGGACGTGCTCGCGCTCGGCCGCGGCGTCGTCCGGGTGGGTGAAGTCCTCGACGGCCCGGCCCACCAACCGGTCGCGGCCCGTCGCGAGCAGCTCGCAGAGCCGCTCGTTGACGTCGACCCAGCGGCCGTCGCCGTCGACCAGGTCGACGCCCGCCAGTCGATTGTGGAACAGGGCGCGGAAGGCCCCGGGTCCGGAAGGTGTGGGGGAGGGCGCGGCGTCCGCGCCGCTCGGCTCGGGTCTCTGCATCGAAGCCTCGGCCTTTCGTGGGCGGGCTCGCGAGGCGGCCTCGGCGGCTCGCGACTTCCGGCGAAGGGCGCTTTACGGCCGGGCCGGATCGCGGGCCGTGCTGGAGTCGTGGGCCGGAGCCCCCGCCACGTCCGGGTCGCGGCCGGGCGTCGCCGCGGCGGGCTCGACGGCCCTGCGACGGGCCGACGGTGCGGATATCAGGGTCGCGACGAGCATGGCCGCCCTCAATAGAAAGGTGGAGCGATCGTCCCCCGCATGTCCCAACCTCTTAATATTACCGCCCGGCCCCCGCGATTCGAGGGCGGTCGATGGGATTCGATATTTATTTATCCCGACGCCGGCCGGGCGTGACGCGCGGACGCACTCCGCTTGACCGCCCCGCGCCCGCAATACTAAGATCCTTTTTGATTTATGGACCGATCGACGGAGTCCGTCTCGCGGGGATCGCGAGCAGGGCGCGAGGTGAGCAGGATGAAGAACGAGCCGACCCCGCATCACGCCCCCGGCGCGCCGGCGCCGGGCCGCCACCAGTACGAGCACGCGACCCCCACGGTGATCCACGACCCCGAGCAGGACATGATGCTCCTGGCCCGCTGGGTCCACCGCGCCATGCAGGACCCGGCGAAGTTCTGGGGCTGGCTGCTGGGCGGGGCGGGGGCCGTCCTCGGGCTGGTGATCCTGTTCAACCTGTTCTCGGGCCGCGGGGTCGCGACCTCGGAGGCCTGGACCAGCCTCGACGCCGCCCGCAGCGCGGACGACAAGCTGGAGGTCGCCAAGGCCAACCCGAACTCGCCGGTCGCCACCTGGGCGCGGCTCGACGCCGCCGCGCAGCTCTACCAGTCCGGCGTCTCCGACCTGCCCAGCAACTCCGACGCCGCCCTCCAGACCCTCAAGAAGGCCGCCGACATCTTCGACCAGCTCGCCAAGTCCGAGCCCAAGGATTCGCCCGCGGCCGTCTCCGCCGCGTTCGGGCTGGCCCGCTGCCTGGAGGCCCGCAACGAGCTGCCCAAGGCCGTGGACCAGTACAAGCTCGTCGCCGACACCTGGCCCGACGCCCCGGAGGCCGCCGAGGCGAAGAAGCTGGCCGCCGCGCTCCAGAAGCCCGAGGCCGCCGCCTTCTACAAGGACCTCTACGCCTTCAAGCCGACCAAGGTCAGCCTCCCCCCGCTCGGCACCGAGAAGCTCGACTTCCCCGACGTCGTCCCCGCCCCCACCGACTCCGCCGCCCCCGGTGCCTCGCCCATCCCGCCGCCCCCGCCCTCGGCCGCGACCGAGGAGCCCAAGGCGGACGCCCCGAAGGCCGAGGAAGCCAAGCCGGAGGAGCCCAAGGTGGACGCCCCGAAGGCCGAGGAGGCCAAGCCCGCCGAGCCCGCCAAGGTCGAGGAGCCCAAGGCCGAGGAAGCCAAGCCCGCCGAAGCTCCGAAGTCCTGAACATTCTTCGTAGGCTGGGTCGCGACCCAGCCCGGGATATGCGACGCCTGCGTCGGGCTGGGTCGCGACCCAGCCTACAAGAAATCCCGTCACCAAAGCCGCCGCGCCGGCTCGCTCGAATCCCGGCCGCTCCACCCTCCTACCCCACGGCCCGGCCATGTCGGAGACGCCGCTCACCGAGACGCCCCAGGAGTTCGAGGTCAAGCCGCGCACCGACGGCCGGCGGATCGACGCCTACCTGGCCAGCCGGTTCATCGACTACTCGCGCAGCGTGCTCCAGAAGGTCATCGACGCCGGGGCCGTCGAGGTCAACGGCCGCCCGGTGCGGGCCTCGTACAAGATCCGGGCCGGCGACAAGGTCCGGATCTCGCTGCCGCCGCTGCACGACGCCACGCCGGCCGCGGAGGACATCCCGATCGAGGTCGTCTACGAGGACGAATACCTGACGGTCGTCAACAAGCCGGCCGACATGGTGACGCACCCCTCGCGCGGGAACTGGGGCGGGACGCTCGCGAACGCCATCCAGTTCCATTTCGACCGGCTCTCGACCATCGCCGGCGAGGATCGGCCCGGGATCGTGCATCGGCTGGACCGCGACACCACCGGCCTGATCGTCGTGGCCAAGGACGACCTGGCCCACCGACGCCTGGGCCTCCAGTTCGAGCACCGCGAGGTCCACAAGGAGTACATGGCGATCGTCTACGGCGTCCCGAACCGCGACAGCGACTACATCGAGAAGCCCATCGGCTTCCACCCCCTCGTCCGCGAGAAGATGGCCGTGCGCGACCTCGTCGACGGCGGGCGCGAGGCGGTCACGTTCTATGAGGTCGTCGAGCGGTTCCGCGGCTACGCCCTGGTGCGCTGCAAGCCGAAGACGGGCCGGACCCACCAGATCCGCGTCCACATGCACAGCATCGGCACCCCCATCATCGCCGACAAGCCGTACTCGGGCCGCGACCGCGTGACGCTGGCCGACCTGGAAGTCCCCGGCGCGGTCGCCGACGACCCGGCCGGCCTGCTGATCGAGCGCCAGGCCCTCCACGCCCATACGCTCCGGTTCACGCACCCGATCACCGAGCAGCCGCTCGAACTGGTCGCCCCCCTGCCGGCCGACATGGCCCGGACGCTGGAGGCCCTGCGCGCCCACCGCATCGGGGAAGCCCCCGCGAAGCGGGCGCGATGAGCGACCGGCCCGCCGACGCCTACGACGTGGCCGTCCTGGGGGCCGGGGCCGCCGGGCTCGTCGCCGCGACGCGCGCCGCGGAGTGCGGAGCGCGCACGGTCCTGCTGGAGAAGAACCGCAAGCCGGGCGTGAAGATCCTCATCTCCGGCGGCACCCGCTGCAACGTCACCAACGCGCGCGGCCTGCGCCGGATCGAGTCGATCACGGGCCCGGTCGACCCGGGCTTCGACCCGAAGCTGCTGCGGGGCGTGCGGGCGATCCAGGACGCCTTCGGCCCCGGCGGCCCGTTCCTCGGCCCCGCGCTGCGGAGGCTGGACGTCGACCGCTCCGCCCGGCTGTTCGAGGACGAGGGGGTGACTCTGAAGGTGGAAGCCAACGGCAAGATCTTCCCGCTCTCCGACACGGCCGTCGACGTCCTCGCCGCGCTGACGCGACGGCTGGGCCGCTCCGGGGCCGAGGCCCGCTACCTCGCGCCCGCGAAAGGGATCGCTCGCGACGGCTCGTCCTTCCGGATCGACCTGCCGGACGGTCCCGTCCACGCCCGCCGGGTCGTGCTGGCCGTGGGCGGCCGGTCGTTTCCCGGCTGCGGGACGACGGGCGACGGCTACGCGATCGCGAAGGCCCTCGGCCACTCGATCGTCGAGGTCCGCCCGGCTCTGGTGCCGTTGAAGGTGGTCCCGGAGTGGGTGCCGACGCTCCGCGGGCTGAGCCTGCCGGACGTGGTCGCGTCGGTCCACGGGTCGACCGGGCCGGCGCTGGCGCAGCGTCGCGAGGCGATCCTGTTCACGCACACCGGCCTGAGCGGCCCGGCGATCCTGGACGTCAGCCGCGCCGAGGCCCGCCGCGCCGAGGGGGACCGGCTGGAACTTCGCATCGACTTCCACCCTGACGTCCCGCGCGAGGAGCTGGACCGTCGGCTCCAGGCCGAGGCCCGCCGGGGCAAGGCGGCCGTCGCCACGCTCCTGTCGGCCGACCTGCCGCACAGGCTCGCGGAATGCATCCTGGACCACTGCGGCGTCCCGCGCTCGCGGACGGGCCCGGACCTCTCGCGGGCGGAGCGCGTGAAGCTCGTCGGGGCGCTCAAGGGCCTCGCCCTGCCGATCGCCGGCACGCTCGGCTTCGAGAAGGCCGAGGTCTCCAGCGGCGGCGTCGCCCTGGAGGAGGTCGACCCGAAGACCATGCAGAGCCGCCTCGTCGCCGGCCTCTTCTTCGCGGGCGAGGTGCTCGACCTGGACGGCCTCATCGGCGGCTACAACTTCCAGGCCGCCTGGAGCACCGGCTGGCTCGCGGGGGAGGCCGCCGCGGGCCCGGCCTGATCTCGCGAATCGGCTCCCGACCCGGCGAGGCTCAGCGCCCCAGCGCGCCGCGGGAGATGGCGCCGGGGTCGCGGGAGACCTTCTCGGCGAAGTCGCGGAAGGCGCCGAGGGCCGCCCGGAGCTGGGCGAGGGCCTGATTGGCCGAGATGGCCACGGCGTTGATGTTGTCGTACAGGTCGGACTGGGTCAGCAGCCGCTGGATCGAGCCCGAAGTGTTCAGCCCCCCCCGGCCGTTGCGCAGGGTGTTGGTGAGCAGTTCCAGGTCGGAGGCGATCCGGTTCATCCGGCGCACCGTCTGGCCCAGGTCGGTCGTCGGCGTCCGGTCGACCGGCGCGCCGAGGTCCTTCATCAGCGGCGAGGCGTCGGCGAGGGCCCCGTCGAGCCGGCCCGCGGCGGCGGAGAACCTGGCGATCCCGGTCTTCAGCGCGTCCTGGGTGGCGGGGTCGAGGGTGGAGTTCAGCCGGTCCGCCGCCAGCTCGATGTCGGCGATGGCCTTCTTCACGGCGACCTGATTCTCGTCGACGAACGAGCGGATGCCGGTGGAGGCGCCGGAGAGGTCCTTGCCGGTCTGGTCCCAGGTGGCGAGGAAGTCGTCGAGGCGGCCGGCGCTCTTGGAGATCTGCGCCAGCCCCTTGGCCGCCTCCTGGATCGTCTTCAGGGTGTCGCCGGCGCTCTCGAAGACCTTGGTGGCGGCGGCCAGGGCCTTGGAGGGGTCGGCGGCGACCTCGCCCTCGATGACGGGGGCCTCGGAGGGGCTGGGGCCCGTCTTCATCAGGCCGTCCCCCTCCCCCGGGAGGAGGTCGACGGTGACGTCGCCGATGAGCGAGCGGGTGAGGCGCGGGACCGAACCCTCGCGGATCTTGAACCGGCTCTCCAGCGCCAGGGTGACGAGGACGCCGTCGGGCTGGTTGGGGCGGTCGTCGAAGTCGATGGCGACGACCTCGCCGACGCGGATGCCGCTCTTGCGGACGGAGACGCCCTGGAGGACGCCGGGGGCCTCGGCGTAGTGGACCTTGACGAAGCCGCGCTCGCGGAGGATCTGGGGCGACTCGCCGAACCAGACGACGAGCATGGTCAGGACCAGCCCGGCGACGATCACGAACATGCCCAGCCGGAACTGCATGACGCGCTCATTCATCGCTTCCCACTCCTCACCCCGGCCGGGGCCGCGTCTCGCATGTCCACGTTCAAGGCGAGCCCGCGGCGCGGGCCTGGGCGGCCAGCTCGCGGAGCCGGTCGCCGGCCTCGCCGCGGACGAACTGGCGGACGCGGCGGTCTTCCGCGTCCTCGAGGCCGCCGGGGGGGCCGTCGTAGATCACCTGGGGTTCGCCCCGGCCGACCCTGGCCAGCGGGAAGAACATCACCACGCGGTCGGCCACCTTGGTCACGGTCCGCATCTCGTGCGTGACCACGATCCCCGTCTTGTGCCCGCCGCGCTGGGTCTGGAGGATCAGCTCGTTGACGACGTCGGTCATGATCGGGTCGAGGCCGGTGGTCGGCTCGTCGTAGAGCATGACCTCCGGGTCGAGCGCCAGCGCGCGGGCCAGCCCCACGCGCTTGCGCTGGCCGCCGGACAGCTCGGCCGGCTTCTTGTGCTCCAGGCCGGGCGGGAGGCCGACGTCCTGGAGCCGCTCGGCGACGATCTTCGCGACCCGGTCCTCGCCGCAGACGGCGTGCTCGCGCAGGCCGAAGGCCACGTTGTCGTAGACGTCCAGGCTGTCGAAGAGGGCGGCCATCTGGAACAGGAACCCGAACCGCAGGCGCAGCTTCACCAGCGCCTTCGCGTCCATCCGGGTGACGTCCTCGCCTTCGAAGTAGATCTTGCCGGTCGTCGGCTGGAGGAGGCCGACGATCAGCTTCAGCAGCACGGTCTTGCCGCAGCCGCTCTCGCCGATGACGCAGAGGGTCTCGCCGCGGCGGATGGTCAGGTTCAGCCCGCGCAAGACCTTCTGGCGGCGGAACTGGATGGAGACGTCACGGAACTCGATCAGGTCGCCCCCGGCCGGGGCGTCGCCCGCGCTCAAAGGAGCCCCGTCGTCTGGGGCCAGAGCGAGCGGTACATCGTGTTCCACGCCAGGCCCAGGACGAAGTCCAGGAAGAGGATCGCCATGAACGAGAAGACGAACGCCTCGGTCGCCGCCTTGCCGACCCCCTCGGCACCGGCGCGCGAGTTGAACCCGCGGTGGCAGCTGATCAGCGCGATCGCCGCCCCGAAGAAGAGGCTCTTGAGGACCCCGGCGAGGATGTCCAGCCCCTCGACGAAGTCTCGCGAGTGCTTCCAGTAGGCGAACGAGTCCACCCCCATGACCTGGGTGCAGACCCCCGCCCCGCCGATCACGCCCATGAAGTCGGCCATCAGGGTCAGCAGCGGGATGAGCAGCAGGCAGGCGAGAAACCGAGGGACGGCCAGGTAATAGATGGGGTCGGTCCCCAGCGCGGTGAGGGCGTCGACCTGCTCGGTGACGCGCATGGTCCCCAACTCGGCGGCCATCGAGGAGCCGACTCGGCCGGCGAGCATCGTCGCGGCCAGGACCGGGCCCAGCTCCTTCACCAGCGAGATGTTGATGACCGAGCCCATCTTGGTCGCCAGGCCCATCGATTCGAACTCGTGGTAGGCCTGCACGGCCAGCACCATGCCGATGAAGGTCCCAGTGATGGCGACCACCGACACGCTCTGCACGCCGATCGCGTAGAAGATCGGCAGCAGGACCGACCAGCGCGGCCTGCGGCGGAGGATCCAGCCGAGGGTGCGCAGGGAGAAGAGGCTGACGTCGCCGATCTCGGCCACGCCGTCGAAGACCTGGCGGCCGAGGCGGTGGACGGCCGTCTCCGCCTCGGAACCGCCCGCGTCATCCCCGACGTCCAGAGCCCCCACGGCCATGCCAGCGACTCCCTTCGACGTCATGGCCCGCGCCCGATCCGGGCCGCGCCCGGGCCGGCGCGACGGGATCGCGACGATCCGTCCATTCTCGCCATTTCCCAATCCTTGGCAAGGTCGATCGCCGTGCGGTGCGGGAGGGCCCGGGGCGCTCAGCGGGCGACGCGGACGTAGATCCGGCCGTCGTGGATGCAGATGTCGGCCTCCACCCCGTCCAGCTCCGGCGCGGCGGCCTCGATGTAGTTGAACTCGGCGTCGCGATACCGCCTCACCGACCGACGGCCTCGCACCATCGACCTCGACGTCTCCAGCCCCGCCAGCCCCTTGAGGAGGTCGAGCAGCAATTCCGGAACGGTCCTACTCGGGGACCGCTCGACGGACTGGGTGCGAAGGATCGGGAGGGAATCGATGCGGGGCTGGTCGAACATGGCTTGGGCATCCTGAGTATGCGGGGATGTGAACGGTCGCGGAACGATGGGGGATGTGCCCGAACCCGCCTACACCGCCCCGAATCGAGGGCGCGAAGCGCGCACGCGAACCGAGGGCCGATGCGGCCTGCTATTCGGAACCCATTGTTATTTATCAGTTTGAGGGCGAACCGATCCAGGATCGATGTCGCTGAGCGGAAGGATGGCAGAGTCATGCGTGAAGGCGAGACGCGATCCGTCTGCGCCCCCGATCCCCCGAAGCTGTGCGTCGACGCCGGGAAGCATCGATGCAAGATCGGGGGATCAAAACTTAATATAACGCATGCCTCCAAGGATTCGAACACGAAATTCCGCAGCGGGGGGATTTTCCTGAAGGGAAGCCCCGGAGGTCGATCGCGTTCAGGACGAGGCGGAGGGATCGGCGATCCCCAATTCGTCGAGGCGGCGGGAGAGCATCCGTTCGATCGACTCGGCGGTGCGGCGGTAAGTCTGCTGGTCGCAGCCGATGGGATCGGGGACGTCGCGGCCCTCGGGATCGAGGAGGGAGGCGACCGGGCGGGCCTCGGGGGCGAGTTCGAGGAGGAGTTCCAGGTGGTCGCCCGTCATGGCGAAGAGGTGGTCCGCCTGGCGGACGAGGTCGGGGCCGAGGCCCCGGCTGCGATGGCGGTCGAGCGAGCCGCCCATGGACCGCAGGATCTCCACGGCGTGGGGGGCGGCCGGCGCCCCGCGGGAGGCGGCCACCCCCGCCGAGACGACGGAGTAGCCGTGGCGCTCCAACTCGCCGGGCGGGCAGCCCAGGCGGCGGCCCAGCATGACCTTGCAGATGGCCTCGGCCATGGGGCTGCGGCAGGTGTTGCCGGTGCAGATGAACGCCAGGACGCGGCAGGTGCGGGCGGCGAGCGTCGCGGCGTCGAGGGCCCCTTCGCGGACGATGGACCAGGCGTCCCCGTCCACGCGGACCGCCGTGGCGACCCTCCCCAGCCGGGTCGGCCCCGAATCGATCGCCATGTCGACGTGGGCCATCGTGCGGAGCGGGCCGGCGGTCGTGGCGGGCGAGAGGTCCGGGTTGCGGACGAGGCTGAGGACCAGCGGCGCCGGGCAGAACCGCAGCACCTGCCGGATCAGCGGGTCCTCCGGGCAACGCAGGGCGACGTCCCCGGAGGGGGAGATCATCGCCCGGACCTCGGCCGAGAGGCGGTCGAACAGGCCGGCGCGGCGGGGGCGGGGGAAGACCAGGGCGAGCGGGCCGGGCCACGAGCGCCGCGCCAGCCGGCCGGCGACCTGCGGGATGTCCGGGACCCAGTCGGCCGCCTCCTCGGCCCCCTTGACGACGATCGTCAACGGCCGGGGCTCGGCGTCGCCGCGCTGGGTGCGGAGCCGGGCGACCCCGGCGGGGTTCAGCGCACTGGCCGCGAGGCAGTAGACCGTTTCCGATGCCAGGCCGACGACGCCCCCCTGGGCCAGGCACGCCGCGGCCCGATGCACCACGTCGCGCGCATCGTCGCACTGCGACAGGTCGATCCACTGGGGCGGTTCGGGGCTGGCCGTCATGGAGATCGGATGGGGTCCGGTGCGGGGGCGGGGGTCGGGTCAGAGCAGGAGTGTCAGGCCGTCCACGGCCTGGAGCGCCGCGTAGATCGCGCGGACCTGTTCCGCATTCTGGACCGTGACGTGGAGCGTGACCGCGACGTGCCGGCCGCCCCTGGTCTCCCGGCTGGAATGCTCCAGGTCGGAAGCCGCCGGCAGGTGGGCCGTCACGGCGTCCACCACCCGCTGCTCGAAGCCCCCCTCGGCCGATCCGATCGCCTTGATCGTATACGTGCCGGGGAACGGGTGGGTCGATTCCAGGAGGTCCACCGAGGGTCGATGATCGGGACGATTGTCCATGGCTTCCTCCCAGGGAAGGGCCGGCGAGGCTCCTCTATGGAGTGGATCGACCCAATCATACGCCCCGGGCCGCGCCCCCGGAAACCCGGGGCGGGCGGATTTCCGGGAAACGAACAGCCCCGCCGCCGAGGTGGCTCGGGGGCGAGGCTGCGGGGCTCGGCTCGATGAAGGCGAGCGGGCGGCGGGAATCGGGACCCGCGGCGGGCCGTCGACGACAGGCCGGGGCGGGGCGGTCGGGATCCCGCGGCCGGTCATTTCTTGCGGTGGCGGATCCGGCTGCGCATCCGGCGCTTCTTGCGACCGACCTTCCGGCGACCCTTGCCTCGACGACGACTGGCCATGCGTTCTCCTTGGTTTCCGTAGATCGACGCGGACGCGGAGACGCCCGGCGACGGCGCGGCCTCCGCTGCAAAACACTATTCTATACCGCACCGACGCCCCGGGCTCAAGCGCCCTTCCGGCGGGCGCGGCACCGGATTTCGGCCGGACCGTCGCCGGGGGCGGCCTTTCGACCGGACTCCGACGCCCACGGCCGCGAGGCAGCCGGCGTCAGAACCAAAACTGGAATCGGAGCATGAACAGGTCGCTGGTGGACGACAGGCCCCCCGGGCGGTACTGCACGGGGGTGCTGAAGCCGGCGTGCTGCCAGTCGAAGAGGACGCGGATGTA
This sequence comes from Planctomycetales bacterium 71-10, assembly GCA_001898385.1. Lineage (GTDB taxonomy): Bacteria > Planctomycetota > Planctomycetia > Isosphaerales > Isosphaeraceae > Paludisphaera. The sequence continues at coordinate 26,446 of MKTT01000036.1, forward strand.
GGGGTTCCAGTACCAGTTGATCCCGACGTCCGTGAGATACAGGCGGTTCGTCCAGATGTCGGGGTCGGCCAGGCCGGCGCCGAAGACCTGCTCGCCGATGTCGAGATAGGCGTAGCGGAAGACGGGCTCCCACGCCCCCGGGCCCCGACGGCCGCGCCGGAGGTCGAAGTTCCGGCGCGGGATCACCCGGCCTCGGCTGGCCATGGTCTCGCCGGTCAGGAAGTACGAGCCCTGCACGTAGAAGCCCTCGACTGGGACCCGCGCGCGCCCCGGCTTGTCGGTCAGCCCGTAGGTCTGGAAGCCGCTCTGCCACTCGGCGAGGAGCATCAGGCTCCTGTAGAAGTAGGCCGTGTGCAGCGACCAGAGGTCGCGCGGCCCTTCGGCCTTCACGTCGCCGTTGAAGATCAGGAACGGGACGCCGATGACGTTGCTCCCGGCGGTCGGCACGATCGTCCGCAGGATCGACGGGACGGGCGCGTGGTCCTGGGAGCCGGCCACGACCGAGCCGCCGACGTTGAAGTTCTCCAGCGGCGAGCCTTCCCGCGGCCGGAACGGCGCGAGGTTGAGGTAGGCGATCAGGCTCTTGGGGTTGCTCAGGTCGACCTGGGCGTTGGGCGTGCCGTTGAAGATGCCGGCCGCGTAGTCGACCCGCTTGAACAGGGACTCCCCCCAGAGCATCGCCCCGACGTCGCGGTTCATGCCGAAGTTGTTGAAGAAGACCGACCATTCGCCACTCGCCAGGGCCTCGGTCGGCTGGGCGTAGAACTCGTAAGCGAACGGCGACTTGTAGCGCCCGAAGCGGAACTGGAACCGCTTATCGTAATTCACGTTCAAGAATATGTCGAGGGCGGAGAACGAGTCGAAGGCCTGGACGAACGAGACGTAGTATTCGTAGGGGCGCGTCAGATGGCCGTTGAAGATGAACCACTGGCGGGCGATGTCGAAGGTGTCGGCGACGGGATCCTGGTCGGGGATGCCGTAGAACCGGCCGTCGATCTGGGTCAGGTTGTGGAACTGGATGTCGAACTCGTCGTCGTCGGTCCGCAGCTGGAAGCCGGGGCCCCAGTGCGACCGCGTCCGCCGGTCCGGCAGGACGCCGGGCATGTCGAAGCGGGGCGTGGGGATCTCGGCCGACGGGCCGAAGCCCGCCGCCGTGCCGCCGAAGCCGATCTCCTCGGCGACGTCCTCGCTGACGGCGTCGCCCCCGACCGGCCCGGCCGATCCCGATCCCGGCACCGCCCCGCCGTCGCCCGGCCCCATCGCGGAGCCGTCGGGCCCTATGACGCCGTCGTCGACGCTCGGGCCCGTCCGCCCCGGCGATTCGGCCTCGCGCAGCCGCGTGGAAAGCTGGTCGACCTGGGAGGAGAGCCGTCGGACGGTGGCCTCCAGCTCGCGGACGTGCTCCGGGTCGGGCATCCGTTCCAGCAGGCCCTCCATCCGGCGCAGGCGATCCTCCAGGACCGCCTCGCGGGCCGTGCGAGGGGCGACGGCCGCCGGCACCGCGACGGGCTCCGGAGACTGCCCCGGCGCTCGCCCCGCGACGCCGACGAACACCAGCATCCCACCCGCAATCATCATCCGTCGTCGGCCGGCACCTTGCTGCATGCTTCGCCTCTTTGATCCGGAGGCTCGATGCGACAGTGAGGCGGTCCGCCGCCTCGCGCAATGAAAAACCCCTACCTTCGGAGGGATCTCCCGATCCTCCAGGTAGGAGTCATCAGCCCCGCGAGGGGCGGTCCAATCGTCGGGTGAACTCCATCACCCTCCGCGAAATCGCGGAAATTCGTCGGCCCCCTGATTATCGGCCGGGCCGCGAGGCGACTTTAACGAACGCGACGCTTTTGCGGCGAAGATCGGCGACGGACGGCCCGGGGGGCCTCAGCGCGGCGACGGCTCCACGCCCGGCGTCCAGTCGACGCGCGACAGGTCGGCCAGCGCCAGGATCAGCGCCTGGGTCCCCTTGCGGCCCTTACCCTGCGCCGCGACGGCCCGGTAGAGCTGCTCGGCGAGGGCCAGCCCCGGCATCGCCAGGCCCATCCGCCGCGACTCCGCCAGGGCGATGCCCATGTCCTTGAGGAAGTGCTCGACGAGGAATCCCGGCTCGTAGTCGCCGGCGATCATCCGGGGGGCCAGGTTGCCCAGGCTCCACGAGCCGGCCGCCCCGGGGCCCACGCTCTGGAGGACCGTCTCCGGGTCCAGCCCCGCCTCGTGGGCGTAGAGCAGGGCCTCGCAGACGCCCACCATGTTGGACGCGATGAGCGTCTGGTTCACCATCTTCGTATGCTGGCCCGCGCCCGGGCCGCCCTGGCGGACGATCGTCTTGCCCATCGCCTGGAACAGCGGCCGGAGCGATTCGGCGACCGCCTCGTCGCCGCCGATCATGATCGACAGCCGCCCCTCGCGCGCCCCGACGTCGCCCCCCGAGACCGGCGCGTCGAGCGAGTGGACCCCCCGCGCCTTCGCCGCCTCGGCGATCTCCACGGCCAGCGACGGCTCGCTCGTCGTCATGTCCACCAGGATCGTCCCCGGGGCGGCGGCCGAGAGGACGCCGGATTCGCCCAGGATCACCTCGCGGACGTCGCTCGGGTGGCCGACGATCGAGAAGACCACGTCGGAGGCCGCGGCGACCTCGGCGGGCGAGCCGGCGGCCTTCGCCCCCTTCGCGACCAGCGGCCCGGCCTTCGCGGCGGTGCGGTTGTAGACCGTCGCGGCGTAGCCGGCGTCGATCAGCCGGCCGCACATCGAGGCCCCCATCACGCCCGTCCCGATCCAGCCGATCCGCGTCTTCCCCGGTCCGATCGTCGGGCCCATGCGAACGCCCCCCCTTCCCTCGTGGCCTTGAGCCCCCGGAGAGGCGGCCGATACAATCTCCTTTTCGACGGGCCGATTATAGCCGGGCCTCCGCCGCGAGACAGGCCCCCGGGCGAAGCGGCCCATCCTCCCCGACGATTGCAAGGGACGACATGCGACCTTCTCTGATCCAGAGCTACCTGTCCGACAAGTCGGCCGCCGACGCCTCCCCGGCGTTCCTGGCCTACCTCGCGAGCCTGGAGACCGTGGCCGGCGTCTCCCCCGACGTCGCCCGCGCGATCGTCGCCGAGCTGGCCGACCAGCGGTCGAACGTCAAGCTCATCGCCAGCGAGAACTACTCGTCGCTGGCCACCCAGCTCGCGATGGGGAACCTGCTGACCGACAAGTACGCCGAGGGGATCCCCCACCGCCGCTTCTACGCCGGCTGCGACAACGTCGACGCGGTCGAGGACCTGGCGGACGCCCGCGCCCGCGAGCTGTTCGGCGCCGAACACGCCTACGCCCAGCCCCACAGCGGCGCCGACGCCAACATGGTCGCCTTCTGGGCCATCCTCCGCGCCCGCGTCGAACTCCCCAAGATGGCCGAGGTCGTCGGCGTCGACGACCCCTCCAAGGTCGCCCCCGAAGACTGGACCAAGCTGCCGATCGAGGGCTGGAACAAGGTCCGCCACGCGCTGGGGAATCAGCGCCTGCTCGGCCTGGACCTGGCCTCCGGCGGCCACCTGACGCACGGCTACCGGCTGAACGTCTCCGGCCGGATGTTCGAGTCCCACGGCTACGCCGTCGACCGCGAGACCTTCCTGCTGGACTACGACGCCATCGAGCGCCAGGCCGTCGAGGTGAGGCCGCTGATCCTGCTGGCCGGCTTCAGCGCCTACCCGCGGAACATCAACTACCGCCGGATGCGCGAGATCGCCGACAAGGTGGGCGCCGTGCTGATGGTGGACATGGCCCACTTCGCGGGGCTGGTGGCCGGCAAGGTGCTGACCGGCGACGAGGACCCGCTGGCCTTCGCCGACGTGGTCACGACCACCACGCACAAGACGCTGCGCGGCCCCCGCGGCGGCCTGGTGATGTGCAAGAAGGAGTTCGCCGAGCACGTCGACCGCGGCTGCCCGCTGGTCCTCGGCGGCCCCCTGCCCCACGTCATGGCCGCCAAGGCCGTCGCGTTCACCGAGGCCCTGAAGCCCGAGTACCGCGCCTACGCCGCGAAGATCGTCGAGAACTCCCGCGCCCTCGCCGAGTCGTTCATGAGCGTCGGCCTGAAGGTGATCTCCGGCGGCACGGACAACCACCTGGTCCTGGTCGACGTGGCGTCGACCCTGGGGATCACCGGCCGGCAGGCCGAGAACGCGGTCCGGCGCTGCGGGATCACGCTGAACCGCAACACGATCCCGTTCGACCCCAACGGCCCGTGGTACACCAGCGGCCTCCGCTTCGGCCCCCCCGCCGTCACCACGCTGGGCATGGGCCCGGCCGAGATGCGCGAGATCGCCGAGGTCGTGAAGCTGGTCCTCACCCACGTCGTCCCCGGCGAGTCGAAGTCGGGCGGCAAGGACAAGGCCAAGTACACGCTCGACGCCAAGGCCGAGGCCGAGGCGAGCGCCCGCGTGGCGAAGCTGCTCGGCGCGTTCCCGGTCTATCCGGAGTTGGACCTGCCGTTCCTCCAGTCCCATTTCGGGGCGAAGTGACCCCATGCCCAACGACCCGATCGTCGAGCTGGATCCGCGGGCCCTCCGCGTCCGGCTCGACGCCGGCGAGGCGATCACCCTGCTGGACGTGCGCGAGCCCGACGAGCGCGCGTACGCCGCGATCCCCGCGCCGGCCGACCTGTTCATCCCCATGCGCGAGGTCCCCGGCCGGGCCGACGAGGTCCGCGAGGCCCTCGCGCGGGGCCCGATCGTCGCCTACTGCCACCACGGCGTCCGCTCCATGAACGTCGCCGCCTGGCTCGCCGCCAACGGCCTCCCCGGCGTCCTCAACCTCCGAGGCGGCATCGACGCCTGGTCCATGGTCGTCGACCCGGCGGTCCCTCGCTACTTCTGACAACCGCGAACGAGCCGGAAACTGGCTCCGTTCGTCGGTGTCAGGCTTCCCAATTTTGGAATTCAAAACTCGAAACTGCAACGACTTGCGTCACGCAAAACCTGGGTTCGCTCGTCGTTTTCGAAGTGATGCCCGGGCCCCCTCGCGATCCCGTTTTCTGCCTTTCCCGTAGGCTGGGTCGCGACCCAGCTCGGAGAAGGTCGAGGCGAGCGAGGGCTGGGTCGCGACCCGGCCTACGAAGGGTGCCTCCCTCTCCCCTGAAGCCCCCCGGATTGTCAAAGAACGGTCGTCCGCCTGATAGAATCTGCGGTGGTCGGGGCGGGATTTCAGGATTCCGCGCCAGGATCGAGATTTCCCGAAACTCCTCGCCCATCCGAAGTCCCCTCTCCCGCCGGGAGAGGGAGGCCGCGCAGCGGCGGGTGAGGGTCGTCGGGGCGCGGAGGGCATGCCGGTCGCGCGGACGCCGAAAGCGGCCATGGATCCTGCGAAGGGTGGTCCGGGCAGCCCCCCCGGTCGTCTCCATCTCGACGACCATCGACGCCCGGGCGGGCCGCCCGGGGCACCCTTTCGGTCCTGCTTCACTCCTTCCAAATAGGCCGACGACCCTCACCCGGCCCTTCGGGCCACCCTCTCCCGGCGGGAGAGGGGACTTCGGATAGGCTCGCGCAGGACTGATAGACCTCGCCATTGCCAGGAGATCGCCATGAAGCTTTTCGCCTCTCTCGTCTTCGCCCTCGTCTTCGCCCTGCCGTCGGCCCGCGCCGAGGCGCCGGCGACGTTCCGCAACCCGCTCAAGCAGAGCGGGGCCGACCCGTGGCTCTTCTTCCACGACGGGTGGTACTACCTCTCGGCGACGACCGCGGTCGACGTGCAACTCCGCAAGGCGAAGAGCCTGGAGGGCCTGAAGACGGCCAAGGATCAGGTCGTCTGGCGCGAGGATCAGCCGAGCCGCAACCGCGACATCTGGGCGCCGGAGTTCCATCGCCTCGAATCCGGGTCCGGCCCGCGCTGGTATCTCTACTACACGGCCGGCGACGGCCGCGAGCCGGCGCATCGGATGTACGTCGCGGAGTCGGCCGGCGACGACCCGATGGGGCCGTACACCTTCAAGGCCAAGCTCCTCACCGACCCGAAGGACGAGTATTACGCCATCGACGGCACCGTCCTGCCCATGCCGGACGGCACCAACTACTTCGTCTGGTGCGGCCGTCCGAGCCCGTCGGGCCAGGGCCTCTACATCAGCCGGATGACGAACCCGTGGACGTTGACCGGGCCTCGCGTCTACATGGACGTCGACGGCCTGGGCTGCGACGTCGTCCGCGAGGGTCCCGTCGCCCTCCGTCAGGGCGACGAGGGCCGGGTCTTCCTGATCTACTCCACCTGCGCGGCCGACACGCCCGACTACAAGCTCGGCATGGTCTCGATCGCCCCCGGGGCCGACCCGATGAAGAGCGCGTCGTGGCGGCAGGACCCCCGGCCGGTCTTCCAGCGCAACGATGAGGCCGGCGTGTACGGGCCGGGGCATTGCTCGTTCTTCAAGTCGCCCGACGGCCGCGAAGACTGGATCGCCTACCACGCCAAGCCCGGCACGGCCGTCGGCTACCTCGACCGGTCCGCCCGCGCCCAGAAGATCGCCTGGAAGGCCGACGGCACGCCCGACCTGGGCAAGCCGATCGGGCTCGACGTCGACATCCCGGCCCCCTCGGGCGAGGGGCGTTGAGGCGGTCGAGTCGGACAGGGCGTCGGATCGCGGTGAGCCGACATCGGTATCGCAAGCGTCCCGGAGACGTCCCCTCTCCCGCCGGGAGAGGGCGGCCGCGCAGCGGCGGGTGAGGGTCGCCGGCGCGCGGAGGGCATGACGAAAGCAAGGTCGAAGTCGGCCCATGACAAGCATCCTTCTCCCCTCGTGGGAGAAGGTGGCCGAAGGCCGGATGGGGGGGCGACCGCCGTCGCTCCCCCAGGCCGGCGCGGACTTTGAGGCCGGCGGCCCTCGGTCGCGCCCCCCTCATCCGCCCCTCCGGGGCACCTTCTCCCACGAGGGGAGAAGGGGGGATTCGTGCTCCACCCCCATGTCTTCGACAGAGCGCCTCAAGGGGAGAAGGCGTCGACCGCCCCGGCGTTTCCGAAATCCGACGACCCTCACCCGGCCCTTCGGACCACCCTCTCCCGGCGGGAGAGGGGACGTCGGTCGGCTGAGATCGTCCACGATCTTTTCAACGAAAAGACGCGCCTCGGAAGCCGGTACGTCGCCCTCCGTCAGGGCTTCTCGACCGGGGCGGGGAGGATGAGGCACTGGCCGACGCGGGGGCGGCCGTCCTTGCTCAGGGCGTCGCGGTTCAGGGCCATGATCTCCAGGGCCTTGCGCTCGTCGCCGCACTTCTCGCGGGCGATCATCCGGAGCGTGTCGTCCGGCCGGACGACGTGGACGGCGACCCCGCCCGAGTCCGGCGAGCCGGGCGCGGCCTGCGTTTCGGAGTACGACGCCCGCACGGCGTGCGGATCGCGACGCGGGTCGGACGACTCCAGGTCGGGGATCGCGGCGGGCGCAGGCCCGGCCAGGACCATCCGGGGCTCAAGCTCGCCCAGGCCCGGGACGACCAGGGACTTCCCTTCCGCCAGGGCGTCGGGCCAGGCGACGCGATCGCGGTTGGCCCACCACAGGGCGCGGGCGTAGCGAGGGTCGCCGTAATACTTGCGGGCCAGGACCTCGAACGAATCGCCCTGCGCGACGACGTGCTTCAGGGCGGGGGTCGCCGCGGCCTGCTCGGCACCGACCCGTGAGACCTCGCCGTCGGCCTTGGGCTTCGCCCGCGGCTCGGATTTCGGCCAGGGCGAATGGACCGGGCCGACGATCACCGGCTCGCCCTGGGCGAGCGACCCGAGGAACGAGCCCGAATCCAGCGCGACCGGCACTCCGGGCGGCGGCGGCACGGCGTCCGGCGTCTCCAGCGGGATAGCCTTACGCTCGGCCGGGGCCGACGCCACCGGGGCATGGTCGTGATCGGTCGGTCGGCCGAGGCCCAGCAGGCGGCCCAGCGCCGCGAGCGGCGGGAGCTTCGGCACCGAAGGCCGGGCCGCGACCGGCAGGGCGGGCGGGGTCGGCCTGGCGGGGCCGATCACGACCTTCGGCGCGGCCGGCTGGTCGGGGCGGGTCAGGGCGATCGCGCCGTTCGCGCCGCTGACGATCAGGGCGTTCTCGCCGTCTCCGGGCTTCGACGAGACGATGTGGATCGTCCCGTCGACCTTCTCGACGACGCTGACGAGCTTCAGCAGCTCGGAGATCGTCACCTTGTCGAAGTCGACGGTGATCGTCCCGTGGACCTTGGACGGCGACGCCTCCTGGGCGCGGGCCCGCCCGGCCGTCGCGAGCGCCAGGCCCAGGGCCAGCAGGCCCAGTGTGTTGCGTCGAGAACGGTTCAAGGGTCTTCCTCGTCCAGAATCGGCCCGACCGCCGCGCGACCTCGCCCGGCTCCCTGGTCTGGTTTCGGCATCGCCGCCGCCCGGACTTAAGGAATGCGCCGGTCGCGCCGGTCCTCCCGTCTTGACATCCGCCCGGCGGCCAGTACCCTGCGATACACAGTAGCGACCGAAGGGGGGGCCGGGATGAGTCCGTGGGAGACGCAGCTGCGCAAGGGGCTGGTGGAGCTGGCCGTGCTGGCGACGATGGTCGGCGGCGAGGCGTATGGGTACGGGATCGTGGAGCGGCTGCGGGGCCTTGAAGGGCTGGAGTTCACCGAGAGCACGGTCTACCCGGTGCTGGCGCGGCTGGCCCGCGAGGGCTTCCTGGCGATCCGCGCCGAGCGGTCGCCGTCGGGGCCGATGCGGCGTTACTACCGCCTGACGCCGGAGGGGGAGCGACGGTTCCGGGAGATGACGAAGGGCTGGCGGGCGGTGTCCGCGAGCCTGTCCACCTTACTCGAAGGGGTGCAGGGATGAGCACGGCGGAGATGAGCGCGACCATGAACGCGGCCCGGATGTTGATCGACGCCCGCCTCGACGCCATCGACCGGGCCCTGCTCGGCCGGGTCTCGCGGGCCGAGCGCCTGGACGTCGTCGGCGAAGTGGAGTCCCGGATCGACGAACTCCTGCGCGAGCGCCGCGGCCCGGGGGCCGAGCCCTCGCGCGAAGACGTGCTGGCGGTGCTGGCCCGGCTGGATCCGCCGGAAGCGTATCTGGGGGACGAGGAGGCCGCGGCGCGAGGCGGCGACGAACGGCCCGCGCCCCCCGCCCACTCGGGATTCCGCCCCGCGCCCCCGCCGCCCGCGAAGGGGACGAACGCCCCGGCGATCCTGGGCCTGGCCGCCACGGCCGGCTCGGTGGTGTTCCCGATCGGCTATATCGCGGCGATCATGAGCGGCAACTCAATCATCCTGCTACCCCTCTGGGGGCTCGCCGCGGCCGGCATGATGTTCGGGGGCGGGTTGGCCGTGCTTCTGGGACTCGCCGAACATCCGCGACGCCCCGCAACGATCGTGGGGCTGATGGCCGGCTCCGCGGCCTTCGGCTTCGGCCTGGCCGGGGCGGCCCTGTCCTTCGTCTTCCTGCTCGGATGAATCGCGCGGGGCCATGCGGCCCCGCCCGTCAGTCCTCGAAGATCTCGGCGAGGACGAGCGTGAAGCCCGGCAGCACGCCCTCGCCCGAGACCGACACCGGCGCGGCCAGCCGCTCGGGCTCGCGGCCGGGGCGGTAGATTTCCACGGACTTCGTCCAGGGGTCGATCAGCCAGCCCAGCCGCACGCCGTTGGCGATGTACGCCGCCATCTTCGCCCGGACGTCGGCGATCGCGTCGGACGGCGAGCGGATCTCGGCCGCGAAGTCGGGGACCACCCGCGCGAACCGAAGGCGCTCGCGGCGGTCGACCGCGTCCCAGACCTCGCGGCGGATCCATGAGGCGTCCGGGGCGCGCACCGACCCGTCCGGCAGCGTGAATCCCGCCGACGAGTCGAAAGCCTTCCCGAACCGCGTCGACTTATTCCAGGCCGCGAGTTGCATCGTGAGGTCCGCGTTGCGGGCCCCGCCGTCGGATGCCGCGGGCGTCATGACGATCAGCCCTCCGTCGGGCTCCAGTTCGAGCCGCATGTCGCGATTCGCGGCGCAGAGCTTCGCGAAGCCGTCGGCGTCGACGACCAAGCGGACGTCGGCGGGGATGAGCAAGGACGCCGACGCCCGCTCGTCGGACTTCGGCCGAGCCCGTTCGATCGTGGTCGTGGACATAATCTCCTCCCGTCTCGCGATCGTCCTCAGTCCTCGAAGATCTCGGCGAGGTCGAGCGTGAAGCCCGGCAGCACGCCCTCGCCCGAGACCGACACCGGCGCGGCCAGCCGCTCGGGCTCGCGGCCGGGGCGGTAGACCTCGACGGACTTCGTCCAGGGGTCGATCAGCCAGCCCAGGCGCACGCCGTTGGCGATGTACGCCGCCATCTTGGCTCGCGTCTCGTTCAGCGAGTCCGACGGCGAGCGGATCTCGGCGGCGAAATCGGGGACCACCCGCGAGAACTTGAGTCGCTCCTCGCGGTCGACCGCGTCCCACACCTCGCGCCGGATCCACGAGGCGTCCGGGGCGCGGATCGATCCGTCCGGCAGCGTATAGCCGGCCGACGGCCCGAACGCCTTGCCCAGCCTGGCCGTTCGGTTCCAGGCTTCAAGCTGGAAGCCCAACTGCAACTCGCGTCCGCCACCATCCGGGGATGCCGGCGTCATGACGATCAATCCTCCGTCGGGCCCCAGTTCCAGCCGCATGTCCCGGTTCGCGGCGCAGAGCTTGGCGAAGCCGTCGGCGTCGACGACCAGCCGGACGTCGGGCGGGATGGAGAGTGAAGGTCGCGCATCGATCTCCGGGACGGCCCGGGGGCGTTCCGTCGTGATCGTCGCCATCGGTGATCCCTCCTGCACGGCCTGATTCGGGGGTCGCGACGCGGCCTGACGTCCAATCTGGCCGCCCGCGACCGGGACCGTCAAGCCGTCGGGGCGATCAACGCCCCCCCGTCGCCACCAGCGGCGGGTGGTCCTTCGTCATCTCGTCGAGGATCGTCGGGTGGTGGTGATCGCCGCGGAACGTCCCGTGGCACTCGACGACGTGGCGGCCATACGCCTCGTGCTGGTCCTTCAGCAGCTCGTGCAGCTCGCCCAGGCGGTAGTGGGGGACGGTCGGGAACAGGTGGTGGGGGATGTGCATGTCCTGGCCGTAGATGAACACCGCCCACCGCGTGAAGGGGTCCACGAAGAAGACCCGCGAGTTCGTCAGCCGGCCGGAGTCCGCGTTCGAGTGCTGATACACGTCGCGCAGGAGCATGAAGAAGGGGAAGGTCGTGGTCAGCGGGATGAACCACAGCAGCATCACATAGGCCGGCGAGCGGCCGTCCGAGGCCCAGCGCGTCAGGGCCAGGGCGGCGAAGGCGACCGTGAAGAACCACAGCCGCGCCGAGCCCGCGAACCGCTCCGAATACGCCTGGCGGAACGGCGACCGGAACGTGAACCGATCCGGCAAGGCGTAGGCGACCGCCGTCCCCATCACGCCCGCCGCCAGCGCCGCGGGGACCACCCAGCCGGCCCGGCCGGTCGAGGTCAGGACGAGGCACAGGACGTTGAACCCCAGGACGTACAGGATGCCCAGGCAGGTCGAGAGGCGGGGGATGAAGACGTCGAATCCCCGGCCCCGGGCCGTCCCGTTGTAGATGCTCCGCCCCTTGCCGAACGTGTTCACCGTCATGTACGCGAGCTGATATTCGACGAATCGCACCGGTGCCGTGACGAAGCAGAAATAGACCAGCGCGACGAACCGCTCGCGGGTCATCGGGAACTCGAACGCCCGCTTGCCCCGGCCCAGGTTCAGCAGGTCGGGGTCCTTCTCCGGGTCGTTCGTGTGCTGGTGGTGGGCCATGTGGAAGACCCGGTAGTAGTGGACCGACGTCAGGATCGGGAACATGCAGAAGACGTCGGCCACCAGGTCGTTCGCCGTCCGGTTGCGCAGGAACGAGTAGTGCGACGACTCGTGCCCCAGGCCCGCCAGCCGGTGCTGCAAGGCGCCGACGAGGATCATCGCCAGGCCGAACACCGGGACGTTCCACCACCACGAGAGGCCCCACGCCCCCCGCGACTCGGCGAACGTCGCCGCCCCGCCGATCGCCAGGGCCAGGCACGCGTACTCGCGGGCCAGATACATCAGGTTCGTGACGTTGTCCGGACGCCTCAGCTCCATGATCCGCCGCTGAAGGACGGCATCGTCGAACGACGGACGCGCAGCCTCGGTAACGCTCATCCTGCCAAACCTCCAGGCCGTCGGGCCAAGCCTCGGCGTCGAAACCCGCCCGGACACCGGGATGCCTCCTCCTTGGGATCGGGATTCCGGTTTCTCTATACCACTTATTTTGCCCGGAACTCCGAAACTTCGTAAAGACCCGATTCGAGCCCGGCCGCCCAGGCCCCGCACCTGCGTCCCGCCCCGGGCCGCATCGCCCATCCCACGTCATCGTAGGAGCGAAGGCCCTACGGTCCAGGGACGGGCCGCCGGACATCCCAACCATCCCCGCGCGAAAGTCTTCATCAAAAGGACGTTAGGGCCGGCCGAATTCCTTCATCAATCGGGGGCATCATGAATGCCGTGCGAGGGACGGACGGGCATTGCATATAAATTCGATAGGCATTATCGATTTTCCTCTTGAACGGGGGCGGCCGGGTCGATATGTTTGGACGTGTCGCCCGACGAGACGTTTGCGAGGCCCTCCCGCCTCCGCCGTCGAGCCCCGAGGAGTTCGCTGATGTCGAGCATGCCGGATCGCGACCGATTGTGTTGTCGACGCCTCGTCTGAAGGCGTCCGGGCAGGACCTCCGCCGCCCGGCGTCGCAGGCCCCCGTCGTTCGCCGGGAGCCGCCCGATGGGGCGGCCGGCGTGCCTACCTCAGACCAGGAAGAGGGCCGAGGCCCGGCCCGAGGGCGTCCACGGCCACGAACTCACGAAGGCGATATTGAGACATGAGCAAGAAATTCCTGTCGGTCGGCGACACGTTGATCAACCCGGACCTGCTGGCCTACGCGGTCGTCGACGGCGACGGGCCCGAGGGGCCGGAGCTTCGGCTGGGCTTCGCCGCGCAGGGCGGAGGCCGGAGCGACCTGCTGGTGCGGGGCGAGGCGGCCGGCGAGATCCTCCGCTGGCTGCGGCTCAACGCCGACTTCCTGAGCCGGCAAGGGACCTTCGCGCCGAACAGCCCCGTCCGCCACGCCCACCGCGAATATCGCCGCAGCGCCCCGCCCGCCGAGATCCTCGACCTGCCCCCCGCCCTGGGCCGCTCGCCGGAACTCGTCGGCCGCTATTGATCTGACAAGGAGACGCGCCCTACGAAGCACCTTTTGGCGAGGGCCCCTCTTATGCAAGGGGGAGGGGCCCGAGCACGACCTCGACCCCGCCTCGCACACGAACCGGCGACTCCTTTAGCAAGGGGGGAGGAGCCGGCCCACATCCCGACATCCCGCCTCCGAGGGCGGGTCGCCGCAAGCAAGGGGCGGCGACCCGCCCTTTCCCTTTGCGCCCGCCGCTTCATCCGGCGCGGCGGCCGTGCGAGAATGGACGGCCTGGGGCCCGGCCCGTCGTCGGCCGGGCCGCGGAGAGCCCGCCTCCGAGAGGTTTCGTCATGACGCCCCGCCGCGCCGCCCACGTCCTCGCCGCGTCGATGTTCGCGACCCTCCCCGGCCGGGCCTGGGCCGCGCCGCCGGACGGCCAGGTCGCCAAGGCCGTCGTCCGGGCGGCCGACGGGGCGCGCGATCGGCTCGGGCCGGGCGCGTGGGCGCCCTGGGAGGACGGGTTCACGGCCGAGGGGGACGTCCTCGTCTGCGACAACGGCGATTCGTCGAAGGCCCGGCGCGGGGCGACGCGCCGCGTCGTGCTGGATCAGAAGCGGCCGACGCCCATCGTGGCCTCGGCGTGGAGCCAGGCGGAGGGGGTCTCGGGGAGCCCGGACGCCGACTACGCGCTCTACCTGGATTTGATCTACGACGACGGCACGCCGGTCTGGGGCCAGGCCTCGCCGTTCAAGGTCGGCACGCACGACTGGCAGCAGGTGCGGGTCGCGTTCATCCCGGAGCGGCCGATCAAGGAGCTGTCGTTCCACCTCCTGATGCGCAACCACGCCGGCAAGGCCCGGTTCCGCGACGCCCGGCTGGAGGTCGTCGAGGCCGGCTCGGGCGCGGTGTTCGACGGCGTCCCAGTCGTCGTCCGCGGGCCGGCCGTCGAGGGCTTCCAGGCCCGCGACGTCGCCGCCGACGGCGACTTTGTCCGGATCGAAAAGGAGGCGCTCGGGCTGACGCTCGAACGGGAGAAATCGGCCGACGGCGCCTTCGACGTCACGGTCCGCGACGCGACCGGCCGCGACCGGGCGATCACGCTGCTCTACGCCGTCCCGATCCCGGCCGAGGGTGTGCGTTGGCTCGACGACCCGAGACGGTCGGAGGCCGTGGAGGCGGGCCGCGAGTACCTGAAGTCGTCGCCGCATCACTTCCGCGTCGGTGCCGGCGGCCGGATGTCGTCGTACCCGTTCGGGGCGGTCGTGCAGGGCTCGCGAGGGCGGGCGATCGGGCTCGACATGGCCCGGCCGGCGTTCTTCCGGGCCGGCTACAACGCGGGCTCGGGCGAGCTGTTCCTCGCGTTCGACGTCGCCCTGACGGCGGAGAAGCCCGAGGCCCGCGTGGCATTCCGCGCGTTCGACTTCGACCCCGCCTGGGGCTTCCGCTCGGCGCTCGACGCCTACTACCGGCTGTTCCCCGCGGCGTTCGAGCGACGCGTTTCGGAGCAAGGTTTGTGGATGCCGTTCTCGAAGATCAGTAAGGTCGAGGGCTGGGAGGACTTCGGCTTCCGGTTCAAGGAGGGGAACGACGAAGTGGCCTGGGACGACGCCCACGGCATCGTCACCTTCCGCTACACCGAGCCGATGACCTGGTGGATGCCCATGCCCGCCGACATGCCCCGCACCATCGCGGCGGCGGCGGCCGAGGCGAAGCGGCTGGCCGACGCGGGCAAGGCCGAGGCGAAGGCCTGGCGCTCCAGCGTCTTCCACGACCGCGACGGCGAGCCCGTCGCCCTGTTCCGCGACGAGCCCTGGAACAAGGGGGCCGTCTGGAGCATGAACTCCACCCCGGGCCTCGCGCCGGACGACGACTTCGCCGTCAACAAATGGAACGTGAAGCTCAAGGACCGCCTCTACGGCCCCGGCCGTCGCGGCGACCTGGACGGGGAATACGTCGATTCGAGCGAGGGCTATGTCACCGACGAGTTGGACTTCCGCCGCGACCACTTCGCGAAGTCCGAGGCCCCGCTGACGTTCGCGCTCGAAGACCGCCGCCCGGCCGTCTTCCGCGGGACGATCGCCTTCGAGTACGTCCGCGGCATCGAGCGGGACGTCCACGCCACCGGCCGGCTGATGATGGCCAACGCCACGCCCGACCGCCTCTGCTGGCTCGCCCCCCTGCTCGACGTGATGGGGACCGAGTCCGACTGGAATCCCGGCGGCCGCTGGCGGCCGATGTCGGACGCCGACCTCCTGCTCCGGCGGTCGCTCTGCAAGGGGAAGCCGTTCTGCTTCCTGATGAACACCGACTTCGACAAGCTCGGCCCGGATAAGGTCGAACTCTACATGCGGCGCTGCGTCGCCTACGGGATGTTCCCGGGCTTCTTCAGCCACAACGCGGCCGACGGGGCCTACTTCACCCGGCCCGAGCTCTACAACCGCGACCGGCCCCTCTTCAAGAAGTATCTCCCGCTGGCGAAGCTCGTCGCCGAGGCCGGCTGGGAGCCGATCACCCGCACCCGTTCCTTCGACGACCGGGTGTACGTCGAGCGCTTCGGCGACCGCTACCTGACCGTCTTCAACGACTCGTCCGAAGCCCGCAAGGCGACCATCACGCACGACGACCGGGCTTCGGGCAACGGGCGGGAGTTGGTGGAGGGGAATCCCGTGGCCTGGGACAAGGGGACGGCGACCGTGGTGCTGGAGCCGCAGGGGGTGGCGGTGCTGGAACTGCCGTGAAGATCGAAGGGTGATGGATCGGCCTATCGACGACCGATCGACGTCCCCGCTCCCGCCGGGAGAGGGCGGCCGCGCAGCGGCGGGTGAAGGTCGTGGGCTTTCGAGACGGCCTCGGCAACCAAATCCTTCTCCCTCAAGGGTGCTGCGTTGAAAACATGAGATCAGGAGCAGGAATCCCCCTTCTCCCCTCGTGGGAGAAGGTGCCCCGGAGGGGCGAATGAGGGGGGCGCGACCGAGGGCCGCCGGTCTCAAAGTCCGCGCCGGCCTGGGGGAGCGACGGCGGTCGCCCCCTCATCCGGCCTGCGGCCACCTTCTCCCACGAGGGGAGAAGGATGCTCATCGTCACGCTTCTGCGATGTCTTTCGAAGGAGCACCTCAGAGGAGAAAGGTTTCGGCGTCGCCTCGCTCGGCTTTCGCGCGCCGGCGTGCCCTCCGCGCTCCGGCGACCTTCACCCGCCGCTGCGCGGCCGCCCTCTCTCGGCGGGAGAGGGGATGAAGGAGGGGGGGCCAGGCCCCCCCTCCTTCCGAATCGGCCGTGGGGACGCCGTCTCAGCGGGCGTTGAGCGTCCAGTAGGGGCCGGGGCCGAAGGCGATGCCGAAGCTGGTGGCCGTGGGCGAGAGCATGTTCTGGCGATGGCCGGGCGAGTTCATCCAGCCGGCGGCCGTGGAGTTGGCGTCGGTGTAGTTGTACGCGCAGTTCTGGGTGCCGGTCGGGTTGACGTGGTGGCCGAGGCCGCGGCGGCACTGCTCGGCGTTGTTCTGCTGCGCCCAGGACGACAGGCCCGGGTCGTAGGCCAGAGGGTGCAGGCCGGCGGAGGCGCGGATCCGGTTCAGGACGTTCGTGAAGCCGTAGGGGTCGCCCGCGTACTGGTAATCGTAGGCGGGGGCCTGCTCCGCGACCGGCTGGGCCTGCACCTGGACCGGGGCGGGTTCGACGGCGACCGGGGCGGGTTCGACGGCGACCGGGGCGGGCTCGACGGCCGCGACCTCCTGGCCGACCGACTCGGCGGGCTGGGCGACGGGCTCGGCCTCGACGGCCGCGGGCTGGACCTGGGCGTAGGTGTAATCGTAAGAGGGCGCGGCCGGCTGGGCGTGGACGTGGTGATGATGTTGATGCTGATGGACGGCCGGCTGACGATTGCGGTTGAGGAAGCGCGAGATGGGGCCGGTGGCGGCGTCCTGGGCGGCGGCGGTCGGGGCGACGGCGGAGACGAGCAGCATCAGGATCCAGGGGGAGCGGGCGTTCGACATGGATATCCTGCCTTTCTCGGATGAAGTCTCTATGGGCGTACCGGGGTCGCTCCGGCCGATCCGACTCCCCTGGGAGGGGGGAGGCGGGGGCCGTTCCTGGCGGACCGGAGCGATCGGGTTGCGGACGAGGATGAGCCGGAGGCGAATCGTTGCGGGCGAGGCGGTCGGCCGGGCCGCGGGGTCGTCTGGTCGACGGCGGCCTCATGTCGGAGACGGCCTCTCTTATGGCAAGCCGCGCGCCAATGCCGAAGTGGAACGCGAAATTCCAAAACGACTTACGATCAAACCGCCTGTAGCGATCGCGAGGGCCGGGCGAGGCTTCCCAGCAGTGCCGGCGGCCGTCGCCGCGATGCGAATTTACAAATCAAGTCAAAATCCCGGGGCGGGCGGCGAATAACCCCCGAGGGGGGTCGCCGGGGCCGCCCGGACGCGAGGCCCGGGGCCGACGGCCCTCCCCGAATCCGACGACCGGCCGCCGCGATGAATAAACCCGCCGGGGCGTCGAATCACTAGTGTCAGGCGAGCCGGCCCGGTCGAGGCCGGCCGCCCCGATCCGATCCGCCGACGCCCGGCCCGGCCGACCCGGACGGACGCCCAGGTTCCCGGCCCTCAGGAGACTCAGCATGGCCTGCTCGTTGATCAAGAAGTCGGTGGTTGGCGCGGCCCTCGGCGCCGGGACCTTGTTCCTGGTGTTCGGCTCCCACGCCCCCAGCTATGTGAAGACCGCCTTCCGGAAGGTCCGCCACGACGCCCGCGACATGGTCCCCCTGCCGTTCGACATCGAGCGGGCCCGCCAGGAGATCGCCGACCTGGAGCCGGCGATCCGCGACAACATCGAGCGCCTGGCCCGCGCCGAGGTGGAGGTGGAGCACCTCGACAAGGAGATCGCCGCCAACAAGGCGAACATGGACGGCGAGAAGACGGCGATCCTGACCCTGCGGGAGAGCCTCAAGACGGGCGAGTACCGCCTGGCCGGCCACAGCCGGGTGGCCTACACCGAGGACGAGGTCAAGAACGACCTGGCCCGCCGCTACGACTCGTACGTCAACGTGCAGAAGATCCTGGAGGCCAAGGAGTCGACGTACAAGGCCAAGCAGAGCGAGATCGTCGCGTTCCGCAAGCAGCTCACGACGATGATGGCCCAGAAGAAGACCCTGACCACCAAGCTCGACGAGATCGAGGCCCGGCTGCGCCAGATCGAGGCCACCCAGGCCACCAACGACGTGCAGCTCGACGGCAGCGCCCTGGCGCACGCCAAGGAGACGGTGGGCGAGCTGGAGAAGAAGCTGGAAGTCCTGGCCCGCAAGGCCGAGATGGAAGGCCGCTACGCCGAGACGGGCGTGCCGGTGGAGATCGCCCCGGGCCGCGACGTGGTCCAGGAGATCGACGCCGCCTTCGCCCCGGCCCCGGCCCCGACGGCCGAGAAGACCTCGGGCAAAAGCCTCTGATCGAGACGGACGCCCCGGGGACCCCGAGGCCGGCCGGGAGCCCGCGAGGCCCCGGCCGGCCTCGTCCCGTCCGGGCCGCCCGCTCGACGTGTTGAGCGGCGCCCGGCATCCAGCGTACGATGGCGGAGAATGAGAACCCCATGGCCATTCCGGGCGGCGAATCCACCATGATGGGTCAATGGCGCATCGCCCTGCGGCAGGCCGAGGAGGCCGCGCGGGGCGGGAGGTACGAAGAGGCGTACGCCCTGGCCGGCCGCCCCGAGGTGGCCGACCACCAGCAGGCGGTGCAGTTCCGCGGCCGGCTGGGCCTGGACCTGATCGCCCGCGCCGCCCGGCGGGCCTCGTGCGACGACGTGGCCGGGGCGATCGAGGACCTGCGGCTGGCCGAGCGGCTCGGGGCCCCGCCCGACTCGCTGGCCGCCGCCCGCCTCAGCCTGGCCGACCGCGTGGCCGAGGAGATCCGCGGCGACCTGGACGTCGGCGAGCCGGCGCGGGCGCTGGAGCGGATCGAGGCCCTGGCCCGCGACAAGGTGAGCGGCCCGGCCCTGCGGCGCTACCGCGAGATCGCCGACGCCTGGGCCGCCGCCGCGGTCGAGGCCCGCCGCGGCGAGTTCGGCCAGGCGCTCGAAGGGCTGGAGCGCGCCGAGCGGCTGGCCGCCGGCTCGGGCGCGGACGCCGCCCGCGAGGCGATCGCCGCGGCCCGCGACGACCTCGAAGCCCGCCGCAAGGCCGCCGCGCCGCTGGTGGAGGCCCTGTACGCGGCCCTCTCCGGCGGCGAGTGGCCGAGGATCCTGGCCGCGGCCGAGGCCGTGGTCGCCGGCGTGCCGGAGCACCCGGCCGCCCGCCAGGCCCGCGCCCGCGCCTGGCAGCAGATCGCGGCCATCGGGCCGTCCAGCGGGTCGCAGTGGGCGCGCCGGGCGGCCGGCCCGGCCCCG
Source organism: Planctomycetales bacterium 71-10 (assembly GCA_001898385.1). GTDB lineage: Bacteria > Planctomycetota > Planctomycetia > Isosphaerales > Isosphaeraceae > Paludisphaera. The sequence goes on from MKTT01000036.1 coordinate 45,951, forward strand.
GCGCGGCCCGCCCGCGCGAGCGAGGCCGAGGAGCCCCCCTCACCGAAGGGCGAGGCCGGCCGGCGGGTCTTCCCCGCCCTGGGCCCCGCCCCCGTCGCCGACCGGGCCCGGCCGGAGTCCGCCCGCCCGATCGCGCGAGCCTCGGAGGACGGCCCCGGGGGCCGGTTCCTCCTCTGGGCCGACGCCGTCGGCGGCTACCTGGTCTGCCTGGACGACCGCGTGGTCCTCGGCCGCGCCGGCTCGGACGGCTCGGCCGACGTCCCCCTGATGGGGGACATCTCCCGCGACCACGCGACCATCGTCCGCGGCAGCGAGAGCTACGCGATCGAGCCCCGCCACGACACATTCGTCAACGGCCGCCGCGTGCAGGAGCCCACGGCCCTCCGCAACGGCGACGTGATCCGCCTGGGGGCCACGGTCGAGCTGGAATTCCGCCAGCCCAGCCCCTTCAGCGCCACGGCGAGGCTGGCGATCGTCAGCCGGCATCGGCTCCCGGTCGCGGTCGACGGCGTCCTGCTGATGGCGGACACCTGCATCGTCGGCCCGGCCGAGCAGGCGCACATCCCGGCGCCGTCGCTCCGCGAGCCGGTCGTCCTGTACCGCCAGGGGGGCTCGCTCTGGTGCCGGGCCCGCGGCGGCTTCGAGGTCGACGGCCGCCCTTGCGTCGCGAGGGCGCCGCTGACCATGACCTCCAGCGTCCTCGGCGAGGGCTTCTCGTTCAGCCTGGAGCCCCTCGGGTCGTCCCGGGCCTGAGCCCCGGGCGCCGAAATCGGGCCCCGGCATCAACATCCTCTCACCCTCGGCGAATCCCCATCTAGGCCGGGAAGGACGAAGACGTGGCTCGACGCGACCTGCCTCCGGACCCCGGATTCGAGGAACCGATGAACGCGACGGCCGCCTATCGCCCCCGGACGCCCATCGACGAGACGGCCCCCTACCGCGCCGACGAGGATTCGGCCCGCGGCGGGGGCGAGGCCGCGGGAATCCCCCCCATGCACGACCTGGACTCCCCGCGGCCGCCCGCCGGCCGGTTCGCGTTCGGCTGCGGCGACCGCCCCCTGGAAGGCTACACCATCAAGCGGGCCGTCGGCCGCGGCGGCTTCGGCGAGGTGTACTACGCCACCTCGGACTCGGGCAAGGAGGTCGCGCTCAAGCTGATCCTCCGCAACCTGGACGTCGAGCGCCGGGGCGTCGTCCAGTGCATGAACCTCAAGCACCCGAACCTGCTGACGATCTTCGACCTGAAGACCAACGACGGGGGGGACGCCTTCGTCGTGATGGAGTACGTCGCCGGCCCGAGCCTGGCCCAGGTCCTCCGCAAGCACCCGAAGGGGCTGCCGGCCGACGAGGTCCGCCACTGGCTGAAGGGCCTGGTGGAAGGCGTCGCCTACCTGCACGACCACGGGGTCGTCCACCGCGACCTCAAGCCGGCCAACCTCTTCATGGAGGGGGGGCTCGTCAAGATCGGCGACTACGGCCTGGCCAAGCTTATCACCGCCAGCCACGGCAGCGAGCACTCCGAGAGCATCGGCACCTGCCACTACATGGCGCCGGAGATCGGCTCGGGCAAGTACAACCGGCCGATCGACGTCTACGCCGTCGGCGTGATCCTCTATGAGATGCTCTGCGGCCGGGTCCCGTTCGACGGCGAGACCGTCAACGAGATCCTGATGAAGCACCTGACCGCCCGGCCCGACGTCTCCCCGCTCCCCGAGGCGTACCGGGGGATCGTGTCGAAGGCCCTGGCGAAGGACCCGAACCAGCGGCCCGCCCGCCTCTACGACCTCCTCCTGCCGGCCGACGCGCCGAAGGTGCCCGACATCCGGATCATCGGCGCGAAGGGCGTGGCCGAGGTCGCGGCCCCGGCCGACGAGGAGGTCCACCGGATCGAGGCCGAGGAGCCCATCTTCTACATCGGCCCGGAGACCATGCCGCCGCGGCCGTCGCTCCAGGAGCGGATGAAGGCCGACTGGCGGCGGATGCGCCAGGCGAAGGCCCGCCGCGAGCCCCGCCCGCCGGCGCGGGCCGCGGGGTTCGTCCGGGCCGTGGCCGACGACGCGGCCTACGCCCCGCCGCGCGAGGTCCGCCGCGTCGAGGCCCCGCCGCCGTCGCCCCCGCCGCCGGCGACCGGCCGGGCCCGGGTGGCCGAAGCCACGGCGTCGATGCTCTGGGCCGCGCCGCTGGTCGGCCTGCTGATCGCGCCGGCCGTCGGCGCGTTGGGGATCGACCCGGCCCGCGAGACCGCCCGCATCGTCTTCCTGTACGGCGCCTCCCTGCTCGCGACCTGGACCGCCCTGGTGCTGAACAAGGTGCTGGAGGCGCGCGAGGTCGACTCGACGGGCCGGCGCGTCGCCGCGGCGATGGCCGGGGCGGCGGTCGGCGGCGGGGCCTGGCTCCTCTCGCGGGGGCTCATGCTGGGCGACGGCGAGGTCCTCCTCGCGCCGCTCTACTTCGCGGGCCTGTTCGGGGCGACGTCGGCCTGGTACGGCCAGACGACCCGAGACCGCAAGAGGCGGCTCCGGCTGGTCCCGATCGCCTGGACCCTCCTCGCGGCGGCCTTCCTCTCGCCGCTGTGGGGGGACCGGCCGGGGGAGGGCGCGGCGATCGCCGCGATCGCCGCCGCCGTCGTCCCGCTCGTCAGCCCCTGGAACGAGAAGGCCGCGCGGTACTCGGAATACGTCAAGCGGATCGACAAGGCCGCCGGCCGCGCCCGGACGGCCTGAACGCGGATCGATGCGGTCGTGGACAGCCCCGGTCGGTGATGGATCCACTCCCATGAAGACCCTGATGAAGCTCCTGCTCCTCGGTTTCGCCGCCCTCGTGCTGCTGGGGACCGTCCGCGAGGCGAGCCGGCATCCCGGCCCGCGCCGCGTCGACGAGCATCGCCGGCGTGCCTTCTTCCCTCACGACGTCGAGACGCGGACGATCCGGACGCATTCGGACGACGCCCCGGAGGTCCGCAAGGTCGCCGGCCGCGTCTCGGCCACGCTCGACCGCGCCAAGGAGGACGCCCGCCGGCAGCTCGGGGAGGACGTCCGGGCCTGGCTGACGCCGCAGGTGGCGACGTCGTGGGCACCCCCCGCGGCGCTGGTCGACGCGATGGTCGAGGGGATCCGGGTCGCGCCCGAGGAGAAGGACTACGGCACGGTCTACACCGCCGTCATCGACGCCGACTTCGGGGCCGGCCACCGCACCCGCCTGGTCGACGCCTACCGGGGCGACGTCGCCCGCGACCGGACGCTGAAGCTCGCCGCGGCGCTGGGGTTCGTGCTGGTCTGCCTGGCGGCGGTCTCCGGCTACATCCGGGCCGACGAGGCGACCCGCGGGTACTACACCGCCCGCCTCCGCCTGGCCGCCGCCGCGGCGGTGGGCGCCTCGGGCGTGGTCCTGTACCAATTCCTCGCCTGACGGGGATTCGATACCAATAAACCGCCGTCGGGGATAGAATCCCCTCAGAGACCCGGCCGCACCCCGCGGCCGGGCCAACTGGCGGGATCCCCTGCGATGGCCACGTCCGACTCCGACGCCCTGCTCGTCCGCCAGGTCCGCTCCGGCAACGCGCCGGCGTGGCGGCAGCTCATCGAGCGATTCGAGGGCCGGCTCCTGGCCTTCGTCGACAGCCGCCTGCGCGACCGCGCCGCCAGCGAGGACGTCGTCCAGGAGACGTTCATCGGCTTCCTGACCAGCCTGCCCCACTACGACGAGAAGCGCGACATCGAGGCGTACCTGTTCTCGATCGCCGCCCACAAGCTGACCGACCACCTGCGCAAGCAGGGCCGGCGGCCGATCGACCAGTTCGGCTCCGACGACCACGGCCGGCCGCTCGACGAGGTCCCCGGCGGGGCCCGCGCCGCCTCCAGCATCGCCCGCAGCAGCGAGCGCCGGCGCGAGGAGGAGAAGGTGCTGGGCGAGTCGATGGGACGGCTGGTGCGCGAGTGGCTGGCGCGCGGCGACTTCGACCGGATCCGCTGCCTGGAACTGCTGGTGGTCAAGGGCTGGGCCAACAAGGACGTCGCCCGCAGCCTGGGCCTCACCGAGCAGGCCGTGGCCAGCTACAAGTTCCAGACCATCGCCCGGCTCAAGGACATGGCCCGCCGCGCCGGCCTGAGCCTCGACGCCGTCCACGAGGGCTGACGCCGCCATGCACAGCGACGAACCGACCGCGATCGACGAGGCGACGCTCCGCGACTACCTGGCCGACCGCCTGCCGCCCGAGGGGTCCGCCCGGGTCGAGAAGGCCCTGCGCGACTCGGCCTCGCTCCGCGCCCGGCTGGAGGACGTCCGCGACGACCGCGAGGACTTCCAACTCCACAGCCTGGGGGCCATCTGGCGGCGGGCCCGCCTCACCTGCCCCACCCGCCAGCAGCTCGGCAGCTACCTGCTGGACGCGCTCGACCCCGAGTTGGGGGACTACTTCCGCTTCCACCTGGAGGTGGTCGAATGCCCCTTCTGCCGGGCGAACCTCGCCGACCTGGAGGCGCAGGGCGCCGCCGCCTCCGCGGCCAGCGCCTCGCGCAGCCGCCAGCAGCGGATCCTCAAGTCGAGCGCGCACCTGCTGGGCGACGACGCGGTCTGAACGGCTTCGATATCCGGAGGGACGACCCATGGGGACCTCGATCGCTCGCGAGATCGACGACCAGATCCTCTACCCCGACGACGATGGCGAACCGATGTCCGACAACACGATCCAGTTCCGATGGATCTGCCTGATCGTCGAGGGCCTGGAGTTCCTGTTCCGCGACCGCCCCGACGTGTTCGTCGCCGGCAACCTGCTCTGGTACGCCAGGGAGCGGGCCGCCGAGATTCGCATGGCCCCCGACGCCATGGTCGCCTTCGGCCGGCCCAAGGGCGAGCGCGGGTCGTACAAGCAATGGCTGGAGGGGGGCGTCCCGCCGCACGTCGTCTTCGAGGTCCGCTCGCCCGGCAACACCCCCGTCGAGATGGCACGGAAGCTCCGCTTCTACGACGAGCACGGCGTCCAGGAATACTACTTCTTCGACCCCGACGGCCGCTCCCTCGAAGGTTGGCTCCGTCGCGAGGGACGGCTGGAAGAGATCCCGAACGTCCGCGGCTGGGTGAGCCCCCTCCTCGGCATCCGCTTCGAGCCCGAAGGGCCCGAGGGCCTGACGATCTACCACCCCGACGGCTCGCCCTTCAGCACCGCCCTGGAGGCCCGCGAGGACGCCCTGGAGGCCCGCGAGGAGGCGGCCGAGGCCCGCGAGGACGCCCTGGAGGCGCGGCAGGAGGCCCGCGAGGAACGTCGCCGCAAGCGGGTCGAACGCCGCCGCGCCGAGGCCGCCGAGATCCGGGCCGAGGCCGAACGTCAGCGAGCCGTGGCCGAGGCCCAGCGCGCCGAGGTCGAGTCTCAGCGAGCCGAGGTCGAGGCCCGGCGAGCCGAGGCCGAGCGGCAGCGGGCCGAACGGCTCGCGGCGCGGCTGCGGGAACTCGGCGAGTCGATCGATTGAGGGCCCCGGCGGTCGCCGATCAGGGCCGGGGGCCGACGTGTTCGGGATTCGCGCCGTATTTCGACCCGGTCGGCCCCAGGAGCGAATAGGCGGCGGGGAGGAAGCGGCCGCCGGGGCCCTGCCCCTGCATCGAGAAGCGGACGCCCGTCTCGTCGAGATTCTTCTCGGGATAGAGTCGCGCCCACTCGCTCGCGCCCGCGGCGATGACCTCCGCCGGGCCTGCCGACGCCCAGGGGTCGCCCGCCACGTCGATCCGATTCCCCGCGCCTTCCCAGGCGAGCGCCTTCGGCGTCCACGGGGGGGAGGCGTCGAGCAGGTGCTCGACCTTCGCCGCGCAGGAGGCGACCTCCATCCGCAGCGGCGTCGCCTCGGAGAATTCCCGCATCTTCAGGAACCCATCGCCGACGATCGTGCAACGCTCCAGGCCCACGAGCCGACGAGCTTCGCGGGCGCCGCCGCCTTCGAACACGGCCCGGACCGCCCAGCCGCGCCGCACGGGCAGGCTCGCCTTCGTCGCCTCCGACGGGGTCCCGCCGGGGACGAACATCGAGTCGCGCAGGCGATGCTCCACGCCCGCCATCGCCCGGATCTCCACGGCCGCGTCGAACCCCTCGAACCAGCAGCCGTCGACCTCCAGGGCCCCCCCCCTGGAGACGACGGCGCACGAGCCTGCATAGCCCAGCGCAGGGGCCGTGCGGAGCGCGCACCGCTCGATCGTCGCCCGGCCCGCGGCCAGGATGAGCGGGGGGGGCGTCTGATCGCCCGGCGCGGCCCGGCCGACCTCGATCGTCAGGTTGCGGAGCACGAGGTTCACGCTGGACCCCGTCGCGAGCCACGGCTTGGCCCCCAGCTCGACGCGCAGGACGGCCCCGCCCCCCTCGCCCTCGACCTCGATCGTCCCCCGGCCGGCGAGGGTGCGGGCCGCGTCGGCCTTGACGGTCAGCGGCTCGCCCTCCTTCACGACGACCGTACCCCGGCCGCCCAGCGCCGATTCCAGGGCGGCCGAGAGGTCCGGCGCGGGCGTGACCGCGCCGTCGCGGTCGCGGACGACGACCGAGGCCCCGCCCCAGTCGATCGTGGCGGCTCGCTTCCCCGCGGCGGGGGGTTGGGCGGGGCCGGCCGACCCGTCCTGGGGCCTCGCGCCGGCCTCGGCCGTCTTCGCGTTCGACGAGGCCGGCCCGAGCTTGCCCCGGCGCACGGCCTCGAAGACCAGGCCGGCCGCGACCATCCCGGACAGGATCGCGGCGACGAGCCATCGGCGACGGGTCGGGTCATCGGCCCATGAGCCCGCGGTCCCCGCCGCGACCTCGGCGGACGGCGACGCCGACGTCGAGCCGCTCGTCGAGGAAGGCTTCGACCCCGATCCGCCGAACCAGGCCCGCGGGTTCCGCACCGAGTCCGAGAGGGAGGGCTGGGGTCCCAGATCGAGTTGGAACGGGAACGCCGCGGCGGCCCCCGGCTCCGGGTCGCCGGCCGCCGTCGCGTCGGCCGCGGGCGAGTCCCCCGAGCCGAGCCCCGAGCCCTCGGCCCCCGCGACCGCCCCGACGGCGGCCACGGCCGCCCTCCCGGGGAGGTAGCCCCCGGTGAACGGGAGGAGGGCCGCGGCGACCTCGCCGGGGGTCTGGAACCGCTGGACCGGGTCCTTCCGCATCATCTTCCGGACGACCTCGGCGAGGCCGGTCGGCACGTCCGGCGCCAGTTCCTCCAGCGGCTCCGGCTCCTGCGACTGGTGGGCGAACAGCTTCTCCGCCAGGCCGGGGTGGGGGAACGGCACCCGGCCGGCGATGGCGTGGTAGAGCGTGCAGCCCAGCGAGTAGACGTCGCTGCGGATGTCGGCCGAGTGGGAATGCCGCGCCTGCTCGGGGGCGACGTAGTCGAACGTGCCGACCGTCGCGCCGTCGCGCGTCACCTTCCCCTCGTCGGCCAGGTCCATCGCCAGGCCCATGTCGGCGAGCTTGGCGACGCCTTCATGAGTGACGATGACGTTGTACGGGTTGACGTCGCGGTGGATCAGGCCCTTCTCGTGGGCGTGATCCAGCCCGAGCGCCACCTGCCGCCCGAACTGGGCCGCGGCCTCCGGGGGGATCCTCCCCTGGGTCGCGATGTGGAACCCCAGCGTCTTCCCCTCGATGAACTCCATCACCAGGAAATGGCGGCCCTGGGATTCGCCGAAGTCGTACAGCCGCACGAGGTTCTCGTGCTGGAGCTGCGCCCCCACGCGGGCCTCGCGCTGGAACCTCGCGATGGCGCGGGGGTTGTTCATCCGCTCCGGGGAGAGGATCTTCAGCGCGACCTGGCGGGACAGGCGGGTGTCGCGCGCGAGGTAGACCCGGCCCATCCCCCCCTGCCCCAGCAGGTCCTGGAGGACGTAGCGGTCGACCTTGAAGCCCGAGAATCGGCCGGCGAGCAGCTGCTGGGCCTGCCAGAGCGTCAGGCGCTTGAGATGCACCGCCTGGCGGCCGAGGCGACGGTCGACGTGGTCCTCGTCCTCGCGCTTCTCCGGGGCGATCGCCCCCCAGCACGCGGCGAGGGCCTCGGCGTCGAGGAGGCCGCTCTGAAGCGCAGCCTTCCAGAATCGCGTTTTGGTCGGGTCGAGCATGGCGGATCCTGGGCCGACCCGCGGTCGCTCGGCGGAAGAGTCGGCGGGCGTCGTCCGGGGGCCGAGGTCGATACGCCTCGGCTTCCCCCATCTTAATCTACCCCGCGGACAACCCCCGCTCAACCAACCCTCGCAACCCCCAAGATTCCCGCGGCGTCGGGGAAAGCCTCGGTCCCCGCGGGAAGGTCCCGAAAAAGCCACGTCACCCCTGGCCTCCGGGGCCGTTACATCAACGCACGCAACGAGCCATCGACGCACGACGGCATCGCCGCCATGCTCCGCCCGCCAGGGCGCGAGGGCCGGCATCAGGAGACGGATGGGACATGGAAGCCGGACGCCCGCATCACCAACTTGAGGCCCCAGGCCATGTGGTTGCATCTGATCCAGCCGGTGTTCGATCCGGCATGCCGGCGCGTGTTCCATCCCGATCGCCAGGGGGCGCTGGCGCACCTCGTCGCGCTGGAGGTCTGGAACCGGGCCACGGGGCGGGACCTGGGGGACCGCCGGCTGGTCGTCTACCGATGCGCACGCTGCGCGGGCTATCACGTCGCGGCGCGGCGGGCGCCGAGGCCGGCGCGAAGGCCGTCGGCGGCCGTCGTCGCGGAGGACGACGGGCCGACGGAGGGCTGATCGGCCGGCGGCTCAGCGCGAGGACGCGGCGATGTCGTCGGCGAGGCGCTCGGCGACCTCGCGGGTGAGCTGGCAGCGGGTGCGGGCGCGCCGGCGTCCGACCTCGTCGAAGGTCATCCGCTCGATGCGGCAGGTCCCGTCGCGGCGAAGGCGGATCTCGTAGAAGTTCCGGGAGTCGTCGCGGCGGCTGGGGGATTCGCTGCGGAGCAGGACCTCCCCCGCGCCGCCGTCGGCCTCCAGGACCTTCAGCGGCTCCATCAGGTACGTCACGCGGCCGGCCAGGCGTGCGCCCCAGGCGTCGAGGGCCTGCGGGGTCCACTCCCGGCGGTCGGTCGCCGCGTACTCCAGGGCGTCCAGGGCGACGCCCACGGAGTCGAGCGCGGCGATCTCCAGGGTCAGGCGGTCGGGGCCGTCGTCCACCGTGACGGAGCACGGCGGGTTGTAGGCCCGGGTGTTCTCGTCAAGCGCGGCGGCGATCTTTCGGCTCAGCGTCATGGGGAACGCCTCCCAAGGGTCGGATCGAGTGATCGGTCCCGTCGAACGAGAGAAGGGTCGGCCGCCCGTCGACGGTGGTCTCCAGGTGGACCGGGCGCGTCCAGAGGCGGTGCAGGTGACGGATGGTGTCCTGGGCGTAGTCCAGGCGTAAGTCGACGCCGAAGTGCTCCTGGGTCAGGTACATCTCGCCGCGGTTGCGGTAATTGCCGTCCTTCACGCGGATGATGGGCTGCCCGAAGTTCGTCAGGTTGAAGAGGAGCCGCTCCTTGATCTTCTTGAACTCGCGACTCTCGATCTCGTACAGGTCGTTCTGGTCGTTGTGCTTGTAGCTGAACAGGTTGTAGCGCTTGCAGAAGTCCTGGGTCAGGAAGGTGTCGATGAACGTGACGTCGTTGTGGATCCGGCGGACCTCGAAGATCTTCCGGCGGCCCAGGCCGAGTTGCTTGTCCCAGCGCCGCTTCTCCTCGTAGTCGTCGCACTCTTCCCATTCGGCGCCGAACTGGCCCTTGTTCCAGCGTTCCTCGACGTCGCGGAGGAGTTCGATGCCGAGCTTGTACGGGTTGAGGCGGCCGGGCTGGGTGGCCATGGTGCCGGAGTGGTGGTCGGCGTAGTCCAGCACCTCGGAGGAGTCCAGCAGCTTCTGGGTCATCATGGTGGAGTGCCAGTACGAGGCCCAACCCTCGTTCATGATCTTGGTCTGGCCCTGGGGGGCGAAGTAGTACGCCTCCTCGCGGATGATGGCCAGGACGTCGTGCTGCCAGGGCTTCAGCGGCGCGTGCTCCAGCAGGAACAGCAGGACGTCGCGCTCGGGCCGCTCGGGGAACGAGGCGGGGCCGGCGTTGCGGCGCTCCTCCTCGCGGGCCCGGCGCTCCTCCTTGAGGACGTCCCTGGGGTTGATGAAGTCGTCCATGTACGACTTGCTCTGGAACTTCGACGGCCCGGCGTCGTCGTCCCGACCCTCCTCGAAGTCGTAGCGGCTGACGGCCTCCCGGCGCTTGATGTGGGGGGAGTAGACGTCGATCAGGTTCTCCAGCGACAGGCACGAGTCGATGAAGCTCTCGACCTCGTCCTCGCCGAACCGCTCCATGTAGGAGCGGATCCGGCTGCCGTGGTTGGCCGTCTCGTCCATCATCTTGCGGTTCGTCTGGCTGAACCAGATGTTGTTCTTGAAGAAGTCGTTATGCCCATAGACGTGGGCCATGACGAGCTTCTGGTCGACGAGCTGGTTGCAGCGCAGGAGGTAGGCGTAGCAGGGGTCGTTGTTGATGACCATCTCGTAGATCTTCTGGAGCCCGTAGCGGTAGCCCTTGGAGAGCTGCTGGTACTCCATCCCGAACCGCCAGTGGGGGTAGCGGGTGGGGAAGCCGCCGAACGCGGCGATCATCGAGATCTCGTCGTAGTCGCAGACTTCGAAAATGCACTCGTAGAAGTCGAGCCCGTACGCGCGGGCGTATCCCTCGGTCTCGACCTGGATGGCCCGAAGGTCGGCGGGGAGGTCGTGGTTGTTGACGATCGACATGGCCGGGTTCCTCTCGTCTGTCGTATCGGATCGTCTCAATCCTGAGGCCCGCGACGGCGAGGGGCGAGTTCCTCGGCGGCCCAGCGCCGGACCTCGTCCATCCAGGCGGCCACGCCGGCGTCCTTCGGCCGCGCGAGCCATTCGCGGACCTCGGCGGGCGTGACGCCGGGGATCGCGGCGCTCGCCTCGGCCCTGGCGTATCGCCCGTCTTCGCCGAGGATGAGCATGAGGACTTCCTCGGGCGAGCCGACCCAGACCTCCGGCACGCCGAGCCGCCGGTCGACCTCGATCGAGTCGTCGGTGTCGTGGGAGACCACCACCTCGACCGCCAGGTCGGGGGGCGGGTCGGTCCGCAGGTCGATGGCCGCTTTCCCCTGAATCCGGGCGTGGTTGGCGATGTAATAGGTCTCGTCGCCCTCGACTCCACCCCGCTTCCTCCGGCGACGGAAGGTCGTCGAGCCCGCCGGGGTGAACGGCAAGCCCAGCCCGGCCAGCGTCGACGCGATGAAGTAGTCGAGGAGCTTCTTCAGGCTCTCATGACGATAGGAGGGCGACACGAGCGACATCCTCCCGTCGAGGTAGGTGATCCTGGGCAGGCCGCGCCCGCCGCGAAGGCGAAGCATCGCGACGTAGCCGGCCCAATCGACCCCCTCCAGGGCGACGAGCTGGTCGCCCTCGGCTTCGGCCGTGGATTCCGCCTTCGCGATGGTCGCCATGCGGCCCTCCTCCCCTCTCATCCATCCCCTGGAAGTCTTCGTAAGCCGGGTCTCGCCCGGCCTACGGGATTTCCTCCTCACGGCGCGGGGCCAACTCCTCGTCCACCCAGCGGCGGAGCACCCGGCGCCACTCGAAATCGTCCGGGAAGTCGTCGCGGGTGATCCAGGAATGCACCTCCGAGGGCGTCAGGCCCGGGACGGCTCGGCTCTCGGCGGCGGGGGCGTAGGCCCCATCTTCGCCGAGGGTCAGGAAGATCATCCTTTCCTCCGAGCTGACCCAGACCTCCGGTACGCCGAGCCGGCGGTAGACCTCGACGGCGTCGTCGGCGTCGTGGCTGACGACGACCTCGACGGCCAGGTCCGGCGGCGCGTCGACGCGCAGGTCGATCCGCGTCTTGCCCCGCAGGTCGGCGAGGTTCTTCAGGTAGTACGTCTCGTCCCCCTCGACGCCCCCTTTCCGTCGCCTGCGGCGGAGCGTGGTCGATCCCGCAGCGACGAACCGGATACCGAGCCCTTCCAGCGCGATCTCGATGAAGCTCCCCAGGAGCTTCTTCAGCCGCTCGTGAATGTAGGAGGGGGACATGAGGGTCAGCCTCCCGTCCAGGTAGACGACCTTCGGGAGGCCGCGGGCCCCTCTCAGCTTCAGGACCGAGTTGTAGCCGCCCCATTCCACGCCTTCGAAGACGACGAGTTGGTCGCCCTCGACGTCGGTCGTAGATTCGGGCTTCGCGACGGTCGCCATGCGGCCCTCCCCTTCTCTCTCGGGCGGACTTCGGCCTCAGCGGCCCCGGCCGAGGAATTCCTTGATGGACTCGTAGATGCCTTCCTTGTTGCGGATCTCGGACAGGGCCATGTTGGGGACGTCTTCGAAGGCGTCCTCCAACTCGCGGTAGAACTCGCCGGAGCCGTAGGGGCTCTCGACCTGGCCGTAGCAGAAGAGGTTGCACTTGGGGAGGAGCTGGTCGCGGAGCATCGCGATGCAGTGGCGGTTGTCCTCGCCCCAGTTGTCGCCGTCGGAGAAGTGCAGGACGTAGACGTTCCAGTCGGCCGGCGGGTGGCCCTCGTCGATGATCT
>MKTT01000036.1:58509-67843 GCA_001898385.1 Planctomycetales bacterium 71-10
CTCGGTCCGGACGATCTCCTTCTGGTCGTCGGTCATGGAGCCGGAGACGTCCATCAGGTAGAGGACGACGGCGTTGAACTGCGGCGCGGTGATCGGGTTCCACGAGCGGTAGAGCTTGTCCTCGCGGATCGGGATCACCATCGGGTCGCGCGGGTCGTACTGGCTGGAGGCGATCTGCCGCCGCAGGGCTTTCTTGTATGTCCGCTTGAAGTGGCGGAGGCTCTCCGGGCCGGTCTGGCGGATCCCGGTGTACTTGTCCTTCTCCTCGACGATGTTGGCCTTCCCCTTGGGCTGGATCCGGGGGAGGGCCAGCTCCTCGCCGAGGATCTCGGCCAGGTCGTCGAGCGTCATCTCGACTTCCAGGATGTGCCGCCCGGGGGCCTCGCCCGCGCCGGGGCCGGGCTCCCCGTCGCCCGAGCGGCCGATGGGCGTGCCGACGTCGCCGGGGCCCTGGCCCACGCCGCCGCGGTTCTTGTCGCCGTAGCGGAACTCGGGGATCTCGATCTGGGGGAGCGGGATCGACACGAACTCCCCGCCCGACTTGCCGATCATCTCGCCGTGCGTGATGTATTTGCGCAGGTCGGACTTGATCTTGCCCCGGACGATCTGCTTGAAGCGACTGGCGTCGCGATCGATTTTTCGCACCACGGCTGATTGGCCCCCGCCGCTCGCAGGTGGTTGACGGTTCCCTTCCCCGCGCCGCGCCCCCGCGCATGCGGGACGACGGACGCTCCGGCGGATTTCTCGCCGCCGGATTCCATTTGGCAAAGAGCAGGTTGGACGTCCGGGACTGCGACCGCAGGATCGCCGCTTCGGGATCGCGGCCGGACGACTCAGGAGGTGGGCGGAGGATGCGGCCCGCGATCAGAGGCCGGGGGTGGAAACTCCGGGCCAGCCTCTCGACAGCAAATTGTAGACCGTCCCCGGTCCCGTTCAAGGCGAGGTCCCGGGCCCCGGCTTTCCGGGGCCTGGCGCGTGGCTTCCACGCATCGTCATGCCCGCCTTCGCGGCCCCCCCTGCGCATTCCCCGGGCGGCCGGCGGGGCCGCCGCGCCGGCCGCCCGGGGGGCGTCAGTGGGCCCCTCGCTTGACGTCGCCGCGGGCGAAGATGCTGGCGACGTAGTTCAGCACGTCGGTCGCCGAATCCTCGTCGTAGCCGTAGCTGCGGATCAGCCGGGCCTTGACGATGTCGATCTTCTCCTGGGTGTCCTTGTCGACCACGCTGGAGACCAGGCTGGTGAGCTTGATCGTGTCCTTCTGGTCCTGGAACAGCTTGAGTTCCAACGCCTTCTGGAGCCGTTCGTTGGTCCGGTAGTCGAACTTCCGGCCGTCGAGCGCCAGGGCGCCGATGTAGTTCATGATCTCGCGGCGGAAGTCGTCCTTGCGGCTCTCCGGGATGTCGATCTTCTCCTCGATCGACCGCATCAGCCGCTCGTCGGGGTCCTCGGTCTGGCCGGTGTACTTGTTCTTCACCCGCTCGCGCTGGGTGTATGCCTTGACGTTGTCGATGTAGTTGCCGCAGAGGCGCGTGAGGGCGTCCTCGTCGGCGGCGATGGCCCGCTGGACCTCGTTCTTGACGACGTCCTCGTACTCCTCCTTCACCAGCGAGAGCAGGTGGCGGTAGTGCTTGCGGGTCTCCTCGCTGTTGATGAGCGAGTGGTGCTTCAGGCCGGACTCCAGCTCGTTGAGCACCATGAACGGGTTGATCGACCGCTCGGTCGGGTGGGCGACCAGGGCGTTGGAGATCTTGTCCTGGACGTAGCGCGGGCTGATCCCCTGCATCCCCTCGCGCTCGGCCTCCTCGCGCAGCTCCTTGATGTTGTCCTCGGTGAAGCCGGGGAGGGTCTTGCCGTTGTAGAGCTTGAGCTTCTGCATCAGCGTCAGCCCGGCGTTCTTCGGCTCCTCCAGGCGGGTGAGGACGGCCCACATAGCGGCGACCTCCAGCGTGTGGGGGGCCAGCCGCTTGCCGCGGACCTTGCGCTCGTTGTAGTCCTTCTCGTAGATCTGGACCTCGTCGGCGAGCCGGGTGACGTACGGCACGTCGATCTTGACCGTCCGGTCGCGGAGGGCCTCCATGAACTCGTTGGACTGGAGCTTCTTGTACTCGGGCTCGTTGGTGTGCCCGATGATGACCTCGTCGATGTCGGTCTGGGCGAACTTCTTGGGCTTGATCTTGTGCTCCTGGCTGGCGCCCAGGAGGTCGTACAGGAAGGCGACGTCGAGCTTGAGGACCTCGATGAACTCGATGATCCCGCGGTTCGAGATGTTGAACTCGCCGTCGAAGTTGAACGCGCGGGGGTCGCTCTCGGTGCCGTACTCGGCGATCTTGCGGTAGTTGATGTCGCCGGTCAGCTCGGTGGCGTCCTGGTTCTTCTCGTCCTTGGGCTGGAACGTGCCGATGCCGACGCGGTCCTGCTCCGAGAGGATCACGCGGCGGACCTGCACGTCCTCGACGACCTTCGACCAGTCGCCGCCGTGCTTCGCCATGCGGTCGTTGAACATCTGGCGGCAGAACGGGCAGAGGTCGCCCGTCACGTTCAGCTCGTAGGGGTGCTCCTTCCCCTCGCCCAGCCGCGCCAGGACGTCGCCGCGGGCGTCGCGGGGGATCAGGTGGAGGGGCTCCTCGTGCATGGGGCACTCGTGGAACACCTCCTCCCCCTCGGGGCCGACGTCGCGCCAGCCGAAGCTGAACAGCCGGCCCTCCTCCGAGTGCGAGTACCGCTCCAGCCCCTTCTTCAGCAGCCGGGCCAGGGTGCTCTTGGAGCTGCCGACCGGGCCGTGCAGCAGCAGGACGCGGCGCTCGGTGCCGTAGCCGTGGGCGGCGCTCTTCAGGACGTTGACCAGGCTGATCATCGTCCGTTCCAGGCCGAAGATGGCGTCCGCGCCGCCGTCGTCCGGGTCGTCGAAGAAGCGGTAGCGGACCAGCTTCTCCTTGTTGACGACGATCTCCTCGGTCCCCTTGCTCATGATCATGTCGTAGAGGCGCTGGTAGGCCGTGCGCACGACGCCGAGGTCTTCGCGGACGACGTCGAGGTACTCGGCGAAGGTGCCGATCCAGTGCTTCTGCTTGTATTCGTCGGGATCCTGGCGTCGGGCGACCAGGGCGATCAGATCCGATCCTGCGGACATGTCGGGGATCCTCCTGAAGGTCGATCGATGAGGACGGAGACAACCGAGGGGGAGTCGACGCGGCGAGTCGGCCTCCCGCGGGGCCGGTCGAGGGCCCCGGGGCGCGGAGGGGCGCGCCGCCCCGATCCGGCTCTGAGGCGCGACCGCATTGCCAACGCGAGCGAGGCGACGGGGGAGGGCTCGACCGGTCGGGGTCCTGCGAAGTTCGACCGGCGGGCGAAAGAGGATCCGGAAGGCGGACGAGACGAGACGAACGGGTCTCCCGAGGAATCCGCTGGATGCGCGTCGGCCGGGCCCAAGCGGGCGGGGCCGTCGCTCGTCATTACAACCCCGTCGTCGCGAATCTGTCAAGCGAAGCGGCGGGCCCCACGCGACGCCCGCCGGGCCCCCGCGAGGCCCCCCCTGAACTGTACGACCGGAGTCGCGTCGCGGGATGACGCCTTCGTGATTTTCCCGCCGATCGCGCCCGCGTCTCGACGTCGGAGCAAAAGCCGCGCCGGGGCCCCCTCGGATCGGACGCCCGCCGGGGCCCCGAGGTTCGCCGCGGTCAGCCCGCGACCGGGGCCGCTTCGGCCTCGCCGTCGAGGGCCGGGGCGTCCGCATCCCCTTCGGCCGCGGCGAGCCGGGCGCGGGGGAGGGTGCGCTCGGCGATCTGGATGCAGGCGGCGAGCGACCAGAGGCCGATCGGCAGGGTCGCGTAGTGGGCGTAGGCGTCGGCCGCCGGCAGGACCCAGCCCGCGGGGGGGAGCGCGAGCAGGGCCGCATACGCCGCGGCCGACGCCCCGGCGCAGCCGACCGCCGCGAGGATCGTCGCCGCCGCCAGCCGCCCCCCCTCCGCCCGCAGGAGGCGGCGGAAGGCCCACGTCGCCTCGCCGAAGGTCCCTCCCCCCCAGGCGGCGGCCCCGGCCATCCCCAGGAAGATCAGCGACGCCGCCTGGATCGTGGCCACGCCGGGCCCCAGCGACCACCGCAGGCCCCGCCCGAGGCCCGTCGCCATCAGTGTGGGGGGGATGTGCTGCGTCGCCAGCAGGAGCGACGTCGCCGCGTAGCGGGCCGGCAGCGCCGCCAGGCAGGCCAGGCAGGCCGCCGGCATCAGCCGGAGCGCCCGCGACGGGTCGACCCGGTCGACCTGGTCGTCCCCCGGCTCGCCGTCGCGCAGCTCGGCGAGGACCCAGGCCAGCAGGAAGCCGTCGGAGATCAGCATCAGGCCCGGGATGATGGCGACTTCCACCACCAGGCAATTCCCCGTCGGCAGGTCGGGCGAGCCGGCCAGCCGGCAGAAGAGGCGATAGAGCAGGTACAGGCCCAGCGCCATCGTCGCGGCCCCCGCCCCCATGCCCGGCTCGGCCGGCGGGGCCGCGAAGGAGCCACCGTGCCCCTTCAGGCCGGCCGGCGCCGGCGCGGGGCCGCGCGACGCCCGCGAGAGCAGCACCACCAGCGCCGCGACCAGCAGCGGGAGATTGTCCCCCAGGCCGGCGACGTCGCGCAGGGGGGAGCCGGCGGCGTGCGCGGCGTGCTCGGCGGGCAGCTGGATCGGCCCCCGGCCTCGCTCCAGCATGACCAGGTCGGCCCGGCCGCGCTCGGGGTCGTCGCGAACGAAGGCGATGCACTGGGACGCGGTCCAGGAGGCGACCGTGAACGCCAGCAGCGCCGTCACCAGCCGCCCGGAGCGCCAGACCCGCGCCACGGCCTCGCGGACCAGGTTCGCATGGCCGGGGACGTCGAAGAACTGCCGCAGGGCGGCCGCCGGCCCCTGGCACGCCATGGCCAGGAAGACCAGGAGCAGGGCCGCCGCCGCCGGCGCCGCCAGGCCGATCCAGTCCGGGGCCGGCAGCGCGGGCGAGAGGGTCAGCCCGCCGCACCATCGCCGCAGGGCGAGATAGGCCGTCGCGGCCGGGTCGCCGCCCGCGTTCGCCTGCGCCCAGAGCCAAGGGGATCCGCCCATGAATGCTCCGCCCACGCCGCGGTCCCGGCCGGCGACCCTCGCCGGGGCCGGCCCCCGAGCCTGGGACGAGTGTAATCGGCCCCCCGCCGGCATGCCAGCGGCTCCCGCGCCGTCGCCGCATTTCCGCCGGGTTGCGACCGTGCAAGGAGGGTCGCGGGTTCTCGCGGTCGGGCTTGAAACGCGGTACGGATTCTGCTCAAAAGACCTCTGGCCCCGCGCCTCCGCGCCGCGGCCCGCGACCCGGACGCCAGGCCCCCGAATCGGGAGGAACGGGCATGTCCCCGATCGAGGCGAACCGCACGACGACCCCCGCGGTCCCCGGCTACGACGTGCAGGAGCTGATCGGCGAAGGGGGGATGGGCCGCGTCTTCCTCGCACGCCAGCGCCGGCTGGGGCGGGCCGTCTGCATCAAGCTCCTGGCGGCCGAGCCCGGCCCCGACCGGGTCGCCTCCCGCAAGCGCTTCGAGCGCGAGGCCCGGCTCCTGGCCATGGCCTCGCACCCCCACATCCTGACCGTCCTGGACTTCGGGATCCTCGACGACGGCTCCCCCTTCCTCGTGACCGAGTACGTCGAGAACGGCGACCTCCGCCGGCTCATGTCCGCCGGGCCGATGCCGCCGGCGCGACGGCGGTCGATCCTCGCGCAGATCGGCCAGGCGCTGGCCCACATCCACGCCAAGGGGATCCTCCACCGCGACCTCAAGCCCGAGAACATCCTGGCCCCCACCGACTCGCTCGTGAAGGTCGCCGACTTCGGCCTGGCCGTCCTGGAAGGGGACCGCGACCGGCTGACCCGGACCAGCCAGGGGATCGGCACGCTGGTCTACGCCCCCCCGGAGCAGCAGGCCGGCGGCGCGGTCGACGCGCGGTCGGACCAGTACTCGCTGGCGGCGATCGCCTACGAGATGCTCACCGGCAAGCGGCCCGTCGGCTCGTTCAAGCCCCCCTCCGAGGTCGCCCCGGCGCTCGACCGCCGCGTCGACGCGGTCGTGATGAAGGCCCTCTCCCCCGCCCCCTCCGACCGCTACGCCGAGCTGGCCGCGTTCCTCGACGACCTGGACCGCGCGCTCGCGCCGCCCCCCTCGGCCTACCTCGGCCGGGCGCTGGTCGCGGCCGTCCTCGCGCTCGCCGCGACGGCCGCGGTCCTCGTCGCCCGCACCCCCTGGGTCGCGGCCCCGCCCGCCCCGCCGCCGCCCGCCGCCGCCCCCCCGGCCGAGCCCACGGAAGAGTTCCGACGGCTCACCGAGATCCGCGCCCACGAGATCTGGGTCTCCCAGGGCTCCCCCGTCGGCGAGGCCGGCGAGGCCGTGAGCCTCGCCAACTGGCTGGCCGCCGAGGAGCAGGTCCGCGAACGCGTCAAGCAACGGGCCTTCGAGATCTGGAAGTCGCAGGGGAGCCCCTCGGGCGCCGTCGGCGACTCGCTCCGCGAGTCCAACATGCGCCTGGCCGAGGCCCAGCTCCTCCGCGAGGCCGAACAGCCGGCCCCCGCCCCCCGCTGACGCCCCGCCCGCCGAACCGCTCGGGGTGCGGATCCGCCGCACACCGCTCGCGAGCCTTGTCGCCTCCGGCCACCCGGCTGCGATTTATAATTTTAAACAAACGGCCGTTTGAAATCCAGACCTGCGCCATCCAGGGCTGTCGCCCCCCACAATAAAAAACAAACTCAACCCATTGAAACCGCCCTGAATCATCTCTATGGTGCAAGCGACGGATGAGCGGTCGCCGCGACGGCGGGCCGTCGCCGCCGGACTCGGCGGGCGTGGCCGTGCCGCGGGCGTCGCCTACACCGGTGCCAGTGCCAATGGACATCCAGGAGCGACATCGATGAGGAAGCACCGATTCACACCGGACGGCGTGGTCGCGATGGAGGAGCGGGCCCTGCTCAGCGGGTTCAGGTTCCCCGCGATGTGGGGCGGCGCCAACACCCTCGGCCTGAGGGGGGCGTTCGTGCTGACGAGCCGGACGTACGAGAAGATCCAGGCCGACATCAACACGGCCATCGTCAACTTCACCCGCAACACGCTGACCCTGTACGACCGCCAGGGGGGCTTCACCGACGCCTTCTACGCCAAGGTCGGCGTGGGGACCTACGGCGAGGGGACCAGGGACTACCTCTACGCCCGCGGGACGGCCCTCGCGAACGTCGACGCCCGCATGACGGCGCTGGAGTCCCGGCTGCCGTTCGGCGGCGGGCGCGGGGCCCGGAACCCGACCGGCGGCTCGGGCCTGTCCAACCTCACGGCGCTGAGCAGCCTGAACCCGGGTCTGGGCGGATCGGTGGGCAACCTCTCGGTGGCCGAGCTGCTGGAGAACGCCGTCGGCGTCTCGTCGACCCGCGAGGAGCTGGCCGGCAACCTGGCCGTGGTCCGCAGCCAGGTCCTGAGCTGGAACGGCTCGGAGCTGGGCGTCCTGCCGTCGTACATCGCCGCGTTCGGGCCGGGCGGCGACCGCGACTTCGGCACCCGCAACACCTGAGCCCCCCCGAGACCCGCGCCGTCATCCCGGGCGGCGCGGGCCTCGCCCCTTGAAGTCGGGCCGCCGCCTCGCCAGATTGGAGTCGCACCTCCCCGGGCCGACGCCCGATGCCCGCGCGTCGAGGTCCCGGACGGGCCCGCCGTCCCGAGGCGACGAGGAGCGACCCCGACGTGGAAGCGACCCCGGAAGAGACCCCCGAGTCGACCACGCGCGTCGACGCCGCCGCCGAGCCGCCGCCGGGATCCGCCGCCGCGCCCTCAGCGGCCGAACTGCTGGAGCGGGCCTCGGAGATGAACGGCCTGCCGACGCTGGCGTTCATCCTGGTGATCGTCGCGACCAGCCTCTACCTGCTGGAACGGCTGGAGCCGGTGCTCCGGCCGCTGCTGATCGCGGTGCTGCTCTGCTACCTCTTCCTGCCGCTCTACCACCGGCTCCGCCGCCGGATGTCGCCGATGATCGCCTTCCTGCTCATCAGCGTGGGCTTCACGGTCGGCGCGGTGGCGATCGGCCGGATGATCTACCACGACGTCGCGACCATCGACCAGAACCGGCCGCGATACCAGCAGCGCGAGGCCGAGCTGGAGCGGACGTTCCGCCAGGCCGCCGCGAAGCTGACCCCGTCGATCGTCCCGAAGAAGGCCGAGGGCGCCGAGGCCGACCCCGAGGACTCGCTGACCGCCGAGCTGTCGCAGCGGCTGGTCCGGGGGGCGGCGTCGGCGTTCGTCTCGATCGGCCTGGAGTCGATCGTCATCGCCTTCTACATGATCTTCCTGCTCCAGTCGGCGGCCGGCCTGCCGGCCAAGATCCGGTCGAGCTTCTCGTCCCAGCGCTCGGGGCGGATCATGGCGATCGTCGAGTCCATCAACCGGGCCGTCTCCGAGTACCTCCGGGTGAAGGTCCAGGCCAGCCTGATGGTGGCCCTGCCGGTGTGGGCGCTCTGCCTGGCGTTCGGCGTCACCGGCGGGGCGACCTGGGCCGTGATGACCTTCTTCGGCAACTTCCTGCCGTACATCGGCCCCCTGGTCTCGATCGTCCCGCCGCTGGCGATCGCCCTGCTGGAGTTCCCCACGATCTGGCCCCCCCTGGCCTTCGCGGCCATCCTGCTGACCATCCACGGCGTGACCTCGAACGTGATCGAGCCGGCCATGACGGGCAAGGCCCTGGGGCTGAACCCGCTGGTCGTCCTGATCGGCCTGGCGTTCTGGAGCCTGCTGTGGGGGTTCGTCGGGATGGTCCTGGCGGTGCCGCTGACGGTCATCTTCAAGATCATCCTGGAGCACACCCCGGCCACGCGCCCGTTTGCACGCTTGATCTCGGAACAGGATTTGCCGTAGTTTCGGTCGCTCCCGGAGGGCTCGGCGACATCGCCCGAGGCCGGGCCGGGTCGCGGAACCGAGGGAGCGAGCGGCCGATGCGGGAAGGGAAGCGGGTGGTGATCGTCGGGGCCGGCCCGGGGGGGCTGGCCGCGGCCATGCTCCTGTCGTCGGCGGGGTATCGGGTCACGGTCCTGGAGCGCCAGCCCCGCGTGGGGGGGCGGACGTCGACCTTCGAGGCCGACGGCTTCCGGTTCGACCTGGGGCCGACCTTCTTCCTCTACCCCCGTGTGCTGGAGTCGATCTTCGAGGCCGTCGGCCGGGACCTGCGGGCCGAGGTCCCGATGGTCCGGCTCGACCCGCAGTATCATCTGGTCTTCGGCGGCGGCGGCGAGATCCGCGCGACGCCCGACGTGGCCCGGATGGAGCGGGAGATCGCGGCGCTCTCGCCCGAGGACGCCGGCCGGCTGCGG
>MKTT01000036.1:67869-244906 GCA_001898385.1 Planctomycetales bacterium 71-10
GCAAGATGGACCAGTTCCGCACGGTGCTGGAGTCCCCCTTCACGCGGCTGCGCGACATGATGTCGCCGCGGCTGGCGAGGATGCTCCCCCTGCTCCGGCCCTGGCTCTCGCTGGACGGCGAGCTGAGGCGCTACTTCCGCGACCCCCGCGTCCGGCTGGCGATGACCTTCCAGTCGAAGTACCTGGGGATGTCGCCGTTCAACTGCCCGAGCCTGTTCTCGATCCTGTCGTTCATCGAGTACGAGTACGGCGTCTTCCACCCGATCGGCGGCTGCGGGGCGGTGTCGGAGGCGATGGCGAGGGCGGCCGAGGACCTGGGGGCGACGTTCTCGCTGGACGACCCGGTCGAGGAGATCCTGTTCCGGGGCCGGAAGGCGGTGGGAGTGCGGTCGCGGTCCGGGGTCCACGAGTGCGACGCCCTGGTCATCAACGCCGACTTCGCCCGCGCCATGACGCGGCTGGTCCCCGACGCCCTGCGGCCCCGCTGGTCGGACCGGAAGATCGCCCGCAAGCGGTTCTCGTGCTCGACGTACATGCTGTACCTGGGGCTGGAAGGCCGCTGCGACGACCTGGCCCACCACACCATCTACCTGTCGCGCGACTACCTGGGGAACCTGGACGACATCGAGCGCCGGCACGTCCTCTCGGCCGACCCGTCGTTCTACGTCCAGAACGCGTGCGTCACCGACCCCTCGCTCGCCCCGCCGGGCCAGAGCGCCCTGTACGTCCTGCTGCCGGTGACGCATCAACATGAGAACGTCGACTGGTCCCGCGAGGCCCCGGCCTTCCGCGAGCGGGCGCTCGACCAGCTCGCCAAGGTGGGGCTCGGCGACGTGCGGTCGCGGATCGTCACCGAGCGTCAGGTGACGCCGGCGAACTGGGACGTCGACCACGAGATCCACCTGGGGGCCACGTTCAACCTGGCCCACAACCTGTCGCAGATGCTCTACCTCCGCCCGCGGAACCGCTTCGAGGGGCTGGAGTCGGTCTACCTCGTGGGCGGGGGGACGCACCCCGGGAGCGGGCTGCCGGTGATCTTCGAATCGGCCCGGATCACCTCGAAGCTGGTGGGGGCCGACCTGGGGACGGCGGTCCCGGTGGGCGAGGACGACGGGCTGCTGGCGCCGTCGAGGATCGAGGCCGGGATCCCGGAAGGAGTCGACCTGTGAAGAAGTCGGGACGCGTGGGGGTGGTCGGGGGCGGGCTGGCGGGTCTGGCGTCGGCCTGCGTGCTGGGGGCGCGGGGGTATGACGTCGTCCTGTTCGACAAGAACCCATGGCTGGGGGGGAAGGCGGCGATCCTGTCGGAGGGGGGATGGCGGTTCGACATGGGGCCGACCATCCTGCTGATGCCCTCGGTCCTGGCGCGGATCTTCGCCGAGGCCGGCCGCGACATCAAGGACGAGCTGGACCTGATCCCGCTCGACCCGCAGTGGCGGTCGTTCTTCGACGACGGCACGGTGCTGGACCTGCACGCCGACCGCGCGAGGATGGCCGAGGCGCTGGACGCCTTCGCAGGGCCGGAGGCCGGCGGGCAGTACGGGAAGTTCCTGGACTACTCGGAGCGGCTCGACGACATCTCGAAGCGGTTCTACTTCTGGAAGTCCATCGGCTCGGTCAAGGATATGTTCGACCCCTCGGCGACGTTCAACGTCGCGATGCTGGGGGACCTGCTGGCGATGCGGCCGTGGAGCACGGTGGGAAGGACGGTGCGCCGCTTCGTGAAGGACGACCGCGTGGCGCAGATGCTGGACCACTTCACGCAGTACGTCGGCTCGTCGCCCGACCTGTCGCCGGCCATCCTCTGCGGGATCGCCCACATGCAGACGGGCGAGGGGGTCTGGTATCCCCGCGGCGGCACCCGCGCCGTGGCCGAGGCCCTGGCGAAGCTTGCGACCGAGGTGGGCGTCGAGCTGGTCCCCGACGCCGAGGTGACGTCGATCCGGACCGACGCCGCCGGCGCGGCCTCGGGCGTGACGCTGGCCGACGGCCGCGAGTTCCCGCTCGCCGCGGTCGTCTCCAACTCCGATGCGGTCCGCACCCATCGCGAGCTGCTGGCCGGCCGCCCGGCCGCGAAGGCGTTCGAGGGCCGTCGCAAGTACGAGGCGGCCTGCTCCGGAGTGGTCATGTACCTGGGTCTGGACCGCCGCTACGAGCAGTTGCAGCACCACGACTTCGTCTTCTCCCGCGACCCGCACGAGGAGTTCGACTTCATCTATAATCGGGGCGAGCCCGCCCCCGACCCCACCTGCTACCTCTGCGCCACGGCCGGCACCGAGCCCGAGACCGCCCCTCCCGGCGGCGAGGCCCTGTACATCCTGGTCCACACGCCCTACCTCCGGCCGCATCACGACTGGAAGGCCCTGTACCCGTCCTACCGGAAGGTGATCCTCGACAAGCTGGCCCGCACCGCGGGCATGACCGACCTGGAGGATCACATCAAGCTCGAACGATGGCTGACGCCGCAGGACATCCACGACCGTTACCGCGTCCTGGACGGCGCCATCTACGGGCTGGCGAGCCACGGCCGGCTGAACGGGGCGTTCAAGCCGAGCAACCGGAGCCCGGACGTCCCGGGCCTGTACCTCACCGGGGGGGCCGCCCACCCGGGGCCGGGGATGCCGATGGTCCTGATGTCGGGCTGGATCGCGGCCGACGCCCTGGACTCCGACGGGGTCGTCGAGCGGGCCGCGGCGGGCGTCCGGGGATGACGCTCCCTCGGCGATCGGAGTGGTTCTTCCGCGGCTTCCGCAAGTACGCCCGGCGGTACGTCGCGAAGCACTTCCACGCCCTGCGGATCGACCGCGACGGCCCTCCCGTCGCGCCGGCGGGGCCGCTGGTCGTGGCCATGAACCACGCCTCCTGGTGGGACCCGATGACGGCCGTCGTCCTGAGCGAGTCGCTGGGTTCCGGCCGGGCCCACTACGCGCCGATGGATGAACAGGGCTTGAACCAGTATCGCGTCCTCGAATGGCTGGGGATCTTCGGCGTCGAGCTGGAGACGGCCCGCGGCGGCATCGCGTTCCTGAGGAGGGCGTCGGCCGTGCTAGCCCGCCCGGAATCCGTCCTGTGGATCACGCCGCAGGGCCGGTTCGTCGACGTCCGCGAGCGGCCGACGCGGTTCAAGGAGGGGCTGGGCCGATTGCTACGACGATCGGCCGGCGTCTCGGTGGTCCCACTGGCGATCGAATACCCGTTCTGGAACGACCGCCGGCCCGAGCTGCTGGTCCGCTTCGGCGCGGCGATCGCCGTGGAGGACGGGGCCTCGCGATCGGCCGAGGACTGGACCGGTCGCATCGAGGCCGCGCTGGAGGCGACCCAGGACGCGCTGGCCGAATCCGGCCGTTCGCGGGACGCCTCGCGGTTCGAGGTCCTGGTCGACGGCTCGGCCGGGGTCGGCGGCGTGTACGACCTGGGGCGTCGGCTGCGATCGGCGGTGCGGGGCGAGGCGTTCTCGAAGGAGCATCGGATCCGCACATGACGACCCTCCTGATCGCCGTCCTGGCCCTGTCGCTCGCGCCGGCGATCCTGACCGCGATCAACCTCCGCGCCTACCGGCGGCTCCCGCCGGCGGGGGACGCCCCCGCGCTGCCGATTTCGGTCCTGATCCCGGCGCGGAACGAGGAGGCGGGCGTCGGCGAGGCGATTGCCTCGGTGCTGGCGAACCCCGGCATGCTGGAGGTGGTGGTGCTGGACGACGATTCCGAGGACGGGACGGCCGAGGTCGTCCGGGCGATCGCCGCGGTGGACGACCGGGTGCGGCTGGTCTCCGGGGGGGGCGTGCCGTCGGGGTGGAACGGCAAGCAGCACGCCTGCTGGCGGCTGGCGAACGAGGCCCGCCACGACCTGTTCGTCTTCCTGGACGCCGACGTGCGTCTCGCCCCCGACGCCCTGCCGCGCATGGCCCGGTTCCTGGAGGAGTCGCGGGCCGACCTGGCGAGCGGCATCCCGCGCCAGGAGACGGTCGTCCTGATGGAGCGGCTCCTGATCCCGCTGATCCATTTCGTGCTGCTGGGGTTCATGCCGATCCCGAGCATGCGGCGGACGACGATCCCGTCGCTGTCGGCGGGGTGCGGGCAGTTGTTCGTCGCCCGCCGCGAGGGCTACTTCCGGGCGGGGGGCCACGCGGCGATCCGGGCGTCGCGGCACGACGGGATCAAGCTCCCGCGCGCCTTCCGCGCGGCCGGCCTCCGGGTCGACCTGTTCGACCCGACCGACGCGGCGACCTGTAGGATGTACCGCTCGGCCGGCGAGGTCTGGTCGGGCCTGTCCAAGAACGCGGGCGAGGCCCTGGCCGCGCCGGGGCTGATCGTCCCGATGTCGGCGATCCTCCTGGGCGGACAGGTCGCGCCGTTCCTCCTGGCGGTCGCGGCGATCCTCGGCCGGCCCCGGCCGTGGTCGACGGCCGAGGCGGCGACGGTCGCGGTCGCGGTCCTCGCGGCCTGGCTCCCCCGGTTCGTGTCGGCCCTTCGGTTCCGACAGTCGTGGGCCGGGGCCCTGCTGCATCCGGCCGGCGTGGCCCTCCTGGTCGCCATACAGTGGTACGCCCTCGCCCGCAACGCCCTGGGCCGGCCGGGCCCCTGGAAAGGCCGAGCCGGGTGACGGGGCCCTCGACCCGCATCGCGCCCGACCCCGATCCGATCACCGCGAGGGCGGGCGGAAGTCGGGCGTGACGTAGCTGTAGGCCGCGTACCGGATCTCGCTCCAGGCGAGTTCCGGGATGGGTCGGCCGGGGGAGAGGGGGCGTGGGACCGGGGCGAACGTCACGCGGACCCGGACGGCTTTGCGACCTTCGGTGAGGTCGCGCGGGATCAGGAATTCGTCGTCGCGGAACCGGCGGTTCGAGGTCTGCTCGATGTGCTGCGCCTCGCCCAATTCGGGGCCGGGGTTGGAGTAGACGCAGGTGTTCGACCCGGCCAGCGACCAGATCCCGGCGCGGCGCCATCGCGGCTCGCCTTCGGTCGCGTCGGCGACGTCCACCTCGGCGCGCTGGCCCGGATAGGCGTAGTCGAGCGTCCGGCGCAGGAGGACGCCGAGGTTCGAAGGGTCGACCGCCAGGGTGAATTCCGAGGCCCCCGCCGTGGTCCGCCCGCGCTCGGCGTGCGCCGGGAAGACCTCGCGGCCGTCGAGATGGTCGACGCCCCACTCGTAGCGCGAGACGATCTCGACGGGCGGCGAGGCCGCGGGCGAGCGGTATCCGTGGGCCCGCTCGCTCGCCTCGTCGCCGACGTCCAAAACGTCGGTCGGGACGAGGGACGCGGCGGGGAGGCCGTACCAGTAGGCGACGGTCTCGTAGTGCTCGGTCGACTCATTCGACCCGCCGTGCTCCAGGGTGATCCGGGCGTTGCGGCCGAATGGCATCAGGTCGGCCAGGAGGAAGCGGTAGGCCGATTCGACCTTGTCCTCCGGCGACGCGGCCGAGCGGGCGTCCTTCGCGCCGGCGGGATGCCCGGCGAACGGCAGGGTCATGTTCCGCCCGCCCCAGTAGTCGCCGCCGCCGCCCCATTCTTCGGTGCCGGTCCCCTGGGCCTGGGGCGTCCTGGAGTCGTCGAAGTAGAACCGCGGATCCCCTTCGAGCGTCCCCAGCACCGCGTTATGCGAGAAGATGAACGACGTCCCCACGAACGACCCCGACCAGTCGCCGCCCCCTTCGGCCGAGCGCGTGTCGAGCAGCGTCAGGTCCTCGCCGGGCGTGGGGGAGGGATGGTCGACGTACGAGGCGTGGAAATAGCCGACGTGGTTCGCCGGCCCCCGGTAGGGCTCGTGGCGGATCGCCCAGCGGACGCCGTCCGGCGGCCCGTCTCCCTCGGGGACGAGTTCGAACTTCGCGGAGGAGAAGAACGGCATGGGGAAGTAGCAGGCCAGGTGGACGCGGTCGGCGTCGTAGCGGACGCTCACGGGGAAGGCCCGCACCAGGTACTCCTTGTCCTCTCGGTTGTACAACGTCCCCGCGCCGAAGAAGAGGGCGACCGGCGCGTCGATCGAGGGATGCTCGCGGTCGTCCCACGTCACGCGCAACCGCGCGCGGCCGAACGCCGAGGCCGACGCCCTGGGGACGGACAACTCCAGGGCGCGGACCACTCCCGGCCCGTCGAGCGTCGCCAGCGCGAGTGCCCCCGGATGGTCACCGTCGGGGCGGGCCTCGCCGCGGCGCTCGCGCATCTCCGGACCGCCGAGGGGGGCCAGGTCGGTCCCGGATCGGTCGATCAGCTTCAGGACGGCCGGGTCCGGCGGCGATACGCCGTCCCACGGGGCGAGGTCCCGCGAGAGCCGCAGCCCGCGCGGGTAGAGGTGGTAGATGTAATAGCCCGTCCCGTAATGCGTCCGCCCGTAAGCCATGCGGAACGAGCGGTCGAACGCGACCGGCACCCACGAGAGGTCGGCCCCCTTCGTTTCGGCCCAAGTCCAGGCGAGCGGCCTCGGGAAGGCCGATTCGGGGAGGAAGACCGAGCCCGGTTTGGGATGCTCCGGTTCGGCCGTGCTGGTCTCGCGGACGACGTGCGCCGCGCCGTCGACCTCGTAGGTCCAGGGGCTGCCGTGCCAGTGGTTATAGCGAGCGAAGTACAGGACGCCACGCCCCTCGACGTCGAGCGAGACGTTGAAGTCGTCGCGCTCC
The DNA here is from genome assembly GCA_001898385.1 of Planctomycetales bacterium 71-10. Classification (GTDB taxonomy): domain Bacteria; phylum Planctomycetota; class Planctomycetia; order Isosphaerales; family Isosphaeraceae; genus Paludisphaera. The sequence goes on from MKTT01000036.1 coordinate 74,485, forward strand.
TGGTAGAGGAAATGGCTGGCGTCGGCCCCTTCGTTCCCCCCGCGCCGGTCGTAAGTGCTCCGCATGTACGCCCGCACGCCGATCCGCTGCCGGGGCCACTGGTCCCATCGCAGATAGGCGTCGGCCCCCACCGGGATTTCCGGCGGCTCTTCCGCCCCGGTGCCCCCGACCCCGAGCACCGCCAGCCCCAGCGTCAGGGCGACCGCCGACCGACCCATGCGAGCGAAGACGTCCACGATCAGACCCTCACGCGGAGAAGGACGGGGGCCCGCCTCGGAAATCCGGCGCGGACACTATACGACCCGCCACGGGCCCGCGACAGCCTCGTCCGGCCGAACGAACAATCCGCCCGCCCCTCAGCCCATGTGGTGCAGGATCGCGTACAGCACCCCCGCGACGACGGCGGCGAGCGTCCACGCCTTGATCTGGGTCCCCAGCGCGGGGGGGAGGAGGTGCGGCTCGGCGTCGATCCGGATGCGATGCACGACCGGGGCGCAAGCGTGGCGGCGGGACCGCAGGGCGAAGTCGGTGTGGCCGCAGTCCAGGCAGTGGTACTGGATCAGCAGCGCGGAGACGACGGCCGCGAAGGCCGTGGCGAAGAACAGGTAGAGGTTGCGGACTTCGAGCGAATAGCGGAACAGCGCCCAGACGCCCAGCAGCGCGACGACCGCCAGCAGCGGGTTCGCGACCAGTCGCTGCTGCTCCGCGAGCGCCAGGCGCTCGACCGGGGTCGCGTACGTCGCCGTGTCCAGGTCGGGATCGAAGACCGCCATCACGCCCCCCCGCCGCTTCAAGTCTCCTTGACACCCCCGCGAACCGGCCGGGATAATTCTTACTCGCCTGCGAGTAAGATCGTCCGCCCCCGCCTTAGGGCACGCCCTCTCCGGGACCCTGCCGCACCCGCGACGTCTCCCCAAGGCCGCCCACTTCCGATCGGATCCCAATCATCGTGAGCAAGGTCATCCCCGCAGCGTCGTCACGCCTTGAGGAAGCCCTGGCCGAGCGGATCCTCGTCCTCGACGGGGCGATGGGTTCGGTCATCTACTCCTACGAGCCGACCGAGGAAGACTACCGCGGGGCCCGGTTCGCGAACCACCCGATCAAGCTCAAGAACTGCACCGAGGTCCTGGTCATCTCCCAGCCCAAGATGATCGAGGACATCCACCGCGCCTACCTGGAGGCGGGCGCTGATATTATCGAGACCGACACCTTCAACAACAACCCCATCTCGCTGAGCGAGTTCGGCCTCCAGGAGCACGTCCGCGAGCTGAACGTGCGGGCCGTGGAGATCGCCCGCCGCGCGGCCGACGACTACACGAAGCGGAACCCGGGCAAGCCGCGGTTCGTCGCCGGCAGCATCGGGCCGACGAACAAGACGCTCTCCATGGGCATCCACGTCGAGGACCCCGGCCGCCGCGACGTCACGTTCGACCAGATGGTCGCGAACTACAAGGTGCAGATCGCGGCACTGGTGGAGGCGGGGGTGGACCTGCTGCTGTCCGAGACGTCGTTCGACACGCTGGTCATGAAGTCGTGCCTGTTCGCGATCGACCAGTACTTCGAGGAGACCGGCCGTCGCCTGCCGGTGATGATCTCCGGCACCATCTTCAAGGAGGGCCGGACCCTCTCGGCCCAGCCGATCGACTCGTTCTACTACTCGGTGTCGCACTTCCCGTCGATCAGCGTCGGCCTGAACTGCGCGGTGGGCGTCGAGCAGATGCGCGGGTCGATCGAGACGCTGGCGGCCATCTGCAAGACGGGCGTGAGCTGCTACCCCAACGCCGGCATGCCCGACGGCTTCGGCGGGTTCGAGGGGGACCGCGACCGCACGGCGAAGGTGCTGGGCGAGTACGCCCGCAACGGCTGGCTGAACCTCGTCGGCGGCTGCTGCGGCACCACGCCCGAGTGGATCGCCGCCATCGCCAAGGCCGTGGAAGGGGTCGCCCCCCGGAAGATCCCGGACCTGCCGGGCTGGTCGACCTACAGCGGCATGGATCCGCTGGTCGTCCGCCCCGAGACCAACTTCATCATGGTCGGCGAGCGGACCAACATCACCGGCTCCAAGAAGTTCGCGCGGCTCATCAAGACGGGCGACTACGAGACGGCCCTGGCCGTGGCCCGCGACCAGGTGGAGGCCGGCGCAAACATCATCGACGTGAACATGGACGAGGGCCTCATCGACGGCGTCGCCGCGATGACCCGGTTCCTCAACCTGGTCTCCGCCGACCCGAACATCGCCAAGGTCCCCATCATGATCGACTCCTCCAAGTGGGAGGTGATCGAGGCGGGCCTGAAGTGCGTGCAGGGGAAGTCGATCGTCAACTCGATCAGCCTGAAGGAGGGGGAGGAGAAGTTCCTCGAACAGGCCCGGCTGGTCCACCGCTACGGTGCGGCGGTCGTCGTGATGGCGTTCGACGAGACCGGCCAGGCGGTGCTGAAGGACGACAAGGTCCGGATCTGCAAGCGGGCCCACGACCTGCTGGTGGAGAAGGCCGGCTTCGCGCCCGAGGACATCATCTTCGACGTCAACATCCTGACCGTCGGCACGGGCATCGAGGAGCACAACAACTACGCGGTGGAGTTCATCGAGGCCGTCCGCGAGCTGAAGCGGATCCTGCCGAAGTGCAAGACGTCGGGCGGCGTGAGCAACGTGTCGTTCTCGTACCGCGGCAACGACGTGGTGCGCGAGGCGATGAACGCGGCGTTCCTGTACCACGCCATCAAGGCCGGCCTGGACATGGGCATCGTCAACGCCGGCCAGCTCGAAGTGTACGAGGAGATCCCCAAGGACCTGCTGGAGAAGGTGGAGGACGTGCTCCTCAACCGCCGCCCCGACGCGGCCGACCGCCTCACCGAGTTCGCCGAGACCGTGAAGGCCGGCGGCAAGAAGGACAAGGGGAAGGACCTGGCCTGGCGCGACGCCCCGGTCGCCGAGCGGCTCAAGCACGCCCTGGTGACGGGGACCGTCGACTTCATCGACGAGGACGTGGACGACGCGCTGAAGGTCTACCCCAAGCCGCTCTCGATCATCGAAGGACCGCTGATGGACGGCATGAACGTCGTCGGCGACCTGTTCGGCGCCGGCAAGATGTTCCTGCCGCAGGTGGTCAAGAGCGCCCGCGTGATGAAGAAGGCGGTCGCCCGGCTCACGCCGCTGATGGAGGAGGAGAAGGCCCGCGCCCGCGCCGCCGGCGAGTCGACGGCCGAGCACAAGGCGCGCGGCAAGATCCTGATGGCGACCGTGAAGGGGGACGTCCACGACATCGGCAAGAACATCGTGGGCGTGGTCCTGGCGTGCAACGACTACGAGGTGATCGACCTCGGCGTGATGATCCCCTGCGAGCAGATCCTGAAGACGGCCAGGGAGCAGGACGTCGACGTCATCGGCCTCTCCGGGCTCATCACGCCGTCGCTGGACGAGATGGTCCACGTCGCCCGCGAGATGGAGCGCGAGGGCTTCAAGACGCCGCTGCTGATCGGCGGGGCGACGACCAGCGTGAAGCACACGGCGGTGAAGATCGCGCCGCAGTACAAGGGCCCGGTGCTGCACGTCAAGGACGCCTCCAAGAGCGTCGGCGTGGTCGACCGCCTGGGCCGCCCGGACGCGCTCGCGGAGCTGGACGCCCAGAACCGCGCCATGCAGGACCGCGAGCGCAAGGCGTTCGCCGGCCGCCGCGAGCGGAACCTGATCCCGCTGGAATCGGCCCGCGAGCGCCGCAGCCGGATCGAGTGGGGCGAGCCGGTCGCGAGGCCGGCGTTCACGGGGACCCGCCGCCTGGAGGACTTCCCGCTGGCGGAGCTGGTCCCGTTCATCGACTGGTCGCCGTTCTTCTCGACGTGGGAGCTGAAGGGGAAGTACCCCGCGATCCTGAGCGACCCGAACGTCGGCGAGGTCGCCCGCGAGCTGTTCGAGAAGGCGAACGCCCTGCTGGAGAAGGTCGTCCGGGAAGGCTCGCTGAAGGCCCGCGGCGTCTACGGCTTCTTCCCGGCCAACTCGATCGGCGACGACGTGGTCGTCTACAAGGACGAGTCCCGCACGGAGGAGCTGACGCGGTTCCACTTCCTCCGCCAGCAGTGGGAGCGCCAGGGGCAGTCCGAGTTCCGCTGCCTGGCCGACTTCGTCGCGCCGAAGGATTCGGGCGTGGCCGACTACCTGGGGGCGTTCGCCGTCACGGCCGGCGTGGGCGCGCACGAGCTGGTCATGGGCTTCAAGAAGGACCTGGACGACTACAACGCCATCATGGCCGAGGCCCTGGCCGACCGGCTCGCCGAGGCGTTCGCCGAGGCCCTGCACGCCCGGGCCCGCCTCGACTGGGGCTACGGCGCCGACGAGCAGCTCTCGCCGGAAGACCTGATCGCCGAGAAGTACCGCGGCATCCGCCCCGCCGCCGGCTACCCCGCCTGCCCGGACCACACCGAGAAGGCCACGCTCTGGAAGCTCCTGGACGCCGAGGCCGCCACCGGCATCAAGCTGACCGAGTCGTTCGCCATGTACCCGGGGGCGTCGGTCAGCGGCCTGTACTTCGCCCACCCCCAGGCCCGCTACTTCGCCGTCGACTTCATCCAGCGCGACCAGACGGTCGACTACGCCGCCCGCAAGGGCTGGCCCCTCGCCGAAGTCGAGCGCTGGCTCGCGCCGAACCTGTCGTACGACCCGGAGTGAGGCGAGTCGAGGCCGACGCGGCGGAATTCCGCGGATCACGCGCCCGCCGCGGCGGCCGATCGCCTAGAATTCATGATGCGAGCCCGGCGCGGGAGGCGCTCGGCGGATCCCCCGGGCTCGCCGATCCGCAAGGGCCCGACTCCGATGACATCTTCACCTCTGCGCGCGGCGGCGCTGTCCGCCGCGGCCTTCGCGGCGCTCGCGGGGCTCTCGCGACTGGCCGTCTCCCAGGACGGGGCCGCTCCGGCCCCCGCGCCGCCCGGGGTCGGCCTCCTCGACCTGGCCGACGCCTCGACGATGTCGGGGATGCCGTATCCGGAGCACGTCAAGCCGCAGGCCCACTACCCGCAGCAGCGGCGGAGCGTGGTCCACCACTACCCGTATCCGTACCCCGGCTACTACCACGGCGAGCGCGACGCCGGGTTCCGCGACCCCGAGGGCCGGGGCCGCTACGCCGAGTTCTACACGCCCGAGGACACGTCGACCCGGGGCCACGACCCGACGCAGGTCGCGAGCTTCGCCAAGTCAAACGGCGCGCCCGACCGCAACGAGCAGATCGCCGCGTACAACGCCGGGACGCAGCGGTACAACTCGATCCAGCGGAGCATCGACAGCTACGCCCGGCCGTACTGGGGCATGGGGTTCGGCGTCGGCGGCTTCGGCGGCTTCTGGTGAGCCAGCCGTCAGGGCTTCGCCCTCGGCTCGTCCACGTCCCCGGAGAAGGCATCGTCGTCCCCGCGCGGGCGCTTGGCCGGCGCGGACTTCTTCTTCTCGCCGGACTTCGGGGCGTCGGCCGTCGCGGCGGCGAGCTTCTTGAGGTACTTGTCCGGCGACTCCAGGAACTCGTCCCGGCAGCCCGAGCAGCAGATCGGGTACGACTTGCCCTGATATGAGAGCGACATCGCCGCCGCGCCGCCGGTCACGACGCACTTCGGCTTCTCGGCCCGGTTCGAGCCGGCGGCGAAGGTCTCGCCCTCCTTCGTCAGCCCGGTCTCCAGCACCTTCTTGAACGCCCCGGCGCGCGACGCCCGGCGCTCGGCGGTCAGGGTGTAACGGACGTAGTTGGCGTTGGCCCGGATCGCGATCCGCTCGGCGGGCTTCCCCTCGGGGACGTCCTTGCGGTCGAGCGTCAGCAGCTTGCCGGACCGGTCGAGCGTCCCCTCGTAGACGATCTCCCCCTTCCCCTCGGCGGGCTCGGCCGTGAGGACGTAGACCTTGCGGGCCTCGTCATAGGCGAGCCTGGCGGACTTCAGCGTCCTCGACTTCTCCATCGCGACCGACATCCCGGCCGGCTTGCCGTCGTCGAACGTCCAGGCCCAGGCGTGGGTCTCGGTCCACCCGCGCACGCGCTGGGCGGGGTCGTCCAGCGGCACCCCCTGCCCCTTCCAGCTCCCCACCAGGTATTCCAGCGGGGCGAACGGCGCGGGGATCTCGCGATCGTCGGCCAGGGCCGGGGCCGCAAGCAGGGCCAGGGCGAGCGTGAGGAGGGGTCGCATCGGCGGTTCGGCTCCGGTCTGGGGGTCTGGAATCGGCCATCCGTCCCCTCTCCCGCCGGGAGAGGGTAGCCGCGCAGCGGCGGGCGAGGGTCGCGGGGGCGCGGAGGGCATGACGGTCGCGTTGCATCCTCGCCGACTTATGCCAAGCAGCCTTCTCCCTCAAGGGTGCTCCGTCGAAAACATGCCGGTGCGGGTCGAAGGCGGTCTTCCCCCCTCGCGGGGGAAGACAGACCGCGAAGCGGTCAGATGAGGGGGACGCGAACCACGGGTGCCGTCGGGAGCCCAGGAGGCCCGTCTGACCGGCTCGGGATTCCGACGCCTTTCTCGCTCGTCGTCCCCCTCATCCGGCCCTTCGGGCCACCTTCCCCCGCGAGGGGGGAAGGCCGTTCATCGCTCTCATCCCGAGTGTTTTCGACGCAGCACCTCAAGGGGAAAAGGGGTCGATCGCCCCGGCCCTTCCGAGATCCGACGACCCTCGCCCGGCCCTTCGGGCCACCCTCTCCCGGCGGGAGAGGGGACTTCGAACGGCTCGCCCGACCGCCCTCCCGACGCCCCGAACATCCGTCACTTCGCCGCAGGCTTCCCCCCATCATTCGTCCGCGCCCCCCGCCGGAGCAAGGCCTGGACGACGCCGCCGGCGCTGACGGGGGGGCGTCGGGACTTCATCAGGTCGGCGCGGGTGAAGGAGTCGCCGACGGGGAGGTCGACGTCGATGTAGCCGATCATCATCTCCTCGAAGGTCTGGTCGCCCCAGCGGACGGTCTTCGTCGGGTCGGGGTTGGAGGGGTTGGCGGCCGAGTTGTCGTAGTGGGCCGTGCAGTCGATGACGGTGCCGGCGGGGAGGGTCATCGGCTCCTTCAACGTGTAATAGCTCTGCCAGCCGAAGTCATACGCCGGCACGGAGAGGAGCGTCTCGGGCTCGCCGCCGGGCTTCGTCACGACGTACTTGAAGTCCTTGCCGCGGACGTGCATGTGGGGCATGAAGCTGAGGAGCCGGACCTCCTTCGGGAGCGTCATCGCGGCCGTCACCGGGACGTTCGGCTCGCCGGGGGGGATGATGAAGCCCCCCTCGGCGATCGGCAGCGTGAACGCCTCGCGCGTGACGGGGCCCTTGGCGAAGATCAGGCCCAGCTTCGAAAGATCCTGGTGCGGCCGGCCGTCGGGCGTGTAGTGCAGCTCGAAGATGAAGTCGGAGCCCGCCGGGACCTTCTTGGCCGTCCCCTCGGCGTAGCTCGAAGGCATGTCGCCCGGGGCGTAGCCGCACAGGTGCGAGCCCCCCAGGCCCAGCCGTCGCTGCTTGGTATGGTCGTCGACGTAGACGATGATGTGGTGGACGATCGAGCGATCCCCCGGCATCGCCTCCGCGGCGCGGACCCAGACGTCCTCCTTGAAGTTCGAGGGGACCCGGACGCGGACGTAGTCCATCACCCCCTGCGCGGGGATCGACTGGACCTCGGGGATCTCGAACACGACGTCGGGCTCGCCGATCGACCAGCCCTCGGGGAAGGTCTTCGCGGCCGGGAGGTCTTTCGGGTCGCCGAGTGGACTCCCCTGGTCGATCCAGGCGAGGAGCTTCGCGCGTTCCTCGGCGGAGAGGCTGCGGTCGTTGGCGAAGGCGCCGTGGCGGGGGTCGGCGTGCCAGGGGGGCATGCGGCGGTCGTCCACGACCTCGCGGATCATGGCCGAGTGCTTGCGCACCTCGTCGTAGCTCGTCAGCGAGAACGGCGCGACCTGGCCGGGCCGGTGGCACGACTGGCACTTCTCCTGGACGATCTTCGCGGCGGCCGACGCGAACGTCACCGGACCGACGTCCTCGGGCTTCGGCCCGTCGGCGTCGCGGAGGGCGCGGATCTCGTCGGAGGGGGTGCGGACGCGGGAGGCGGCGGGCTTCGCGGCCGGCTTCGGCGCGGCGCGCTCGATCAGGCAGCCGGCGACCTCCGTGGCCGGGACCTCGACCGCGCGGCGGGCGAGGACCGCGTCGATGGCCTCGCGGAGATGATGCCGCGACGGCTCCGGCTTGCGGGCGCCGACGGCGTACTGGTCGTCGATCGCGCCCCGGTAGCGGATCCTCGCCGCGCCGTCGAGGAGGACGACCTCGGGGGTCCGTTCGGCCATGAGCGCGTCGGCGACCACGTTGCCGGGGTCCTTCAGGACCGGGAAATCGAGGCCGAACTCCTTCGCCTTGGCTGCGAGTTCCTCGTCGGAGTCGCCTGAATTCGCGTCGACGGCGAGGAAGACGATCCCCTTCGGGCCGTACTCGCGGCTCAGCTCGACCAGGCGGGGATAGTACAGGTCGCCCACGGGGCACTGAGTCCCTACGAAGACGATCGCCGCCCCGGCCTTGCCGGCGAAGCCGTAGAGCCGGACGTCGGCCTTCGACGTCACGTCCTTTAGCGCGAAGTCCCGGACGCGCGAGCCGACCAGGCGGTCGACGGCCGGGGGGTTCGCGTCCTCGGCGGCCGAGACCCGGGGCGTCGCGAGGGCGGCGGCGATCGCGAGGAGGGCGGCCGTCCGGATCCGTGCGAGACGAAGCATCGACTTCTCCGTGATGGTGTTGCGGGGCGGGCCAGGATGATCGGAGGGCGTCGCTTCGAGGATCAGCATCATGACGTCCTTCCCCCCTCGCGGGGGAAGGTGGCCCGAAGGGCCGGATGAGGGGGACGACGAGCGCGAAAGCCGTCGGGATCCCGAGCCGGTCGGACGTGCCGTCGGATCCCGACGGCGCCCGCGCTCCGCGTCCCCCTCATCTGACGCCTTCGGCGTCTGTCTTCCCCCGCGAGGGGGGAAGACTTCGGCGCGATCCCCCGAAACTGGAAGCCAACCTAGCCGGAAGCGACCTTGTACGAAATCGGAATTCTTCTATACCTGCGACGCGGTGCGCCCGGGTCATGGAACCTCCGGGCCGCGATTTCGGACCGCGAACCGACGAGCCGGAGCCGGAATGGAACCGGAGACCACCCATCGCCCCGCCGCCCCGGCCCGCGACCCGGTCGCGCCCCGACGCCTGCGCCGGCTCGCCGTCGCGCCCGAGGGGTTCGGGTCGACGACGGTCGCGCGCTGCGTCGCGGCGATGACGGCGCTCGGGCTGCTCGCGCGGCTGGCGCGCTACGCTCAGGGATTACCCTTCTGGTCGGACGAATGTTTCCTGGCTTCGAATTTCCTCGGACGGGGGTTCCTCGGCCTGGCGAAGCCGCTGGACAACGGCCAGGTGGCACCGCTCGCGTTCCTGTGGGTCGAGCGGGCCGCGGTGCTGGCGCTGGGGTTCTCGGAGTGGTCGCTGAGGCTGTTCCCGCTGCTGTGCGGCCTGGCGTCGGTGGTCCTGTTCGCGTTCGTGGCCCGGCGGGCGCTCTCGGGCCCGGCGACCGCGGCGGCCGTGGCGATCTTCGCGGTCTCGGTCCACCCGATCCGGCACGCGGCGGAGGTGAAGCCTTACGCCTCCGACGCCTTCGCGGCACTGGTGCTGCTCGCCCCGGCGCTGGCCTGGCTGGAGCGTCGCGACGGCTCGTGGCGGCTCTGGCTGCTGCTGGGGCTGCTGCCGCCGTGCCTCGCCTTTTCGAACCCCGCGGTGTTCGCGGCGGGGGGGATCCTGGTCGGCCTGGCGGTCCCCGTCTGGCGGACGGGGCGGGCGAAGGAGCGCGGGGCCCTGGTGTGCTGCGGGCTGATGCTCGCCGGGCTGACCCTGGCGTTCCATATGGGCTTCGGGGCGTCGCAGAGCGCCGCGGCCATCGAGGGCCTGCGGCGCTACTGGTCGCCCGGCTTCCCGCCGCTGGACGAGCCCGCGAAGGTCCCCGGCTGGCTGCTGGGCGCGCTGACGGGGAGCGTCTTCGCTTATCCCGGCGGCGGCGCGAAGGGGGCCAGCGCCGCGACTTCCCTGGCCTGCCTGGTCGGCGCGATCGCCCTGGCCCGTCGCGGACGGGGGGCGATGGTCGTCGCCCTGTCGGCCCCGCTGGGCCTGAACCTGATCGCCGCCGGGCTGCAACGCTACCCGTTCGGCCCCGAGGCCCGGCTGGCCCAGTATGCGGCCCCGACGATCGGCATCCTGGCCGGCGCGGGGGTGGGGACGCTGCTGGAGTCGATCCGGCGGCCGAGGTTGCGGCGCGCGGTCGCGATCGCGGGGCTGGCGGGGATGGTCGCGTGCGCGATCGTCCCGCAGGTCCATAGCTGGCGGCACCCGTACCGGATGCCGCACGACCGCGAGGCCCGCGAGTTCGCCCGGACGTTCTGGCCGGAGTTGTCGCGCGACGCCGTCGTCGCCTGCGCGCACCTGGACTTCGGCCTCGAACGGCCGGGGACGTGGCAGGGCCAGCGGGCGTGGTACCTCTGCAACCAGGCCGTCTGGTCCCCCTCGCGGCGGGCGGGCGGGCCGAGGCTCGACGAGGTCTCGGACGATCGCCCCCTGCGCTGCGTGCTGTTCAACGAGGACCCCTCACGGCCCGAGATCGCCGCGTGGCTCGCCCGGATGCGGTCCGACTACCGCCTGCGATCGACCCGCGAGATCCCCGTCCGCTCCACGTTCGGCGACCAGGGCCGGATTGTGGTGGAGACCTGGCGGGTGTACGAATTCACGCCGCTCCCCTCGAAGGCCGCATCGGTCCCGACCAACCCCGGAGAGATCCCAGGATGAGCACGGACGCTCACGCCGCCGAAGTCGCCGCGCCGCTGGTCCCGCTGGGGGTCGGAGCCGCCTCGGAAGCCGACGACCGCTGGTTTGAACGGGCGAGCTGGATGCTCGTCGGGCTGGGGGTCCTGGTCCGGCTGGTCCGGTTCCTGGTCGACTACCCGATCTGGCACGACGAGGCGTTCCTGGCCGCGAGCCTGTGGGACCGGGGCCCTGCCGAGCTGGCGAAACCGCTGGAGTACGGCCAGGTCGCGCCCTGGATGTTCCTGCTCGTCGAGCGGCTGTTCGTGACGACGCTCGGCTACAACGAGATGACGCTCCGGCTGTTCCCGACGCTGTGCAGCATGGCGAGCGTGGTCGTCTTCCGGCACATGGCCGCGCGCGTGCTGCGGGGCTGGGCCCTGGTGCTGGCGACGGCGATCCTGGCCGTCGCGTTCTACCCGATCCGCCACGGCAACGAGATCAAGCCGTACGCAACCGACCTCCTCGCCGCCATCGTCCTCCTGACGATCGCCGTCGAGTACCTCCGCCGGCCCGATCGGTCGCGATGGTGGTGGATCGGCGCCGCCGCGATGCCGGCGCTGCTGGGGATGTCGTATCCGGCGGTGTTCGTCGCCGGCGGCGTGGCCGCGGCGCTCGCGCCGGGGATCCTGCTGAAGGGGAGCAACCGGGTCCGCGCGGGGTTCGTGGCCTACGGGCTGGCGATGGTCGCGACGTTCGCCGTGATCTACCTCGCGGCGACGGTCTCGCAGCAGAAGGCGATGGGCGACCATTACCGCTTCGGCTACTGGCGCGAGTCGTTCCCGCCGATGGACGCCCCGCTCTGGATCCCGCTCTGGCTGGTCGACGCCCACGCCGGCAACCTGATGGCGTATCCCGTCGGCGAGCGTCGCGGCGGCAGCTCCGCGACCCTGATCTGCGCGGCGGTCGGCCTCGTCGCCCTGTGGCGGTCCGGGCGGCGGACGACGGCCGCGGTTTTCCTGGCACCGTTCGGCCTGGGGCTGGTCGCGGCCTTCCTGGGCAAGTACCCGTATGGCGGCGAGGCCCGCATCGTGCAATACCTGGCCCCCTCGGCCTGCCTGGCGGCCGGCCTGGGGATGGCCGCGCTGGCCTCGAAGATCCGCCGGCCCGAGGCCGCGGCGCGCGTGCCGCGGATCCTGCTCGGGGCGATGGTCGCGCTGGGGCTCGGGCTGATCGGGAAGGACCTGGTCATGCCCTACCGCGTCTATAAAGACGTGAAGACCCGCGAGTTCGCCCGCTCGTTCTGGACGGAGCAAGCCCGCGACGCCGACCTCGTCTGCGCCAGGGCCGACCTGGGGGTGGAGATCGACCCGCACACCTGGGAGGCGGGGATGTCGGCCGTTTATTTATTCCACCAGCGGCTCTATTCGCCCCGGCACCGGGCGAAGGAGCCGTTCCGGGCGAAGCCGGGGTCGTGGTCGGCCGACCACCCCCTGCGGCTGGTCCTGTTCCGCGACTACGCGGAGGACGACCCGAACATGCAAGCGTGGCTGATCGCCATGGGCCGCACTTACGAGCTGCGCCAGGCCCGCGAGTTCGTGGTCGACCCGGGGCCGTCGAAAGAGTCTTGGCTGCGGGACACTTACGGCGTGTTCGACTTCGTCCCGAGGAACGAGCCGCGGGAGGCGGTCGCGCCCGGCCCGGTTGGGGGGGCGCGACGGTTCTAAAACCCTCGGATGGCTCTGGCCAACGCGACCGCGCAGGGATAAGCTGGGAGATGAAGTGGGCGTGAAGCCGGCCCCGCCGAGGGGGCGGCTCCGCGTCCCGAGGTTGACGATGTCACGATTCGTCGCGACGGGGCCTGTCATGCGCCTGGAGGCCATAATCCTTCCGGAGCTTGGGGCGGATCCCGCCACGCCGATCGTCGTCAGCCACTGGTACGTCGGGCGAGGCGGGCACGTTTGGGAAGGGGAGCAGCTGGTCGAGATTTCGGCCGGCCCCCTGACCTTCGACGTCTCCGCGCCCGCGACCGGACGCCTCGTCGAGATCCGAGGGCGCGAGGACGACCCCGTGAAGCCGGGGGAGATCCTCGGGTACGTCGCGCCGGCCGAGGGGGGCGTCGCTGGTCGCGGCGACGTCACGCGCCGACGCTAGCTTGTCAGGTCGCCGTCGGTCATGACCACGTTTCACGAACGATCCGCTGGCGTCATCCCCTACCATCGCGGCGAGGGCCGGGCGTACACCTACCTGGTCCTGCACTCCGCGACGGTGCGGAACCCGCGCGCCAAGTGGGAATTCCCCAAGGGGGGCGTCGAGGCCGGCGAGACCCCGCGCCAGGCCGCCGGCCGCGAGTTCCAGGAGGAGACCGGCCTCCCCGGCTGGGACTTCCGCGACGGCTTCGAACGCACGCTCTCGTACACCTACATCCGCCGCGGACGCAAGGTCGTCAAGACCGTCACCTACTACCTGGTCGACGTCCGCTCGCCGATCCTGCCGACCCGCTCCGAGGAGCACGTCGAGGACCCCCACGGCCACTGGTATCACTGGGGGACCTTCGAGGAGATCAACCGCCTCCTCTACCACACCAAGATCCGCCAGGTCTTCGCCGAAGCCCAGGCGTGGATCCTGCGCTCCGACGATGGAGCGCCCCCGGCGGGGTGAGGCGATCAGCCGATGGTGTTCGTCCGAACCCGTCCCCTCTCCCGCCGGGAGAGAGGACGGGCCCGGAAGCGAGGCTCCGCGTGCAGGGCCGACGCCCGCCTCAATCCGCCGAGGAGGCGGCCACCTGCGGGGCGGTCGGCGCGAGCGTGGGGACGTCCAGGGACGACGGGTCGGCGATGATCCGGTCGCCGGCGTCGAGGCCGGAGACGACCTCGATGTAGTCGGCGTCGCTCAGCCCGAGGTCGACCTTCTGCCAGCGGTAGGGGGGCCTGTCCTGCTCCGCGTCGGCGGGGGTGGGCTCGGGGATGGCCACGAACGACTCGCCGCCGAGGCGGCGGACCGAGGCCAGCGGGATGCGCTCGACATCCGACCGGCGGTCGTTCAGGAACGTGACCTCGGCGCTGAGGCCGGGGCGGAGGTCGGCGAAGGCGTCGTCCATCGAGATCAGGGCGAAGTAGACCCGCACGTCCGAGAACGGCCCGTTGACCGGGCTGGAGATCGCCGTGACGTCCAGCACCTTCCCCTGCAGCGGGCGTTCGGGGTAGGCGTCGACCCGGACCTGGCACGACTGGCCCGTCCGCAGGGCCGCCACCTTGGTCTCGTTGATGCGGGCCTTGATGCGCATCCGCTTCGGGTCGGGGAGCTGGAAGATGGGCTGGTCCTGGCGGACCGTCGTCCCCTCCTGGATGTACGACTCGACGCGGCCCCAGCCGTTGGTCTGGTTGACGTAGACGACCACGCCGTCGCTGGGGGCCCGCAGGGTGCAGGCGGCGATGTTCTTCTCCAGCCGCTTCAGCCGCTCGTCCTCCAGGGCGAAGCTGGCGTCCTGGGCGAGCTTGTCGGTGCGGATCGAGGCCAGCTTGGCCTCCAGCGACTTGAGGATCTTCGGGCCGGTGTACTTCTCCAGCCGCTCCAGCATCCCCTTCGCCTCGCTCAGGACGAAATCGGCCTGCTGGACCGCCAGCTCGTCGGCGCGGACCTGGGAGCTGGCCCGCAGGCCCTTCGCCTGGACCCCCTGCGACCATTCCAGGTTCTTCGCGGCGCGGTCGCGGTCGATCTCGCAGGTCTGGATGTACTGGCGGACCTGGTGCAGGTCCTGGGGCAGGATGCCGTCGCGATACTCGCGCAGGGTGATCTCGTTGACGGCCAGCGTGGCCGCGGCCTGCTCGACGTAGGACTTGGCCTGGAGCCACCGGATCTGCTGGGCCTTCAACTCGTCGCGGAACGCGGCCGAGTCCAGCTCGCAGACGACGTCGCCCTTCTTCACCGCCGTCCCCTCGGCCAGGATCGAGATGATCCGGGTCGAGCCCGGCTTCTCCTCGAATCCTCCGCCGCCCCCCCGGCCGCCCCCGCCGCCGCTCCGGCCGCCGGAGCCATTCGTCCCGGTCTTGGACGTCGCGGTCGTCCGCTTGAGCGGCGAGTATTTCGTGACGGTGTAGCTGAAGCTGCGGATCGTCGGCTTGCCGCTCGCGGACGAGGACGTCGACGCGGACGTGGTCGACGTCGCAGAAGATCCGGAGGTCGACGACGTCCCGGATTTCGCGGCCGTGCCGGTCGAACTCTTGGACGTGGAGGACGTCGCGCTCTTCGTCACAGCCGCCGGGGCCGGGGTCGCGGCCTGCGTCGAGGTCTGCCCGGCCGTCCCCCCCGACCCGCTCTTGCTGGTCCCGCTCGAGTTCGTCCCGCCCACCAGGCCGACCAGCGCCTCGACTTGGCACTTCACCACGGCGTCGGAGGCGCTCTCGACCGTGCCGAATTCGACGACGTACTGGGTGATGTCGCCGCGATCGACCTCCACCAGTTCGAACCGCGCCTTTTCGTCCCCCCTCAGCCACGCCGGCCGATAGCCGCGCCCCCAGGCCCACGCGCCGCCCCCGACCGCCGCCCCCATGAGGGCGACGGACGCCAGCTTCCGCGCGAGCGAGGGGCGACGGGCCGGACGTTCCAGCTCGATCCGCGCGACGGGAATCATTTGGTCTTGCATGGGTGGTCCGAAGGGGAGGAGCGACCGACTCGGCGGGCGACGCGCGGGGGCCGGTCGCCATCCCGGCCCGCCGGGTGGACAAGGGCTTCCGACGGGCCGGGCCGAGAATCCTCGATACTTCGATTATCGGGAGTCGAGACCCCGCGTCAACGCCCGCCGCGGCGCGATCTCCTCTTCAATCGGCGTCAAAACCCCGCCGCCCGGACCGTCCGATCTCCGGACCCCGGCTCAGGAAAAGCCCGGCAGCTTCTCCCCCGGCTCCAGCATAAGCAGGCCGTCGTTGGCATCATAAAGCCCATAGATCCGGCGGGCATGATGGAACGCCTCGCTCATCTCGGCCGGCGACACGACCTTCCCGTCCGTGCCGAGGCCCCCCACGACGGCCAGGACGCGCGGGGCGACGAGGCTGGCGATCCGGCCGAAATCGCCCAGCGTCAAGATGTTGGGGACGACCAGTCCCATCCTCATCGGTCCCCAGGCGGCCGGCTCGGGCCCGACGAGGCGGACGACCGCGTTCTCTGCGACGGCCGTGCCGATCCGGGGCGACAGCCCCGCCGCGAGGATCGCCGCGGTCCCCGCCGCGCCCCGGCCGTGGACGGCGATCGGGAGGCCGGGCGGGAGCCTGGGCGGGCCGTCGGCCAGGTCGGCGAGGGCGTCGACCCACGCCAGCAGGTCCGAGACCCACCGGCCGAGGAGCGGGCGGCCGGTCCAGACGCCCCATTCGGCCTCGTCGTGGTCGACGACCCCGGCGATCGCGTTCGTGGCGGGCTTGAGCCGCCCGAGGGCCCGAAGTTCCACCACGCACGTCGCATAGCCGGCGCGAGCCCAGGGCTCGGCCCAGGCGGGCGGAGGGCCGGCGGCGACCTCGTCCTCGCTCGCCAGGATCGCCAGCCCCTTCGGCCCGGCCGGGGCCGGGGGCCGGCGATAGACGGCCCGGAGCGAAAGCCCGGCCTCGGGCTCCATCGCGATCGTCCAGGAGCCGCTCGCGCCGTCGAAGCTCGTCCGCACGCGCGGGTTCGTCGGGCCGACGCCCCCCAAGATGCGGGCGAGGTCGGCCCGGAGCGAGACCGCGGCGGCTTCCCACGCCTCGCGGTGGTCGGGTGCCGCCGGCAGCGCGGCGAGCCGCGCCCGCGCCTCGGCGTGGACGAACGCCGGGATCGCGACGACCGTCGCCGGCCGCGACGCGGCGTCCGGGTAGCATCGCAGCAGCGCGGGGTCCTCGGGCTGCGACTCGGGCTCGGCGACGGGCGAGCCGTCCCCCCGGTCGCGAAGCCAGCGGTCGAGCCAGCCGTACATCGCCTCGCGCATGGGGCGGTTGTAGTCGTGGCCGGAGTCGATCACGGTTTGGCGGACCCTGTCCCCCGCGCCGAGGGCTTCGAACCGGCCCCGGGCGTAGTCCAGGCTCCGCGCGGCCTCCCCCGCGCTGAACTGGGGGGCGTCCCGGCTGGCGCTGACGACCAGCAGGGCCCGCGGCGCGATCATGGCCAGCAGGTCGCCGGTGCAGGCGTAGGTCATCCCCGCGGGGTTGACCTCGCAGACGCAGCAGGCCGCACTCAGGTACGCCTCGTAAGTCCCGACGCCGCAGACGGGGACGACGGCCTTGAGGCGGTCGTCCAGCGCCCCGGCGTAGAGGGTCTGGTTGCCGCCGCCGGACGCGCCGGTGATCGCCAGGCGGGCGGGGTCGACCTCGGGGCGGCTCGTCAGGTAGTCGACCGCGCGACGGTTGTCGAAGACCTGGAGGCCGATCAGCGGCACGCCCGCCGCCCAGGTCGAGGCCCCCATCGGCCCCCCGTGGTAGGTCCCGGGCCCCGGCTCGACCGCGCGCTCGCCGGCACCGAAGGCGTCCACGCAGAGGCAGACGTAGCCCAGCCTCGCCAGGCCGATGCAGCGGGCCTGCACGCCGGGGTCGATCCGGGCCCATTTCCAGTGGCCGTGGACGCAGAGGACCCCCGGCGCGGGGGCGTCGAGCCGACGGGGCCGGTAGAGGTTCGCCGTGACCCGGACCCCGGGACGGCTCTGGAAGGTCAGCCGCTCGATCAGGATGTCGTCGCGTTCCAGGGCCCCCAGGACTTCCGGCTCCAGCTCGGCCGGGCCGGGCGTCAGCGCCAGGCCGAACGAGGCGCGCAAGCCCTCGGCGACGGCGCGCAGGCGTTCGTCCCAGCCGCCGGGGCCGGCCGCCGGCGTCCGGAAGGAGCGGCGCAGGGCCTCGCCGTATTCGGCCTTCGGGTCGCTCTCCTGGCTCCGCCGCATCCGCCCCCCCCTCCCCAATCTGTTCTTCGCCTGGGCCTCGCCACCGTATCGGGCGCGACGGGCCTTCGCAAGCCTCCGGGGAGTGGCCTTGGAGACCGGCGCGGGCGCATCCCATGGATCGCTGCATGCGACGCCGACGTCAGTCTCGACGGAATCCTCAATCCCGGCGGAATCCGCGCCGTCGGAACGGATCGTCCGTGTTGTGCGGCCGACACGCGATGTTTCTTGAGGAAAACCCTGGAATCGCGACCTAGGTTTCAGGTATCGGAGGTATCTCCGAAATATTCGGCGGCTTCGCGACGCACATCAAATTGATGCATGTCGTCTTAGTCGGCATGAACGGTCGTCGGTTCCTCTCGACGATTCGGTGGACCTCCGAGGGAAGCGTGCGGCGGTGCCGCGCGACGTCGGCGACGGCGGGCTTCGACAGGGACTGGGGGTCGGACTCAGGGAGGGTGGACCAGGGCGGGAGAGGCGCGAGCGACCGGGCGGACGAATGCGGGGCGGCTTCCGGCCGCCGCGGGGAGGGGTCTCGGGCCGACGGCCCGCGACGGCCGCCCCCGGCGGGAGGATGGCTCGTTCCCTGCGCCGAGGCCGGCCGACCGCCGCGCCGCACGACCAGCGGGGTGCAGCATGTTGGGGCTTCCCAAGGTCCGGCTCGGAGAGCGGACCTGGATGGGGTGCAAGGAAGTGGGCCGGCGGATCGGGATCGGGATCGAGGCCGCCCGGGCGCGAGGACGGGCGGCGCGGCGACGGCTGAGGCCGTCGCTGTCGGAGATCCTGGAGGATCGCCAGCTGCTCGCCACGGCGGGGGTCGACTACGTCCTGTCGGGATACAAGTGGTCGAACCCCTCCCGCATCACATACAGCATCGCCCCCGACGGCGTGACCTGGATCAGCGGCAAGAACACGATCGACGCGGCCTTCGACGCCAAGTTCGGCGCCGGGAACTGGGAGCGCGAGATCGCCCGGGCCCTGGCCACCTGGCAGGCCGCGGCCGACATCAACATCGTCCCGGTCGCGGACGCCCATTACGACGAGAACGCCCTGGGCGCCTCGCAGGGGGATTCCCGGTTCGGCGACATCCGCATCGGCGGCGTGGCGATGGGCGAGCAGAAGATCCTGGCCCAGACGTACTATCCGCCGCCGCAGGGGACCACCGCGGGGGGCGACGTCGAGATCAACCTGAGCATGAATTACGGGATCGGCAGGGACTTCGACCTCTTCAGCGTCCTCCTGCACGAGACCGGCCATTCCCTCGGCCTGGGCCATCCCAGCAGCTCGTCCGAGGTGATGCGGGCCGTCTACGGCGGCGTGGTCGACGGCCTCGACGACGGCGACCTGTACGGCATCCGCGCCATCTACGGGGCCCGCGGGGTCGACGCCTACGAGGCCCAGGGATACGGGAAGACCTCGTCCAGGCCGATCGACATGACGGCACCCCTGACGACTTCGAACACCTTCACGTCCCAGGCGGCCTCGCTCGACGTGATCGGCGAGACGCAGTGGTTCAGCTTCGTCGCGCCGTCGTACGCCGGCGGCTCCTGGTCGGTGACGGCCTCGGCGTCGAACGTCAGCATGCTCAGCCCCAAGGTCACGGTCTACGACGACGCGGGGAACGTGCTGGGCTCGGCCTCCGACCCGAGCAAGTGGAGCGACGACGCGACCGCGCGGATGTCCTCCCTCGTCCCGGGCCGGCGCTACTACGCGGCCGTGACCGGGGCCACGAGCGACGTGTTCGCCGTGGGCGCCTACAACCTGACCGTGTCCGTGTCGGGCTCCCCCGCCGTCGCGAGGCCGACGACCCCGATCGTCTCCGCTCCGACCGCCCCGACCGCGCCGGCCCCGAGCGTGCCGACGACGCCCGCGCCCACGCCCACCGGCCCCATCTACCCGACGACCGTCGTCGTGGCGCCCGACCGCTTCGAGCTGAACAATTCCTCGAAGACGGCCACGCGGCTGGGACGGGTCACGCAGGCGACCTACGCCGGCCTCACCCTCCCGGCGGCCGACGTCGACTTCTTCGCGTTCCAGGCCGGCGCGGCGGGCGTCTACCAGGTCTCGGCCTCCGGGGCCGTGGTGCAGATCCTCAACGCCCGCGGCAAGGTGGTCGCCCAGGGGAACGGCTCGGCGGCGGTCTCGGCGACGAGGAATGCGTCGTTCACGGTCCGGGTCCAGGCCCCGGGGACCGACAGCGTCTCCAGCTACAGCCTGAACATCGCCGCGACCCCGGCGGCCCAACGGCGCTCGGTCGCCGCGCGGTTCGCGCTCGCCCGCCAGGGCCTCGCGCGGCAGGGCCTCGCGCGGCAGGAGGCCCCGGCCCTGGCCTCGGCCGCCTGGGCGTCCGCCCTGCGGAACGCCTCGGCCTGACGGCCGACGCCGGCGCGGGACTTGCCTCCCCCGTTTGAGCGTCGGTCCGCCGTGTGGTAGCCTGTGCGGGACGTCGAATCGACCCGCATCCGGGACGTCGCGAAGCGCCCCAGGTCTCCCCGACCTGGGGCGATCGGCTTGACGGCCCGGCGACGGACCCAGGGAACAAGGAGCGACCGAGAATGGCCGAGTACACCGTCCCCCCCCTCCCTTACGACTTCGGGGCGCTCGAACCTCACATCGACGCCAAGACGATGGAGATCCACCACGACAAGCACCACGCCGCCTACGTCAACAACCTGAACGCGGCGCTGAAGGACCACCCCCAGCTCCAGGGCAAGCCGATCGAGGAGCTGATCGCCGACCTGGGCGCGATCCCCGAGGCGATCCGGACGGCGGTGCGGAACAACGGCGGCGGCCACGCCAACCACTCGTTCTTCTGGGAGATCATCGGCCCCGGCGGCGGCGGCGAGCCCAAGGGCGCTCTGGCGGACGCCATCACCTCCGAGCTGGGGGGCTTCGCCGCGTTCAAGGAGGCGTTCAACAAGGCCGCCACCACTCGCTTCGGATCCGGCTGGGCGTGGCTGACGGTCAAGGACGGCAAGCTCGCCGTCACCTCCACGGCCAACCAGGACAGCCCCATCTCCGAGGGCGCCACGCCGATCCTGGGCCTGGACGTCTGGGAGCACGCCTACTACCTGAAGTACCAGAACCGTCGCCCCGAATACATCGGCGCCTTCTGGAACGTCATCAACTGGGACGAGGTCTCCCGCCGCTACGAGGCCGCCAAGGCCGGCAAGTGAGCCCCCGCCGCTCGGCTTGACCGGGCCCCCCGGTTCGCTATCATCCGGACGCACGGGCCGCCGCGCCCGTCGCGTCCGGTCGCGTTTCCAGCAGGAGAGGGAGCCCGTCGATGGAACGACCCAACGTCCTCCGCCCGCGTCTCGCCCCGCTCGGGGCGATGCTGGCGCTCGCCGTCGCGGCGTCGTCCGGATGCCGCAGCACCAAGAGCGAGGTCCCGCCTGGCCGCCCATACGCCCGCACCGGCGAGCCGCCGGTCGTCGGCTTCAGCTCGGACCCGCACCCGGCGCCCGGCAACGCCGCCGGCGGCATCGACTACAACGTCGGCCCCGGCGCCTCGGGCGACGACAAGGTCGCGCGGGCCAAGGCGGCCTCGACGTTCGGCACCCCGACCGCGGGCGAGAAGGTCGCGCGGCCGACCACGAACGCCTACGGCCCGCCGGGGACCTCGGGCGTCGACCCCACCGCCGGCGCCACGCCCGCCGACCTCGCCAACGAGCTGATGAACTCCCAGGAATCGACCGCCAAGTCCCTGACCCGGGACCTCGAGGTGAATCCCCCCTCGGAACAGCCGTGAGCGAGACGCCGCCCCGGATCCTCTTCGAAGACGAGCACTGCCTGGCCCTGCTCAAGCCGGCGGGCCAGCCCGTCCAGGGGACCTGGGCCCCGCCCGGCGAGACGACCCTCGAACAGGACGTGCGGCGGCATCTCTCCCCGGCCTCGCCCGACGCCGCCTATCTGGGGATCGTCCACCGCCTCGACCGGCCCGTCTCGGGCGTCTTGATCTGGGCGAAGACCCCCAAGGCCGCGCGGAGGCTCGCCGGCCAGTTCGAGAAGCGGGCGGCGGTCAAGGAATATTGGGCCGTCGTCGAGGCCGACGCCCTCCCCCGCGCCGAGGGCCCCGTCCTGCCCGCCCCGGTCGACGCCTGGGAGGACCGGCTGACGGCCCGCACCGACGATCAGGGCATGATCCGCGTCGTCCCCGAGGGGACGCCCGGCGCGAGGCCGGCGCGGACGCGCGTGGTGGTCGACGCCTGCGCGACGCTCCCCGACGGCCTCCGCTGGCTCCGGCTCTGGCCCGAGACCGGCCGGACCCACCAGCTGCGCGTCCAGGCCGCGGCGCGCGGGACGCCCATCGTCGGCGACGCGACCTACGGGGCGACCCGGACGTTCGCGCCCGGCATCGCCCTCCACGCCCGATCGTTGCAGGTGCGGCACCCGACCACGTCGGCACCGCTGACGTTCATCGCCCCGACGCCATCGTCGTGGGCCGCCTGGGGGCTCGAACGCGCGTCCGGCCCCCGGCCCGGCTAGTCGATGGCGGCCCCGGCTCACTCGACGCCGATCTCGACGATCTTCAACTTGAGCGTCCCGCGCGGGATGGGGACCTCGACCTCGTCGCCCACCTTCTTGTTCAGGAGGGCCTGGCCGATGGGGCTGGTCAGGAGGATGCGGTTGTTGTCGTAGTCCTCCTCGCCGGGGCCGACCAGGACGAAGTCTTCTTCATCGGCCAAGTCGACGTCGAGGACCTTGACCTTGGAGCCGAAGACCACGCGGTCGGTGGGCATGTTCGTCTTGTCGACGATGAACGCGCGGCTGAGCTTGTCCTGGAGGTCGTTGATCCGGGCCTGGAGCATGCCCTGGGCCTCGACGGCCGCGTCGAACTCGGCGTTCTCCGAGAGGTCGCCGTACCCCCGGGCCTGCGCGATCTGCTCGGCGATCCGGGACATGTCCTCGTTTTTCATCTTGTCGAGCTGGGCCTTGAGCTTCTCGTAGCCTTCCTTCGACATCGGAATGCGGTCGCTGGACATGCCGAACTGCTCCCATCTACAGACGTCACGGGTGGTGCGCGTGTCGAAACGGCGGTGCGCCGCGGGGCGTCGCCGTTCATCGATCGGCCTGGGCGTCGTCCTCGTCCTGGGGACGGGTTCGAGGGGCGACGAAATCGGGTCCCAAATCTCCGGGGTTCGCCCGGGCGAGGCGCCGGGGCAAAAAAAATGAGACGCCCCGGATGCGTAGGCCGCATCCGGTTTCGTCCATCAGCCATCAAGCCTAGTAATCCCTGTACAGCGACGCAAGCCCAACCCCCCCGGGCCGCCGGCACCCGAGGATGGGTTGGGCGGCCTCAGCCCGGATCCAGGCCCAACTCGCGGAGCATGGCCGCCAGCCGCTCGGCCCGCAGCCGCTCGGCCTCGGCCCGCTCGCGTTCGACCTCGGCGCGAAGGCGTTGGGCCTCGGCCTTCTCTCGCTCCGCCTCGGCCCACTCCTCGGCCTTCTCGGCGCGGCGGTGGGCGGCGTTGGCGAGGCGGTGCTCGGCGCGGGCGCGGCGCTCGGCCTCGTCGGCGCGGATCTTCTCCTCGTCGCGCTGGCGGATGGCCTGCGCGGCGGTGCCGAAGGGGGTGCCGTCGGGCCGGCGGATGACCAGGGCGTCCTCCTCGGGCGGGGCTTCGAAGGTGACGCCCAGCCGCGGGCTGCGCCGGCCGTCGACCTCCGGGATCGGCCGCATCCGGCCCCCCTCGCGGAGCCAGCCCTTGAGGGAGCCGGTGCGCGGGTCGTATTCGTAATACTCCTCCACGCCCAGCCGGTCGTAGAGGGCCTGCTTGCGGGCCATCTCGGCGGGGGTGTTTGTGTGCGAATAGACTTCGAACACGACCTGGGGGGCGAGCCCTCCTTCCAGCCACTGCCGGTAGGAATAGCGCCGGCCCTTGGGGCGGCCGAAGACGACCATCGCGTCGGGCGCGACGTGGTCCCTCGCCACCTTCTCGGTGTAGTACCAGAGGAGGTCGCCGGCGACGAAGACGTCGGGCCGGTCGTCGAAGAGGGCCTCCAGGCCCTCCTTGATGGTCACGATCCAGTCGAACTGCTGGGTGCTGTCGGCCATCGGGTTGCCGTCGGAGTCGGGATACGTCGGGTCGTGGACGTCGACGTACAACCCCGTCGGCGCGATCCCCGGGGCCGAAGGCGGCGAGTCGGCGGTGCTCACGGCGCGTCCTCCCGGGCTTCGCTTCGGTTCATCCGTATACCGGGGAGTCTAGCCCACGCCGGGCCGCGACGCCACATCATTCGTGGCGCAGGGCCTCGATCGGGTCCATCATGGCGGCGCGACGGGCCGGGTAGAGGCCGAACAGGATGCCGACGGCCACCGAGATCCCGAACGACAGCAGGACCGACAGCCCGGTGACGAACGCCTTCTGGTCGGGGATGAAGTAGACGATGATCCTCGGGATCGCGATCCCGATGCAGACGCCCAGGATCCCGCCGACGCCCGAGAGCACGACCGTCTCGATGAGGAACTGCTGGGTGATGTCCTTCCGCTTCGCCCCCAGGGCGCGGCGGATGCCGATCTCGCGGGTGCGCTCGGTGACGGTCGCCAGCATGATGTTCATGATGCCGATGCCGCCGACCAGCAGCGAGATCGCCGCGATCGTCCCCAGGATGATGCTGAACTGGCGGGCCGCGCGCTGGGCCTCCAGCAGCAGGTCGTAGGGGACGGTCATCTCGACGTCCTTCTTGGGGTGGTACTTCTCGTAGGCCGCCTTGATGATCGGCACCGTCGGCTGGACCTGGTCGATGTTGGCGACCTGGAGGGTGATCTGGGAGAGTTGGGTCTCCTCCGCCTCCATGGAGCCGGAGCGGTTGTTGATGATCCGCTCGCCGAACCGCACCTTGCAGGTGTTCAGCGGGATGTAGACGTCCTTGTTGAAGTCCTGCGCCGCGAGGCTGCCGCCCACGCCCGCGGAACTCTCGCGCTCCCGGGTGACGCCGACCACGGTGTAGTAGTCGGTCCCCAGGCGCACGGTCTGGCCGACGGGGTCCTCGTAGGGGAAGAGGGTCTTGGCGGTGGTGGAGGCGAGGACGGCGTAGTTCTGGTACTTCTCGTTGTCGGCCGCGGTGAGGAACCGCCCGCGCTCCATCTGGAGCATGTTGAACTCGGCGTAGTCCTGGGTGGTCCCCACGACGCGGCCGTCCAGGGTGTACTGGAGGCGGCGGATCCCCTTGCGGATCTCGCGGATGGGCAAGACCTTGCGGATCGTGGGGACGGTGGCCAGGATCCGGTCGTAGTCGTCGTACTTGATGCCGTAGTTGAGGATGCGCGAGGGCCGGCCGCCGGTGGCCTGGGCCTCGTCGCTGGGCTTGACCGAGCGGACGATGATGTTGGTGGCGCCGAGGGCCCGGATGCGCTCCTGGGCGTCGCGGCTGGACCCCTCGGCGATCGCCAGCATCGAGATGACGGCGGCCACGCCGAAGACGATGCCGAGCACCGTCAGCCCCGACCGCAGCTTGTGCAGCAGCAGGCTCTTCATGCCGAGTTTCAGGCCGCGCCAGATGCGTCGCATGGTCTCGATTCCTGCGGGGAGGGCGGGGGCGGTTCTCAAGCCTCGACGGCGGCGGCCGATTCCTCGGCGGCCGCGGCGGCGGCGAGCATGCGGGGGCTGGGGCCGTCCTCGATGATCTGGCCGTCGCGCATGCGGATGATCCGCTTGGCGTGCTCGGCGATGTCGTCCTCGTGCGTGACCATGATGATGGTCTTGCCCGAGTCGTTCAGCCGCTGGAGCATGTCCATGATCTCGTGGCTGGTCTTGGTGTCGAGGTTGCCGGTCGCCTCGTCGGCGAGGATGATGTACGGGTCGTTGATGAGCGACCGCGCGATGGCCACGCGCTGCTGCTGGCCGCCGGAGAGCTGCGTGGGGCGGTGGTCGAGGCGCTCGGCCAGGCCGACCATCTTGGCCAGTTCGACCGAGCGCTCGACGGCCTCGGGGCTCAGCTCTCCCCCCCCCTGGTACGTCAGCGGGAGCTGGATGTTCTCCAGCACGGTGTACTGCTGGATGAGGTTGTACGACTGGAAGATGAAGCCGAGGTAGCGGGAGCGGACCTCGGACAGCTCGTCGTCGTCGAGCCGGGAGACGTCGCGGTCGCCCAGGAAGTACTGGCCGGACGACGGGCGGTCGAGGCAGCCGAGCAGGTTGAGCATGGTGCTCTTGCCCGAGCCCGACGCGCCCATGATGGCGACGTACTCGCCGGGGTGGAAGTCGACCGACACCCCCCGGAGGGCGTGCACGGTGACGGTCTGGCTGGGCCCCCGGCGGCGGAAGAGTCCGCCGCCGGAGGGGGCGTGGCCCATGACGTACGTCTTGCGGACGTCGACGATCGAGACCAGGGGCTTGCCGCCCTGGGAGGGGGTGGGTCGGAAATCCACGATCAGTTGCCCCCCCCGGGCCCGCCCGGCCCGCCGCCGCCCGGCCCGCCCGGCCCCCGCCCGCCGAATCCGCCGCCCGGCCCGCCGCCGCCCGGCCCGCCGCCGTTCTGTCGCATCTGCTTCATCTGCTCGATCATCTCGGGGGTGACGCCGGCCTTCTTGAGGATCTCGGCCTTCTCCTCCTCGGTGCCGGACCGCATCTTGGCGCGGTCCTCCTCGCTGAGGTTCTGGAACATCGCGCCGAAAGCCCCGGCACCGCGACGGCCGCCCTTCCCCTTGGCCTTGGCGGCGTCGGGCCCGCCCGCGCCGGGGGCTCCGGGGCCTCCTCCGCCGGGGCCGCCCGCGCCGGGGGCGCCGGGGCCGCCCGCGCCGGGCCCTTCGGCCTTGCCGTCGGCCTTGGCCCATTCCTGCTTGCCGGCGGCCCCGCCGCCGCGACCGACGGAGAACAGCTCGCGCTTCTCCTCGTCGGAGAGGAGGGCGACCGGGTTCAGGGCGACGACCTGGCCGGCCTCGGCACCGCCGACGACCTCGATGTACTTGTCGTTGGTCGCCCCGAGCGTGATCTCCTTGCGGGTGTAGCCGTTGGGGCCCTTGACGGCGACGTGGTCCTTCCCCTTGAACTCCAGCACCGCCTGCACGGGGACGGTCAGGACGTCCTCCTTGCGGTCGACGAGGATGACGACCTCGGCGTTCATGCCGGGGCGGAGGCCGGGGAGCGGGTTGTCGATCTTGATGTGCGAGGTGTAGACCTTGATGTCCGAGCTGAAGAAGCTCGACGGATCCGGCAGCGGGGCGACGTCGGAGACGGTCCCGTCCAGCTCCTGGTCGGCGAAGGCGTCGACGCGGATCTTGGCCTTGAGCTTCCCGACGCCCATCCGCGAGGCGATCTTGTCGAGCTGCGACTCGTGGATCTTGGCGTTCACCTGCATGTTGGTGATGTCGGGGAGGCTGAAGATCGGCTGCCGCTCGCGGACGGAGGCGCCCTCCTCGACCTGGGGCGTGTTGCTGCCGAAGTTGCGGCCCGGGTCGTTGGCGTAGACGATCAGGCCGTCGCCGGGGGCGAAGAGCTTGCAGTTGGCGATCTGCCGCTCGTACTTCGCCTCCTTCTGCTTCTCCAGGTCGTAGGTCTGCTCCTTGGCCTTCTCGTCGGAGAGCGCCTTCTCGACGTCGCTGCGCAACTCCTTGATGGTCTTGGCCTTGGTGAACTGAACCAGGACCTTCAGCTTGCTGTTGGCCTGCTCCAGGGCGAACTGGGCCTTCTGGAGGTTCAGCTCCTCGGTCTTCTTCTGGGCGAGCGAGACGTAGCCCTTGTCGTACATCCGGTTGGCCCACTCGACGCGGTCGGCGGCGCGGGCGAGGTCGGACTCGGCGAGCTTGATCTCGCCGTTGATGGTAGCCAGCTCCTGGCCGAAGATGCCGTCCTCGTACTCCTTGACGGCGATCTCGGCGACCTCGCGGGTCAGCTTGGCCTGCTCATACGCGGCCTTGGCGCCCTCGGTGGAGATCCGCTGGTTGGTGAGCGACTCGCGGAGCGTGGCCGAGTCCAGCTCGCAGACCAGGTCCCCCTTCTTGACCTTCGTCCCCTCGGGGAGGATCGTCAGGATGGTGGTCGACCCTTCCACCTGGTTGTAGACGACCTCGTTCTTGGCGCTCTCCAGCGAGCCCTTCTCGGTCACGGTGATCGGCAGGGGGCCGCGGCGGATCTCGAACGGGATGACGTCGATGGCGGCGGGGGCGAAGAAGCCGCGGATCGGCTTGCTCATGCCCGGGACGCTGACCAGGGCCACGCCCCCCACCGCCAGGAGGGAGACGAGCCCCAGGGCCAACATCTTGCCGAGCGAGGCCTTACGGCGCCTCGGTCGCTGCAGCGGCGGCAGGTCGCGCGTCGCCTGTGCCGGGGCCGAGGCTGGGGCCTCGGTATTCTGCAGGGAAAAGTTCACTGAACGCCTCCCATTCGTCGTAAGGCAGGGTGCCGATGTCGCGGTAGAGGGTCAAGCGGGCGGTCTGGAAGCTCTGCCAGTTCGCGAGGATCGTCCCCTGGAAGCCGATCAGGCTGGACTGGGCGCCGAGGAGGTTCTGGGTCTGGGTCGCCGCGTTGGCCGTCGCCGCCAGGTTGTTCCCCGAGGTCGCCGCCGGGGGCGCCACCAGCTGCTCGAACGCCTGATCCTTCAGCCTCGCCTGGAGTTCCAGCTGCTGCTTGGAGATCGCGTAGTTGAAGTAGGCGATTTGCATCTGGCGGATGTCTTGACGAAGGTTCAATTTCAGGGCGTCTTCCTGGGATTGCAGGCTGCGACGCTGGCGTTGATAGTCGATGATCGCCTGGCGGAAGCTGTTCCGCTCGGAGAGCCGGATCAAGGGCAGCTCCGCGTTCAGCACCAGGCTCAACTGGGTGGACCTGGAATCGAACCCGAACGGATTGGTGGTCGTGGGGGGGGTCAGGACCTGATTCGTCAGGCCGACGTTGAGTATACCCTTGAGGGCGTTCGCCCGGAAACGGATTTGCCGCCAGGCGTCGTAGAGCTGGGCCCGGTTGTTCATCATGTCCAGCCGGTATTCGAGCGCCGTCCGCACGGCCGCCTGGAGGATGTCCTCCAGCCCGCTCTCGTCCGCCTCGCCCTTCGAATCCTTGTAGGGCCCCAGGACCGACCGGCCGTCGATCACCACGTCTTCCAGGTCCGGCACCTTGCCGACGATGGCGGGCAGCTCCTTCAGGTCCCGCCTGGGGTTCCGCTGCCAGCGGTCCAGCTCCATGTAGACGTCCTTGAACGGCTGGTACAGGCTCAGGTCGACCGTCAGCGGCGTGTCGGTCGGCAGGCCCATCTGCATCTTGAACGAGTCCAGGTTGTTCCTGTACGTCAGGATGTCCTGGGCCAGCGTCCGGCGGCCGTTGATGAGCGAGTTCTGGGCCTGGTCGACCTGGAGCTGCGTCAGGCCCGACGCCTCGCCGTCGATGAGCTGCTTGTACAGGTTGACGATCTGCTCCAGGGTGGCGACGTTCCGCTTGTCGATCTCGATCTGGGCGGCGTCGAGCACCACCGGGATGAACCCGACGGTCGGGTCGGTGTTGCCGGCGCTGGAGAAGCCGGCCAGGGCGAAGGTGGACCCCAGGTTCTGCACCGTGCCGGCGATCAGCACCGACACGATGAATTCCTGCCGGAACTTAGCGAACGCCCGGACCTGATAGAGCAGCGACCGCTCGGCCAGCGTCAGGGCCTCCAGGGTCACGGCCCGGCCGCCGCCCCGCAGCAGCGGCTGGACGAAGGTCAGGGGCAGCGACGACTGGACGAGCGACGGCTGGAAGGGCTTGTTCCCCACCAGGTTGAACACGACCTGGTTGGCGAAGCCGACCAGGATCCGGCCGCCCGAGTTGAGCAGCTTGCCCATCCCGGCGACCTCGCTCATCTGGAGCGACGAGACCTGGCCGCCGGGCGAGTAGCGCGTCTGATAGTTGAAGACGTTCGGCGGGTTCAGCGCCGGGAAGCCCGCCCCGAGCGGGGACGTGCTGGGGCTCATGCCGGCGTAGAACTGGGGCTGGAACGCGAACCGCTGGAGCGTCACGGCCAGGGCCGAGGAGTAGAGCGATTCGAGCTGCGTCTGGTAGTAGCGGCTGTTGATGAGGGCCAGGGTGAACGCCTGCTGCATGTTCACCTTGTAGAACTTGCCCCCCGGCGGCAGGCCGGCCGCGGCGGCCTCGTCCAGCTCGGGGATCGAGGGGACGAGGATGCCGGACAGCTCGGCGGCCTGCTCCTGGGTGAAGGCGCCGTCGCCGCGCTCGGGGACCATGCGGTCCGGCCTGGGGACGTTGGGGTCGGCCAGGTCGCGGCCCTCGGGGTTGGGGTCGAGGGGGGCGGCCGGGGCCGGCGACAGGGGCCGGTCCGGGTCGACGACGGCCGGATCCTGGAAGCCGGCCGGCTTCAGGGCCAGGTCGCGGCGCGGCGGCGGGATCTTGGGCCGGGCGTCGGCCAGGAGGACGGGGGCGGCCTTGGGGTCGCGGGCCTTGTCGAGCTTCAGGGCGGCGGCGCCGTTCGGGGCCGCGGCGCCGGGCGGGGTGAACGGCGAGGGGGAGGCCGGCGGGCCCGGGGGCGAGGCCGGGGCCTGGCCCGGGTCGCGGGGGGGGGCGAGGTCGGCCTGGGCCTGACGCTCGGCGTCCCAGCGCTCCAGCATCTCCATATAGCCGTTCCCCTCGACCGGCACGATCAGCCGGTTGTCGGGCCACTGCGGCACCGGCGAGAGGGCCTCGGCCGCGGGGTCGTCGGGCGGGGCCGGCGGGAAGTCCTGGTCGTAGGGGTCGGCGAACCGCGACAGGGCCGGCGGCTCCGGCGAATAGGTGTCGAGCCGCCAGCGCGGGTCGCGACTCTTCTCGAAGATCGCCTCCGAGACGTCCTGGTTGGCCCATTCCCGGAAGAATTCTCGGGTGCAGCCCGGCTGGGTCCCCAGCACGGCCGCCAGCAAGGCCGACATCGTGCCGAACCTCGCGGACGGTCGGCCGGCATGGGTTAGCGATTTCTCGGCCATTCTTCTCGCCTCGACTGGCATCCCTGGAGGATCGCCGCCCCACCGGGGCGCACCGCGGCGCCGCGGCCGACTTGGCCGGCGCCCCCCGGGGGGATGCGCCGTCCTCCGCCGCGACCGGCCGCCGCGTCACGGGTTGTATCGGGATTGCGGGTCGTGCGAGTTGAGCCGAAGGTGCGGCGGGGTCGCGACGTCCGGGCGGCCGTGGGCGGCAATTGGTGTGCAGCCGGGGGCGCGTCAAGGCCGAAATTGCAGAGGTCAATCGGGCCCCTTGGCGCCGGATACGCGCCGAGCCCGTCCGGGACGACGGCCGAAGCCGTCCCCCCCGGCGAGTCTCACGAGGGACGCCCGCCGCGAGGCGCCGTGGCGAGTCGCCTCGCGTGCGGAACGCGGAACGAAGCCTGGGAGAAGGGAGTCTCCAGATGCTGTACGGCAAGCGCGGTCCTCGTCTCGGCGCGCGGCGGAAGCGCGTCCGATGCGTCCCCAAGGGCGAGGCCCTGGAAACCAAGGTGCTGCTGTCGCTCGACCTGGGCGGCACCTCGCCGCCGGCCCTGCCGAACATCGCCAACGGCAACGTGGGCGTGGCGATGGTCGGCACGACCACGGCGCTCCAGGGGGCGGGCTACAGCGTCGCGAACCTGGGGAGCGTCAACAACAGCGGGTACGACAGCTTCCTGATCGGGGCCCCGGCGATCAACCAGACCGGGACGAACACGACGTCGGCCGCCTACCTCGTCTTCGGCTCGCAGGCCGCGGCGAGCGGCGGGGCGACGACGGCCGACTGGCTGAACAACGTCCCCAACGGCCGGGTGGGCGACGTCTCGCAGCTCGGCAGCCTGAACCAGGCCAACCCGATCTCCGGGACGACCACCAACGCCTACAACTTCAACGGCGTCACCTTCATCACCAGCCAGCAGCCGAACTCGCAGCTGGGCGCCTCGGTGGCCGACGCGGGGGTGATCCGCGGCACGCGGGCGTTCCTGATCGGCGCCCCGGGGGGGACGTCCGCCGGCTCGTTCACCAGCGGCGTGGGCACCGGCCGCGTCTACCTCGTCTACGGGGCGAGCAACCTGGGCACGCTGGCCGAGAAGACGATCGACCTGGACGACCCGGCGGCGGCGGCGGCGGCCGGCGTGACGGTCGTCACCTTCGTCAGCTCCGCCGTGGGCGCGCAGCTCGGGTCGTCGGTGGCGGGGATCGGCAACTTCCTCAACGACGGCGCCAACGCGATCGCGATGGGGGCCCCGACGGCGTCCATCAGCGGCTCGACGACCTCGGGCGCCGTGTACGTGATGTCGGGCAACAACCTGCCGGCCGCGGCCACGACGATCGACGTGACCCAGATCGGCCAGGGGGCCGTCACCGGGCTGGTGATCGCCGGGCCGAGCGGCGGCAGCCAGGCCGGCTTCTCCGTCGGCGGCTCGGGCGGCGACGTGAACGGCGACGGCATCTCCGACGTCGTCATCGGCGCCCCGGCCGTCGGCGGCAACTCGGGCGCGGCCTACCTCGTCTACGGCGGCAACCTGATCGGCCAGACGGTCGTCACCAACAGCTACCGCTCGCTGTCGCTGGCCCGCGTCGGCGCCGCCAGCGGCTCCACCCCGGCGCCCGTCGCCGGCGCCGCCGTCACCGGCACGACCGGCGAGCAGTTCGGCTACGCCGTCGCCGGGGCCGGCGACTTCAACAACGACGCCTACGGCGACGTGATCATCGGCGGCCCGGGCTACTTGTCCAGCACCGGCCGCGCCGTCCTGCTCTACGGCGGGGCGAACAACGTCGTCAGCGGGGTCTTCACGGCCGACGCGATCCCCACCGGGATCAGCTCGTTCATCGTCACCGGCACGGCGGCCGGGGACGAGGCCGGCTACGCCGTGTCGCTGGCCGCGGCCGTCAAGAGCGGCCAGCCCAACGGCATCCTGGTCGGGGCGCCCGGCTACCTGTCCAGCCGCGGCGCCGCCTACTATCTGCCCGGCCACGGCGGCCTCTTCACCGGCACCTTCTCGCTGACCCAGGCCGAGAACGCCTCCACCCTGGCCGGCCTCCAGCTCACCGGCACGACGCCGGGCTTCGCCGTGGCGACCTACCCGCCGCGGTTCGGCTCCGCGGTCTCCGGCCGCCTGATCGCCTCGGGCCAGACCCGCACGGCCGACGGCGACCTCCTGGGCGACTTCATCGTCGGCGCCCCGGGCTTCACCGTCATCAACTCGGGCAACCTCGCCGGCGCCGGCCTGATCGTCCAGGGCGCGGCGGTGTCCGACCTGGTCGGCATCCCGCCGGCCTCCAACGTCATCACCACGCAGATCGTCCAGATCGACAGCGCGACCACCGTCCCCTTCAGAATCAGCGCGACCACGCCGGACCAGGTGCGGATCTACGTCACCAGCGCCACCACCCCCTCGGGCGGGACGTTCAACCCCGTGACGGACATCGACCCGACGACCATCGTGGTCAACGGCGTCGCCTTCCCGGACGCGACGGTGGCCGCCGACCCGGCGAACGCCAACCAGGCGATCATCACGATCTCGCCCCGGTCGTCGCTCAACCTCCCCAGCGGGAACTCCACCTTCACGGTGACCGGCTTCACGACGGCCACCGCGTCGTCCCCGAACCAGCAGTTCACGGCGACGACCACGGTGACCGTCGGCGGCGGCGGCGGGGGCGGCGGCGGGACCGGCGGCCTCGCGGCGGCGATCCCGCCCGGCGTGTTCGTCCCGGCGACCTACAACTCGCAGTTCGGCGGCTCCCTGGTGCCGACGATCTCCGCGCTGTCGCAGTACAACTACGCCCCGATCCCGCTGAGCGTCGCCATGAGCCAGTACCTCCCCCAGGGCGGGTTCCGGCAGCGGCTCCAGGCCTACCACGGCCAGAAGATCCAGGGCCGGCAGACGAACAGCGGCCGGAGCAACGCCGGCAAGGGCGTCTGGACCCTGGGGAGCAGCGTCTTCAACCGCGGCCGGTTCAGCACCAAGTCGACCAACACCTGGACCCACCCGGGCCGCGTGGTCCCGATCCAGAGCAAGGTCCAGGTCTACAACAACCGCAACCGGACCAGGATCTGACCGGCCCCCGCGGCCGAGTCGGGATCGTCGCGGGCCGGCCCCCCCGGGGGCCGGCCCGTCGGCTTTCGAACGGCCTTCAGCGGTCGTCGCCCTTCTTCCGCACCATCTCCCCCATCCGGGTCGCCAGCCGCTCCAGGGCCGGGCTGTGGTCCATCTTGTCCAGGTGGACGTTCAGCAGGCTGAAGCCCGACGTGTTCTCCCACGCCCGCGCCAGGGCGTCGTCCAGCTCGGCGACCGTCCGGACCTCGAACCCCCGGCCCGCCCCCAGGACCTCCGGGATCCGGTGATATTCCCAGTTGTAGACGTCGTTGAACGAGCCTTCGAGCATGAACCGCTCGGTCGTGTAGCCGTGGTTGTTCAGGATCACGACGATCGGGTTGAAGCCGTGGCGCGCGATCGTGGACAGCTCCATCCCGGTCATCTGGAACGCGCCGTCGCCCACGATCACCACCACCCGGGACGCCGGGTTGGCCAAGTTCGCCCCCACCGCCGCCGGCACCCCGAAGCCCATCGACGTGTAATAGGCCGGGCTGAGGAACTCCGTGCGCCGCTCCATCTCCAGGTCGGCCGCCCCGAACAGCGAGTCCCCCACGTCGGCGATCACCGTCGTCCCGGTCGTCTCGACGAGCAGGCGGTTGATCCGCGAGAAGACCTTGGACGACGTCGCGGCCGAGTCCCCCGGCCCCATCTCCACCTCCGCGAACGGGCTCGCCCGCGGCGGGACCGGCGCCTTCGCCACGACGAGCCGGCGCTCGATCAGGCCCCGGATGAAGTCGTCGAGGCGGACGTCGCGGTAGTGGTGGCGGCGGATCCGCAGGTCCTCGCTGGTCGCGTCGATGCAGCGCGAGGGGTCGAGCTTGGCGGTGAAGATCCCGAGGTTGATGTCCGTGAGGAAGCATCCCAGCATCAGCAGGCAGTCGGACGACTCGACGAGCTTCGTGACCTCGGGGCGGCCCATGGCGCCCTCGTACACCCCCGCGAACAGCGGGTGGGCCTCGGACACGACGCTCTTGCCCAGGATCGTGGTGGCGATCGGCATCCCCGTCGACTCGGCCAGCTCGATCAGGTCGTCCTGGAGGTGGAAGCGGTGGATCTCCACGTCGGCCAGGATCATCGGCCGCTTCGCCGAGGTCAGCATCGCCTCGGCCTCGTCGAGCGCCTCCCGCAGCGCGTCGGGGTCGCTGGCCTGGACCGTCTCGCGGCGCCGGTGGGGCGCGCCGGGGACGGCGTGGACGAGGTCGCGCGGCAGCTCCAGGTAGACCGGCCGCTTGTACCGCAGCGCGGCGTCGAGCACGCGGTCGATCTCGGCGAACGCCGTCTCGGGCCGGTCCAGGACGGCCGAGGCCGCGGTGATGTGCTGGAAGACGTCGAACTGGGTCTCGAACGTCTTGACCTTGTGGTGCAGCAGAGGGTTCCGCGCCCGCTCGCCGATCCCGGGCGACCCGCTCAGGACGATGACCGGCGACTTCTCCGCGAACGCCCCGGCGACGCTGTTGGCGCACGACAGCCCGCCGACGCAGTACGTCACGCAGACGCAGCCCAGGCCGCGGACGCGGGCGTAGGCGTCGGCCGCGTAGCCGGCGTTGTCCTCGCGGGTGGTCCCCACCAGCTTGATCGGGCTCTCCTCCAGGAGCTTGTACAGGCCCAGGACGTAGTCGCCCGGGATCCCGAAGACGTGCTCGACGCCCAGGCCGCCGATCCGGTCGACGAGGTAGCGGCCGATGGACGTGGTCTCGTGGGTCGGCTGGGACATGGCGGCCTCCCGTGCCCCTCCGGCGTCAGGGCCGGCCCGGGCGGTTGACGACCTTCGCCAGGTCGTGGAACAGCGATTCGAGCAGCATGGTCAGGTTCAGGTTGCGCTGGACGTGGAAGTCCGCGTCCATGGCCCGCTCGGCCAGGATGAAGACGTCCTCCGGCTCCAGCCGCTCGGCGAGCCGGGCGATGGCCCGGCGGTCGTCGGGGTCGGGCGAGGGGGGCTCCAGGCCGGCGGTCTGCCAGAGGACGCCGCGGAACAGCCGCGCCAGCTCCCAGAGCATCAGCCGGACCCGCCGCCGCTGCGCCGCCGACTCCTTGCCCGCCTGCTTGGCGAAGGCGTCCAGCCGCTTGACCTGCTCGGCCGGGTCGATCCCCCCCTCGGACGCCAGGCCGTCGATCAGGTCGCGGCGGTAGCGGCCCAGCTCGGGGTCGGCCAGGCCGACCGCCCGGCCGACGCTGCCGTCGGCGAGCGTCGCCAGTTTCATCGCCTCGGCCGGCTCCGCGGCCACGCCCCGCTCCAGGAGCGTCGCGGCCAGTTCGTCGGCCGGCAGGGGCTCGAACCGGACGACCTGGCAGCGCGAGACCACCGTCTCCAACTGCCGCTCGGCCGACGTCCCCAGCAGGATCAAGACCGCGCCCGGCGGGGGCTCCTCCAGCGTCTTGAGGAAGGCGTTGGCGGCCTCCTCGTTCATGGAGTCGACGTCGTCGACGATCGCCACCTTGCGGCCCCCGCGCGCCGGCTTGAGGCCGAACTCGTCGCAGAGGTCGCGGATCACCTTGATCGGCAATTCCTGCTTGTCTTCCGGGCGGCCGGCGGCCAGGAGGTCGGGATGCGTGCCCCCCTCCACCTGCACGCAACCGGCGCACGCGCCGCAGGGGTCGAGGTCGGCCTCGGGCCGCTCCTCGCACAGGAGCGCCTGCGCGAGCTTCCGCGCGAACGTCCGCTTGCCGACCCCCTCCGGGCCGACGAACAGGAGCGCGTGCGGGAACCGGCCCGAGCGGGCGGCCGTCCGCAGCTCGTCGACCACGCGATCATGGCCGCGGATCGAGTGCCAGGGCACGCCCCACCTCCTGTTGGATCCGCGCGAAGACCTCGTCCGGGCCGGCCCCGGCGTCGAGCGTGACGACGGGGCCGCCGTAGATCCCCGCCGCGTTCAGGAACCCGGCGCGGACCTTCGCCTGATATTCCGCCGGCCGCCGCTCGATCCGGTCCCGCGCCGGCCCGGTCCGCTCGCGCGCGACGTCCGGGGCGACGTCCAGGACCAGCGTCAGGTCCGGCAGCAATCCGTCGGTCGCCGCCGCGCCGACGGCCGCGATCGCGGCCGCGTCGAGCCCGCCGGCCACCCCCTGGTACACGATGTTCGAGAGCAGGAACCGGTCCGTCACCACGATCCGCCCCGCCGCCAGCGCCGGGCGGACCACCTCGTCGACGAGCTGGGCCCGGCTGGCCATGTACAGCAGCATCTCGGCCCGCATCGACGGATGGACCGACTCGTCGGAGAGGATCACCGCGCGGAGGCGTTCGCCCAGCGCGGTGCCGCCGGGGTCGCGGCAGGCGACCACGTCGAACCCCAGCCCGCGCAGCCACTCCACCGCCCGCGCCGCCTGCGTCGACTTGCCGCCGCCGTCCGGCCCTTCGAAGGCGAGGAAGAACCCCGAGTGCGGCCGGGGCGGGTTCGTGGCATGCGTCGTCACGGCGCGATCCTCCTACCTTCATCCTATCCCCGAAACGCCCCGGAGGCGAGCGACGACCGTCGCCAGGGGGCCTCCGGAATTTGGGGGCGGTGCTCGACGTCTTCCCCCCTCGCGGGGGAAGACAGACCGCGAAGCGGTCAGATGAGGGGGACGCGAAGCACCGGCACCGTCGGAAGTTCGCAGGCCCGTCCGTCCGGGCCGACGCGAAATCCGACGGCCGCCTCGCTCTCTTCCCCCTCATCCGGCCCTCCGGGCCACCTTCCCCCGCCAGGGGGGAAGGCCGTTATGATGCCTCTTCGACTCCGACGCGATTCGTCAAGACCCAAAGGCCCACCCGCCGTCACCGCGCCGCGGCGAGCATCTCCCCGACGGTCCGCTCCAGGAGCGCCGTCCCGCCGAAGGTCATGCCGAGGGCGCGGATGCGGTCGGTGACGATCTCGTTCTTCGGCCGGCCGGCCTCGCCCTCGATCGCGCCGGCGGCCCCGGAGAGGCGGCGGGCGATGTGGGCGACCTCGAAGTCGGAGACGTAGCGGTCGCAGCCGTTGAACATCCGGCCCGACACCGCGTCGGCGTCGGCGCGCAGCAGGATCGCGACGCCCCGCGCGACGTCCTCGGCGTGGACGACCTTCGCCCCCTTGCGACACTCGACGGGACGGCCGGCGGCGACGTCGCGCACGAGGTCGGACCACTTGCTGTCCGCCGCCCGACGGGCCAGGCCGTAGACGCCGCACGGCCGCAGCGCGCAGGCGGCGAGCCGGCCCGAGAGCCCGTAATCGGCGACGAACGCCTCCACGGCCGCCTTGCCCGCGCCGTAGTGGCTGCGGCTCCAGGTCGGGTGGGCCTCGTCGAGCGGGCGGTCGGGCAGGATCTCGTCGTGGACCGCGCCCGAGGAGAGGAAGACGAACCGCCGGACGCCCGCCTCGCGGGCCCGTTCCATCAGCCGGATCGTCCCCAGGACGTTGCGGTCGACGAACTCCAGCACGTCCCCCTCGCCGCCGACGAACCCCTTGCCGGGGCGGTCGACGGCCGCGTGGACGACGGCGTCGGCGTCGCGGACCAGCTCGCGGGCCGAGCGGTCGTCGCCCAGGCCGCCGTCGATCCATTCGAGCGCGGCGCCCTCGGGGAAGCCGGAGGCATCGCTCGTCGGGCGTCGCCAGGCGACGATCCGGTGTCCGGCCGCGAGCAGATTTGCGACGATATAGCGGCCGACGAACCCCGTCGCGCCGGTCACGGCGATCCTCAATGCCCCCTCCCGGCCGGTCGACCCAGCCCCCTCGGAGACGACGACGTGGAGCCCACGCCAGCCCCCGCCCCCCCCTCACGGCCCGCCTCGGCCCGCGTCCGCTGGTTCAAGCGGCTCATCATACTCGCCACGCTCGCGGCCGTCGCGGGCGTCGTCGCCTCGTTCCCGATCGGCCGACACTATGCCGTCGAGGGCTACACCGCGGCGAAACGATTCGCGATCTACCGGCTCACCGGCCTGGGCCCCGACCGCTCCGAGATCGAGGCCGACTGGGCGCGCCGGCGCGCCCTGGGCGTCGCGCGGACGACCGAGGTCCTCACGAAGTTCTACGACGGGGCCGGCGAGCCCATGAAGCGGCTGTTCGACGTCGCCGGCATGGACCCGACGCACGGGCTGGTGCGCTACGGCCGCGGCGACCAGTCGTTCCTCCTCTCGTCGCAGGTCTTCGAGCGCGACGACGCGGGGCGGTCGTACCGCTTCCGGCCGGACCTGAGATCGGTCTGGCTGCGGCAGGTCACGCTGCACAACGGCCCGTTCGGGCTGTTCCTGGTCCCCGATACTCCGGCCCACCGCGAGGCCGCCGCCGCGGCCGGCGCGATCGTCGACGAGGTCTCGGCCACCACGACGAACTCGTGGGGCCTGCGCGGGCCCGAGCCCGACCCCACCGCCCCGCTCCGGGGCGTCATCCTGGGGGACTCGTTCATGCAGGGGATGTTCAACCCCGACGATCAGACGCCGCCGGTCCACCTGGCGAGGCGGCTCGCCGAGCTGGAGGGGACGCCGGTCTCGGTCGCGAACACGGGGCACATCGGCTACTCGCCGGAGCAGTATTATTACTCGCTCCTGGAATACGGCCCGCGCATGAATCCGCACTTCGTGGTGGTCAGCGTCTGCCCCAACGACTTCGGCAGCGAGTTCGACATCCTCGCCGGCCGGCCGGACTGGATGGACGAGGCCGCGTACTGGATCGACCGGATCTACGGCTGGTGCCGGGCGAAGGGCGCGACCTTCCTGCTGGTGCCGGTCCCCAGCTACCCCCAGGTGGAGAGCCGTCGCAAGGACGGCTTCTATCCCGGCCTGGTCAACAACATCTTCCCGGGGCCGCCGCCCGGCTACCTCGACCCCCTGGAGCGGTTCCTGGACGAGAACCTGCGCCTGAAGCTGGAGGCGCAGAAGGCCGGCGAGGGCTACGCCCGATGCAAGCTCTACAACCGCCAGATCGACGACGACCACTTCTCGCCGAAGGGCGCCGAGGTCTGGGCCGACGCCGTCGCCCGCCGCCTCTCGCTCCTCATGGCGACGACCTCGGGCGGCCCGGCCAGGACCGCCCCGGCGGCGAGCCGATAGGAGGGCCCGAGGCGGACGAGAGTCGTCGGAGTTGAGGGCCTACCCGGCGAGCGAGCCGAACAAGCCGACGACGCGCATCCTTCCCTTGAAGTGCCCCGTCGAAAACGCCCCAAACATGGTGATGCAGATCATCCTTCTCCCCTTGAGGGAGAAGGTGGCCGCAGGCCGGATGAAGGGTCGACCGCCGTCGCATGTCGGGCCGGCCCTCCCGGTAGGCTGGGTCTCGACCCAGCCCGGAGGAGGCGTCGCGTATCCCGGGCTGGTTCGAGACCCAGCCTACGAGGCTTGAAGTCCGGGGCATCGGGTCGCGCCCCCCCTCATCCGCCCCTCCGGGGCACCTTCTCCCACGAGGGGAGAAGGGGGGATTCGAGCCGTTCACCGGAGCCTCGACGGCGGGGCCGCCCCGTCGGTGAGGGGTCGGGCGGCCCCGGCTGCGTCACTTCTTCATCAGCTCGCGGGCCCCGTCGATCACGGCGTCCCACTGGAAGGCCGGGCCGGGGTCGGTCTTGTTGGTCTGGACGTGCCAGTGGCCCAGGATGCCCTGGTAGGCGTCGAACTCGGGGCGCGAGAGGGTGTCCAGGCGGAGCTTCCCCTCGGCGTCGCGGGGATAGTCGCACTTGAGCTTGGGGAACACGGTGCAGAGCGCGGCCGACAGCTTCGTCAGGGCGTCGTACTGGGCCTGCGTGAGGTCGTACTGCTCCAGGGTGTGGCCCCGGATCTGGCCGGTGATCGGCTCGTTGCGGGCGGGGGCCAGCAGGGCGTCCGGGTTGCGGATCAGGTCGTCCTGCGGGGTGCCGGGGAGCTTGATCTTCACCTTGCCGTCCGGGCCCTTCTCGTACCACTTGTCGCGCGCGGACGACCTGCCCGGGGTGTAGGCCCCCATGTTGGCGATCTCGATCCCGACCGAGCGGCCGTTGGCGATCGTGGCGTGCCAGGCGGCCTCCTTGAGGTCGAGCGTCTGGTAGATGGTGCCGTCCAGGTCCAGCATGAAGTGGACGCTCAGCCCGCGGTCGTCCTGGAGGACGTGGAAGCAGCGCTTGCTGGTGCCGGCGACGTCGTAGTGGACGACGAACTGGTCGACCACGTTCTGGAGCGTCGGCAGGTCCCACCCCTTGAGCTGGACGCGGGCGAGGTCGGCCTCGGTCATGTTGTGCTTGCGCTGGCCGAACCGGACCTTGGGCAGCTCGGGCCGGGCCTTGTCGGCCGGGATGAAGCGGGGCTCGACGCGGTAGGCGTCGTAGCCGCCCGGGTCGGTCCAGAGGACGACGGGCGTCCCCGTGTGGAAGAGCTGGCCGCAGACGACGATCTCATCCCCCCGGCGTTCCAGCCGCTCGCCCGGCTTCGGGGCGTCGGCCGCATGGGCGAGGGCGGCGAGGGCGAAGGTTCCGAAGGCCGCGGCGAGGCGGGCGGCGTGACGAGGCAGGGACGGGCGCAAGGCGATCTCCTTCCACATCGGCATAGGGGCGGGAACGGGCGAGGAGAGGGCATGGGGCTGGACTCGCGAGCGGGCGCGGCCCACAATGGATTCTCAGCCAGGGCGGACGACGAACACAAGCGGAATCGCCCACCATGCCCGAATCGACGGTTAAACACATCGACATGAAACACCGAATTTCGCGGGCCCTCGTCCGGATCGCGGCCCTGGCCGCGCCGGCCCTGCTCCCGCTCGTCGCCTCCGCCGAGGACGCGACGCCCCCGCCCGCCCCCGCCGAGCTGGCCGCCAAGCTCGACGAGCTGGCGAAGGCCCACAAGGGGAAGGTCGCGATCGCCCTGAAGAACCTGAAGACGGGCGAGTCCTACGCGCTCAACGCCGAGACGCCGATGCCCACGGCCAGCCTCATCAAGTTCCCGGTGATGATCGAGGCGTATCGCCAGGCCGCCGAGGGGAAGGTCGACCTGAACGCCCCGATCACGCTCCGCAAGAAGGACATGGTCCCCGGCTCGGGCGTGCTGACGTACCACTTCTCCGACGGCGCCACCTTCCCGCTCGTCGACGCCGTCCACCTGATGATCACCTACTCGGACAACACGGCCACGAACCTCGTGCTGGACGCGATCGGGATCGGCTCCACGGCCGCGACGATGGAGAAGATGGGGTATCCGAACACCAAGATCCACTCCAAGGTCTATCGCCGCGACACCTCCGTCTTCCCCGAGCGCAGCAAGGTCTACGGCCTGGGGAGCACCACCGCCGCCGACATGGTCAAGCTGATGGACGACCTCCACGCCAAGAAGCTCGTCGACGAGAAGGCGAGCGAGGCCATGTACAAGCACCTGCTCACCTGCGACGACAAGGACAAGTTCCCGCGCCTCCTGCCGCCGGGCGCGAAGGTCGCCTTCAAGACCGGCAGCGTCGACGAGAGCCGCACCTGCGCCGGGGTCATCGAGACCAAGGGGGGCCCGGTCGCCCTCTGCGTCCTGACCACCGACAACGAGGACCAGAGCTGGGGACCCGAGAACGCCGGCAACGTCCTGTGCGCGAAGGCGGCCAAGGAAGTCTACGACACCTTCAGCGCCCGGCCCGACGGCCCGGCGAAGTGACCGCGACGGCCGGCCGGATCCCCCGGCCGGCCCCCTCCCACCGGCGAGGCGTCATCATGGGATTCCTCAGCGCGCTCCGGAACCTCCTGGCCGACAGGTCCCACGCCGGGGCCTCCGAGGAGTCGCTCCGCAAGTTCCGCGACGCCTGGGAGCTGGACGC
Source organism: Planctomycetales bacterium 71-10 (assembly GCA_001898385.1). GTDB lineage: Bacteria > Planctomycetota > Planctomycetia > Isosphaerales > Isosphaeraceae > Paludisphaera. The sequence goes on from MKTT01000036.1 coordinate 116,798, forward strand.
GGACGACGTCTCGGCCCCGCCCGGATCGTCCACCGCCCCCGGCCCCGACGCCCGATCCGCGTCCGACTACGACCGCAACCAGTGGCGGAAGAAGCTCCGCCACATCTTCGAGAAGGATCCGGCCGGGAGCCCCGAATGGGCCCCCCTGCTCCAGGAGGCGAAGGGCCTGGACCTCGACGACGCCTGGGTCTCCGAGGCGCTGAGGGAGGAGTTCACCATGCTGATCCGCTCCCTCATCGCCGACCGCCGCCTCAGCGAGGACGAGCAGGCCCAACTCGACGCCGTCCGCCGCCGCATCGGCTGGACCGAGGAGGAAGCCGCCGCGATCGTCGAGTCCGTCGTCGCCGACGCCCGCCGCTTCTTCGGCGCGGACGTCGTCATCGAGCATTGAGCGAAAGCGAGGCGGCCGACCTCAGCGCAGCAGTTCCGGCAGCGCCTGGGGCTTCCCCTCGCGGTCGACGCAGGCGAGGGTGGTGCGGCCTTCGGTGAGGAGCACGCCGTCGCGGAACAGCTTGTACTCGTGGACGATCTTGACGTGCGTCACCCGCGCGACGGTCGTCCGCAGGGTCAGCAGGTCGTCGTAGCGGGCGGGCTGACGGAACTTGCATTCCAGGTCGACGATGACCAGGAAGAAGCCCGCGTCCTCGACCTCGCGGTACGAATGGCCGCGGGAGCGGAGGAGTTCGGTGCGGCCCATCTCGAAGTAGACGGCGTAGTTCGCGTGGTGCAGCAGCCCCATGCGGTCGGTCTCGGCGTAGCGCACGCGGACCTGGATCTCGTGGCTGTCGGGCTGGCTCATCGCGTCGCCTTTCCGGTCTCCGGGTTCGCGGCCGTCGCCTCGGCCGGCGGCGGCGTGACGACGATCAAGGGGTACGGGTCGTAGGGCCAGTCCTCGCGGCTGGGCTTCTGCGGGCGATAGCCGGATCCCGCCCAGCGACGGAAGTTCGCGGGCGAGTGCGTCGCCTTCTCGGCCGCCAGCCACGCCTCGTACTGGTCGATCGCCTCGGCCATGATCCGGCCGTCGCCGACCGGAACGAAGAGATAGCGCACCGAGAACTGCGCGCGGGCGTCCTCCAGGGTGGAGCCCTCGCGGAGCAGCTCGGCGATCGCCGAGACCAGGCCCGTCCGCTCCGAGCCCCAGGCGCAATGGATCAGGACGGGGTACTCCATCTCGTCGAGCGCCTTGACGAGCGTGCGGAGCTGCACGCGGGACATCCAGATGCAGGAGGACATCGAGACGTCCACCTGGGTCGCGCCGGCGGCGACGGTGGCGTCGCGCTCGGCCCGATACCACGCCTCGTCGGGGTTCGCACCCCGGAGGTTCAGGACCGTCCGGACGCCGTGCTCACGAAGGGTCGCGGACAACCTGCCCGACGACATCTGGGCCGCGCGGAGGACCCGACCCGGCTGCACCACCCCCAGGTTGTCGTTCGCCAGGTCCCAGGCGATCCACGCCGACGGCCCCAGGAGCAGCAAGGCGGTCGCCGCCAGGATCCTGCGAGCGAGCTTCCTGCGCGTGCTTGCCACTTCCGACCTCCCAGTAGCCGTCCCCGGGCTTGGGCGAGAGCGTCGCCTGGACCCGGGCGAATTCCTCGATCAGGAACCGGTCGTTCCGGTCCACCGGGGCGTCGGGGCGGGCCCAGGAATAGGCCGAGACCGTCTCCCACGCCCGTTCCGCCGTGTAGCCCTCGTGGCGGATCAGGTAGGCGGCGTGCGCCAGGCTGGTGCGATGATGGCCGGCGACGCAGTGGAAGAAGACGGGCTGCCGCGACGGGTCGGCCAGCAGGTCGGCGGCGATCGCCATCTGCTCGACCGTGGCGCGGGAGCCGCGCATGGGGATGACCACCCAGTCCAGCCCCTCGTCGCGCACGACGCCGCTCTGGCCGATGAACTTCTCGTCGGTCCGGTTGATCGCGGTGAGGGTGACGATGGTCCGGATCCCCTCGCGGGCGACGATCCGGCGCAGCGGCGCGGGCTGCTGCCAGGCGCCCCGCACGAGGCGGCGGGGGTGGATCACCTGGACCCGCTTCTCCATCCAGTGGTCGCGCGCCCAGGCCAGGCCGGCCGCGACGACGACGGCCGAGAGCGCGGCCGCGCCGAGGATCCAGGGCAACGAAGGGCGACGGACCACGCTGGCTCCTTCCGGCGGTGGCGACGTGCTTGAGCGGGCGCGAGCGGCCCCCTCGCGGCGGGCCCGGCCCGAATCGTCGGCATTGTAGCCGGGGACTCCGCCCCGGCAAGGTCAACCCCGACGGCGATGCGCCGCCGGGGTCTCGGGGCGGGGAGGAGCGGCCCCCGCGAAGGCGGGGGCGCGACCGGCCCGCTCCCGGGCTCACTCGGCCGCCGCGGCCGGCGTCGAAGGGGCCTGCGACCGGGGCGGCTTGGAACGGCCGCGGATCGGCTCCGCGTCCAGGGCCGCCATGTAGTGCGACGCCTGGCTCTGCACCGGCGGCGGGATGATCGGCAGCAGCCGGAACGACTCCTCCACGATCCTCGCGATCCCGTCGGCCATCGGCGAGGCCAGCAGGAGCCGGAACTTCTCCATCAGCTCCTCGCCCCGATCGTTGGAGAACGACCGCTCCATGCCGTGCGAGCCCGACGCGTGGCCCGCCGCCGCCGAGGCGGCCTCCTCCCCCTCGCCCTGGTCGCCCAGCAACGGCGTCGAGTCGAGCAGCACTTCCAGCGGCACGCCCAGCGCCCGCGAGATCCGTCGCAACGTCCCCGCCTGCGGCTTGCTGGTGTTCCCCCGTTCAATCTGATAAAGGGCCGTCCGGGAGATCTTCGCCCGGCTGGCGAGCTCGTCGGGGCCCCACCCCTTGGCGTAGCGCAGGTCCCGAATCCGTTTGGCTAGGTTCATGGAACGTCTCGTGGTAGTGGGCGGATGCAAGGGATGGATCGGGCTGATCCGGAGGGGGGTCGGACGCAAGGGAGAAGTTTTCAGACCCCCCTGTTTAAGGGAATGGTACATCCCCTCCAAAAAAAATCAATTGCGAAACGGCCCAAATCGCCTAGAAAGGAAGCCCCCGCTTGATCCAACCCATTCATCGGCCTCAAACCGCACGCGCCGGGGGCCCTTCGGCCCCTTGTCAGCGGGCCGGATGCGCCGGCCGCGCGAAGCCGGGCGGCGACACGTCGGCCCGCCGCCGGCCCCCGATACGGCCGCAAGTCCGGACTCCGGCATGAAGACAGGCCCCGCGCCCGCCGCATCGCCGAATTTCTTCGTTCTCGCTCGCCCGCCTGGGTTTACGCCCGACGGGGCGTCTCGCCATCCTTCGCACGGATTCAAGGAACCTTGGATGTCAGCAGACGCGACGCCGAACTTTCATGACGACTCCCGGCGGATCGGTTCGACATCAATCGCATCGCATCTTGTCGATATCGCACGCGGCCCGACGCCTCTCGCGGGGCCGGCGCGGGAAATCCCGGGGCGGGCTGTAAGGAGCGGGGGGAGCATGCGTTAGTAGATGAGGACGCCGCCATTGGAGTCGCCAGCGGGTCGGCGGCCGTCCCGGCCGGGGGCGCGGACGCTTCCCGGGCGTCCTCCCCGCCATGACGGCGGGGCCGGGCGCGTGCGGTGGAAGACAGGGTCTTTATGAGAGTCGAGGCCGAGATGAACCCTCGCAACCGCCTGACCACGGCGTTCTTCCGGACTCGCGACGCGTCGACGGCCGAGGAGCCCCGCGTGCCCTCGTATCGCGTCGGCGAGCCCTTCGTGGGGGGCCGACGCCGCTGGCCGGAAGGGGCCCAGTACCTCTACGGCCGGATGGGCCACGAGCTGACGCTCTTCGTCTCCTCGCCGGCGCCCGAGCTGGTCGAGGGCGTCCGTCGCGGGGAGGCCCGGTTCGCCCTGGGCGTGGCGGGCCCGATTTTCTACCTGGCGTATCGCTTCGAGGGGTCGCGCGGCTGGTCGGACGTGCCGTATTCGTGGCACCTCCAGCATCGCGCCGCCCGCGCGACGCCCCCCGGCGGGGCGGACGCCTCGCCCGATCGCCGGGCGCTCCTGTGGATCTCCCTGGTCGGGGCCGACGACGGCCTGATCCACGCCCAGCGCGGCGTGACGCTGAGCCCCGAATTCACCCGCGAGCTTCACCGGGCGATCCGGGCCCAGGCGGAGGCCCCGTTCGACCCGCTCGAATGCGCCCAGGCGATCGCCGAGGCGAGCCGCGAGCGTCCCGACGCCGACCGCCGGCTGGACGTCGCCTACGCCTGGTCCGTCGGCAACGCCTGACGCCCTTCGTCGAGCCCGAGCACGTCGGCCCAGAGCGACTCGTAGCGCCCGACCATCCGGGCCGTCGAGAACTCGGCCCTGGCGCGGCCCCTCCCCGCCCGCCCCATCCGGCCGGCGGCGTCACGGTCGGCCGCGGCCTCGCGGATCGCGAGCGCCAGCGCGTCGGGGTCGCGCGCCGGGACGACCCAGCCCGTCTCGCCCGGGACGACCAATTCGTCGACCCCCTCGACGGCCGTCGCGACGACCGGGAGGCCGGCGGCCATCGCCTCCAGCACGACGTTCGGCATGCCTTCCCAGTGCGCGGCGTGGACGAGCAGGTCGGCCGCCCGCATCAGGGCCGGGACGTCGTCGCGACGCCCCAGCAGCCGGACGCGGCCCGCCAGCCCCGGCCTCGCCGCAACCTCCGCCTCCAGCCAGCCGCGCAGGGGGCCGTCGCCGGCCACCGCCAGCCGCAGCGCCGGCGCGTCGGCCGCCGCCCGCTCGACGGCGTCCAGCAGGTCGGGAAGCCCCTTCTGCACGTCGAGCCGGCCGACGGCCAGGGCGAGGAAGGCGTCTTCCGGGACGCCCAGGGACGCCCGATCGGCCGGCGGCACGTCGAACCGCGACGGGTCGACGCCGTTGGGGATCGCCGTCAGCCGGGCCGGGTCGAGGCCGCCCCGCTCGACGCTGAATCGCAGGACGTCCCCGGACACGCAGACCGACCCGCAGGCCATCCGGCCCGTCATCCGGTCGAGCGTCAGGTGCCACCCCTTCTGACGCTCGGCCACCCGGAGCCCGCCCAGCACCCAGGGCGACCCCGCCGCCGGCGCCGCCAGCCTCGTCAGGAGGTTGGCGTGGAACAGGAAGCTCTGAACCAGGGCCGGGCGATGGCGACGGAGCGCGCCGGCCAGCCCGGCGACGCCGCGCAAGAGGCTGCGTCGGCCCAGCCCCAGGCTCTCGACGGGGATGCCGGCCTCCCGGATCGCGCCCGCCAGCGCGCCCTCGGCGCTGAGGTTCACGACGAGCGGCGACCACCGGCGGCGGTCCAGACCCAGGGCCAGGCTCGTCATCGCCCGTTCGGCCCCGCCGACGTCCAGGTCGGTGATCGTCAGCGCGATCGGGACCGGCCGGTCCGGCCACGGTCGGCGGGCCCGGCCCGCGATCTCCAGGCGTCGCTTGAGGCTCTGCACGATATAATCACCCGAAAGGCAGGCCGACCCGGGACCGGGGGAGGCCGACGACACGCATCCTTCTCCCCTCGTGGGAGAAGGTGGCCGCAGGCCGGATGAGGGGGCGACCGCCTCCGCATCCCACGGCCGGCCCTCCCCGTAGGCTGGGTCGAGACCCAGCCCGGATGAGGCGTCGCGTTTCCCGGGCTGGGTCTCGACCCAGCCTACAAGGATTCGAATCCCCCGGCCGCCGGTCGCGCCCCCTTCATCCGGCCCTCCGGGCCACCTTCTCCCACGAGGGGAGAAGGATGATCGGCGCGCCGCCTCATATATACCATCGCCCCGCCCAGCCCCAGAGCCCGACGCCCCGTGTTGACCTCGGAATACGACTTCGACCTCCCGGACGAACTGATCGCCCAGCACCCGGTCGAGCCCCGTGACGCCTCGCGGCTGATGGTGGTCGACCGCGCGGCGGGGACGATCGAGCATCGCGCGTTCGCCGACCTGCCGGAGATCCTCGGCCCGCTCGACGTGCTGGTGCGGAACGACTCGCGCGTGATCCCGGCGCGGCTGATCGGCCGTCGGCTGGCGACGGGGGGGAGGTGGGAGGGGCTGTTCCTCGACGACCGCGGCGACGGGACGTGGGAGATCCTCGCCCAGACTCGGGGCCGGCCGGCGATCGGCGAGGTCGTGGCGGTGGGCGGGGAGCCCGGCCTGCCGCTGGCCCTGGAAGGCCGCGGCGCGGGGGGATCGTGGATCGTCCGGCCGCGGCCCGACGCCCCGGCGACGACGCTCGAACTCCTGGCCCGCTTCGGCCTCACCCCCCTGCCCCCGTACATCCGGCGCGGGCGGGCCGGCGAGGGAGACCTGGAACGCTACCAGACCGTCTACGCCCGGCGGCCGGGCTCCGTCGCCGCGCCCACGGCCGGGCTCCACTTCACCGACGACGTCTTCGCCCGCCTGGCGGCGCGGGGTGTCGCGACGGCCGACGTCACGCTCCACGTCGGCGTGGGGACCTTCCGGCCGATCGAGGCCGAGACGATCGAGGCCCACCGCATGCACGCCGAATGGGCCGAGGTCTCCGTCGAGACGGCCGCCCGGCTGAACGACGCGAAGGCGCGAGGCGGCCGGGTCGCGGCCGTCGGGACCACCTCGACGCGTACGCTGGAGACGGCCGCGGCCTCGGGCCGGGTGGAGGCGTACCGGGGCCGCACCGACCTGTTCATCCGCCCGGGCCACGCCTTCCGCGCCGTCGACGCCCTGGTGACGAACTTCCACCTGCCGCGCAGCAGCCTGCTGGTGCTGGTCTCCGCGCTGGCGGGCCCGGAACTGATCCGGGCCGCCTACGCCGAGGCCGTCGGCCGCCGCTACCGCTTCTTCAGCTACGGCGACGCGATGCTGATCCTGGGCTGAGCCGGCGCGGCGCGATTCAGGCCCGCGCCACGCCGTCGGCGTCGTGCATGAGCTTGCGGAGGGCCTGGCTTTCGAGCTGGCGGACGCGCTCGCGGGTCAGGCCGAGCTGCTCGCCGACCTCGCGCAGGGTCATCGGGTCGAACGGCTCCAGGCCGAACCGCATGCGGACGACGGCGGCCTCGCGGTCGTCCAGCGCGTCCAGGCAGAAGAGGACCCGCTCCAGGTCGTCCGACTCCATCATCACGTCTTCGGGCGCCTTGCCGCGCTCGTCGGTCAGGACGTCGTCCAGGGGCTGGCCGTCGTCGTCGACGTGCTCGGGCTGGTGGGTCAGGCTGTTGACCCGGATCGCCTTGGCGACGATCCCCACCTTCTTCTTGGAGAGCTTCAGCGCCTTGCCGATCTCCTCGTGGGTCGGCTGCCGGCCCAGCCGCTCGGCCAGGATGTTGGAGGCCCGCTTCCACTTCGCCAGCAGCGTCACCATGTAGGCCGGCAGGCGGATCGGCTTGCCGTTGTTCATCACGGCGCGGCGGATCGACTGCTTGATCCAGTAGCTGGCGTAGGTGCTGAAGCGCGTGTCCATCATGCCGTCGTAGCCCTCGACGGCGCGCATCAGGCCGAGGTTCCCCTCCTCGATCAGGTCTTCGAGGTTCAGGCCCTTGCCCAGGTAGCCGCGGGCGATGTTCACGACCAGGCGGAGGTTCGCCTTCACCATGTGCTCGCGGGCGAACGGGTCGCCGCCGGCGACGCGCTCGGCCAGGGCTCGCTCCTCCTCGGCGGTGAGCAGCGGGGTGTCGTTGATGTCCTGGAGGTAGATCTGGAGCGGGGATCCGCCCGCTTCGCGACGGCCGGCGTTCCTGGATGGCATGGCGAGGATTCTCCTGGAGGCCGGGCCCGCGGCCCCGCCGACTCTCGATGACGCCCGACGGCCCCGGATCCTCCGTGACGGTCCCGTCCCATCGATAACCTAAGACGTCCGCCCCGCGGGTCAACTCGGCGCGAGAAAGTCGACGACCGGGCCCCGGGGGGCTGGGGGGGAGGGGCGATTCGGCTCATCGTCGGGGGCGGGGACGGCCGATGATTCCTCTCGGACCGTTCAGGACGACGGGCCGGGTTCGAGACGGATTCAGGAGAAGGGATTCGCCATGTTCAGGCTCCGAGACGCGGTCGCGGCCGTCGCCCTGGCGACGTCCGGCGTCGGCTGCGCGACGTTCTGCGACGAGTGCCACGAGTTCCCGGTCCCCGGCCGCTTCGCCGCCATCCCCGGCTCGTACACCGGGCCGCCGCTGGACGGCGACTCGCGGCGCGGCGACGCGGCCTACGCCCCCCCCTCGCCCACCGCCACCCGCGAGTCGGGCGCGACGGTCGCCCCCAGCGCCCCCCAGAGCGACGACGGCGCCGGCGTCGCCCCGCCCCCGCCGGCCCCGGCCTCCGCCGCCCCGTTCACGCCCCCGGCCCCCTGACCACGGAAGGACCCCGACCATGGCCAGGAGAGCCCTCCTCGCGCTGTCGTGCCTCGCGATCGCCCTGGCGACCGGCCTCGCCGGCTGCACCTGGACCGAGACCCGCGACGACTACCCGCCGTCGCTCCGCGAGACGTCGGGACACGACCACGGGCACGTCCACGGCGGCCGTTGAGCCGCCGTCGCCCGCATTCCGACGCCCCCCGGTTGACGCCGGGGGCGGGCCTGCTCGAAAATCGACGCAACGGGCGCGGGCTCCGCGCCCGGACCCATGCGCGACCGGGCCGGCCCCATGAAGCTCATCATCGCCATCATCCAGCCGACGAAGCTCGAGGCCGTCAAGGAGGCCCTCTCCCGGGTCGAGGTCTTCCGGCTGACGATCATGGACGTCCAGGGCTTCGGCCGCCAGAAGGGATACACGGAGGTCTACCGCGGCCACGAGGTCACGGTGAACCTCCTGCGCAAGATCGAATTGCAGATCGCCGTCAACGAGGACTTCGTCGAGCCGACCGTCCAGGCCATCCTGGAAGCCGGCCGCAGCGGCCCCGACGGCAAGATCGGCGACGGCAAGATCTTCATCCTCCCGCTCGACGACTGCATCCGCATCCGCACCGGCGAGCGCGGCCCGGAGGCCATCTGACGCCCCGCCGCAGCACCGATTTCGGATCCCCTTCGTAGGCTGGGTCGAGACCCAGCCCAAGCGGGCCTCGGCTCCTCGGGGCTGGGTCTCGACCCAGCCTACGGGAACACGCCGAGAGCCCGGCGCGACGAAACCCCAGCCTTCCGCGACCGACCGACCCCGACGCCCTCCTTTGCAGCCCCGGTGACGAAGCCCCATGATTTCCGCCGTGATCTTCGACTTCAATGGCGTCCTCGTCGATGACGAGTCGGTCCACTTCGACCTGTTCCGCGAGGTGCTGGAGCAGGAGGGCGTGGTCATCACCTACCAGGACTACCACGACCGCTACCTCGGCTACGACGACGCCGGCTGCTTCGAACACGTCCTGGCCGACCACGGCCAGTCGTACGACGACGCCCGCATCGCCGACATGATCGCCCGCAAGGGCCGGCGCTACTTCGAGGTGGCCGAGAAGGGCCTGAAGTACTTCCCCGACGCCGCCGCCGTCATCCGCCGCATGTCCGACCGCTACCCCGTGGCGATCAACTCCGGCGCCCTGCGGGCGGAGATCGTCTTCACGCTGGAGAAGCTGGGCCTGGGCGACCGCATCTCGGCGATCATCGCCGCCGAGGACGCCCTGCGCTGCAAGCCCGACCCGGCCGGCTACGTCCAGGCCCTCGACGCCCTCCGGCTGGCCCACCCCTCGCTCGGCCTGCAACCGGCCGATTGCCTGGTGGTCGAGGACAGCCTGGCGGGGATCCAGTCGGCCAAGGGCGCCGGCATGAAGGCCGTCGGCATCACCCAGACCTACCCCGCCGCCGACCTGACCGGCGCCGGCGCCGACGCCACCATCGACGGCCTGGCCGAGCTGACCCCCGCCTGGATCGAGGCCACCTTCGCCGACGCCCCGGCCCGCTGAAGTCCCCCGGCCGAGGCGGGTCGCGCCGCGGGATTCTTGAACAGGGAGATGCCGAAATGCCGGATCGGGTGGAATTCGCGGCGTTGGCCGACGACCTGATCCGGCAGGTCGACGGCGGCCTTGACGACCCCGAGTGGGTCAAGAAACGCTACATGAAGAAGATGAGGGACGCGGACAGGACCGTTTATGAGGTCCCGTTCCTGACCCTCCAGAAAGGGCCCGTCCGCCTCTGCCTCGACCCGACCGGGTATGACGTCCCCGGGGCCGAGGCGGCCGTCGACCTCTACCTGATGCCGACGTACGATCCCCTGGCCACCTTCTACAGCGAAGGCGGCCGTTGGTTCATCCATTCCGACTTCTTGCCGGGGCCGAAGGATGAGGGCTCCGCCGAAGAGGGTCGGCGGGCCCCCCTCGCGCACGACACGCTCAACCAGGTCATGGAAGCGATCGCCGAGCATGCCGTACCGTCGCTCTGACTTCCACCAGCACGTCACCGAGGTCTGGGGCGAATACAAGGCGACCCGCGCCGCCGTCGATCGACTGCGGGCCGCCTTGCAAACCGCCCCGGATCTCGCGGCCCAGCTCGAAGGACCGGCCCGCGACAACCTCAAGAATGCGCACCTCAACCTCGAAGGGACGTACATCGTCCGCCTCTTCGCGGCGTTCGAGGCGGCCCTGCGGTCCTACGACCGGTCCAGGCACGGCGACCCGGGCCGCAGGGCCGATGCATCGGCCATGATCGACGAGATCGGCGGCAAGCGGAACCGAGGGCTCCCGATGGCGGACCGCAACAGGGCCCATGCGGTGCGACGGGTCCGCAACGACTGGGCGCACGAATCGGACGTCGATCCCGGCCCGATGTCGGTCGACGTGGCCCGCGCCTCGCTCCAGAAGTTCCTGAGCGAGTTGCCGGATTCCTGGCCCTGAGCCTTCGCGACGTCGCACTTCGAAACGCCGAAGCCCCGGTCGAGCCACTTTCAGGGGCCACGTCCCCACGGAGCCGAGCCATGGAAACCACCCCGTCGGGCCTGCTCCTCAGCCGCGACCTGATGTTCACGGTCAAGATCGTCAGCACGGCCCGCGAACTGGGCCGGACGGTCCGGGCCGTGGGCCGGGTCGAGCAGGCCGAGGCGTTCCTCACCGAGCATCGGCCCCGCGCCGTGTTCGTCGACCTGGCCGCCGGCGACCTCGTCGCCCCGGAGTCGCTGGCGAAGCTGATGGCGACGGCCCCGGACGTCCCGTTCCTCGCGTTCGGCCCCCACGTCGACGCCGACGCCCTGGAGGCCGCCCGCGCCGCCGGCTGCCGCGAGGTCATGCCCCGCAGCAAGTTCACCCTCAAGCTCCCCGACCTGATCCGGACCTACCTGGGCGACGCGCCGGCGGCCGGATAGGCCCGGGGCTTGCGGCGGGCGGCCCGGCGGCCGATGATGGGGGGACCTTTCCAACGCGGCCCCGGCCGTCGTCCGTCGCGGGAGAGTCGTCTTGGATCGAGCGGCGAAGTATGCGGCGTCGTCCCAGGTCGTGCTGGCCGTCCTCGGGGTCGTCGCCGCGCTCTACCTGCTCAAGACGATCCTGGCGCCGATCGCGTTCGCCCTGGTCCTGGCGTGCATGTTCTCGCCCCTGGCGTCGTTCTTCCGGCGCAAGCTGTCGTACGGGCCGTTCGGGGTGCTGACGGTTTTCCTCCTGCTGGTCCTGGGGGGCGTCTACCTCGCCAGCATGACGGCCGAGAGCCTCATCCACGCCGCCAACACCCTGCCGTCCGACATCGAACGCCTGGCCGGGCGGCTCAGCGGCCGGATCACCGACCTGATCCGCGACCAGCCCTCGCTCCGCGTGATCCTCCCCGAGCCCGGGACCATCGACCGCCTCGGCGACACCAACCGCGCCCTCCTCATCGAGAAGCTGAGCCTCGGCCTGGGCGACCTCACCGCCTGGGCCGTGCAGGGGTTCATCATCATCGTCCTGGTGATCTTCCTGCTGATCGAGAGCGAGATGCTCACGACCAAGGTGCTGCGCTTCTTCGCCCGCACCCCCGAGTCCTCGCGCAACGCCCGCGCGATCCTCGACCAGGTGACGCGGAAAGTCCGCGCGTACCTGATCGCCCGGACGCTCATCAACCTGGGGGTCGGCCTGGTGGTGGCGGCCGGGCTCTGGTTCCTGGGCGTGAACTTCGCCCTGCCGCTGGGCCTGTTCGCAGCCGTCACCAATTACATCCCGTACATCGGCCAGCTCGCCGGCGGCGCCGCACCCACGCTGATCGCGCTGGGGCAGACGGGGTCGCTGGGCGACGCCCTGATCGTCGCGGCGATGTACCTGGCCGTGATGGGGATCGACGGCTACGTCGTCACGCCGCTGGTGATGGGGAAGTCGCTCGACCTCAACGGCACCACCGTCCTGATCGCCTGCCTGTTCTGGGGGTACATCTGGGGCCTCTCCGGCCTGATCCTGGCCATGCCGATCACCGCCATGATCAAGATCGTCTGCCAGACCGTCCCCGAGCTGAACCGCTGGGCCGAGTTGATGAGCGTCGACTACCGCTCGCCCCCCTACGCCGACCCCGCCGCCGAGACGCCCGCCGCCCCGGCCGCCAAGCCCGAGGGCGTGGCGACGGGCGTGAACTGAGCCGCCGAGGATCGAGGAGGACCCGCCGTGAAGCCGGCCGCGTCGCGTCGCACGTTCCTGGAGGGGGTCGGCCTGGCCGGCGCGGGGGTCGCCCTGGCGTCCCGCGCCTCGGGGTCGGCCGAGGAGCCGGCGCGCCGGCCCAGGGTCGCCGCGCTGGCGTCGACCTACTTCTACCTCTCCCACGCCTACCACATCGTCGGCCGCTTCCTCGACGGCTTCCCCGTCTACGACGGCGGACCCGGCCGGACGCCCGAGCAGAGCCTCCACCGGCCGCCGTTCGAAATCGCCAGCCTGTACATCGAGCAGGTGGCGGACGACACCGACCTCGGCCGCGCCAAGGCCGAGCGCCACGGCGTCCGGACCAGCCCGACGATCGCCGACGCCCTGACGCTGGGCACGGGCTCGCTGGCCGTCGACGCCGTGCTGCTGATCGCCGAGCATGGCGACTACCCGCTGAACGAGAAGCTCCAGAAGCTCTACCCGAGGTACAACTACTTCCGGCAGGTGCTCAAGGTCTTCGGCGAGTCCGGGAAGGTCGCGCCGGTGTTCGTGGACAAGCACCTCTCCTACAGCCGGGCCGAGGCCGCCGACATGGTCGACCAGGCCCGCGCCATGAAGATCCCGCTGATGGCCGGCTCCAGCCTGCCGGTCACCTGGCGGCTGCCGGAGCTGGAGATCCCGCCCGGCCGGCCCTTCAAGGACGTGCTGGTCGCCTCGCGCGGGAACCTGGAGATCTTCGGCTTCCACGCGCTGGAGACCCTCCAGTGCATGGCCGAGCGCCGCGACCTCCGCGGCAAGCCCCAGGGCGTGAAGGCCGTGACCTGCCTGGAAGGGGACGCCGTGTGGGAGGCCGGCGACAACGGCGTCTGGTCGTGGGAATTGCTGTCGCACGCGCTGGGCCGCAGCCACACCGTCAACCCGGGCGACGTCCGCCGGAACACCCGCGACTTCAAGCGCCCCGGCGTGCGCGATCGCGAGACGATCCCCGACGCGCCGGTCGCCTTCATCGTCGAATACGTCGACGGCCTGCGCGCCACGGCCCTGATCCTGAACGGCCACGTCGACGACACCACGGTCGCCGTCCGCACGGTCGACGGGGCCGGCCGCGAGACGATCGCCTCGACGCTCACCTACCTCCCGGCCCCGCCCGGCGCCAGCTTCTTCAACCCGCTGGTCCTGCGCATCGAGGACTTCTTCCGCACGGCGAGCCCCCCCTACCCCGCCGAACGCACCCAGCTCACCGGCGGCGTCCTGGACGTCGCCCTGGAGAGCCGCCTCCGCGGCCACATCGCCCTGGCGACCCCCGACCTCGCCGCGATCGACTACAAGGCCCCCGCCGACTCCGGATTCATCCGCTCCCCCTTGACCGACCCGACGCCGAACCGGATCTGAACGGCCTCACTCTTGACCGTTTCCGACGAACCGCTATGGTCCCAAAGGCTCGGGCCGACACGACCAAGCTTCAATAGACGCACGCAAGGATGCACAAGATGCAACGACGACTCTTGAGAGGCTTGTTCGCAACGTCGTTACTGCTGCTCGGGATCTTCGGGCGCGTGCAGGCCGCGCCGATGAAGCTCTACATCTGGGGAAACGTCGACCAGGGCGACCCGGGTTCTTTCCAGGTCCCCAACCAGGAGATCGACGTCACCGACGGATTCCCCGGCTACGTCCAGGAATCGAGCGGTCACACCCAGTTCGGATGGCCGCCCGCCGGCTGGACGAAGGCGATCGACGGTTCCATCACGATCGGCGTCGCCTTGTATGACGAGGCTGGCCAAGGCCTGGCCTATGGATATCTCCGCGGGCGGATCGAGGGGGAGTTTACACACTATTTCGCCATGCCCAGCAACATCGGCGGCGGCGCGACCGGGGAAGCGAAGCTCGATCCCAACAGCCTGTCTTACTACACCCTCGACCGAGGGACCGGGCTGCCGATCCCGAGCACGATCGACCGGGTCCCTTCCTGGTTCTACGACCTCAAGGCGACGCTCGTCGGTCAGATGACGGGAGGCAGTCGGAATATTTACGAGACGACCCTGACGATCGCCGCCGTCGCGGCCGTCCCCGAGCCCGGCGCCGTCGTCGTCTTCCTCGCCGCAGCCGGCGGAGGGCTCCTCATGCTCAAGCGCCGAGCCGCCTCCTGATCCACCCACCAACCCCACTCCCGACCGGAGCCGAAACGGCGATCGAATCATGAAATCCCCGACCCGCCCCGCCTCCGCCCTGCATCCCCTGGCGATCGCCCTGGTCGCCTGCACCGCCCTGACGGCCCTACCCGCCGGTACGACCGCCGCCGAGGACGCCCCGGACGTCGTCCGCGTCCTCAGCTTCAACCTCTGGCACGGGGGCGACGCCGGCAAGCAGCCGCTCGACCGCACGGTCGAGGTCATCAAGCAGTCGCGGGCCGACGTCGTGGGGCTCCAGGAGACGGGGGGCCTCGCGCCCAAGGACGAGCCGCGACCCGACCGCGGCGCCGAGATCGCCGCTCGCCTGGGGTGGCATTACCTCGACCAGGGGGGCCGGACGGGCATCCTCAGCCGGTTCGAGATCGTCGGGGCCACCCCGAAGAAGTGGGGCGCCAAACTGGCGCTCCCCTCGGGCCGGTTCATGTACGCCTTCAACGCCCACCTGGCCCACAGCCCCTATCAGCCGTATCAGCTCCTGGACATCCCCTACGGCGACGCCCCGTTCATCAAGACCGAGGCCGAGGCCGTCCGATACGCCCGCGAGTCGCGCGGGGATCAGGTCGCGGAGATGCTGGCCGAGGCGAAGGCCGTCGCCGCGGAAGGGCTCCCCATGACCATCACCGGCGACTTCAACGAGCCCTCGCACCGCGACTGGACCGAGGCCGCCGCGAAGGCCGGCCTCTGCCCGATCAAGGTCGAATGGCCGTCCACGAAGGCCGTCGAGGACGCCGGCTTCGTCGACGCCCTGCGCATCGTCCATCCCGACCCGGTGAAGTCGCGAGCCCTCACCTGGACCCCGACCACCAAGCCCGACGACCCCAAGGACCACCACGACCGCATCGACTTCGTGTTCGTCGGCGGATTCGATCACCCCGGCTCGGCCGTGAAGGCGGCCCGGATCGTCGGCGAGGCCCCCGAATCGGCCGACATCGTCGTCAGCCCTTACCCCTCCGACCATCGGGCGGTCGTGGCGGAGTTGGAACTCCCCGCCGGAGGAGCGAAGGCCGTGGGGAGATGATCCGAGGCGTCGTTCACCCGGCGTCGATCTCGTCCAGGCGCCGCGCGATCTCCGGATCGATCGGGCCGGCCAGGCCGACGTCGGGGTGACGGCTGTACCCGGAATGGGTCTCGGCCGCCGCGACTCGTGCAACCGCCGCGAACCACCGCGCCGCCTCGGCGTCGCCCCGTTCGTGGGCGATCAGGGCCTGCACGAGGGCGCGGCCGAACCGCTGGGAGGGCGTCGCCGCGCCGGACGCCCACTCGCCTCGCAAGGCGAGGTGCAGGGCCTCGTCGTACAGGTCCACGATCCGACGGACGGCTATGAAGCGCGCAAAGCTCCTCTCCACCCCCGGCACGACGTTCGGGCGGTCCTCCTGCGCCCCGAGCGACGCCCGGTACGCAGCGACCGCCTCATCGACGAGCCCGAGGGCGTCGAGGCATTCGGCTCGCAGGAGATGGGATTCGGCCGTGAAGATCGAATCCCGGTACTCCACGAGTCGCCGATCCAGCAGCGACAGCGCCGCCCGGTGCTCGCCGGCTTCGGCCAGGTGGAACGCCTGGAGATGAAGGTATGAGTCCCTGGACCGACTCCGGCTGCGTTTCAACCTCGCCTCGAAGTCGGCCGCGTCTTGCTCGGTCCAGGTCGTGCGTCGGAACCAGTCGTCGCCGGCCATGGCTCCCCCTATCGGACCGCAGCCCCCTCGGCGCTCGACGGTCGTTCGACCAGATAATCATCCGTCGAATCTGGACGGAATCCTGAAATCTCGCAATGCGCGGCCGAGATCATACGAGGTGCAGATCGTCGTTCTTTGACAATTCGACAGCACCTATCGGGAGCCAAGCCGACCCCGAACGACCGGCCTGCATCGCCCGATCGACCGTCCCGGCGTGCGACTTCGCAAGCCTCGCCGGGGATTCGGTCTTGAGCCCCAGCTCTCGGCCGGCATCGAGAAAAACCCAATCGACTTCGACGATCGAAGCCAACGCATAACGACGTAATCATCCAACCTTTAACAACTTGCGAACAACACACCCAAAGCGTCACGAGCGAACGAACCCGCCGCGAGGCTCATTCGAACCGCAGGATCGCCTGGTCGACGGCCAGGCTGTCGCCGGGGGCGGCGAGGATCTCGGCGACGACGGCGTCGTGGTCGGCGCGGAGGACGTTGCGCATCTTCATGGCCTCGACGACGGCCAGGGTCTCGCCGCCGCGGACGGCCTGACCGGGGGCGACGGCCACCTCGACAAGCAGGCCGGGCATGGGGGAGAGGAGGAGCTTCGACAGGTCCGGCGGCGGCTTCTGGGGCATCAACGCCAGCAGCTCGGCGGCGCGGGCGGTCATGACGAAGGCGTCCACCTGCGCCCCGCGGTGGGCGACGCGGTACTTCAGGCCCGTCCGCTCGACCTGGACGCAGACGTCCTCGCCGTCCCACGTCCCCTTCAGGAGCGGGTCCCCCAGCTTCCAGGCCGTCCGAAGGTGGTGGAGCTTACCGTCGTGCAGGATCTCGCACCCGCCGTCGTCCAGGAAGACGCCCAGTTCGTAGCGGGCGTCGGGGAGGAGGACGACCCAGTCGGAGGCGACGCGCCGGGCGTGGCCTTCGAGCTGGCCGCTCGTCCCCACGGCCCGCTTGATGTAGCGACGGCGGGCGTAGGCGGCGACGGCGGCCAGGATCAGCGGATCCTCGTGGGGGAGGCTCGCAGAATGGAAGCCGTCGGGATAGGTCTCGGCGATGAGGCCGGTGTCCAGGTCGCCGGCCAGGAACCGCGGATGCCGCGTGAGCGCCGCCTGGAACGCGAGGTTCGTGGAGACCCCGCGGATCAGGAAGGCGTCGAGCGCCCCGTGCATCCGCTCGACGGCCTCCCTGCGGGTCCGGCCGCTCGTGATCAGCTTGGCGATCATCGAGTCGTAATAGATGGATATCTCATCCCCCTCGACGACCCCCGCGTCGACGCGGACGGAGCCGGCCTCCTCCTCAGGGGGCCGGTAACGGACGAGGCGGCCGGTGGAGGGGAGGAAGTTGCGGAACGGATCCTCCGCGTTGATGCGGCACTCGATCGCCCAGCCCTCCGGGCGGACGTCGGCCTGCGTCATCCCCAGCGGCTCGCCGGCCGCGATCCGGATCATCTTCTCCACCAGGTCCAGCCCCGTGACCATCTCGGTGACGGGGTGTTCGACCTGGAGTCTCGTGTTCATCTCCAGGAAGTAGAACGAGCGGTCGGCGCCGACGACGAACTCGACCGTCCCGGCCGAGCGGTAGCCCACCGCCCTCGCCAGCGCGACGGCCTGGGCGCCCATCGCGGCCCGGGTCGGCTCGTCGAGGAACGGCGACGGCGCCTCCTCGATCACCTTCTGATGTCGTCGCTGGAGCGAGCACTCCCGCTCGCCGAGGAAGACCGTCGCGCCGGACGCATCGGCGAGCACCTGGATTTCGATGTGGCGGGGCCGCTCGATGAACTTCTCGATGAAGACGCGATCGTCGCCGAACGCCCCGGCGGCCTCGGCGCGGCAGGCTTCGAAGCCCTCGGCGACCCCCGCGTCGTCGCGGGCGATCCGCAGTCCCTTGCCGCCGCCGCCGGCCGACGCCTTGATCATCACCGGATAGCCGACCTCGCGGGCGATCTCGACGGCGCGGCGCGCCGATTCGATCTCGCCGTCGAAGCCCGGGATGACGTTCACGCCGGCCTGGCGGGCCAGCCGCTTCGAGGCGATCTTGTCCCCCATCGCCGCGATGGCGTCGGCCGTCGGGCCCACGAACGCGATCCCCTCGGCGTCCAGCCGGCGGACGAACGCCTCGTTCTCGGACAGGAAGCCGTACCCCGGGTGGACGGCCTCCGCGCCGGTCGCCTTGCACGCGGCCACGATCCGGTCGACGTCCAGGTACGACAACCGCGGCGGCGACGGGCCGAGGAGGAACGACTCGTCGGCGAGGTCGACGTGCAGGGCGTCGCGGTCGGCCTCGGAGTGGACGGCGACCGTGGCGATCCTCATCTTGCGCGCTGTGCGGATGACCCGGCAGGCGATCTCGCCCCGGTTCGCGATCAGGATCTTCTGGAACATGCCGGGGCTCGCGGGGAGGTGACGGTCGAATCAACGTCAGGCTTCGAACGACGTCCTTCCCCCCTCGCGGGGGAAGGTGGCCCGGAGGGCCGGATGAGGGGGACGACGAGCACGGAGGCCGTGGGATCTCGCGTCGGCCCGGACGGGCGGGCCGTCGGCTCCCGACGGCGCTCGTGCTGGTCGTCCCCCTCATCTGACCGCTTCGCGGTCTGTCTTCCCCCGCGAGGGGGGAAGACGTCGGAGTGGACGGTTCCTTAGAGCGGGATGTTGCCGTGCTTGCGCCAGGGGCGCTCGACCTTCTTCTTGCGGAGCATCTCCAGCGACCGGGCGATCCGGCCGCGGGTCTCGCGCGGCATGATGACGTCGTCGACGAAGCCGCGATGGCCGGCGATGAACGGGTTGGCGAACTTCTCGCGGTACTCGCGCTCGCGGGCGGCGATCTTCGCCGGGTCCTTCTTCTCGTCGCGGAAGATGATCTCCACCGCCCCCTTCGGGCCCATCACGGCGATCTCGGCCGACGGCCACGCGAAGTTCACGTCGCCCTTCAGATGCTTGGACGACATCACGTCGTAAGCGCCGCCGTAGGCCTTGCGGGTGATGACCGTGACCTTCGGGGCCGTGCATTCGGCGTAGGCGTACAGCAGCTTCGCCCCGTGCTTGATGATCCCGCCGTACTCCTGAGAGGTCCCGGGCATGAAGCCGGGGACGTCCACGAACGTGACGATGGGGATGTTATAAGCATCGCAGAATCGGACGAACCGCGCGGCCTTGATGGAACTCTTGATGTCCAGGCAGCCCGCCAGGACGAGCGGTTGGTTGGCGACGAACCCCACGCTCCGGCCGCCGACCCGGCCGAAGCCGATCACGATATTCCGGGCGTGGTCGGGCGCCAGCTCGAAGAAGTCCCACTCATCGACGACCTTGAGGACCAGCTCGCGGACATCGTAAGGCTTGTTGGGGTCGTCGGGGACGAGGGAGTCGAGCGAGGGCTCCTCGCGGTCGGCCGGGTCCTCGGTCGGGACGACGGGGGGGCTCTCGCGGTTGTTCGACGGCAGGAACGTGAACAGCCGGCGGGTCATCATCAGGGCCGCGACGTCGTCCTCGAACGCGAGGTCCGCGACGCCCGATTTCGTGGTGTGGGTCGTCGCCCCGCCCAGTTCCTCGGCCGTGACCGACTCGTGCGTGACGGTCTTCACCACGTCGGGCCCGGTGACGAACATGTACGACGAGTCCTTCACCATGAAGATGAAGTCGGTCATCGCCGGCGAGTAGACCGCCCCCCCCGCGCACGGGCCCATGACCAGGGAAATCTGCGGGACGACGCCCGACGCCTGGACGTTCCGCAGGAAGACGTCGGCGTAGCCGCCGAGCGAGGCGACCCCCTCCTGGATCCGCGCCCCGCCCGAGTCGTTCAGGCCGATCACCGGGGCACCGACGTCCATCGCCTTGTCCATCACCTTGCAGATCTTCTCGGCGTGGGCCTCGGAGAGCGAGCCGCCGAAGACGGTGAAGTCCTGGCTGAAGACGAAGACCAGCCGTCCGTTGATGGTGCCGTAGCCGGTCACCACGCCGTCGCCGGGGATCACCTGGTCGGCCATGCCGAAGTCGGTGCAGCGATGGCCCTTGAACATGTCCCATTCTTCGAATGAATCGGGATCCACCAGCAGCTCGATCCGCTCGCGGGCGGTGAGCTTCCCCTTGGCGTGCTGGGCCGCGATCCGCCTCGCGCCGCCCCCAAGCCGGGCCGCGGCGCGCTTCTCGTCGAGCTGGCGGACGATCTCGTGCATGGCGACGGCTCCCCGGTTCAGTCGTTGGCGGCCTCGACGAAATCGAGCAGCCGGTAGGCGGCGGCGGCGGCGGTGGTGCGGCCCTCGGCGACGGAACGGCTGGTCGGCTCCAGCTCGCTCCGGACCTTCGGATTCTCGCGAAAGCGGGTCCGGAGCCCCTGGTCGATCAGGCTCCACATCCAGTCGACGGCCTGGCGGCGGCGCTTCTCGTCCAGCTCGCCGGACTCGCCCAGCGCCTTGCGAAGGCGCTCGATCTCGGCCCAGAACTTGTCGATCCCCTGATTCTTCGCCGCGCTCAGGGCGACGACGACGGGCTTCCAGTTCGGCGACGGGTGCCGCAGCAGCGACAGGGCCCCGGCGAGCTGGCGGCGGGCGAGTTCAGCGGCGTCGGGGTCGATGTCGGCCTTGTTGACGACGATGACGTCGGCGATCTCGACGATCCCCTTCTTGATCGCCTGGAGGTCGTCGCCCGCGTTGGGGAGCTGGACCAGGACGAAGGCGTCGACCATGCCGGCGACGGTGGTCTCGCTCTGGCCCACGCCGACGGTCTCCACCAGGATCACGTCGAAGCCGGCGGCCTCGCAGACGAGCATGGCCTCGCGGGTCTTGTCGGCCACGCCGCCGAGCGAGCCCCGCGACGGCGACGGCCGGATGAAGGCGTCCGGGTTGACCGACAGGTGCTCCATCCGGGTCTTGTCCCCCAGGATGGAGCCGCCGGTGATGGTGCTGGACGGGTCGATCGCCAGCACGGCCACGCGATGCCCCCGGCGGATCAGCTCCAGCCCCAGGGCCTCGATGAACGTCGACTTCCCCGCCCCCGGCGAGCCGCTGATCCCCAGCCGGATCGAGTCGCCGGTGTGCGGCAGGAGCGCATCGAGCACGCCAGCGGCCCGTCGGCGGTGGTCGGACCGCGTGGACTCGATCAGCGTGATGGTCTTCGCCAGCGCCCGGGGCTGGCGCTTCAGGACGCCGTCGACGAGCGCCTGGTCGGCCGGTTCGAGGATCACCTTGCTGGGGAGGTGCGTGGCTTCAGCGTCGCTCGGCATGGCTGCCCTGTCTGGTCGATCGTGCGGGAGGGGCCGGAGAGGCCGACCCGTGACATGGTACACGAAACGACGACCGCAGGCCCGACATCCCGCCCGCGGGGGGATGTCGGACCCGGCCGCGCCCCGCCGCCGCGTCAGGCCGAGACGCGGTTCTTGCGGATCGCCTCCAGGATCTGCCTGGCGCAGGTGGGGATCGGGGTGCCGGGGCCGAAGATGCCCACGGCGCCGGCGCTGTACAGGAAGTCGTAGTCCTGCGCCGGGATGACCCCGCCGACGAAGACGCAGACGTCGTCCGCCCCCTGGTCCTTCAGCGCGGCGACCAGCTCGGGGACCAGGGTCTTGTGGCCGGCGGCCAGGGTGGAGACGCCGACGGCGTGGCAGTCGTTCTCGATCGCCTGGCGGGCGGCCTCCGCGGGGGTCTGGAAGAGGGGGCCGATGTCGATGTCGAAGCCCAGGTCGGCGAGCGCCGTGGCGACCACCTTGGCGCCGCGGTCGTGCCCGTCCTGGCCGAGCTTGGCGATCATGATGCGAGGCCGGCGGCCCTCCTGCTCGGCGAACGCATCGACTTCCGCCTTCAGGTCGTCCCACTCCATGTTCTTGCCGAACGCCATGCCGTAGACCCCGGAGATCACCTGGTTGTTGGCCCGGAACCGGCCCCACACCTTCTCCAGCGCGTCGGAGCACTCGCCGACCGTCGCCCGCAGGCGGACGGCCTTCACGGTCGCCTCCAGCAGGTTCCCCTCGCCCTTGCGGGCGACCTCGGTCAGCTCGTCGAGCGCCGCCCGCACCGCGGCCGAGTCCCGCTTCTCGCGCAGCTCCTTCAGCCGGGCGATCTGCGAGTCGCGGACGGCCGAGTTGTCGATCTCGCGGATCTCGACCGCATCCTCCTTCGGCAGCCGGTACTTGTTCACGCCGACGATGACGTCGAGGCCCGAGTCGATCCGCGCCTGCTTCTCGGCGGCGCACTCCTCGATCTTCATCTTGGCCCAGCCGGACTCGACGGCCTTGGTCATGCCGCCCAGCTTCTCGACCTCCTCGATGACCTCCCACGCCTTGTCGGCGATCTCCTGCGTCAGCTTCTCCATCATGTACGAGCCGGCCCAGGGGTCGACGACGGAGCCGATGTGCGTCTCCTCCTGGATGAGGATCTGGGTGTTGCGCGCGATGCGGGCCGAGAAGTCGGTCGGCAAGGCGATGGCCTCGTCGAACGAGTTCGTGTGCAGCGACTGCGTCCCGCCGAAGACCGCCGCCATCGCCTCGATCGTCGTCCGCACGACGTTGTTGTACGGGTCCTGCTCGGTCAGCGACCAGCCCGACGTCTGGCAGTGCGTCCGCAGCATCATCGACTTGGGCTTCTTGGGGTTGAAGCCCTTCATGATCTTCCACCACAAGAGCCGCGCGGCGCGGAGCTTGGCGATCTCCAGGTAGAAGTTCATGCCGATCGCGAAGAAGAAGCTGAGCCGGCCGGCGAACTCGTCGACGTCCAGCCCCTTGGCCAGCGCGGTCTTGACGTACTCCTTGCCGTCGCCGAGCGTCAGCCCCAGCTCCAGCGCCTGGGTGGCGCCGGCCTCCTGCATGTGGTAGCCGGAGATGGAGATCGAGTTGAACTTGGGCATCTTGTGAGCCGTGTACTCGATGATGTCGGCGACGATCCGCATCGAGGGCTCGGGGGGATAGATGTAGGTGTTGCGGACCATGAACTCCTTGAGGATGTCGTTCTGGATGGTCCCGGAGAGCTGCGGGAGCGTCACCCCCTGCTCCTCGGCCGCGACGATGTAGCCGGCCAGGACCGGCAGCACGGCCCCGTTCATGGTCATAGAGACCGAGACCTTGTCGAGCGGGATGGCGTCGAACAGGAGCTTCATGTCCTCGACCGAGTCGATCGCCACGCCGGCCTTGCCGACGTCGCCCTGGACGCGGGGGTGGTCGGAGTCGTAGCCGCGGTGGGTGGCCAGGTCGAAGGCGACCGAGATCCCCTGGCCGCCGGCCGCCAGGGCCTTCCTGTAGAAGGCGTTCGACTCCTCGGCCGTGGAGAAGCCGGCGTACTGGCGGATCGTCCAGGGGCGGACGGCGTACATGGTGGCCTGGGGGCCGCGGACGAACGGCTCGAAGCCCGGGAGCGTGTCGGCGTATTCCAGGTCCTTGACGTCCTGGGCCGTGTACAGCGGCTTGACGTCGATCCCCTCCGGCGTCTTCCAGTCGAGGTTCTCGACCTTGTTCTCGGGGGCGAACTTGGCGGCGGCCTTGCGCCAGCCGCTCAGGTCGGAGGAGTTGGGCAGTGACTCGCTCATGGTCTCGGGCCTCTCATCCCTTGTCGTGGTGATGCGGACGTCGCCTCATCGGCCGCGCGGGGGGCGTCATCGGCCCCGGGGGCCGGGTCGGCGGCGACGTCGGGTCCCTGTGAATCGGGCGTCCCGCCCGTCGAACGGGGCGGGAGCGGCCCGCCCTCGGATGCGATGGGCGGGGGAGGCCGGCGGGCGTCGCGGCGGCGCCGAGGGCCTCGTCTCTGACTTCAGGATATCGCGGCGCCGGGGCGTCGGCCATCGGAGAACGGGCCCCGGGCGAGATTCCTCCCATTTCACGGATTTCGAAATCGCGGGCCGGTTCGCCGCCGCCGGAACGTCCGGCGGACGAATCAACGCATTCGAGTCCGTTGACGCCGCCTCGCCCTTGACACGCCGGGGGAATCTGCCAGGATTGAGGGTATCTGGGGCGGCGCCGCCCCGCGGGAGGGCGTCGACCCGCCCCCCCGGCCGCGGCCGGGACGAGCCGGCCCGAGCACGAGTCCCAAGGTCCCGACCATCGAGATCGAGAGCATCGCCATGATCATCAAGGGCAAGTCGGCCGTCATCACCGGCGCCGGCAGCGGCATCGGACAGGCCGTCGCGATGGAGCTGGCCGACCGCGGCGTCGGGGCCGTGGGCCTGGTCGACAGCAGCGAGAGCGTCATCAACCTCGCCCGCACGATCAACGACCGGATGGAGCGCCCGGTCGCCGAGGCCATCATCGGCGACGTCACCGACGCCGCCTTCCGCGCCAAGGCGTTCGACCTGATCTCCAGCAAGTACGGCGCGCCGAGCATCTGCATCCCGGCCGCCGGCGTGAGCTTCGACCAGCCGGCCGTGAAGGTCGACGAGAAGACCGGCCGGGCCGAGACCTACCCGCTCGACAAGTTCCGCGAGCTGTGCGAGGTCAACCTGATCGCCCCGGCCGCCTGGGCCATGGAGACGATCGCCCGGATCGCCGACGATCGCCACAAGCGGGGCAAGACCTCGTGGAGCCCGGACGAGGGGATCCAGGGGACGATCATCTTCCTGGGCGCCGTCACCTCGCACGGCAACTCCGGCCAGGTCGCCTACGCCGCCTCCAAGTCGGGCCTGGAAGGCGTCGCCTCCACGCTGTCGAAGGAGGCCATCAACTTCGGCGTCCGCTGCGCCGTGATCCATCCCGGCTACACCGACACGCCGATGACCCGCGCCCTGGGCGAGGAGTACATCGAGAAGAACATCCTCCCCTACACCCAGCTCCGCCGGCTGATCGCCCCGTCGGAGATCGCCGACGCGATCTACTTCCTCATCTGCAACTCCGCCGTCAGCGGCCAGCTCTGGGCCGACGCCGGCTGGCACCCGCAGGCCTGAGGCCCGGCCGAGGATCCCGAGCGAGGGCCGCACTGATGACCCGCGAGCGCGTCCACATCACGCCCGACCACAACCTGGCCCTCGACCTCGTCCGCACCACCGAGGCCGCCGCGCTCGCGGCGGCCCGCTGGGTCGGCCGGGGCGACAAGAACGCGGCCGACGGCGCGGCGGTCGACGCGATGCGCCTGCTGTTCAACTCCATGCAGTTCGACGGCGTCGTCGTCATCGGCGAGGGGGAGAAGGACGAGGCCCCCATGCTGTTCAACGGCGAACGCCTGGGGACCGGCGAGGGGCCGCGGGTCGACATCGCCGTCGACCCGATCGACGGCACCCGGCTGGTCGCCGGCGGCATGGCCAACGCCGTCGCCGTCGTCGCCGTCTCCCAGCGCGGGACCATGTTCGACCCCGGCCCCTGCTTCTACATGGAGAAGGTGGCCTGCGGTCGCGAGGCCGCCGGCGTCATCGACGTCGAGGCCCCGATCGAGGAGAACGTCCGCAAGGTCGCCGCCGCCAAGGGCATGCAGGTCGAGGACCTGACCGTCGCCGTCCTCGACCGCGAGCGGCACCACGAGGCCATGGCCCGCATCCGGGCGATCGGCGCCCGCGTCTACATCTTCGCCGAGGGGGACGTCGCCGCCGCCATCGCCGCCGCCACCCGCGGCACGGGCATCGATCTGATGTACACCATCGGCGGCACCCCCGAGGCCGTCGTCGCCGCGGCGGCCCTCAAATGCCTCGGCGGCGCGATCCAGGGCCGCCTCCGCCCCCGCTCCGACGCCGAGCGCAAGGCCGTCGTCGACGCCGGCTACGACATCGACCGCGTCCTGACCACCGACGTCCTCGTCAAGGGTGACGACGTCTTCTTCGCCGCCACCGGCATCACCGACGGCTCGCTCCTCCGCGGCGTCCGCTACAGCCCCGAGGGCGCCACCACCGAATCCGTCGTCATGCGGTCCCGCTCCGGCACCATTCGCACCATCAAGGCCGAGCACCGCTGGGAGACCCTGGAGGCCCACGACGCCGCCGACGCCGAACGCCGGCGCGATCGCGACCGCCCCGCCCACCGCCTCCCCCCCCTCCTCCGCAACGACGAGGCCCCCGCACCGGGCGATGAGGCCTGAACTCGCGCCCTCAGCCCGTTAGCGCCTTCGCCAGGCCCTCCGGCACGACGCGCGGCTTGCGCGTCTGCGGGTCGATCGTGACCAAGGTGATCACGGCGTCGATCGCCACGGTCCCGTCGGCCTTGAGGATCTGCTGGTCGAAGGCGAAGCTCGTCCGCCCCAGCCGGCCCGGCCGCGTGACGATGGTGAGCACTTCCCCCTGCCGGCATTCGCTGCGATAGTTGACGTTCACGTTCACCGTGACCGTCGTCGCCCCCATGGCCTTCAGCGTCTCGTATTCCAGGCCGTTGCGGTCGTACCACTCCTCGCGGCCCCATTCGAGGTACTCGACGAACTTGGCGTTGTTGACGTGCGCGTTGACGTCGATCTCGGTCGGGCGGACGATGACGTCCAGGCGGACTTCTCGCATCAGCATCCCTTTCTCGACGATCCAGGGCGGCGGCCCGCCGCTTCTTGCAGTCCATACGAAAATATCGGGAGAAATTCCCCGAATCGACGATTTGCGATGTGGTGCGGGGGCCGAGATTGGTCTATGATGGAACCATGGCGGTCGGGCTCTCCACATCGACCCCGCCGCCGCCCTTCCCCCGCACAAGCCGACGAGCGCGGCCCCGGATCATACCGGCCCCCCCGCCCTTTTGTTGAACTTGTGGAACTCTCCGCCCCACGCCGGGCGATCACGCGCGGCGCGTCGGGACGGACCTGAGAGGAGTCCGCGAAGATGCCACGCACGGTCGAGGTCACGGAGTTGGTCCTCCGCGACGCCCACCAGAGCCTCCTGGCCACGCGCATGACGCTGGAGGACATGATCCCGGCATGCGAGGACATCGACAAGGCCGGCTACTGGAGCGTCGAGTGTTGGGGAGGGGCGACGTATGACTCGTGCATCCGGTTCCTGAACGAAGATCCGTGGGAGCGGCTGCGGACCTTCCGCAAGCTGATGCCGAACTCGCGGCTCCAGATGCTGCTCCGCGGCCAGAACCTGCTGGGCTACCGCCACTATGAAGACACGGTCGTCGACCGCTTCGTCGACAAGTCGGCCGAGAACGGCATGGACGTCTTCCGCGTCTTCGACGCCCTGAACGACCCGCGCAACCTGAAGCGGGCGATGGAGGCCGTCAAGCGGACGGGCAAGTGGGCCGAGGGGACCATCTGCTACACCACCTCGCCGCTGCACACCGTCGAGAAGTTCGTCGAGCTGGCGCAGCGGCTCCAGGAGATGGGCGCGGCGTCGATCTGCCTGAAGGACATGGCCGCCCTGCTCCGCCCCGAGCCGGCGTACCAGATCGTCCGCGGCATCAAGGAGAAGTGCGGCGAGGCCATGCCGGTCCACGTCCACGTCCACTCCACCACCGGCGTCACGCTCGTCAGCCTGATGAAGGCCATCGAGGCGGGGGCCGACATCGTCGACACGTCCATCTCCTCGCTCTCGCTGGGCCCCGGCCACAACCCGACCGAGGCCCTGGTGGAGATGCTCCAGGGGACGGGCTACGAGACGAAGCTGGACAAGGATCGGCTCCTGAAGATCAAGGAGCACTTCGCCAAGGTCCGGCCCCGGTACGCCGAGTTCGAGTCGAAGATCTACGGCGTGGAGACCGAGATCTTCGACAGCCAGATCCCCGGCGGCATGATCTCCAACATGGAGAGCCAGCTCCGCCAGCAGGGCGCCGGCGACAAGCTGAAGGAGGTTCTCGCCGAGGTGCCGAAGGTCCGCAAGGACGCCGGCTACCCGCCGCTGGTGACGCCGTCGAGCCAGATCGTCGGCACGCAGGCCGTGTTCAACGTCCTGATGGGCGAGTACAAGGCCATGACCGGCGAGTTCGCCGACCTGATGCTGGGCTACTACGGCGAGGCGATCGGCGATCGCGACCCGAAGGTCGTGGAGCTGGCCGAGAAGCACGCCAAGAAGGGCCCCATCTCCGAGCGCCCGGCCGACCTGCTCAAGCCCGAGTGGGAGGCGCTCGACGCCGCCGCGAAGGCGCTGAAGGGGCACGACGGCAGCCCGGAAGACACGTTGACGTACGCGATGTTCCCCCAGGTCGCCCCCAAGTTCTTCGCCAACCGGGCGGAGGGGCCCAAGGATCCGTGCAAGAGCCCGGCCACCGCCGCCAAGCCGGCCGCCGCCAAGGGCGCCGACGGCTCGGCCTCGATCACCGGCCCGGTCACCTACGACGTGTCCATCGGCGACAAGACGCACAAGGTGACCGTCCAGCCGGCCTGAATCGGCCGAGAAGAGAAAGAGAGAACGAACCATGAGCACGGCGCCGAAATCGATGGAGAAGCTCGTCGAGGAGCTTCGCGCGGCCCGCGCCCACCTCGCGGAGGGGGGCGGCGCGGCCCGGGTCGAGAAGCAGCACAAGGACGGCAAGCTCACCGCCCGCGAGCGCGTCGAGGCGCTCGTCGATCAGGGGAGCTTCGAGGAGATCGGGCTGTTCGCACGCCACCGCCAGGCCGAGTTCGGCATGGCCGGCAAGGAGGTCCCGGCCGACGGCGTGGTCACCGGCGCGGCGTCGATCGACGGCCGCCTGGTCCACCTGGCCAGCCAGGACTTCACCGTCCTGGGCGGGTCGGCCGGCGAGGTCCACTCGCTGAAGGTGGCCGAGGTGATGGAGATGTCGCTCCACACCGGCAGCCCGTTCGTCTTCATCAACGACTCGGGCGGGGCCCGCGTGCAGGAGGGGATCGACAGCCTCTCCGGCTACGGCAAGGTCTTCTTCACCAACGTCTCGCTCTCCGGGGCCGTCCCCCAGGTCTCCGTCATCAGCGGCCCCTGCGCCGGCGGCGCGGCGTACTCGCCGGCGCTGACCGACTTCATCATCATGACCCGCAAGGCCCAGATGTTCATCACGGGCCCGCAGGTCATCAAGCAGGTGACCGGCGAGCAGATCACCGCCGAGGCCCTGGGCGGGGCCGACGCCCACATGGCCAATTCGGGCGTCGTCCACTTCGTCGCCGAGGACGACAAGGAGGCCCTGCACACCTGCCGCCGCCTCCTCAGCTTCCTGCCCTCGAACAACCTGGAGGATCCGCCCCGGATCGACTGCCCCAACGACGTCGACGCCAACCCCGCGCTCAACTCGATCGTCCCGGTCGAGCCCAAGCAGGCGTACGACGTCCGCCGCGTCATCGCCGAGATCGTCGACCAGGGGGACTTCCTGGAGGTCCAGGCCGGCTACGCGATGAACCTGGTGGTCGGCTTCGCCCGGATCCTGGGCCGGTCGGTCGGGATCGTGGCGAACCAGCCGCAGGTGATGTCCGGGGCTCTCGACATCAACGCGTCGGACAAGGGGGCGCGGTTCATCCGGTTCTGCAACGCCTTCAACATCCCGCTGATCACGTTCGTGGACGTCCCCGGCTTCCTGCCGGGCGTGCAGCAGGAGTACGGCGGGATCATCCGGCACGGCGCCAAGCTGCTGTTCGCGTACTCGGCGACGACCGTCCCCAAGATCCAGGTGATCCTGCGGAAGTCGTTCGGCGGGGCGCACCTGGCGATGTGCTCCAAGGACCTGGGCGCCGACCGCGTCTTCGCCTGGCCGACGGCCGAGGTCGCCGTGATGGGCGCCGAGGGGGCCGTGGAGATCGTCTTCCGCAAGGAGATGGACGCGGCCGAGGACAAGGCGGCGAAGCGGGCCGAGCTGATCCGGCAGTACAAGGACGCCTTCTCGACCCCGTTCGTCGCCGCCGGCCGCCGGCTGGTCGACGACATCATCGAGCCGGCCGACACCCGCAAGCACCTGGCCCAGGCGCTCGAATACCTGAACACCAAGCGCGAGCAGCGGCCGGCGAAGAAGCACGGCCTCATCCCCCTCTAAAGCCCGGAGCGAATCCCGATGAAGACGGAAACGCCCAGCCTGGCCGACGTCGTCGCGCTCCTGGAGTCGCTCCGGGCCGACGTCGCCCGCCTGGGGGAGCGGGTCGCGACGCTGGAGGCCGCGCGGGTCGCCCCCGCGCCGGCCGCCGCGACGCCGATCGACGACCACACGCTGAGGGTCATCGCCGCGACGATCGCGGCGTACCTCGGCAAGAAGGCCCACATTCGGCAGATCCAGTTGCTCGGCTCCGACGCCTGGGCCCAGCAGGGCCGGGTCGCCATCCAGGCGTCGCACGCCCTGAGCACGGCGAGGAGCCAGCCTTGAAACTCAAGATCACCGTGGACGGGAAGCTCTACGAGGTCGACGTCGAGGTCTCGGAGCCCGAGCGGGCCAGGCCCGGGTTCGTCGCCCCGATCGGCCAGGTCCGCGTCCCCGCCGCCCCCGTCGCCGCCCCGTCGGCCGCCGTCGAGCCGGTCGGCGACGAGTCGAAGGTCTGCCGCAGCCCGTTCGCCGGGACCGTCTCCCGCGTCGAGGCCAAGGTCGGCGCCCAGATCCAGCCCAACGAGGTCCTCGTCGTCATCGAGGCGATGAAGATGGAGACCTCCATCACCGCCCCCGCCGCCGGCAAGGTCGCCAAGGTCAACGTCGCCCCCGGCGACGCCGTCAAGCAGGGCCAGGTGCTCGTCGTATTCGAATGACCGCACGCCGCCGGGGCCCATCCCCGGCGGATCTTTCCCCCCGACCGTCACGGTCTCCCGGGGACGTCATGACGCGAACGGTCTTCCCCCCTCGCGGGGGAAGACAGACCCCGAAGGGGTCAGATGAGGGGGACGCGAAGCACGAGGCCCGTCGGGATCCGAAGGCCCGTCCATGCCGGCCGTCGCGAGATCCGACGGCCGTCTGGAGCGTCCTCCCCCTCATCCGGCCCTTCGGGCCACCTTCCCCCGCGAGGGGGGAAGGCCGTTACGATGGCCCCTCAAGAGCCGTGACGTGCGGCTTGATCCCAGAGACCGACAAAGGAGCCCGCCATGGCCGCCGCCGACGTCAAGGCCGTCAACCACATCGGCATCGCCGTCCGGTCGATCGAGGCCCAGAAGGAATATTACACCGACGTCCTCGGCGCCGCGTTCGAGGGCGAGGAAGTCGTCGCCGACCAGAAGGTGAAGGTCGGCTTCTTCCGCGTCGGCCCGGTGCGCTTCGAGCTGCTGGAGCCGACCGACCCGACCAGCACCGTCGCCGCCTTCATCGAGAAGAAGGGCGAGGGCCTGCACCACGTCGCGCTGGAAGTCGACGACATCGACGCCCGCATCGCCGACGTGAAGGCCAGGGGCCTCCGCATGATCGACGAGAAGGCCCGCCCCGGCTCGCACCACCTGCAGATCGCCTTCGTCCACCCCAAGAGCACCTTCGGCGTGCTGACGGAGCTGTGCGAGGTGTCGAAGGAGGCCCACTGAGGCCGCGAGGCGGAACCAAAGATCCCCTCTCCCGCCGGGAGAGGGCGGCCGCGCAGCGGCGGGTGAGGGTCGCCGGAGTTCGGAGGGCATACCGGTCGCGCGAGACTCGGTCAGGCCGAACCAAGCATCCTTCTCCCCTTGAGGGAGAAGGTGGCCGAAGGCCGGATGAGGGGTGGCGCGGCCGACGGCCTTCGGATCCCGAGGCCTTCGGGCGGCGGGTCCTTCGCCGAGATGCGACGGCGGTCAACCCCTCATCCGGCCCTCCGGGCCACCTTCTCCCTCAAGGGGAGAAGGCGTCGATCGCGATACCAACTCTATTAGGATCCGGCGACCCTCGCCCGGCCCTTCGGGCCGCCCTCTCCCGACGGGAGAGGGGACGCCGGAGCGGTCACGGTCCCTGGGCCCCGCGACGATTCGGCGGGGCTCGCTCCCTGGAGCTTGGCGATTCGCATAGAATGGGGCGATGGCGCGCCCGGAGGCTCCCCCCTCCCCGCGAGCCCGCCCCGATTTCGAGCCGGCCGCGCGACACCACCGCGCCCCCGGCCCCATCCCCGTTCAACAGGAAATCGAAATGAGCGCGGTCGCCCCGAGTCCCGCCGCGGAGCGGAGGCCGGTCCCCCCCCGCAATCGAGTGCAGAGGTTTTTGACCTCCTCGATCGGGCTGAAGCTGATCATGGCCCTGACCGGCGTCGCCCTCTCCCTGTTCGTGCTGGGCCACATGCTCGGCAACCTCCAGGCGTTCCAGGGGGCCGAGGCCCTGAACGACTACGCCAAGCTGCTCCGCAAGGAGCCGGCCCTGCTGTGGGCCGTGCGGGCCGGGCTGCTGACCATGGTCGGCCTGCACATCTACGCGTTCCTCGCCCTGGCGAAGAAGAACGCCGCGGCCCGCCCCCAGGCGTACCGCAAGCGGGTCTGGCGCGAGTCGTCTTACGCCTCGCGGTCGATGAAGATCACCGGGCCGCTGCTGCTGGCCTTCATCATCTTCCACATCCTCCACCTGACCACCGGTACCGTCCACCCGAGCTTCGACGCCCACGACGTCTATCACAACGTCGTCACCGGCCTGGGCGGCCTCGTCGGGCTGATCTACGTCCTGGCGATGGCGATGCTGGCCCTGCACCTGTGGCACGGCGTCTGGAGCATGCTGCTGACCCTGGGCCTGCCCGAGGGCCGCTACGGGTCAACCGGCCGCGCCGGGGCGACGATCTTCACCGCGCTGGTGACGATCGGGTTCGCCGTGGTCCCGCTGCTCGTGATGGCCGGGGTGATCGGCCCGGAGGACGCCGCGCCGCCGCCGGCCGCGACCTCGGACGCCGCCCTCGCCCCGCCCAGGCCGGCCGAGCCCGAGCCCGCGACCGCCGCCCCCAAGGCCGCCGAACCCGCCGCCCCGGCCGAAGCCAAGTGATCAGGAGCCTCCCGTGGAATTGAAATCGAACGTCCCCCCCGGCCCGCTCGCCGAAAAGTGGACGCAGCACAAGTTCGACATGAAGCTGGTCAACCCGGCGAACAAGCGGAAGTATTCCGTGATCGTCGTCGGCTCGGGGCTGGCCGGGGCCTCGGCCTCCGCCTCGCTCGCGGAGCTGGGGTACAACGTCACCTGCTTCTGCTACCAGGACAGCCCCCGCCGGGCCCACTCGATCGCCGCGCAGGGCGGCATCAACGCCGCCAAGAACTACCAGAACGACGGCGACAGCGTCCAACGGCTGTTCTACGACACCATCAAGGGGGGCGACTTCCGCGCCCGCGAGGCCAACGTCCATCGCCTGGCCGAGGTGTCGGTCAACATCATCGACCAGTGCGTCGCCCAGGGCGTGCCGTTCGCCCGCGAGTACAGCGGCCTGCTGGCCAACCGCTCGTTCGGCGGGGCGCAGGTCTCGCGGACGTTCTACGCCCGCGGCCAGACCGGCCAGCAGCTCCTGCTGGGCGCCTACCAGGCCCTGGAGCGCCAGGTCGGCCTGGGGACGGTGAAGATGCACACCCGGCACGAGATGCAGCAGCTCGTCGTCGTCGACGGCAAGGCCCGCGGCATCGTCGTCCGGGACATGGAGACCGGCGCGCTGGAGTCGCACGTCGCCGACGCGGTCGTCCTGGCCACGGGCGGCTACGGCACGGTCTTCTACCTGGCCACCTACGCCAAGGGCGCCAACTGCACGGCCATCTGGCGGGCGTACAAGAAGGGCGCGGCGTTCGCCAACCCCTGCTACACCCAGATCCACCCCACCTGCATCCCCGTCACGGGCGACCACCAGAGCAAGCTGACGCTGATGTCGGAGTCGCTCCGCAACGACGGCCGCATCTGGGTCCCCAAGAAGCAGGGGGACCATCGCCCCCCCGGCCAGATCCCCGAGGACGAGCGCGACTACTACCTGGAGCGCAAGTACCCGGCGTTCGGCAACCTCTCCCCCCGCGACATCTCCTCGCGCGCCGCCAAGGAAGCCTGCGACGACGGCCGCGGCGTCGGCAAGACCGGCCGCGGCGTCTACCTGGACTTCGCCGACGCGATCCAGCGCCTGGGGGTGGACACGATCCGCGAGCGCTACGGCAACCTGTTCGACATGTACGAGCGGATCACCGACGAGGACCCGTACAAGGTCCCGATGCGGATCTACCCCGCCTCGCACTACACGATGGGCGGGCTCTGGGTCGACTACAACCTGATGAGCACGATCGAGGGCCTGTTCGTCCTCGGCGAGGCCAACTTCTCCGACCACGGCGCCAACCGCCTGGGCGCCAGCGCCCTGATGCAGGGGCTGGCCGACGGCTACTTCGTCGCGCCCTACACCATCAGCAACTACTTCGGCACCGTCCGGACCTTCGACAAGATCAAGGCCGACCACCCGGCGTTCAAGACGGCCGAGTCCGACGTGGCCGACCGGACGAAGCGGCTGCTGTCGATCCAGGGGGACAAAACCCCGGACGACTTCCATCGCGAGCTGGGCCAGATCATGTGGAACGACTGCGGCATGGGCCGCAACGAGGCCGGGCTCAAGAAGGCCCTGGCCGCGCTGCCCCAGCTCAAGCGGGACTTCTGGAAGGGCGTCCGCGTCCTGGGGACGAACGAGGAGGTCAACCAGTCGCTGGAGAAGGCCAACCGCGTCGCCGACCTGATCGAGCTGGGCGAGCTGCTCTGCCTGGACGCCCTGGAGCGCCGGGAGTCCTGCGGCGCCCACTTCCGCGAGGAATACCAGACCCCCGACCACGAGGCCCAGCGCGACGACGACAACTTCTGCCACGTCGCCGCGTGGGAGTACAAGGGCGACGACGCGCCCCCCGCCCGCCACGTCGAGCCGCTGACGTTCGAGAACGTCCACCTCCAGACCCGAAGCTACAAGTGAGCGCGATCCGGTTCGTGGCGTTCTCCGTCCCCCCAAGCGCATTAGTCGAGAGGTTCCGCGATGGCCGGACAAGGTGAAGAGAAGCTCCTCAACCTGACGCTCCACGTCTGGAGGCAGAAGAACCGCGGCGCCGCGGGCGGGTTCGTGACGTACAAGGACGAAGCCCGCGGCATCAGCACCGACATGTCGTTCCTGGAGATGCTCGACGTCGTCAACGAGCGGCTCATCAAGTCGGGCCGCGAGCCGATCGCCTTCGACCACGACTGCCGCGAGGGGATCTGCGGCCAGTGCGGCGTCGTCGTCGACGGCAGCCCCCACGGCCCCCGCCGCGCGACGACCACCTGCCAGCTCCACATGCGCAGCTTCGACGACGGCGCCGAGCTGACCATCGAGCCCTGGCGCGCCGGGGCCTTCCCGGTCATCAAGGACCTGATGGTGGACCGCTCGGCCTTCGACCGCATCATCGCGGCCGGCGGCTTCGTCTCGGTCCGCACCGGCAACGCCCCGGAGGCCAACGGCCTCCCCGTGCCGAAGCAGGACGCCGACCTCGCCATGGACGCCGCCGCCTGCATCGGCTGCGGCGCCTGCGTGGCCGCCTGCCCCAACGCCTCGGCCATGCTGTTCGTCTCCGCCAAGGCGCAGCACCTCAACCTCCTCCCCCAGGGCGCCCCCGAGAAGGACCAGCGCTCGCTGGCGATGATCGACCAGGCCGACGCCGAAGGCTTCGGCACCTGCACCAACCACGGCGAATGCGAGGCGGTCTGCCCCAAGGAGATCAGCATGGGCTTCATCGCCCGGCTGAACCGCGACTACGCCCGCGCCGCCGTCAAGAAGCCCCGCGCCGGCGCCCCCGCCGGCGGCGCCGGCTGAAGCCTCCGGGGCCGACGCCCCCGCGGCGTCGGCCCCCCCCGCCCACTCGCGGCCTTGCTTCGCCGGCCTCGTTGAACAATAATCCAACGAGGCCGTCGTCGACATCGACGGCACGAGGAGGGACGCTCATGCCGCAGGTTCGAAGGTGGGTCGCCGCGGCCGTGCTGGCCGTCGGGTCGTCGTGTCCGGCCCTGGCCGAGGAGGCGCCGTCGTTCGAGAAGGACGTCCGGCCGATCCTCCGGGCGTACTGCCTGGACTGCCACGGCGGCGAGGCGACCAAGGGGAAGCTGGACCTCCGCCTGAAGCGCTTCGCCGAGGCGGGCGGGACGAGCGGCCCCGCGCTGACGGCCGGCGACGCCGACGGCAGCTACCTGCTGGCCCGGATCCAGGACGGCGAGATGCCCCCGGGCGAGAAGAAGGTGCCGGCCGAGCAGGTCGCCGTCATCGAGCGCTGGATCGCCGCCGGGGCCCCCACCCTCCGCCCCGAGCCGGAATCGCTCCCCCCCGGCCTCCCCATCACCGAGGAAGACCGCGCCCACTGGGCGTATCAGCCGCTCAAGAAACCGACGCCGCCGGCCGTCGAGGGGGACGGCGTCCGATCGCCGATCGACGCCTTCCTCGCCGCCAGGCTCCGCGAGAAGGGCCTGGAGTTCTCGCCCGACGCCGACCGTCGGGCGCTGATCCGCCGCGCCAGCTTCGACCTGACCGGCCTGCCGCCGACTTGGGAGGAGGTCGAGGCGTTCGTCGCCGACCCGCGCGAGGACGCCTACGAGCGGCTGATCGACCGCCTGCTCGCCAGCCCCCGCTACGGCGAGCGCTGGGGGCGCCACTGGCTGGACGTCGCCGGCTACGCCGACTCCGACGGCGACAACCCGAACGACACGCCCCGCCCCTACGCCTACAAGTATCGCGATTACGTCATCCGTTCGTTCAACGACGACAGGCCGCTCGACCGCTTCATCGTCGAGCAGCTGGCCGGCGACGAGCTGGTCGACCGCAAGGACGGCCTCTCGCCCGAGGAGGTCGAGACCCTGGCCGCCACCGGCTTCCTCCGCATGGTGGCCGACGGCACGACCAGCGGCGGCGACGTCCCGCTCGCCTCCAACCAGGTCGTCGCCGACACGATCAAGGTCGTCGGCTCGGCGTTCTACGGCCTGACGATCGCCTGCGCCCAGTGCCACGACCACCGCTACGACCCGATCCCGCAGGAAGACTACTACCGCCTCCGCGCCGTGTTCGAACCGGCACTCGACCCCTCCCACTGGCGCCAGCCCCGCGGCCGGCTGGTCTCGCTCTACACCGACGCCGACCGCGCGAAGGCCACGGCCGTCGACGCCGAGGCCGCCGTCCTCCAGAAGGCCGTGGCCGAGAAGACCGACCGGTTCATCGCCGAGGCCCTGACCGCCGAGCTGAACAAGCACCCCGAGCCGATGCGGGCGCCGCTCCGCGAGGCGTTCGCCGCGCCGGCCGACAAGCGGACCGACGAGCAGAAGGCGCTCGTCGCCAACAACCCGAGCCTGAACATCACCCCCGGCGTCCTCTACCAGTACAACGACAAGGCCGCCGAGGAGTTGAAGAAGGACAACGCCGCCGTCGCCGCCAAGCGGGCCGAGAAGCCCGTCGAGGACTTCGTCGCGGTGCTCGACGAGGCCCCCGGCGTCCGCCCCGAGACCAGGGTCTTCCACCGCGGCGACCACCGCCAGCCCACGAAGCCGGTGACGCCCGGCGACCTGACCATCGCGTCGCCCGAGGGGGAGCGTTACGAGGTGGCCGACGCCCCCGCCGACGCCCCCACCACGGGACGCCGCCTGGCGTTCGCCCGCCGCCTCACCGACGGCCGCCACCCGCTCGTCGCGCGGGCGCTGGCGAACCGATTTTGGATGCACCACTTCGGCCGCGGGATCGTCGAGACCCCCGGCGACTTCGGCAACCTCGGCGTCAAGCCGACGCACCCCGAGCTGCTGGACTGGCTGGCCTGCACGCTGGTCGAATCGGGCTGGAGCCTCAAGGCGTTCCATCGCGCGGTGATGACCTCCACGGCCTACCGCCAGGCGTCGCTCCGCGATTCTCGTCGCGACGAGGTCGACCCCGACGCCGCGCTGCTGAGCCGCTTCCCGGTCCGCCGGCTCGACGCCGAATCGCTCCGCGACGCCGTCCTGGCGGTCGCCGGCCCGCTCGACGTCACGCCGTTCGGCCCGGCCGTCGAGGTCGTCGAGGACGGCGTGGGCCTGATCAACGCGATGGGCGACGCCCCCCGCCGCAGCGTCTACCTCCAGGTCCGGCGCTCGCGGCCGATCTCGTTCCTGACGACGTTCGACGCCCCCGTGATGGCCGTCAACTGCGAGCGCCGGGCCGACGCGACCTCGGCCCCGCAGGCGCTCATGCTGATGAACGGGGATTTCGTCCTGAAGCACGCCGAGGCGCTGGCCGCGAGGGTCGTCGCCGCGAGCCCCGGCGACGCGCCCGAGGCCCTCGACGCCCGCGTCGCCGCCTCCTGGCGGGCCGCCTACCTCCGCCCCCCCACCCCCGAAGAGTCGGGCATGGCCCGCGAGTTCGTCGCCGACCGGCGCGCGGCCCTGGAGCGGGACCCGGACGCCAAGGACCGCGACCGGGCCGCGCTGGCCGACCTGTGCCAGCAACTCTTCAACTCGAACGAGTTCTTGTATGTCGACTGACCCCCGATACGCGACCCGGCGCTCGTTCCTGGCGGACACGGCCTTCGGCGTGGGCGCCGTCGCCCTGGCGCACCTCCTCCACGAGGAGAAGCTGCTGGCCGACCCGAGCAAGGTCATGCCGGACAACCACCCGCTCACGCTGGAGCCGCGCGCGCCCCACTTCGCCCCCCGGGCGAACGCGATGATCTCGCTGTTCATGCACGGCGGGCCGTCGCACGTCGACCTGTTCGACCCCAAGCCGGAGCTGACCCGCAAGCACGGCACCGACTACGAGGGGGAGGTCGGCTTCAGCTTCGTCAACCGCGCCAGCAAGAAGCTGTTCGGCAGCCCGTGGAAGTTCAAGAAGCACGGCGAATCCGGGGCCGACGTCTCCGAGCTGCTCCCCGAGATCGCCACCTGCGCCGACGACCTGTGCATCATCCGGTCGATGCACACCGGCCACAACGGCCACGAGGTCTCCATCCGGTTCTTCCACGGCGGCATCCCGGCCCAGACCGGCCGGCCGACGCTGGGGAGCTGGCTGGTCTACGGCCTGGGGAGCGAGTCGCGCGAGCTGCCGGCCTACATGGTCCTGTCCGACCCGGGGGGCCCGCCGGTCGACGGCCCCCTGAACTGGTCCAGCGGCTTCATGGCCCCGCTCTACCAGGGGACCGTCCTCCGGCCCGACGAGCCCCGGATCCTCAACCTGGACGCCCCGCCCCGGCTCAAGGGCGCGGCGCAGGGGCGGAACCTGGCGTTCCTCGACCGCCTCAACCGCGCCCACCTGGAGCGTCACCCCGGCGAGGCCGACCTGGAGTCTCGGATCCGCAGCTTCGAGCTGGCCGCCCGCATGCAGACCGCCGCCAAGGAGGCGCTGGACGTCTCCCAGGAGCCGAAGCACGTCCGCGAGATGTACGGCCTGGACGACGACGCCACCCGCGACTACGGCACGCGATGCCTGATCGCCCGCCGGCTCGTGGAGCGCGGGGTGCGGTTCGTGCAGATCTTCCTCGGCGGCCAGCCCTGGGACACCCACGGCGGCATCAAGACCGCCCTCCCCGCCATCTGCCGGCGCACCGACAAGCCCTCCGCCGCGCTGGTGAAGGACCTGAAGCAGCGCGGATTGCTCGACACCACCCTCGTCCACTGGGGGGGCGAGATCGGCCGCCTGCCGGTCGTCGAGGGGGCACTCGACGACGGGGCCGGCCGCGACCACAACGGCCAGGGCTTCACGATCTGGATGGCCGGCGGCGGCGTAAAACCGGGCATGACCTTCGGCGCGACCGACGAGGTCGGCCACCGCGCGGTGGAGGACGTCGTCACCCCGAACGACTTCCAGGCCACCGTCCTGAACCTCTTCGGCCTCGACCACGAGAAGCTCGCCTACCAGGCCGGGGGCCGTTCGCAGCGGCTGATCGACGGCCGCGCGGCCCGCGTGGTCAAGGAGCTCCTCCACACGTCCTGACATCGAAGGCGGAAGATCCGATCATGCTTCGAAGGTCCCTCGTCGTCGCCTCCCTCGCTCTGCTCCTCCTCGCCCCGGCCGCCGCCCCGGCCGCCCCGCCGCTCAAGGTCGGGACGTTCGCGGTCGACGCCACGCCCCCCGTCGGCAGCCCGCTGGCCTACGACCCGACGAAGGGCGTCGCCCACCCGCTGGCCTGCAAGGGCGTGGTCCTCGTCGGCGACGGCGGCCCCGTCGTCCTGGCCGCGATCGACTGGATCGGCGTCGCCAACGACGGCCAGCGCGAGTTCCGCGAGGCGATCGCGAAGGCCGCCGGCACGGCCGTCGAGCGCGTCGAGGTCCACTCGCTCCACCAGCACGACGCCCCGGCGATGGACCTCTCGGCCGACGCGATCCTGGCCCCCCACGGCATCGCCCGCGAGTTCTTCGACGCCCCGCTCGCCCGCGACCTGATCGCCCGCACGGCCGCCGCCGTGAAGGAGGCCGTCGCCGCCGCGAGGCCGGTCACTCACGTCGGGTTGGGCAAGGAGACCGTGGAGAAGGTCGCCTCCAACCGTCGCGTCCTGGACGCCTCCGGGACGAAGGTCGAGCACGTCCGCTGGTCGGCCACGAAGGACCCCGTCGTCCGCGACAAGCCCGAGGGCCTCATCGACCCGGCGCTCAAGATGATCAGCCTGTGGGACGACGAGACGCCCGTCGCCGTGATGACCTTCTACGCCACGCACCCGCAGAGCTACTACCGCACCGGCCTGGCCAACCCCGACTTCCCCGGCATCGCCCGCGACCAGCGCCAGGAGGCGACGGGGGTCTTCCACGTCCACTTCGACGGAGCCGGCGGCAACGTCACGGCCGGCAAGTACAACGACGGCTCGCACGAGAACCGCCAGATCCTCGCCGACCGCGTGAAGGCCGGGATGGACGGGGCGTGGGCCGCGACCGTGAAGACGCCGATCACGTCGGCCGACCTCGGCTGGAAGACGGTCAAGGTCGCCCTCCCCGTCGACCCCGAGCTGGACGAGGCCA
This sequence comes from Planctomycetales bacterium 71-10, assembly GCA_001898385.1. Taxonomy (GTDB): domain Bacteria; phylum Planctomycetota; class Planctomycetia; order Isosphaerales; family Isosphaeraceae; genus Paludisphaera. Next base: position 157,655 of record MKTT01000036.1, read on the forward strand.
AGCTCGCCGAGACCGTCGCCGACGCCAACGCCCCGATCCGATCGCGCGGCAGGGCCGCCTGCGAGCTGGCCTGGATCCGGCGCTGCAAGGCCGGCGACCTGATCGACGTCTCCGCCCTGAAGCTCGGCCGGGCTCGCGTCCTGTTCATGCCCGGCGAGTTGTTCGTGGAATATCAGCTCGCCGCCCAGAAGATGCGCCCCCACCACTTCGTCGCCATGGCCGCCTACGGCGACTACGGCCCCGGCTACATCGGCCTGGAGTCCGCCTATCCGCAGGGCGGCTACGAGACGGGCCACCACGTCTCGCTCGTCGCCCCGAGCGTCGAGGGCGTGCTCATGGGGGCGATCAGCGACCTCCTTACCGACTGAACCCGCAACATCCCTGCGCCCCCCCCGCCAGGCATGGCCTTGACCGTATCTTTGCGACCCGGATCCGGGCGAGATAAATCCCCACCCACGGCACGCGCCGAACGACGTCCCCTCTCCCGCCGGGAGAGGGGACGATTCAGGCGAGGCTCCTTCATCTCCCCAGCGGCGATTCGTCGTAATGCGCCAGCAGGTCGGCGACGTCGTCGTAGACGGCGATCGCCCCCTTCAGGTCGGCGTCGCCCCAGCCGCCGGAGCGGACGGCGATGACGGCGACGCCGGCGCGCGTCGCGGCCTCGACGTCATAGGGCGTGTCGCCCAGCATGACCGCCTTCGAGGCCGACAGGCCGCCCCCCTCCAGCGCCGCCACGACGATGTCCGGGTCGGGCTTGGAGTTCTCGGCGTCGTCGGACGAGGTCTCGTGCTCGATCAGGTCGGCGACGCCGGCGACCTCCAGGAGCGTGTCCAGCTCGTCGGCCTGGGCCGAGCTGGCGACGACGATCTTGAGGCCGTCGGCCTTCATCCGCTCGACCAGCTCGCGGGCCCCGGAGAAGCCCTTGAGCTTGGGCGCGAACTCGTCGAGGAACAGCCGGGTGCGATCCTCGGCCACGGCCTTCGCCTTCGGGTCCTCGTCCTTGTCGAGCCCGACCAGCTCCCAGACCATCTTGTCGCCCCCCTTGCCGATCCTCTCGCGGACCTTGTCGAAGGGGACGTCGAAGCCGTGGTCGCGGAAGGCGCGGACCCAGGCCTCCGCGTGGGCGTCGTTGCTGTCGACCAGGGTCCCGTCGACGTCCAGGAGGACGCCTTCATAGCGAGGCATGGGTTCGGCTCCCGGGGGCTGTTCGCGTGCATGAACGTCCCGAGGCCCCGATGCAACCGCCGTGCCCGCTCAGAGGAGGGCCAGCACTTCCGACGGATGCCGGACGATCGCCCGCGCGCCGTGGGCTTCCAGCTCCTCGACGCTCCGGAAGCCCCACGCGGCCCCCACGGCGAACATCCCGGCTCGCGTCGCCGTGAGCATGTCGACCGAGGAATCGCCGAGGTACAGCACCTCCGCCGGCGCGACGCCCATCGCCGCCGCGGCCTCGATCGCCCCGGCCGGGTCGGGCTTCCGGGGGACGCCCTCGCGCTGGCCGAACACCGGCGCGAGCGGCCACGCCGATAGGAACCGGCCGACGCATTTCCGCGTGAACACGTCGGGCTTGTTCGAAAGGACGCCCATCGGGATCGCCCGATCGCGCAGGGCGTCCAGCAGTCCGGCGATCCCGGGGTAGGGCCTGCTCGCCACGTCCCAGCCGGCGTCGTAGATCCGGCCGAACGCCGCGACGCAGCCCGCGACGGCCTCGGGATCCTTCGACGCCCCCTCCGGCAAGGCCCGCTGGAACAGCACGGCCACGCCGTCGCCGATGAAGTTCCGATAGGAATCGATCGGGTGGGGCGGGAAGCCCCCCTCGCGCAAGGAATCGTTGGCCGATCGGCCGATGTCTTCCAGGGTGTCGAGGAGGGTCCCGTCGAGGTCGAACAGCACCGCGCGGAGGTTCATGGGGGCCGAGCTTCCGGGGATGGGTCGGCCCCCCGCCGCGCGTCAAGCGAACTGGGGGACCTTCAGGGTCTCGCCGCCCTTGAGGGCGGACTGATGGGCGATCACGCCGGGGACGGTCATGTTCAGGGCCGCGGCGACGTCCACCATCGGCTTGCGCTTCTCCAGGATCGCGGAGATGTACTCGTCGGTCAAGAAGCCGTGCGAGCCGCCGTGGCCGCCGGTGGCGACCTCCTTCGGCAGCGCGGGGCGGGTGAGGTCGGGGAGGTCCTTCACCTCGCCCTGGTAGTTCAGTCCGACCATCCCGCCGCGCTGGCCGTAGACGCGGCCGGTCTCGCCGCCGGGCGCGTAGGCGTCCCAGGCCACCGCCATGCGAGAGGTCCCCCCCTCGCTGGTGCGGAAGAGGGCGACCTCCGAGCCGAACGGGTTCTCGTAACGGTTCCCGCCCTTGGAGAACTTCTCCAGGGTGCTGGGCATCGCCAGGCAGGTCGCCTCGGTGAACGTGCCGTCGGTCACGGCGATGTAGTAGGCCGTCGAGTGCGTCGGATACCACATCGGCGGCAGGCCCACCCGCCACTCGCGGAACGACGGGATCTGCTCGACGCTGTGGTGGTAGTACTCGCCCTCCGAGTAGATCAGCTTCCCCAGCGTCCCGGCCTTGTACGCCTGGCGCATCGCGTAGCAGTCCTCGTGGAACGCCGAGGTCTCGAACATCATGTACGTCAGGCCGCTCGACTTCACGGCGTCGTACAGCTCGTGCGCCTCGTCGACCGATCCGAACACGGCCGGGACCGCGGAGGCGACGTGCTTGCCGTGCTTGAGCGCCAGGATGGCATGCTTCGCGTGGCTGGGGGCGTCGGTCGCGATGAAGACGGCCTCGATGGAGTCGTCCTTGACCAGCTCCTCCAGCGACGGGTACGTCTTCTCGCAGCGGCACGCCTTGGCGAGCCCCGCGCACCGATCCGGCATCAGGTCGCTGACGGCGACGATCTCGACGTTGGGATGGTCCTGGAACCCGAACGCCGCGCCGAACTGGCAGACGCCGTAGCCGATCACGCCGACGCGGACCTTGCGGTCGGAGATCGGCCGCCAGACCTTGGCCGTCTTCGCCGACGTCTTCACCCCCTCCGCCCCCAGGATCTCCGCCCCCGGCGCCTGCTGCGCCCGGGCGCGTCCCGCCATCGCGGCGAAGCCCATCGAACCGACCCCGACCGTCCCCAGGAAATCCCGTCGCGAAGGCATGGCATGCTCCTTGTCTCGTCTCGCATCGGGCCGAGGGCCGATGCTCACGGCCCGATGGTAAGACAAGGTTTCAACAATTGCCAGCGGCAGGCCCCGTCACGACATCCGTCAGATGTCGTAGAACGAGGCGGCGAGGAGGCGGGATCATGACTGTGCCCGACGACCGGTTGGAGGCGACGCTGCTGGGGACGGCCCTCGGCGACGCGCTGGGGCTGGCGTGCGAGGGGATGTCGCCGCGGGCGATCGCGCGGCGTTTCGGGGCGGTCGACCGCTTCCGGGTGCTGGGGCGGACGGGGTTCGTGTCGGACGACACGGAGCAATCGGCGCTGGTGGCGCAAAGCCTGGTGCGGCACCCTCGCGACGCCGAGGCCTGCGCCCGCGACTTCCGGCGGGCGCTGCTGGGCTGGTTCTGCCGGCTCCCCTGGGGCGTGGGCCTGGGGACGGCGAAGGCGTGCCTGAAGATCGGAGCGGGTGTCGAGCCTTCGGGCGTGATGTCGGCCGGGAACGGGGCGGCGATGCGGTCGGCGATCGTCGGCGTCTTCCACCGCGACCGTCCCGACGAGCGACGGGCGTTCACGAGGGCGCTGGCCGAGGTCTCGCACCGCGACCCCAGGGCCGTCGAGGGGGCCGTCTTCGTCGCCGAGGTCGCCGCGCTGGCGGCCCGATCCGAGGGAGCCCGCGAGCCGTCCGACCTGCTGCGCGAGGCTCGCGGCGTGGTCGGCGACGCCCAACTCGGCCTCGCGATCGACGAGGCCCTGGCGAGGGCGGACTCGGACCTCCCGACGTCCGCCGCGGCGGAGGCGTGCGGGACCTCCGGCTTCGTCGTCCATACCCTGGCGTTCGCGTCGTTGGCCTTCGCCCGCTTCAGCCACGACCCGATGCGGGCGCTGCGGGAGGTCGTCTCGGCGGGCGGCGACACGGACACCATCGCCGCGATCGTCGGCGCCTGGTGCGGGGCGCGCTCCGGGACCGCCTGGCTGCCGGCCGACCTGATCGGCCGCATCCACGACGGCCCCTTCGGGCCCGGCCACTTGAAGGCGCTCGCGCGCTCGCTGCAAGCCGGGGCGGACGGCTCGCCGGCCGATCCGCCGCGCTACTCGATCGTCGCCGCGACGGGCCGGAACCTGGCCCTGTACCCGGTCGTCCTGGCCCATGGATTCCGACGCCTCGTGCCGTTCTGATCGATCAGTAGTCCGTCAGGCCGATCTTCGCCGGGACGGTGAACCGGCCGGGGCGAGACTTGACGACGTGTCGCAGCCATTCCTCGGGGTAGCCGGTCTCCCGGGCCTCGCCGTCGGCGTCCTTGACGTAGCCGTCGAGATGCTTGGTCAGGATCGCCTCGGCCAGCCCGCGCCAGCCGCGGAAGACGTCCTCGGCCGTGGAGGTGCTGAACGAGGTCAGGAACGACTTCGCCAGCGCCGGGTCGGTCGTCGCGAGCTTGGCGGCGGCCTCCTCGACGACCGGCTGCATCTTGAGGATCGCCTCCTCCCGCTTCCGCTGCGCGGCCTGCACGTCCGGGTAGACGTGCGACCAGCGGTCGTAGGCGAGGTTCGACACCAGGTTCATGATCCAGAAGGCGGAATCCCACGAGAACTTCTGGTAATCGCCCGCGACGTAGGAGGACGGCAGCGCGTCGATCGAGCAGTAGAGCGGCGTGAAGCACGAGGTGGAGGCGTCGTCGGGCGTGAACCACGTCACGCCGCCGACGGCGTCCGGTAGGCCCGCGCGGCTCTGGTGGACGACGGTGAAACCGGCGTGCGGCGACGAGATCGGCCGCTCCCACATGTATTCCTGACCGTCGGCGTGGAAGACCAGCGGGCGGAGGCGGAACGGGCTGTTGAACGGGCCGGCGTCGGGGCCCTGGGTCATGTCGTAGGGCGTCCCCTCGAAGTGGTCGCGCATCAGGCCCATCACGTCGCCGACCGCCAGCGGCGCGTCCGGCTTGACGAACAGCGGGTAGTCCTCGACGCCCGCCTCGCCGCGGAACCAGGCGTCGGAGAAGTTCGCCGAGGGGGCCGACCGGCGGTAGACGCTCCAGACCCGCCCCGCGCACGCGCGACGGGCGGACGGGCCGTGGTCGGGATGGTAGGCGTCGCGGTAGCGGAACGGCTCGCCGGACTTCGGGTCGTAGTACCCCTTCTCGACGGCGAACGAGATCACGTCCGGGGCGTAGAGCCAGTTCTCCGGGTCGTCGAGCGGGAACGTCGTGATCCGGCTCATGTTCGCATGGGCCGTGATGCAGTCGTCGGGCACGCGGGCCGCGACCCACACGATCCCCTTCTGCCCCGGCCCCTTGTTGATCAGCTCCATGATCCAGGCTTCGTTCTTGTCCGCGATCGAAAACGTCTCGGCCGAGGAGCCGTAGCCGTGTTCGCGGCAGAGCGAGTCCACGAGCGAGATGGCCTCCCTCGCCGTCTTCGCCCGCTGAAGGACGAGCATCATGAGGGCGTCGTAGTCGAGAAGCCCCTTGCGGTCGCGCAGCTCGCGACGGCCGCCGGTGGTGGTCTCGCCCATGGAGACCTGATGCTCGTTGATGAGCCCGACGACGGAGTACGTCCGCGACGCCTGCGGGATGCGGCCCCGGACGTCGTCGGTCTCCCAGCCCTTGACCTCGACCGTCCCGCCTTCCTTGTGCTCGCCGCCGGGGATGCGCAGGAGGCGAGGCATGATGGTGATGTCGGACGTGTACGTCACCATGACCGACCCGTCCCGCGACGCCTTCCGCCCCACCACGACGTTCGTGCAGGCCGAAGCCCACCCCGCCGCGACCGAGACGACGGCCGCCCAAACCACGACCTTCCGGGCCCCCGTCATGAATCCACCTCTCCCGACATGACGATCCTGCGATCCGTACGCCCGACGCCGCGCCGGACCTCCCGAGGATAGTGCGGCCGACGCTCGCCGCACAACCCCGGGGGTAGGCCGTGCCCCGCGAGGTCAGACTTCCCGGAATACTCGCTCGCCGATGATCGCGTATTCGTCCTCGAGCAGCCACGACCTTACCTCGTCGTAGTCGTGGGACCTGAAGACGACCTTGTTCCCTTCCTTCGGATCGACGATCTGGACGCCGCCGCTTCGGGTCGCGTCGGGCAGAACGACAAGCACATAAGGTAAGTCCAGCCCTTCATCGACCCAGATCTCGTACCAGTCCTGACTGATCATGAGATCTCCGGCTTCAACCGATCCCGCGCCTCCGGACCACCGCCGCACCGGGACGCTCAAACCAGGTCCTTCGCGAAGAACAGCGCGTGCGAACTCTCCCCGTACGGCTCGGCGTCCTGGACCCCGAACGAGCGGTACAGGGCCACGGCCCGGGACATCTCGGGGGTGGAGTCGAGGACCATGCGTCGGTAGCCGAGGGCCCTCGCGCGGTCGAGGACGGCGGCGACGAGCCGCTTGCCCAGGCCGAGGGACCGGGCGGACGGGTCGATGTAGAGCCGCTTCATCTCGCAGACGCCATCGCCCAGGTCGCGCAGCGCGACGCAGCCGGCGGGGCGGGCGTCGACCGTCGCCAGCAGCAGCGCGCCGGAGGGGCCGGCGTAGCGGCCGGGGAGGCCGGCCAGCTCGGCGTCGAAGCCCTGGAGGCGCAGGTTCTCGCGGACCGTCGGGCCGAACTCGTCGCGATAGATCGCCAGCAGGCCGCGGACGGCGTCGAGGTCGGCCGGGTCGACGGCGTCTCGGATGATGACGTGAAGGATCGATTCAGGCATCGGCCGGGCTCTCCGACGGGGTCAGGCCGGGGATGCCGTCGATGCTGACGGCGTTCTTCTTGCGGCGGTACTCGGCCATCCCCTCGGGGCCCTTCTTGCGGGCGAAGTCCAGGAGCCCCGACCGCTCGCCGCGGTATTCGTAGAGCGGCACGGAGAGGCCGCACGAGTCGGAGACGCGGTCGACGTCCAGCACGATCACCGCGCGGGCCCCGGGGAGGTCAGGGAAGCGCGGGGCCAGTTCGACCCACTCGGCGTCGGTCGGCTCCACCACGCGGCCCCGGCCCTGGAGGCGGACGATGACCGGCCGGCCCTCGAAGGCGCAGAACATGATCGTCATCCGGCCGTTCTCGCGCAGGTGGGCGATCGTCTCCACGCCGCTGCCGGTCAGGTCGAGATACGCGACCCGTTTCGGCCCCAGGACGCGAAGCGTGTCGTGCCCCTTGGGCGAGATGTTGAGCCGCCCGTCCGGGTCGTTCGGAGCGGTCCCCACGAAGAACAGGTGTTGCCGCCCGATGAACTCCGCCATCCGGTCGTCGATCGCGTCGTAAGTCTTCCCCATGATCGCTCCAGGACTTCGAAATCCGTTCAACCCTTCGGGCGCATCGCGGGCGGCACGAGCGACGGCGTCCGGAACTCGTAACGATCGCCGAGCTGCATCCGGGTCATGAAGACGATCTCCTGCGCGTGGCCCGTCAGGTGCGTGAGCGTCTGGAACAGGATGCCGAGGACGGTCGCGTCCACCTCCCTCCCGCCCCGCTCGATCGGCCGCGTCTCCGCGAGCGTCTCGGGCGCGAGCGACGCCAGCCGCGCCTCGGCCAGGGCGACCGACTCGTCGAACCGCCGGAGCAGTTCGGCCTTCGGGATCTCGGCCCGCTCCGTGAACTCGCCGAAGCGATCGCGGACGTCGGGCTGGCGGCCGACGTTCGCTTCGAACCGATGCCGGAGGTTCCCCGCCAGGTGGAGGACGAGGTTGCCGATGCTGTTCAGCCCCGGCGCCGGCCGCCACCAGACCTGGGCGTCGTCGAGCTGCGCCAGGCCGTGGCGGATCAGGCCGACGGCGTCGTCGAGCCGCGCGCGGGCTTCGTCGAGGAACAGGCGGGCCGGGTCGGACGTCGGGGGATTCATCGTCTCTCTCCTTGGCGCAGCCGCAGCAGCAGGTCGTCCAGCGCGGCGCGGGCCGTCGCGTGTTCGGGGAGGCGGCTCGACGCGCCCGCGGCCTCCAGCTCGGCGCGGAGGCGTTCGTACTCGCGGCGGTGGAACGGGGCGTCGGCGTCGTCGAGCGTCTCGCGCTCGCGGCCGGCGACCTTCCGCGCGATCAGGTCGTCGACGTGCGAAAGCCGCGCCGATTCGTTGAGCCGCGGCAGGTTCGCCTCGACCTCGCCGGTCTGCATCAGGTGGATCCCCGTCAGCAGCACGCGATAGGCGTACAGCAGCGGCTTGACCCGCCGCGGGCGTTCCTTGTCGAACAGCCGCCACTGGGTCTCGGCGAAGCCGAGGTAGTGGAAGTTGTGGAACCGCGTGACGCAGTCGCGGGCGATCGCCTTCAGCTCCTCGTGCTCGGGCGTGGTGCGGACGACCAACGGCGAGTGCAGTTGCTCCAGGACGTAGCCGTTCTTCTTGAGCATCAGCTTGAAGAACTTGAGGGCGTCGTGCGTCACCAGGTCCAGCTCGAAGCCGTCGTCCTCCTTCCGTTCCACCTGGATCGTCCACGGCCCCGGGTCGAGCCCCAGGGCGTGCGAGGCCGGCAGGACGTGGACGCCGCGCAGGTCGTAGTCGGAATCGGGCGAGGCGAACCCGTACAGGTGCGCCCCGCTGATCGTGGCGAACAGCAGCGGGAAGGGGTGGGAGTCGGCGACGGCCTCAAGCCGCCTTGGCGCATCCGCGTTCACAGCAGGTCCCTCACCCGGTCCAGCTCCGCCTGGACGGCCCGCAGCGCGGCGACGGCGCGGTCGGGGTCGACCACGCAGGCGTCGAGGCGGCCGTAGTGCTCCTCCAGGCATCGCATGAGCAAATCCTTGATCTTGGCTTCGTCGGGCTTCGCCGGGAGCTTGCTCTCGGCCCAGGCCCGTTCGAGCTGCTTCTCCTTGTCGTCGAACCAGGAGCGGAGCCGGTCCTCGGTCCACTCGCCGCGACGGATGGCCTTCAGCCGCTCGTTGTCGCGCTGGAGGTCCACGTCCCCCTCGGTCAGGATCTGCTCGACCTCGCCGATCAGGCGGACGACGTGGTACGCGAACTTGACGTCGTAGCCGTGCTCGGCGACGAGTTCCGCACGCTTCCCCTCGGGCTGCTTGGTGGCGATCTTGTGGAGCTGCGAGTAGGCGTACCCCTTGAACTTGGCCCACGCCCCCTTGTGCAGGAAGGCGCGGCGGTTCTCGCGGACGAGGTCCCCCACGCGGGTCGAGTGCAGCACGCAGTTGATCGGCGTGAACAGCGAATCCAGCACGTTGGGGTTGTTCTGCATCGCCAGGTCGAAGAACCGGACGATGCCGAAGATGGTCACGTCGTACGTCCGCCCGCTCCCGCCGAGGGCGTCGGCATCCGGGATGTGATGCTCCTGGAAGACCTCGAACCGCTTGCGCGGCGTGCCGAACCCCGGGATCTCGCCGCGGAGGTGCGGGAAGACGTCGTCCTTGGGCGGGATCGCCCAGCCGTAGACGTCGACGTCGCTGGTGTCCGACGACACCCCGTAGGCGACGCTCCCCATGATCGTCTCGTACTGGACGTTCCCCGGCAGCCACCGCGGCGGGCGGAGCAGGCTGCGGTCGGTCAGTCGCTGGATGGTGCTCACGGCTTCGCCTCTCGATCGTTTCGACCGAAGATCGACCTTCGCAGCCGACTCCAGGTTCGCTTCAACGGGAGAAGCGGACTATCCATCCAGCGCAAGGCGAACTTGCCGGACGTCTCGACGTCCTCCCATCCGGGCGGCAGGATGGGAGACTTGACCGAAAACGGGGCGAGGCCGCCGTTGCGGTGATACATCAGGTCTTCCCGCGAGGTGAACCGTCCGCAGCAACGAAGCGAGACCACGGTGGACCGGGCGTCCACGTCGGCCACCGCGATGTCGATCCATTCCGGGACCTTGCCCTCGCGCCAGAGAAATTCGAGGGCCTCGTCGACCGACCATGGGCCGTGAAACGCTTCGGCGGGGAGTGAGTCCCTGGGGAAGACCTCCTCGTCCCCGACCCTGGGATTCCCGTCGAACGACCGATTCGGGTAGACGCGGAGGGTCGCCTCCTCGGGCAATCTCTCGCGGACATGCTCCGCCGCGAATTTGATCGCCCGGCGGACGGCCAGCCTCAACCTCGCTTCGAAAGTCGTCCGGTCCATGTGTCTAACGACTCCGCCGCAGCCGGGCCGCGGCCAGGTTCCGCACGGCCCGATTCGCCCCTTCGGCCGCGATCTGCTCCAGTCGCTGCGGCGTCAGGTCCAAAGGGTCGATCAACCTGCGCCGGACCTCACCGTTGGCCGATGCGAGGCAACGCTCAAAGAGATCGTCCGTCGACCCTGGGGACTCGTCGGATCAACGGAGGGGCCGGCCCGGATCGATCTCCAGGTTCGAGGGCGAGATCCGGCCCATGGCCCGCGGGCCGGGGCTCAGTTCCGGTCGGGGTCGACCCCCATCGTGCGCAACAGGGCGGCCAGTCGCTCGGCCCGCTCGCGCTCGGCGCGGACGAGGGCGTCGGCCTCCTCGCGGAGTCGATGTTCGGCGTCGGCGCGCTCGCGCTCGGCTTCGGCTCGCTCGTGCTGGACGACGGCGCGAAGGTCGGCCTGCTGGCGAAGCTCGCGTTCGGCGTCGGCGCGCTCGCGCTCGGCGCGGGCCTGTCGCTGGGCGCGGCGGCGGCGGCGACGCTCCTCGTCGGCCTGCCTCTTGACCTCCTGGAACGTCCGGAACCGCTCGCCGTCGGGGCCGCGGACGATCAGCTTGTCCTTGCCGGGCGGGGCCTCGAACGTGATCCCCAGCCGCGGGCTCGCCCAGGCTTCCATGTCGGCGATCGGCCGCAACGCGCCGGCCTCGCGGGCCCAGCCCTTCAGCCGACCGGACTCGGGGTCGTAGTAGTAATACTCCTCCACGCCGCGGCGGTCGTAGATCGCCAGCTTGCGCTCCATCTCGGCGGCCGTGTTGCTCGGCGAGTCGATCTCGAAGACCACCTGCGGGACGACCCCCTCCTCGACCCACTCGCGGTAGGAGCGGCGGTGGCCCCTCGGCCGGCCGAAGACGACCAGGACGTCGGGGGCGACCACGTCGTACTTGTTCGTCCGGTCGGCGTACCAGAGCAGGTCGGCGGCGACGAAGACGTCGTCGCGGCCGGCGAACAGGGCGGCGATCCCCTCCTTGATCGTGACGATCCACTGGTACTGGAGGGTGCTCTCGGCCATCGGCTCGCCGTCGCTGCTGGGGTATTCCGGCTCATACGGGTCGACGAAGAGCGAACGGCTCTTCTTCCTCCCCGTCGGAGGTCGGCGGCCGGGCTCGGCGGTGCTCATGGCGAGTCCTCCCGCGGTTCGCGATCGATGCAGACGTTCAGTTCATCTCTACCACGAACCGCGGCGGCCCGCCAGGGGAGTCGGACGGCGTTCGCCCCTCTAGACTCTCGCGGACGCGGGCGCGAAGGACTAGAGTGGGGCCAGTGCGAGGTTCGGCAATCCGATCGAGATCGCGGGAGGGGTCGAGAGATGGACCGTCGCGGATTTCTCAGGACGGGCGCGGCCGGGCTGGCCCTGCCGTCGGCGTTCCGGGCCATGGCCGAGCAGGCCGCCGACCAGCCGGTGAAGCGGGTCGGGGTCATCGGGCCGGGCTGGTACGGAAAGATCGACGTCCTGCGGCTCCTCCAGGTCGCCCCCGTCGAGGTCGTCTCGCTCTGCGACGTCGACAAGAGGATGGTCGAGGAGGCCGCCCAGATCGTCTCCGAGCGGCAGCCCTCGAAGAAGAAGCCGCGCACCTACGGCGACTACCGGGAGATGCTGAAGGAGAAGGACCTGGACGTCGTCCTGGTCGCCTCGCCGGACCACTGGCACGCCCTGCACGCGATCGGGGCGATGGAGGCCGGGGCCGACGTCTACTGCCAGAAGCCCATCAGCCACGACGTCGCCGAGGGCCTGGCCATGCTGAAGGCCGCCCGCAAGCACGGCCGCGTGGTGCAGATCGGCACCCAGCGCCGGAGCACGCCCCACCTGATCGAGGCCCGCGACGACATCGTCAAGGCGGGTAAGCTCGGCAAGGTCGCGTTCGCCGAATGCTACTGCTACTACCACATGTCCGGCAGCGGCGCCCCGGACGCCCCCCCACCGGACTACCTGGACTGGGAGACCTACGTCGGCCCCGCGCCGATGCGGGCCTTCAACCCCAGCATCCACCCCCGAGGCTGGCGCGGGTATTCGGAGTTCAGCAACGGCATCGTCGGCGACATGTGCATCCACATGCTCGACACCGTGCGCTGGATGCTCGACCTGGGCGCGGCGAAGTCCGTGTCGTCGATCGGCGGCCGGGTGATGTCGCCGCCGGGCCCGGTCGACATCGCCGACACCCAGGCCGCCACGTTCGCCTTCGACGGCGTCGACGTCGTCTGGCAGCACCGCACCTGGGGGTCGTCTCCCGACCCCAAGTACCCGTGGGGCGCCACGCTCTACGGCGACAAGGGGACGCTCAAGCTCAGCGTCAACGGCTACGACTTCATCCCCAACGACGGCCCGCCCGTCCACCGCGACGTGACGATGGAGCTGGAGCAGTACCCCGTCGACAAGGCCGAGAAGGACCTGGAACGCCACGTCGCCCCGGCCGTCCGCTATCACATGCTCGACTTCCTCTCGGCGATCGCCAACCGGGGCAAGCCGGTGGCGGACATCGAGCAGGGCTACATCAGCACCACCGCCTGCATCCTGGCCAACCTCTCGCGGAAGCTCGGGCGCTCGATCGCCTGGGACGCCGAGAACCACACGGTCGTCGGCGACGACGAGGCCCGGGCGCTGCTCAAGCAGCCGTACCGCAGCCCCTGGGTCCACCCGGCCGACGCCTGAGCCTTCAACCCTCACCCTTGCCGAGGACACGCCCATGACCCGCCCGTCCGAATCCGGATCCGAATCGTCCCGCCGCGAGCTGTTCCGCGGGGCCGCGGCGACCGTCGCCGCCGGCGTCGTGCTGGGGGGCGCGCCCGCCGCGTCGGCCGCCGGCAAGAGGTCGGCCGCCGAGGGCCGGCTCAAGCAGTCGGTCTGCCGCTGGTGCTACGGCAAGATTTCGCTCGACGAGCTCTGCTCGGCCGGCCGGAAGATGGGCCTCGTCGGCATCGACCTGCTCACCCCGGCCGACTTCCCCACCCTCAAGAAGCACGGCCTGGTCTGCACCATGGTCAGCTCCGGCAAGCTGTCCGACGGCCTCGCCGACCCCAGGTTCCACAAGGACTCCATCGAGTCGGCCGTCGCCGCCATCGAGGCGACCTCGAAGGAGGGCTGGAAGAACGTCATCTGCTTCTCCGGCAACCGCCGGGGCATCGACGACAAGGTCGGCATGGACAACTGCGTGAAGGCGCTCAAGGAGATCGTCCCGGTCGCCGAGAAGGCGAACGTGATCCTCAACATGGAGCTGCTCAACAGCAAGGTCGACCACGCCGACTACATGTGCGACAACAGCAAGTGGGGCGTCGAGCTGGTCAAGCGCGTCGGCTCGAACAACTTCAAGCTGCTGTACGACATCTACCACATGCAGATCATGGAAGGCGACGTGATCCGCACCATCGAGAAGCACCACGACGCCTTCGGCCACTACCACACCGGCGGCAACCCCGGCCGCCACGAGCTGGACGACACCCAGGAACTCAACTACAAGGCCATCGCCCGCGCCATCGCCGACACCGGCGACGACGTCTTCTACGCCCACGAGTTCATCCCCGTCCGCGACCCGCTGACCAGCCTGGCGGAAGCCGTGGACCTGTGCATCGTCTGACCTGGAGGCCGCCGGCGGGCCGGTGAACTCCAGCCCGCCGGCCGGCTCAGGTCTGCTGATACGCGACCGCCGCCATACGGCAGTCGGCGCAGAAGAGGGCGTAATAGACCCCATCCCCACCCACGCCGGCATCGTCGTGCTGGGCGAGATGGGTCATGAGCCCGCCACAGCCGGGGCATCGGGGATAGTCCTCGCGTTGGACCCATCCCGGCATGCCCCCCAGGAGAGTCGCGTCTCCCATCTCCCAGGGGGGAGTTGCGGCGAAGGGCGGGAGATCGACGGGCTCCAGGGCCAGGAGCCGACCATCCGACGGCCTTTCCACCTCGGCCGACGTCGCATCATCCGGGCCGGCGACCCATCGCCAGGATCCATCGTCCCGGTAGGTCGTGAACGTCGGCCCGAAGATCGAACAGGATAGGCAGCCGACGATGATGCGAGGTGCGGCCGCCGGCAATTCAGACGCGACGGCCGTGAAGTCGAACAGTGCGGCCAGCGGTGATCGGCAGAGGGGACACGCCTCCGACAACGAGGCGCGACAGGGCACTCTCCCGATCGTGCCATCCTCCGCGGGGACCATGCGGCGGCAGCGATGCGAGAACAGGTCGACCCGCCGGCCTCGGGCGTCCAGGTGCCAGCCCGCCTCCGGAGGATAAGACCCGGGAGGGGACGAAAGCTCATCCGCCCAGGTCGGCGGCCGACGCTCCCAGTCGCGGAAGCTCGCCGTGGCGACCTCGCAGCGCGTCCAGGCGAGGCAGCAAAGAAGCTGATGGATGCGCGACGTCCCATGAGCCGCGTCGAGCAACTCCAGGAGTGCTCGGGCTTCCTCATCGCCCGAGTCCCGATAGAGGGATGGAGGATGGAGAACGTCCCGCTCGCGCAAGCCGCGGACGATCTCGGGCGCGAGCGGCTCGAAGCGGAAGCCGGCGAGTGCGATCAAGACATCCTGGCCGACCTCGACGACGGCGGCCGAGGGGTCGTCCATCAGGCCGGTCGCGACCGTGGCAGCCTCCCGCGCCTGCCCGGGTGAGAGGCTGCGATAAGCTTCGAACCGCGCCGCCGGGTCGGAGTTCGACCCGCCCTCGACCATCGCGGCGAGCCGGAGTAACGCCGGTTCGACGTCCGATTCCAGGTTCGCGAGGAAAGCCCGGCCGAGGTCCAGGGCCTCGCGCAGACGGGTGACCTGCCCCGCCGCCTCCACCCGACGACGCGGAGAGAACCCATTGCGATCCGGGTCCAAGACCAGGAGCGGAGGGACGATCCCTCGCAGCCCCCCCGGGACGGTCAGGGCGTAACGGAGGAGGAACGGGTCATCCTCCACCCTGCCGGACGTCGCCAGATGGTCTCGCAGCGTGGCCAGGTGATCGCCCACCCCAGGCTCGTCGCCGCGAGGGATCCATCCCTGGACGGCCGCGCGGGCGACGGGAGCCAGATTGCCGCGATAGCCCTTGAGCGCCCGAACCCCTTCCGATGCGATCAGCCGCGTCACGACGTCAATAGGCATGGTCAGGCCCCCCCTAGTCGGCGTCCCACCTGCCTCACCCCTCCGCGGCCAACTCGGCGAGGATCCCCTCGTTGGCCTCGGGGAAGCGGTAATCGGCCAACTCGGCGGCGGCGACCCAGCGGCAGGCGGGGTCGGGGTTGGCGGCGGGGTCGATCGGGGTGCAGTCGAAGAAGTGGAGCCGGACGCGGCCGTGGGGGTAGGTGTGCTCGACCACGGCGCGGAGGCGGTCGGCGGAGACGGCCAGGCCGGTCTCCTCCAGGCACTCGCGCGCGGTGGTCTGGCCGGGCGTCTCGCCGGGCTCGACCTTGCCGCCGGGGAACTCCCAGTAGCCGGCGTAGACGGTCCCGGCGGGGCGCTCGCGGATCAGATACCGGCCGTCGGAGACGCGCCGGATGATCCCGATGCCGACGAGCGTGAGCTTGTCGCCCGGCACGTCAGTCCTTCGCCTTTTCGAGGGCGCGGCCGGGGGAGCCCATGACGTTGTAGCCGCAGTCGACGTGCATGATCTCGCCGGTGATGCCGCTGGCGAGGTCGGACAGCAGGAACATGCCGGAGGAGCCGACCTCGTCGCGGGTGATGTTCCGCTGCATGGGCGAGACGGCGTCGTACAGGCCGGACAGGTCGTCGAAGTCGCCCACGGCCGAGGCCGCCAGGGTCTTCACCGGGCCGGCGGAGACGGCGTTGACGCGGATGTTCTTCGGGCCCAGGTCGTACGCCAGGTACTTCACCGAGGCGTCGAGCGCGGCCTTGCAGACGCCCATCATGTTGTAGCCGGGGACGACCTTCTCGCCGCCGTAGTAGGTCAGCGTGAGGATGGAGCCGCCGTCGGGCATGACCTTGGCGGCCTCGCGCGAGACGGCGGCCAGGCTGTACGCGCTGATCTCCATCGCGGTCTTGAAGCCGTCGCGGCTGGCGTTCACGAACGCGCACTTCAGGTCTTCGAGCGGGGCGAAGGCGATCGAGTGCAGGACGAAGTCGAGCTGGCCGTAGGCCTCGCCGGCCTCGCGGAAGACGCGGGCGATGTCCTCGTCCTTCTGGACGTCGCACGGGGTGATGAGCTTGGCGCCGACGGGCTCGGCCAGCTTGCGGACGCGGCGCTCCATCTTGTCGCCGGGCAGGTGGGTGAAGCCGACCTCCGCGCCCTCGTCCAGGAGCTTGCGGGTGACGGCCCAGGCGATGCTGAAATCGTTGGCGACCCCCAGCACGACGCCCTTCTTCCCGGTGAACAGTCCCATCGGTCCTCCCTCTCGGCGGCTTCTCTTCGATCACGAATTCGACGGCGGCCCGATTCATCGTCCCGGGCGAAGTCCTGTACAATACCCGGACGACGACGGACGCGACAACGTCCAGTTTACCCGCGCGACGACCCGACGAGACGAGCCCCCGGTGGAATCGACCCCGCCCCTGCCCGCCCCCCCGGCCGACCTCCTCGGCCGGCTCGTCAAGCTCGGCGTGATCGTCGGGATCGCCCTGCGCCTGTGGGAATACTCCACCCTCCGCGATCTCTACATGGACGAGACGGCCCTGCTGACGAACCTCGTCGGCGTCCCCGTCTTCGACTTCGCCCACGAATTGAAGCAGGACCAGCTCGCGCCGCCGGGCTTCCTGGTCGTCGAGCGCCTGCTCGTCCGCCTGCCGATCGCCTCGCACGCCGCCGGCCGGCTGCTGCCGCTGGCCTGCGGGATCTTGAGCATGCTGCTGGTCGCGCCGCTGGCCCGGCGCTACGTCGACCGCCTCGCCGTGCCGATCGCCGTCTGGATGCTGGCCCTGTCGGACCATCTCATCTACTACTCGGCCGAGATCAAGCCGTACATGGGCGACCTCGTCGGGGCGATGGCCACGCTCCTGCTGGCCGTCCCCCCCGAACCGGGCGAGCCCACGCGCAGGCGGTTCCGCGCGCTGGCGGCGTGGGGCGTCATCGCCCCCTGGTTCTCGTTCCCGGTCGTGTTCGTGCTGGCCGGCGTGGGGCTGCATCTGATGGCGCGGGCGTGGCGGACCGACGGCAAGCGCGGCCTGGCGACGGCCGCGGCCGTGGGGGCGGCGTGGGTCGTCAGCTTCCTCGGCTGCTTCCTGGTCTCGCGATCGATCGTGAGCCAGCGGGACTTCCTGTGGGTCTGGTGGAACTTCGCGTTCCTGCCGATCCCGCCGAGGAGCTGGCTCGACGCCCGGTTCACGATCGAGACGATCGCCAACGTCTTCATCAACCCGGGGAGCGTGCTGACCCCGTTCGGCTTCATCCCGACGGCCATCCTGGCCTCGCTGCTGGCCGCGATCGGCGCGGCCTCGCTCGGCCGACGCTGGCGCGGGGGGCTGTTCGTGGTGCTGGCGCCCCTGGCCGTCCACCTGGCGGTCTCGGCCCTGCGGCAGTACCCGTTCCACGGCCGCCTGATCCTGTCGCTCGTGCCGACGTACCACCTCCTGCTCGTCGAGGGCATGGCGGCCGTCGGCCGGCGGACGCGGCCGTGGGCGACGCTGGCCCTGGCCGTGATCTTCCTCGGCGGCCAGGCGGGCGACATCGCCTGGGAGCAGGTCGTCATGCCCAAGAACCGCTCCCGCCCCTTCGACACCCACGGCGACCTGAAGAACGACCTCCTCGACGAGCTGGACTACCGGCGGAAGCTCCAGGAGAAGCAGCGCGACCGGGCCCAACGATCCCCGTCCCCTTGAAGTCCCCCCTCCCGTCGGGATAGGGGACTTTCACTTCACCGCCGGCTTCTCCAGCACCGGGAACGCCAGGGCGTCGAGTTCCTGGGCGAAGGCGGCGCGGGCGGTACCGAGGGCGCGGGCGGTGGCGGCGCCCATGCGGAGGCTGCGGTCCTTCATCTCGGCGGTGACGGCGCCCAGGCCCAGTGACTCGGCGATGTTGAAGACCGACTGCACCTGCGGGTCCTGGCCGATCCCCTCCGCCGCGCCCGGCGGGACGTCCTCGGGCCGGGCGGCGGCGGCGCGCGAGCCGTATTCGACCCACCCCCGTTCGCCTCGGACCCACAGGGCGACGTCCACGCCCACGCGGCTCAGGTCGGGCGCCATGTCCAGCCGGGTGACGACCGCCCCCACGCCCCCCTCGCGACCGATCTTCGCCAGCGCCGGCTCCAGCGGGTCGGAGGCCGCCGCATCCGGGTCGAGCAGCCGGCCGATCTGCCCCAGCGCCGCATTCAGGTCGAGCTGGGCGTCGAGCTTCCGGCCGTCGGTCGGGTCGGGGATGACGAGGCCCTGGTAGCGGAGGAAGCGGCGGCCCTGGTCGACCGTCAGCTCGGTCGCGGCGCGGCGGGCGAGCCACTTCGCCTCGGGCTCCGCGACGATCGGCGTCAGCTTGTCGAGCGACGGGAAATCGGCCCCGTCGGCGACGAAGCCGCGGCTTTCCACCGCGTCGCGGGCCTCGTCGGGCGTCTTCTCCTCGGGGTCGGGGAGGTTGCAGGTCCACGCCAGCGCGAGCATGCGACGGCCGGCGTCGGTGTTGCGCTCGGCCGACCGGCAGCCGTCGCGGCCGATCCGGACGGACAGCAGCGGCGCGTCGAGCGCCTGGGGGTCGTCCAATCGCTTCAACTCGGCGTCGATCCAGCCGGTGATGCGATCCTCGCCGATGGCCGCCTTGCGCTCGGCCCGCCACGCCTCCAGCCGGCGGCGACGCTCGGCGACGGCCGGCTTGCGCATGGTCTCGGCGTTGCGGATCCACTTCGCGGCCAGGTCGGGGACGTGGGCCTCGGCCCAGGCGCGGCGGACGAGCATGTCGAACCCCACCCGGGGCCCCGCGGCGGGCGAGGTCACCAGGCCCAGCAGCACCTTGCCGTCCCGGAGCGTGACCCGGTCGGCCACCGTCCCGGCCGGCGGCGGCGGGGGCTCCTCCGCCTTCGCCTCGCCCCGCCGCCTCGGCTCCTGCGGCGGCGAAAACGCCGCCAGGCACGCCGCCAAAATCGCCGCGCCGATCATGGATCGTCCTCCCGGGGTTCGGACCGCTCGCTCGCTTCGGATATCATAGTCGGGCGGTGCAATCGAGGGGCCGAAGAAAGGGGAACATGCCGACCGACGTCACCCCGATGGGCGATCGCGCCTTCCTGGCCCGGTTCGACGACGAGGACGACGCCCGCCGCTGGGCCGACGCCGCCCGCGCCCGGGGCCTGCCCGGCGTGACCGACGTCGTCCTCGCCTACCGCTCGGCCGCCGTGATCGCCGACCCCGACCGCTGCGACCTGGACGCGCTGGAAGCCGCGCTCCGCGGCCTGACGCCCGGCGACGCCCCCGCCGGCGCCGGCGCGCTCCACGAGATCCCCGTCCTGTACGACGGCCCCGACCTTCACGACGCCGCGGGCCGGCTGGGCCTGGCGACGGCCGACCTGATCGCCCGGCACGCCGCGCCCGAGTACCGGGTCTTCGCCATCGGCTTCCTCCCCGGCTTCCCCTACGCCGGCTACCTCCCGGACGCGCTCCGGGGGCTCGCCCGCCTCGAACGGCCGCGGACGGCGGTCCCGGCCGGGTCGGTGGCGATCGTCGGCCGGCAGACGGCGATCTACCCGGTCGCCTCGCCCGGCGGCTGGCATCTCCTGGGCCGCACGCCGCTGCGGATCGCCGACCCCGAGGCCGGCCGCTTCCCCCTCCGCGCCGGCGACCGCATCCGATTCCGTTCCATCGACCGTGACGAATTCGAAGCGAGGGCCGATGAACGCCTCTGACCCCATCGACGTGAACGCCGACCTCGGCGAAGGCTTCCCCAACGACACGGCCCTGCTCGACCTCGTCACCTCCGCCGCCGTCTCCTGCGGCGCGCACGCCGGCGACCCCGATTCGATCCGCCGCACCCTCGACGCCGCCCGCGCCCGCGGCGTCGTCGTCGGCGCCCACCCCGGCTACCCCGACCGGGAAGGCTTCGGCCGCCGCGACCGGGACATGACGGCGTCCGAGGTGGAATCGCTGATTCGAAGTCAGGTCGCGTCCCTTCAGGATCTTGCCGATTCGGCCGGCGTCGCGATCCGATTCCTGAAACCCCACGGCGCGCTCTACAACCAGGCCCAGCGCCGCGACGAGACGGCCCGAGGCGTCGTCGCGGCGGCCGTGGCCCTGGGCTTGCCCCTGCTCGGCCAGCCCGGGACGCCCCTCGAATCGCTCGCCCGCGCCGCCGGCCTCGCGTTCATCCCCGAGGGCTTCCCCGACCGCCGCTACCGCCCCGACGGCTCCCTCGCCCCCCGCACCGACCCGGACGCCGTCCTGGCCCCGGACGAGCTACCGGCCAACGTCCGCGGCCTGCTCGTCCCGCGCCGCGTCCGCACCCTCTGCCTCCACGGCGACCACCCCGACGCCCTCGCCAACGCCCGCCGCCTGCGCGCGATCCTCGACGACCTGGCGATCCCCGTCCGCCCTTTTTCGCCGATCGCGACGGAATCATGAAATCCCCATGCCCGCCGCGGCGATCCTCCCATCGTGCCGGACTCCCGGCATCGGGGACGGCCCCCGGGCTCTTTGACAGACCGGAAGTCAGAGGAAGGCCCTCAAGGGGCCTCGGGAGATCGGGCTACGCGCCGAACGCCCGCCGGAACGCCGCGAGCGTGGGCCCGGGGGGCGCATCCAGGACCGAGAAGACGACGCGATCGAACCGGCCGGCCCAGCGACCGCGCCGGAGGTGCTCGGCGAACGATTCGGCCACCACGGCGGGGTCGTTGCGGAAGACCCCGCATCCCCAGGCGCCGAGCACCAACCGCCGGTATCCCCGGGACGCCGCCAGGGCCAGTACGGACTCCGAACGCCGGCGGAACACCTCCGGGATGGCCGACGACTCCGCCGGCCGGTTGGCGGCGACGGCCCCGGCGTTCGGGGCGGCGCTCGTGATGAACGTCGCCGCCAGGGGGGCGTCGAGCAACCGTCCCGCGTCGTCCCGGAAGATCGGGCATCCCGGCGAGAGGATCATGGCGTCGGAGTACAGGAGGGACGACGACGCCCGATGCCGCTCGTAAAAGTCCCAGGCCCGCATCTGGGATGCGTGCAACGCCGAGCTTCGGGCCAGCGATTCCTCCTGCGCCTGGCTGCCGCCGAGGAAGCCGCCGCCGGGGTTCTTCGCGGAGGCGAAATTCAGAACCGCCACGGGCCCGTCCCCACGCGACAGCACGCGCGCGACGCCCGCGAGGGTCGTCTCGTTGACGACCTCGAAGGCCGTGGAGACGTCGCCGCCCGGCCGGCCCAGGGACTCCTCCCGGAGCCGATCGAGTTCCTCGGGCGGATAGAATCGCGTCCCCTCCAGGCAGGCGCGGACCGCGTCGGCGACGTCGACGAGCCGATCCGACGGGGAGCGATAGGACCCTCGCTCGACGATCTCGACCGTCTCCCTGGCCAGGGCCGCCCGCGCCGATCGACTCATGTTGCCTCCCGAAGTCTCATCGCCAACCATGACGGCACGGCCCAACCGGGAACCTTCGCCCGACCACATAGACATCGAGTCGGGCGGCGGGTTCGCCCGGGAGTCGGCCCGCGGAGGATCGGGATCGCCCGCCGTCGACCGTGACGGAAACCATTCGGGTCTCGGCCCCTTTATATCCAAGCGACCGGCGTCGAGCGAAGGCTCTCGAAGCGCGACATCGAAATCGACGGACCAAGCCAAAATTAAATCCACGCAAAACCTTGAATAACCAGAACTTGCAACGCAAGACCGGGCACATTCCTTCCCACGAACGAAGCCACTCCACGCCGAAGACGGAATCGGCATAACATATTATCTCGAAACACGATCGAGAGAATCCCACGAATGTCGCTCCTCGTCGTCGATCCCGGGTTCTTCACCACCGTCCAGGACCTGGGCCGGCCGGGGGCGCGGGCGTTCGGGGTGCCGCTGGGGGGGGCGGCGGATCGGGAGGCGATGGCGGTCGCGAACGCCCTGGCGGGGAACGCGGCCGACCTGGCGGGGCTGGAGATGACGCTCCGCGGCGGGACGTTCGAGGCCCGCTGCGACCTGGGCGTCGCCCTGGCCGGGGCGGGGATGGAGGCGGCGATCGTCGGCGCGGGGGGCCGGCGGGCGGTGCCGGTCCCGGGGAGCGCGACGATGCGGGCCGGCGATCGGCTCGTCCTGGGCCGGGCCGAGGACGGGGCGCGGACGTATCTTGCCACGCCGGGAGGGTTCCGGACGCCGGCCTGGATGGGGAGCCGGTCGAGCGAGACGCCTTGGAAGGCCGGCGACGTGCTGGCCGCCGGGCCGAGCCGACTGGCGTCGCGACGGCCGGCCGATGTCGTCTCGGCCGACCCGTCCGACCCGATCCGGATCCTCCCCGGCCCGGACTGGCCGCTTTTGGCCGATCCGGGCGATCTAACGCGGGGCCCGTTCCGCGTCGACCCGCGCAGCAGCCGGATGGGGCTGCGGCTGGCGGGGGCACCGGTCGCGGTCGCGCCGACGCCCGAACGGCTCTCGGCCCCGGTGACGCCGGGGGCCGTCCAGGCGGCGGGCGGGACGCTCCTCGTCCTGGGGGTCGCGTGCGGCACCATGGGGGGCTACCCCCACGTCGCCCAGGTGATCGCGGCCGACCTCGACCGCCTCGGCCGGCTCCGGCCGGGGGACGCCGCGGCGTTCCGGGTCGTCGCGCTCGACGAGGCCCGCCGGCTCGATCGCGAGGCGCGCGAGGCCCTCCGGGCGCGGGCCTCGCGGATCCGCTGGGCGGCCCGCGACGACGTGGGTTGAGCTTGCCGGATCGGGCCCCTTGGGGTACATCACGACCTCTCCACGTCGACTCTCTCGGGTCTCAGGCAGGGGTTCGTCCGATGTCGCATGCTCGCCGAGCCCGGCGCGTCCTGGCGGTGATGGCCTGCACGGTCGTCGTCGCGTCCGCCGGCTGTCGATCGCCGTTCCACAGCTTCGCCGACGTCGCCAGGCCCGGCGCGCCGGAGGCCGTCGCGACGATCGATCGGAAGGACGTGACGGAGTCGGCCCCGGCGGTCGCCGCCGCCTCGCAGGCCCCCCGACCGGCCGACGCCCCCCCGGCGACGGCCGACGAGCCGGCCGGGCCGGCGGCCACCCCCCTCCTCGACGCGGCCCTCCGCCGCGCCGAGGCCGCCGAAGAAGCCCAACGCGAGGTGATCCGCGAGGCCCAGGCCGCCATCCGCCGGCCCGCGGCCGAGACGAAGCCCGAGCCCGAGCCGGCACCCCAGGTCGCCGCGGAGGAAACTCCGGCCCCCGCCCCCGAGCCGCCGGCCCCGACGGGGCTCGAGATCCAGGCGACGATTACGCCGCCGGTCGAGCCGACCCCGCCCCCCGCCCCGGAGGCCGTCACGCCCCCGGCCCAGGCACCCACCGACGAGCCCAGGTCCGACCCGGCCGTGAGGCCCGCCTCGGCGGAAGTCGAAGTCGACCCGGCGCGGGAGGAGATCGACGAGGACACGATCCCCCCCCTCCCCGGCTTCGTCACGGACGAGGAGCCCCCCACCCCGGCGATGGCGACCGAGCCGACGCCCGAAGCCCCGGCCGTCGTCGAGGCCCCCGACTCCCCTCCTATGAATAAGGAAGAGATGGCGGCCGGCCTGACCATCGACGCGGTCCGCCTCTGCCGCAAGATCCTCGACTTCGGCTCCTACGAACCCCTCAAGGACCGCACGCTGCGGCCCGGCCGCTCG
This sequence comes from Planctomycetales bacterium 71-10, assembly GCA_001898385.1. Classification (GTDB taxonomy): domain Bacteria; phylum Planctomycetota; class Planctomycetia; order Isosphaerales; family Isosphaeraceae; genus Paludisphaera. Next base: position 181,533 of record MKTT01000036.1, read on the forward strand.
GCCCTGGTCTATTGCGAGCTGGGAGGGCTGGAGTATCGCCCCGAGGGGGACGAGTTCGTGGCGAAGGTCGCCACCCGCGTCGAATTGGTCCGCCCGGCCGACGGCGAGAAGGTCTGGGAGGTCGCCGACAGCGCCGTGGACCGCCGCCCCGCCCGGCGACGGGACGTCTACGTCGGCACGATGGTCACGCTGCCGGACTCCGTCGCCCCCGGCGAATACACGCTGCGGCTCCACCAGGCCGACGCGACCTCCGGGAGCACCGCCTCCGCCGAAATCCCCGTCACGATCGCCCGCTGACCCCGTTCCCCCGATGCGGGCGCCCGCGCGACTTGCCGAGCCCGGCGTCGCGCCCCACAATAAGGGCATCCGCTTCGCCCGCACCGACTTCGGGGGATGAGACGATGACGATCGCGATCCGGCCCCGCGCCCTGGCCTTCGGCCTCATCGCGTCCGCGGTGGCCCTCCTCGGCCTCCATGCGGACGCCGTCGCCCAGGATCCCGCGGCCGAAGGCCAGGCCCCCGATGGTGCGATCCTGGATCCCGGGCAGGACCCGGGGATGATGGAAGGCGAAGGCGAGCCCGACGCCCCCCGTCGCAACCGCGCCCGGACCCGGAGCCGCCCGGCGACGAAGAAGGCCGCCCCCCGCCCGAAGGCCGAGGCCACCGAGAAACCCGCGGCGAAGGCCGAAGACGCCCCGGCCGCCGCCAGCCCCGGCGAGCCCTCGTTCGCCCGCGACGTCGCCCCGATCCTGGTCGCCAACTGCGTGGACTGCCACAGCCCCGGCCGCCCGGGCGTCAACCGCGGCAAGCTGGACATGGGGTCGTTCGACAAGCTGGCGAAGGGGGGACCGAGCGGCGCCGGGGCCGTGGCCGGCAAGCCCGACGAGAGCCACCTCCTCCTCCGCGTCAACGGGGAGGAGGAGCCCAAGATGCCCCCCAACAACGACGCCAGCCTCGGGGCCGCGGCCGTCGCCGCCATCGAGGGCTGGATCAAGGCCGGCGCGAAGCTGGACGCGGGCCTGGATCCCAAGGCCCCCCTCAAGAGCTACGCCGCCTCGCTCCAGGACGTCGCGCGGGCGAAGCTGGCCAAGCTGACGCCGGAGGAGCGCGACGCCAAGGTGAAGGAGGCCGGCCTCGACCGCTGGAAGAAGGCGAACCCGGACCTCAAGCCCGAGATGGAGACCACCGAGCACTTCGCCCTCTTCAGCACGCTCCCGAAGGACCGGGCGACCACGGCCCTGAAGGCGATGGAGTCCCACCTCCCCGCGATCCGCCGCGTGCTGGGGGCCGACGCGACCGAGTGGCCGGAGAAGGTCAGCTTCTACGCCTTCCCCGACCGCAAGGACTACGTCGAGTTCCAGCGGACGGTCAAGCAACGGGAGGTGACGGAGGACGAGGAAGGGGACGCCGACCTGAAGGCCGCGCAGCCTTACGTCGCGGTCGTCGCCCCGCCCGACGCCGCCTCGGAAGCCTCGGCCGCCCCGCCCCGGCGGAGGTCCCGCGGGCGTCGCGACGCCGAGCCGTTGGACTCCTCCTCCCGGACCCTCCCCGGGCTGCTGACCGAGCACCTCGGCCGCGGCGCGGTGCTGGCCTCCGGGAAGTCGCCCCGGTGGCTGGCCGAGGGCCTGGGCGCCTACCTCGCCAGCGGCGTCGAGCGCCGGGGGGGCCCGTACCAGAAGCTCCGCCGCGACGCCCTCGCCGCCTTCGAACGCGGCTGGACCACCAAGGCGGCCGACGTCCTGGGGGGCGGCGAGGGGGTCTCGCCCGAGGAGTTCCGCGGCGTCAGCTTCGCCCTGGTGGAGTGCCTGGCCTCGCCCAAGTATCGCGGCCTCTTCCCCGCATTCTTGAAGGGGATGCGCGAGGGGGGCGAGAAGCTCGACGACGTCGTCAAGGACGTCTACGGGGCCGACCGCGAGACCTTCCTCACCGAGACCGGCGAGTGGATCGCCGCGGCCTACGGCGGCGAGAACTGAATCGGGGCGATCGGCCCGGCCCCGCGCGGACGGGGGCCGGGCCGGGGCCTCAGATGAGCCCGAAGGCGACCATCGGCTCGGCGACCCGGGTGAAGCCGACGATGTTGGCGCCCAGGACGTAGTCGCCCGGCCGGCCGTACTCCTCGGCCGTCTCGTGGCAGGCCCGGTGGATCTCCTTCATGATCTCGCGGAGCTTGCGCTCCGTGTACTCGAAGGTCCACGCGTCCCGGCTGGCGTTCTGCTGCATCTCCAGGGCGGAGGTCGAGACCCCGCCGGCGTTGGCCGCCTTCCCCGGCCCGTAGGCGATCCCCGCCTCCTGGAACACCTTGATCCCCTCGGGCGTGGTGGGCATGTTGGCGCCCTCGCCGACGGCCAGGCAGCCGTTGGAGACCAGCCGCCGGGCGGCGTCGCCGTCCAGCTCGTTCTGGGTGGCGCAGGGGACGGCGACGTCGCACGGCACGTCCCAGATCCGGCCGCCGTGGCGATACACGGCGTCGGGGTGGATCTCGACGTAGTCGCGGATCCGCCGGCGCTCGACCTCCTTCAGCCGCTTGAGCGTCTCCAGCTCGATGCCCGCCGGATGGTGGACGAAGCCGTCGGAGTCCGAGCAGGCGACGACCTTGCCCCCCAGCTCGTGGATCTTCTCGACGGCGTAGACCGCCACGTTGCCCGAGCCCGAGACCACGCAGGTCTTCCCCTCGAAGGACTGGCCGCGGGCGCGGAGCATCTCGTCGATGAAGAAGGCGACGCCGTAGCCGGTGGCCTCGCGGCGGACCAGGGCCCCGCCCCACGACGGCCCCTTGCCGGTCAGCACGGCGGACTCGTAGCGGTTCGTCAGCCGCTTGTACTGGCCGAAGAGGAAGCCGATCTCGCGGGCCCCCACGCCGATGTCCCCGGCCGGGACGTCGGTATACTCGCCCAGGTGGCGGTGCAGCTCGGTCATGAAGCTCTGGCAGAACCGCATGATCTCGCCGTCGCTGCGGCCCTTGGGGTCGAAGTCCGAGCCCCCCTTGCCGCCGCCGATCGGCATCCCCGTCACGGCGTTCTTGAAGATCTGCTCGAACCCCAGGAACTTGACGATGCCCAGGTAGACCGACGGGTGGAACCTCAGCCCCCCCTTGTACGGCCCCAGCGCCGAGTTGAACTGGACGCGGAACCCCCGGTTGATCTGCACCCGGCCCGTGTCGTCCTGCCAGGGGACGCGGAAGATGACCTGCCGCTCCGGCTCGCAGATCCGCTCGATGATCCGATGCTCGGCGTAGTGGGGGTGCCTCGTCAGCACCGGGACCAGGCTCTCCAGGACCTCCTTGACGGCCTGGTGGAACTCGTGCTCGCCGGGGTTGCGGCGGACGACCTCCTGGTAGATGCACTCGACCTGTTCGACGACCTGGGTCATGGGCGTGTCGGGCTCCGGGGCGACGGGGAGAGGGAGGGACGTCGGGGAGGGCCGGGCTAGCCCGGCCGCCGCGAGGGGACGCGCCGGCGCGGGGAGCCGCCTCGTCGACTCTAACAGTCGCGTCCGAAAAGCCGCAACGGCCGGGGCCGCTCGGGCCTTGACCGACGCTGATATGATTGTCGTCGGCATCAACATCGGAACCCTCGGCCCAACCGGACGCACGCCATGGCCGCCGCGGAACTCAAGCACCTCCGGCTTCGCGACGCGGACGGCGTCGCCGTGGTGGGATTCGTCGGCTCCGAGCTGATGTACGCGACCGACCTGGTCCTGGACATCGGCTCCGAGCTGAAGTCCGTGCTCAAGGACATGGGGCGGAACCGGATCCTGCTGGAGTTCGACGACGTCCAGTACGTCTCCAGCACCATGCTCGCCCAGCTCGCCCACCTGGAGCGCGAGGTCCGGGCCGCGAAGGGCCAGCTCAAGATCTGCGGCCTGGGCCCCATCCTCAGCGACACCTTCCGGATCGGCCGGTTCGACTCCATCTTCGACATCCACCCCGACGAGGCCTCCGCCCTCAAGAGCTTCCGCAAGCCCTGACCGCCGCCCCCGCCCCTTCCGGTCGCGCCCGCCCCGCGGTATCATCCTCGGGGCGGATTGCCGGCGCTGCCGACAGGGAATAAGGATGTTCACGGGCCGGCGATCCCGGCCCGGCGGGGTGAGACATGCTGTTCGCGATCATCATGGCGGGGGGGAGCGGGACCCGATTCTGGCCCAAGAGCCGCCGCAACCGGCCCAAGCAGCTCCTGAACCTGCACGGCGACGCCACGATGCTCCAGCAGACCGTGGCCCGGATCGCCCCCCTCGTCCCGGCGGAGCGGATCTTCGTCATCACCGGGGCCGACCAGGCCGAGGCCACCCGAGAGCAGCTCCCGGACCTCCCGTCCGCCAACGTCGTCGCCGAGCCCTGCCCCCGCGACACCGCCCCTTGCGTCGGCCTGGCCGCGGAGATCGTCGCCGCCCAGGACCCCGAGGGGACGATGATCGTCATGCCGGCCGACCACGTCATCCGGCCCGACGAGGTCTTCCTCCGCACCGTCAAGGCGGCCGTCTCGGTCGTCGAGGCCGCGCCGGAATCCCTCGTCACCTTCGGCGTGAAGCCGACCCGGCCCGAGACCGGCTACGGCTACATCGAGCGCGGGGAGCTGCTGGAGACCCGCGACGGCGTGGCCGTCAACCGGGTCGTCCAGTTCCGCGAGAAGCCCGACCGCGACGCGGCCGAGCGGTTCCTCGCCTCCGGGAGCTTCGCCTGGAACGCCGGCATCTTCCTGTGGAAGGCCCGCACCATCCTGGGCGAGATCCGCCGCCACAAGCCCCTGCTGGGCGCGGCGCTCGCCCGCGTGGGCGCCGCGTGGGGGACCGCCGCCGGCCCCGACGTCCTCGCCGCCGAGTTCCCGGAGATGGAGCGGACGCCCATCGACAAGGCCGTGATGGAGAAGGCCGCCGACGTGAAGGTCCTGGAGGTCGTCTACGACTGGAACGACGTCGGCGACTGGCGGGCCCTCCGTTCGCTGCTCCCGGCCGACGCCGCCGGCAACGCCGTCCGCGGACACGTCGTCGCGCTGGACACCCGGGACTCGATCATCCTCTCCGACGACGGCGGCCTGATCGCGACCATCGGCCTCGACGACGTCGTGGTCGTCCAGTCCGGCGGCGCCACCCTCGTCGCCCGCCGCGACCAGCTCGACAAGCTCAAGGGGCTCGTCGAGGGCCTGAACGACCGCGGCTACGGGCCTTACCTCTGATCGAACGGACGGACGCCGCATGGGCCGGGTGCTGGGGATCGACTTCGGCGTGAAGCGCGTGGGCGCGGCGATCAGCGACCCGGGGCGCTCCATCGCCACGCCGCTGGAAGTCTACGAGCGCAAGGACCCGGCCCAGGACGCCCGCCACTACAGGAAGCTGGCGGCCGAGGACGAGATCGATCGCATCGTCATCGGCCTCCCCGTCCACACGTCCGGCCGCGAGGGGGAGTCCGCCGCGAAGGCCCGCGCCTGGGGCGCGTGGCTCGCCGAGGCCACCGGCCTCCCGGTCTACTACCACGACGAGCGGTACACCACCGTCCTGGCCGAGGACGTCCTGATCGAGGTCGGCTTCTCGCGCCAGAAGCGGAAGGGGATGCGCGACATGCTCGCCGCCCGCATCCTGTTGCAGAACTACCTGGACGCCGGCTGCCCCGAGACCATGGAGCGGCCCGAGGCCCTCGCCGACGACCCGGAGGCCGACCGATGAGCCTGCTGGTGATCGGCTGCGGATACCTGGGCGAGCGGGTCGCCCGCGAGTACGTCCGCCGCGGGGTCCCCGTCTTCGCCGTGACCCGATCGGCCGGGCGCGCCCCGGCGCTGGAGGCGATCGGCGTCCGGCCGGTGATCGGCGACGTGCTCGACTCCTCGCTCGGACTCCCGGCCGTCGACCGCGTCCTCTACGCCGTGGGCTTCGACCGATCCGCCGGCCCGTCCAAGCGCTCGGTCTACGTCGACGGCCTGCGGAACGTGCTCGACCGCCTGCCGCCGGGCGTGGAGCGGCTGGTCTACATCGGGTCGACGAGCGTCTACGGCAACGACGACGGCGGCTGGGTCGACGAGGGGACCCCCGCCGAGCCGATCACCGACGCCGGCCGCATCTGCCTGGACGCCGAGCGCGTGCTGACCGCCTGGGCCGATCGCTCGGGCGTGTCGACGGTGATCCTGCGCTGCTCCGGCCTGTACGGGCCCGGCCGGATCATCCGCCGCGACCTGATCGCGAAGGGCGAGCCGATCCCGGGCGATCCCGACCGCCACCTGAGCCTGATCCACGTCGACGACGCGGCCCGCGCCGCGGCCGTGGCGCTGGACGCCGACGCCCCCGGGCCGCTGTATCTGGCCAGCGACGACCGGCCGATCCCTCGGCGCGAATACTACCGGGTCGTCGCCGCCGCTCTCGACGCCCCGCCGCCGACCTTCACGCCCCCCGCCCCCGGCTCGCCCGAGGCCGCCCGGGACGCGGTCGACCGTAAGGTGTGCAACCGCCGGATGAAGGCCGAGCTGGAGGTAGAGCTGCGACACCCGGACATCGCGACGGGCGTCCCGGCGGCGCTGCATCCCCCCGGCGAGGCCGCGCGACGCCACATCGATCGGCTGGCCAAGCCCCCCGGCAGCCTGGGCCGGCTCGAAGACCTGGCCGCCCGGCTCTGCACCATCCAGGGGACCCTCTCTCCCCGGACCCGCCCGCGGCGGCTGGTCGTCTTCGCCGCCGACCACGGCGTCGTCGCCGCGGGGGTGACGGCGTGGCCCTCGGCCGTGACCGGGGCGATGATCCGGTCGATCGCCCGCGGCGGCGCGGCCTGCACGGCGATCGCCTCGGCGTGCGACGCCGAGGTCGTGCTCGTGGACGTCGGCTCGACGTCCGAGCCGCTCGCGCCGCGGCCGGGCTACGAGGCCCGCAAGATCGCCGCGGGGACGAGGGACCTGTCCGTCGGCCCGGCGATGGGCGTCGAGGAGTTCGGACGGGCGATGGCCGTCGGTGCCGAGCACGCCCGGCGAGCCTTCGAGGACGGCATGGCGGTCGTCGCGGCGGGGGAGTTGGGGATCGGCAACACGACGCCGGCGTCCTGCCTGGCGGCGCTCCTGGCCGGCGTGCCCCCGAACCTCGCCGTCGGCCGCGGCGCGGGGGCCGACGACGCGACGCTGGAACGCAAGCTCCGGGTCGTCGAGTCGGCGACGGCGCGGGCGCGGGGCCGGCTCGACCGCGAGCCGATCGCGGCGATCGCCGAGGTCGCCGGCTTCGAGATCGCCGCGATGGCCGGATTCAACCTGGAGGCGGCCCGACTCGGCCTGACGATCGTGCTGGACGGCGTCATCGCCACGGCCGCCGCCCTGATCGCCGAGAGGCTGCGGCCCGGGACGGCGGACTCCATGATCGCCGCCCACCTGTCCGACGAGCCGGCCCACCGGCCGATGCTGACGCGGCTGGGTCTGGAACCGTTGTTGAGCGACTGGCGGATGCGGCTGGGCGAGGGGACCGGGGCCCTGCTGGCCTTCCCGCTCCTCGACGCCGCCGCGGCGATGGCCTCGCGGATGGACGCGCTGGACGTCGCGCTTGCGGAGCCCGAATCGTGAGCCTCGCGGACCACGCCCGCGGCCTGATCCTGGCGGTGCAGTTCCTCACCCGGATCCCTACGCCCCAGTTCGACCTGAGCGACGAGGCCGAGCGGCACGAAGCCCTCGGCCGGGCCACGGCCTACTTCCCCCTCGTCGGCGCGATGGTCGGCCTGGCGACCGGGGCGGTGATCCTGGCGTGCTCGCGGATCTGGCCGCCGTGGCTCGCGGTGGCGATCGGCCTGGCGTTCGAGGCCCGCCTCACCGGCGCGTTCCACGAGGACGCCGTCGCCGACTTCTGCGACGCCTTCGGCGGCGGCTGGACCCGCGACGACGTCCTGCGGATCCTCAAGGATAGTCGGCTCGGGTCGTACGGCACGCTGGGGCTGGTCCTGGCGGTGGCGTTGCGTGGCGGGGCGCTGGCGGCGATCGAGCCCGGCCTCTTGCTCGCCGCGACGACGGCCTCCGCGTGCCTGGGGCGCTGGACCGCCCTTCCGACGATGTGGGCCCTCCCCCCGCTGGCCGATCGCCAGAGCCTCAGCCGAGACGTCGGCCGGAAGCCCAGCCTCCGCCGCGTCGCCTTCGGGACGCTGCTGGCGATGCCGGGCTGTGCGGCGTTCGCGATCGCCGAGCCGGCTCGGATGGCCGCGGGCCTGGCGGCGACGCTCGTCGTGGGGGCGTGGGTCGTCCGCTACGTCGGCCGACGGCTGGGCGGGATCAACGGCGACAGCCTCGGCTTCCTCTGCTACGCGACGCAGATCGTCGTCCCGCTCGCGGCGTGCGCCTCGTGGCGGCCGTGACCTTCGTCCGCCATCCTCGCGTCGCCGACGCCTACCGCGGCGTCTGCTACGGCCGCGCCGACGTCCCGCTCGGGCCGGAGGGGATCGCGGAGAGCCTGGCGATCGCCGAGCGACTGGCCCGCGAGCCATTCCGCCGCGTCGTTTGCAGCGGCGCGGCCCGGACGCTGGCCCTCGCCCGTCGCGTCTGCGAGCTGACGGGCCTGGGCCTCGCGATCGAGCCGGCGTTGCTGGAGCGCGACTTCGGCGCCTGGGAGTTGCGGACCTGGGACGACATCCACGCCGAGGTCGGCGACGCGATGAACGGCCTGATCGACGCCCCCGAGGCCTATCGCCCCCCCGGCGGCGAGACCACGCACCAGCTTCGCGACCGGGCGATGGGATGGTACGAGCGACGGCCGACCGACGGCCCCGTGCTCGTCGTCGCCCACGGCGGTCCGATCGCCGCGATCCGAGGCACGCTGGCCGGAAGATCGGCGCGCGAGTGGCTCGACCTGATCCCCCCGCCGGGCGGGGTCGTCTCCCTGTGAAGCCGCACCGATCGCCGGTCAGGGTCTCTTCGCCGCGACCATCTCCCGGAACTGCTTCCAGGTGATGACCTCGATCCCGAGCTTCCGGATCTCGGCGGCGGTGGCGGGATCGGTGAAGATGCGACGGTCGCCGTCGCGGCGGGCGTGGCTGGTGGTGACGGCCTGGAGTTCCTCGCCGTCGACGCCGCAGTGGATGATGAGCTGGGTCACGCCCGGCGGCAGCCCGCGCAGGGCCTTCATGTAGGTCGCCAGCCGCTCCTCGTGCGAGTCGCCGCCGTAGAACTGGAGCAGGTTGTCCAGAACCGGCAGCTTCTTCGCGTCGAGCTGGGCGAGCAGATCCTTGCCCCGCTGGCGGATGGCGGGGTACTCCTCGCCGATCGCGCCGTCGACGTCGCGCAGGAACAGGACGGGGAGGTCGTACTTGATCCCGACGCGGACGTAGGCGTCGAGGATGTCGGGCCGGACGACCAGCGCGCCCATGTGGGTGTCCAGGTGGCTGAGGGGGATGCCCAGCTCGCGGGCCCGCTCGACCTGGGCGATCAGCTCGATCTCGACCTCCTCGGCCTTCGCCCCCTTCGCCACGGCGTCGACGCCGCGGGGGAGGTAGCCGTCCTGATCCACCAGGCTCGGCACCTTGTCGCGGCCGGCGACCGGGCCCCAGCGGTAGACCTGCCACTCGGAGTTGAGCGTCAGGTGGACGCCGTAGTCCTTCTCCGGGTGGGCCTTCGCGTACTCGGCGAACTCCTTCACCCACGGACAGGGGATCATGATGCTGCACGACGAGACCGACCCCTCCTCCATCGCCTCGATCGTCCCCCGGTTGGCCGAATGGCACATCCCGGCGTCGTCCGCGTGGATGATGAGGTAGCGCTTCCCGTCCTCCGCGGCGGCGACGGTGGACAGGAGCATCAGGACCAGGGCCGAGGTCGTACGAACGCGCGACATCGCGGGTCTCCGACGGGAATGCGAACAGAATGGGATGAGCCCAGCCTGCCGCGCCAGAGCCGCCAGTGCAAGCAGAGGGCGGCATCATCCGAATCGGCGTCCCCCTGGCATGCGCAGGGCGTGGAGAGTCGGGGCGATGTTAAGATAACCTCAACGACCCGGTGGATTCGGAGGTTCTCGCCAGACCTTTCACCAGGAGCGTGCATGACCTCTCTTTCGAAACCGACGGAAGACGCGAGAGGGCCGGATCGCGCCATGATCACCCGCATCTATGTCAACAATTACAGATGCTTTGAAAATCTCGCGGTCGACCTCGCCGACTTCCGTTCGGCGCTGCTCATCGGCAAGAACGGGTCGGGGAAATCGACCTTGAGACAAGCGTTCCGCGTCTTCCAGAAAATCTGTCGCGGTCCGAACCGGGTCAAGGAGTGGATCAATGGGGGCGACTTCACTCGGTACCGGACGGAGCGCCCGATGCGATTCGAGCTGGACGCCGTCCTTGGCGGCAGGCGATATCGCTACGCCATCGTCTTCGAATCGTCCGACGACGCCGACTTCGGCCGGCCCGTGGAGGCCGGAGACATCCGCATCGCCGAGGAGTCGCTCATGGTTGATGGCGTCCCGGTCTTCACCCGTCGGCATTCGCAGGTGGACCTGCCCGGAGGTGCGACGTTCGGGCTGGATTGGCACGTCGCCGCGCTGCCGGTGATCCAGGATCGCAAATTCAAGGGCGAGTTGCAGACGTTCAAGACGTATTGCGCCTCAATGATCCTGATCGCGCCCGTCCCTCAGCGTATGACCGGGCTCTCCGAGGGGGAGACGTTCGAACTCCAAGAGGATGCGGGGAACATCGCGGCCTGGTTGATCTCCCTTCTAAGGCGTAAGCCCGAAGCCTACACCTTGATTCACAACTACCTCAAGGAAGTCATGCCGGACTTCCACTCTTTCGAGAACGTGCCGAAAGGCGAGCGTCGCGACGACCTCACGCTCACGTTCCAAACATCGAAGTTCCCCGAATGGTTCACGGTGATGTTCGACAGGCTCTCCGACGGCGAGAAGTGCTTCTTCCTCAGCGCCGCCATCGTGGCCGCGAATCAGGTCGCGGGGCCTGTCTTCTGCTTCTGGGACGAGCCGGACAACCATCTCTCGCTCGACGAGGTCGGCCATTTCATTGTCCGACTTCGCAAGCTCGTCAACAGCCAGGGCCAGTTCATCGCGACCTCCCACCATCCCGAGACGATCCGGAAGTTCTCGGACGAGACCACGCTCGTCTTCCAGAGGGCGTCCCATCTCGAACCGACGGTCGTCCGCCCGCTCTCGGAGATCGGTTACGACGGCGACCTCATCCTGTCGCTCCTCCTGGGCGAGGTCGTCGAATGAACAACAGGCACAAGCCTCACGTCATCGTCGTCCCGGAAGACGACGCGAATCGCCAGTTGGCCGACGGCTTCGTCCGCCACGACGCCGTCGTCTCCGGGTCGATCCAGGTCGTCCCGCCCGCAGGCGGCTGGACCGCCGTCCTCGCGAGCTTGCAAAATCAGTACGTCGCACGCCTTCGTAAGTATCCAAAGGGCCATGTGGTCTTGCTCATCGATTTCGACCGTCAGGCCGATCGCAGGGCGTTGTTCGACCACGAGATCCCCGACCCCCTTAAGGGCCAGGTCTTCGTCATCGGGTCGTGGGACGAACCTGAAGAGGTGAGGCGCACCACGGGCCGGACCCTGGACGGGATCGGCTTCCAACTCGCCGACGAGTGTTTCCGGGGAGGCTCCGCGCTGTGGGACTCGCAGCACTTCGGTCACAATGCCGAGGAGCGGGCGAGACTCTCGTCGGCCGTGGATTCCTTCCTGTTCAGGCGTTGACAGGTGGTTCGCGCCCGTCGCGCCTCACCCCTCCGCCGGCTCGATGTAGCAGCGGAGGGGGCCCTTCGATTCCTTCATGCGGGGGTCGGCGCCGTAGGAGACGACCTGCTCGCGCTTGAGCTCGGCCTTCTCCTTGTGGGTGGTGTAGACCACGGCCCGGCCGCTGTTGTGGATCGCCCAGGTGAGGGCCTCGGCCGTGCGCAGGGGATGGGCGAAGAGCTTGGTCAGCAGCTCGATGACGTACTGGAACGTGTGCTCCTCGTCGTTGAGGATGATCACGTTGTAGGGGGGGAGCTTCTTCGTCCGGGTCTGCTGCTCCTCCTCGACCGCCACGGCGACCGAGGTCTCCGGCTCGTCGACGGGGGCCGATCCCTGCTCGTCCGACATCGTGCTTGGCTCCTGCCAGGTGGCTTTCTCGCGCGAATTCCCCGGAACTCGTTATACTATTTCCTCGCAAGATTGGAACCGAAAACGCGCCGGGACATCCACCCCGGCGGGGAGAGACGCGGAAATGGCGGAGATGTCACCGGGGACGGCCCTGCGGCAGCTGAAGCAGGCGCACGCGACCCTCAAGAAGGCCCGACAGGCCCTGCGCATGGCGAGGGAGAACCCGGCGTTCGGCCCCAAGGCCCTCGACGCCGGCTGGGACGCCCTGTTGCAGGCCCACCGGATCATGGCCGAGACGCCCCGGTCGGCCGTCGACGAGGAGGTCATGACGCAGCAGCTCGCCGTCCAGCGGTACGCGACCTCGCTCCTGGTCCGCCTCCGCCGCCTGCTCCGCAAGGGCGAGGTGGGCGACGACCTGGACGACGACGGGGACGACGAATGAGCCGGCCCCCCTCCGGACCCCGCCCCGGGCCCAAGGGGCGGCCCCGCCCCCCGGAGCCGACGACCGCGGCGCCGGTCCCGGACCGCTCGCTGGAGCCCGAGATGCCCCTGCCGACCGTCGCCATCCGGTCGCCGGGCAACCACCCGTTCATCTTCCGCAAGATGATCGACGGCGTGAAGGGACCCCTCGTCGCGCGCCCCGGCGACCTGGTGCAGGTCGTCGACCGCGACGGCCTGCCCATCGGCTACGGCCTGTGGAACCCGCGGTCTCAGATCAGCCTGCGCATGCTCTCGCGCGAGCCCCAGGCCCCCGGCCCGGACTTCTGGGCCCGCAAGGCCGACGAGGCCGCGCGGCTGCGCGTCGACCTTTTGGAGATCGAGGAGCAGTCCAACGCCTATCGGGTGATCCACGCCGAGGGGGACGGCCTCTCCGGCCTGATCGTCGACCGCTTCGACGACGTCCTCTCCGTGGAGGTCTTCAGCCTGGGGATGTACCAGCGCATCGGGCCGATCCTGGACGTCCTGGCGAGGCGCCTGGGCACGAAGCACTTCCGCGTCCGCGTCGACGAGCGCGTGGCCATGCAGGAGGACTTCGCCGGCCGCCCCGTGGCGAGCCCCGGGCTGCCCCCCCGCGTCACGATCGCCGAGCACGGCGTCCGCTACCGCATCCACTTCGCCGAGTCGCACAAGACGGGCTTCTTCTGCGACCAGCGCGACAACCGCCGCGAGCTGGCGAAGTTCTGCAAGGGCCGATCCGTCCTGGACGCCTGCTGCTACACCGGCGGCTTCGGCCTCAACGCCCTGATCCGCGGCCGGGCCAAGGACGTGACGTGCGTCGACCTGGACGAGAAGGCGATCGCGCTGGCCAAGGAGAACGCCAACGCCAACAACGTCCGGCTCGACCTAATCCACGCCGACGCCTTCGGCTACATGCGGCAGATGGGCCTCAACGGCCGCGAGTACGGCGTCGTCGTCCTGGACCCGCCCAAGCTGATCCCCGACCGCGAGGAGGTCTCGGCCGGCAAGCGGAAGTACTTCGACCTGAACGTGCTGGGCATGGGGCTGGTGGAGCCCGGCGGGCTGCTCGTCACCTGCTCGTGTTCCGGCCTGCTCGACCCGGCCGAGTTCCAGGCGCTGCTCAAGGCGGCCTCGCGCAAGGCCAACCGGAGCGTGCAGCTTTTGGCGATGACCGGCGCGTCGGCCGACCACCCCGTCGCGCTCGACGCGCCCGAGGGCGCGTACCTGAAGGCCGCCTGGCTCCGCGTCGGCGAGCGGCTCCCCGAGCCGATCGCGCCGCCGTCGCCCGACGAGCCCTGATTTCGAAGACCCCCGAGACGACCCGGAAGCCGAGACGATCGCCGTGCCCAGCCTGACCGTCGAGAACTACGTCAAGACGATCGCCCTGATCTCCGACCGGAACCCGCCCGGGGCCGCCGTCGCCACGGGCGAGCTGGCCCAGGCGATGGGGGTCTCGCCGGGGACGGTCACGGCGATGCTCAAGTCGCTCTCGGAGGCGGCGCTGGCGACGTACACCCCCTACGAGGGAGCCCGCCTGACCGACGCCGGCCGGCGGCTGGCGCTGATGGTGATCCGCCGCCACCGGCTGCTGGAACTCTTCCTGGCCCGGACCCTGGACATGACCTGGGACGAGGTCCACGAGGAGGCCGAGCACATGGAGCACGCCGTATCCGAGCGGCTCATCGACCGCATCGAGCGGTTCCTCGGCCACCCTGCCGTCGACCCCCACGGCGACCCGATCCCGGCCGCCGACGGCTCGCTGAACGAGCCCAAGGGGGTCCCCCTGGCCCGCTGCCGGCCGGGGTCGACGTTCCGCGTGGTCCGGGTCATGGACCAGGACCCCGCCTTCCTCCGCTACCTCACCGAATGCGGCCTCGACCTCAACGCCGAGGGCCTCCTGCGCGAGAACCGCCCCGAGGCCGGCGCCGTCGTCTGCCGCATCGCCGACCGCGACGTCGCCCTCGGCGTCGCCGCGGCCGACAAGGTGCTCGTCGAGTCCCGCTGACGCTCACGACCGGAACACGTCGTCCCCCGCCGGGGCGGGGTCGCGGTCGAGTCGGAAATACGAGACGTCCAGGCGCGGCGGTCGGCCGAGGACGAGGTCGGCGACCAGTTCCGCGGTGGCCGGCGAGAGTTGCAGGCCGGCGCGCTTATGGCCGGTCGCGACGAACAGGTTGCGGAAGCCCGGCGCGGGGCCGATGTACGGCCGCGTGTCCAGGCTGCCGGGGCGGAGGCCGGCCCAGGTCGCCTCCACGGGGGCGTCGGCCAGCGCGGGGCAGAGCGCGACGGCGACGTCGAGCAGCCCGCGGAAGGCGACGGCCGTGGGGAGGACGTCGAAGCCCGCGTCCTCTTCGGTCGCGCCGATCAGGATCCGGCCGTCCTCGCGCGGGACCATGTAGTGCTTGCCGTGCTCGACGATCCGCCGCAGCATCGGCCGGGCGGGGTTCAGCAGCACGATCTGGCCCTTCACCGGGGGCGTCGGGGCCCGGACGCCCAGCCCGGCGAGCAGCCCGCCGGACCACGCCCCGGCGGCGACCACGACCGCGTCGGCCTCGATCTCCCCCGCCGCCGTGCGGACGCCGGTCGCGCGGTCGCCGCGCGCGAGGAAGCCCTCGACGCCCCGGTCGGCCAGCACGACGCCCCCGCGGGCCTCGACGGCCTCCGCCAGCGCGCGCAGGTGCCAGGGGTTGCGGACCTGGGCGCGGTCGGGGAGGAAGTAGACGGCGCGGAGGGTCGGGTCGAGGGCCGGCTCGACCCGCGCGAAGTCGCCGGGAGCCAGGCGTTCGTAAGCGATCCCCTCGACCCGCCAGCGGCCGGCGGTGGTGCGGAGCGCGTGCTCCTCGGCCTCGGTGCGGGCGACGTCCACGCCGCCGGTGCGCCGGAAGCCGTTGTCGATCCCGGTCTCCTCGCGAAGCGCGGCCGACCACTCGGGATAGAGCCGGGCGCTCCAGGCCCGCAGGGCGAGCGTCGGATGGGAGGGGCGGCGGTCGGGGTCGCTCACGGCCGGCAGGAGCCCCGCGCCGGCCCACGACGCCTCAAGGCCGGGCTTGCGACGGTCGAGCACGGCCGACCGGAGCCCCTCGCGAGCCAGGGCGTAGGCCACGGAGAGGCCGACCACCCCGGCCCCGGCCACGATCACGTCGAAGCGTTCGGCCATGCCTCAGCGGTCCTTCTTCTTCGCCCGCGGCGCGTGCGCCCGCCAGGCCGATTCCGACAGCCGGGCCACGCCGCCCCCCTCGCCGACGAGGATCAAATCGCCCCCTTCCCAGGTTACGCCCTCGAACTGGGCGTCCCTCTTGAGGCGGACCTCGGCGATCATGCGAAGGTCGTTCCACGACGGCGGCGCGGGGCGCTCGTAGACCCGGACCACGTCGACCCCGCAGGCGACGAACAGGCGGCCGTCGGGCGTGAGGTCGGCCCCGGTGACGGGGTCCTTGCAGCCGGGGAGCTTGCCGAGCTTCCTCGCCTCGGCCGGCCGCAGGAGGGGCGCCGGCGGTTCGAGGGGGACCTCGCGCAGCTCGGCGTCGCGGCCGTCGAACCGCTTGGTGACGATCACGGCGCGGTCGCCGTCGACGACGAAGCCCTCGGCGTCGAAGCAGTCGCCGGCCGGGCGCGCGTAGAACGTGGCGGCGGTCGGCTTGAGGGGGCCCGTCGGGGCCCGGCTCAGGTCGGGCTCGTCGAAGCGGTAGATGGCGCGGAGCCGCAGCAGGCCCTTGTTGTCGCCGATGTCGCCGACGTAGACCCGGCCGCGGTCGTCCACGGCCGCGTCCTCCCAGTCGAGGTTGGGGGCCGCGAGGCCGAACGTGCGGAGGATGCGGCCGTCGCGGCCGATCGCG
This sequence comes from Planctomycetales bacterium 71-10, assembly GCA_001898385.1. Lineage (GTDB taxonomy): Bacteria > Planctomycetota > Planctomycetia > Isosphaerales > Isosphaeraceae > Paludisphaera. Next base: position 197,851 of record MKTT01000036.1, read on the forward strand.
AACAGGGCGGGCGGGTTGCCGGAGTCGTTGTGGACCCAGAAGACGCCCGGCCGGGTGCGGCTGCGGGCGACGCCGGACGCCTCGGGGATGAGCCGGGCGTCGAACATCCCGAGCGGCTCGGGCCGGACGCGGGGCTCGTCCCACGCGAGGAGGAGGCAGGCCAGGAGCGGGTACATCATGGGGCGGAGACCTTTCGGGCGAGACCTCCCCATCCTACCAGCAACCGGCCCCGGCTTGCGACGCCCCCGCCGCGGCGTCAAACTGTCCGTTGAACGTCGACGGCGGCGTCGCGCGACCGCCCTCGGCCGGCCCCCGCCCTGACCCCATGCCCGCGCCCCGGCCCCCCACGATGGAAACCCCGCTCATCCGCCCCGGTGCGGTGCAGAGCCCGGACTCGCCCCTGCGGCTGGTCGTCCACTTCGACGACGCCTCCGGCGGCAACCTGGCCGTCCAGATGCTCCCCACCCTGGGCGTCCCCGGCGACCGCGTCGGCGTCGTCGACCCCGACCGCATGGAGCGCCGGCGTGGGATGATCCTCGCCGTCACCTGCCCCGACGAGCCTACCCGCTCCCGCGTCGAGGACTACTGCCGCAAGATCGGCGGCCGGGTCCATCGCTGGCGGGGGTGAGGGAGTCCCAGCAATAGAAGTCCGTCCATAACCATCCCCCCTCGAAAGGCGGCCTCATGCCCGCGACCCGAACGGCCCTCGTCCTGGCGGCCCTGCTGATCTCCGCCCCCGCGCCCGCGCAGGATCCGGGGCCCCTGCTGAAGTTCAACGGGAAGGACCTGGACGGGTTCTACACCTACCTGCACGACCACAAGTACGAGGACCCGGACGGCGTCTTCAAGGTGGTCGACGGCGAGATCCGGGTCTCCGGCAAGGAGCTGGGCGGGTTTATCACGAAGGGCGAGTACGAGAACTACCGGCTGATCGCCGAATGGCGGTGGACGGGCGAGGCCCTGCCCCCGCGCGACAAGGCGGCGAGGGACTCCGGGATCCTGGTCCACTGCGTCGGCAAGGACGACGCCTACGGCGGCCACTGGATGCAGTCGATGGAGTGCCAGCTCATCGAGGGGGGCTCCGGCGACTTCATCGTGGTGTCGGTGCCGAAGGGCGAGGATCTTCGCCTGAGCAGCCGCGTCCGCAAGGGGGGCGACGGACAGTGGTACTTCACGCCCGACGGCTCCGGCCAGCTGCGCGAGTTCGACGGCGGCCGGATCAACTGGTGGGGCCGCGACCCCGAGTGGAAGGACGTGCTCGGAGTCCGCGGGCCGAAGGACGTCGAGAAGCCGGCCGGCGAGTGGAACACGATGGAGGTCGTCTGCGACGGCGACACCATCACCAACATCCTCAACGGCCAGGTCGTCAACGTCGGCCTCGCTTCGAGCGTCCGCAAGGGGAAGATCACGTTCCAGTCCGAGTACGCCGGCATCGCCTTCCGCCGGATCGAGATCCTCCCCCTGGCGGCGAAGTAAACCGCCGCAACCCCTGGCCGTGCAATCCATTTCACACCATTAGGAGGAACTTACGGCGGCGTAACGGCCGCCTAAGGTTCACGGCCTATCCTTCCTGACGTCGGGCGGGGCGACGAGCCTCGCCCTCCGGCGTCGCACTCGCACGAGAGGAAGGAAAGCCATGACGACGACCGCTTTCACGCTGCTGTTCCTGCCGGCCTGCCTGGCCGTCCCCGCCGGCCTCGCGCTGGGGGCGATCGCGGAGTGCCTGATCGAGAAGATCGGGGCGGCGATCATGCCGTCGACGCCCCGCGCCGAGCGGCGCAAGCGCCCGCTCGGCCTCCCCGCGCCCGCCCGCCGCGACGAGGCGGCGCTCTCGAACGCGCGGCGGCCCATCGGCCTCGCCCCCTGGATGTGAACGCCCGGGCGGATAGAATGCCCCGAGGGGGAATGGCAGCATGGGGATCCGAATCCTGGTGGTCGAGGACGACGAGACGATCGCCGCGTCGCTGGTGCGGGGGCTGCGCGAGGAGGGCTTCACCGTCGAGCGCGAGGCCGACGGCGAGGCCGCCTGGCGCGCCATCAAGCCCGGCGGCTGGGACGTCGTCGTGCTCGACTGGTGGCTGCCGTCCCAGGACGGGCTCTCGCTCCTGAAGCGCCTGCGCGAGCGCGACCACGAGACCCCCGTCCTGTTCCTCACCGCCCGCGACTCGGTGCCGGACCGGGTGAAGGGGCTCAACGGCGGCGCCGACGACTACCTGTGCAAGCCGTTCGCGTTCGACGAGCTGCTGGCGCGGGTCCACGCCCTGGTGCGTCGCCGCGAGGGCCGCGGCGGCGGCACCCGGCTGGGCTACGCGGACGTCGAGGTGGACCTGGCCACCCAGCGCGTCGCCCGGGTCGGCAAGGCGATCGACCTGACGGCCAAGGAGTACGCGCTCCTGGTCTACTTCGTGCGCAACCCGGACCAGGTCCTCTCCCGGACCCGCATCTACGAGCACGTCTGGGACGAGCGCTACGACGGGCTCTCCAACACGCTGGAGGTCCACGTCTTCGAGCTGAGGCGGAAGCTGGAGGCGCACGGAGATCGGCTGATCCACACGCTCCGCGGCCGCGGCTACTCGTTCGGCCGGCCGCCGGGCTCGATCCCGGAGGACGAGCCGTGAGCCTGGCGTCGCGCCTGCTGCTGTTCTTCCTGGGGACGTTGGCGGCGGTCCTCGTCGGCTTCTCGGCGACGATGTACGGCCTGGGGTGGTCGTACCTGCACCACCGCCTGGACGGCCGCCTGGAGAAGACCCTGGCCGTGCTCGAAGCGGCCGTCCACTTCGAGCCCGACGGGCTGGAATGGAAGCCCCGCGAGCGCCGGATCAACATCGGCGTCGATCCCGGCCCCGACGAGATGCGCTGGGCCATCCGGGACAAGTCCGGCCGCATGATCGACCGCTCGGCGAACTGGGGGGCCGGCCAGGGCGAGCCGGGCCCCGTCGCGGCCTGGGTCGCCGGGAGGAACGCCCACGTCGAGTACGGCGACGCCCCGGGCTGGCGCCAGGCGCGCACCCGGCTGATCCTCTCCGAGATGGTCCATCCCAAGAAGGCCCCCGCCCCCGGCGACCTGGACGCGGACGAGTACGACGAGCTGATGCTGATCGCCTCGCTGTCGCGCGAGCCGGTCGACGCCAGCATCGCGTGGCTGGGCATGGCGCTGGCGGCGGCCTCGGCGGCCACCTGGCTGCTCTGCGCGGCGATCGGCCGCCGGCTCTGCCGCCGGGCCCTGGAGCCGATCGCCAGCCTGGCCGCCTCGGCCCGCGAGAAGGCGGAGGCCGACGACGAGGACGGCCTCCCCATCCCCGAGACGGGCGACGAGCTGGAGGAGCTGGGGCGCGCCTTCAACGCCCTGCTGGAGCGTCGCCGCGAGGCGCTGGAGCGGCAGCGGCGGTTCTCCGGCGACGCCTCGCACCAGCTCCGGACGCCCATCGCCGGCGTCCTCAGCCTGATCGACGTCGTCCGCCGCCGCTCGCGGCCGGCCGAGGACTACGAGCAGGCGCTCGACCAGGTCCGGGCGGAGGCGGTCCGCCTCCATCGGATCGTCGAGTCGCTCCTGTTCCTCGCCCGCGCCGAGTCCGAGGCCGAGCCCCTGAGCGGCGAGCCGATCGACCTGGCCGCCTGGCTGCCGGGCCTGCTCCGGCGCTGGGAGGGCCGGCCCCGGGCGGCGGACCTGCGGTTCGAAGGGGAGGCGGGCTCGGCCTGGGCCCGCGCCCACCCGCCGCTGCTGGCCCAGGCGGTCGAGAACCTCGTCGACAACGCCCTGAAGTACAGCGACCCCGGCACGCCCGTCACGGTCCGGCTCCGGCGCGAGCCCGGCTCGGCCCTCCTCTCGGTAGAGGACCGGGGGTGCGGGCTGACCGAGGAGGAGCGCGAGGCGGCCTTCGAACCGTTCTACCAGTCCCCCCGCGCCCGCCTGCTGGGCCGCGGCGGGGTCGGCCTGGGGCTCTCGGTCGTCCGCCGCGTCGTCGGGGCCTCGCGGGGGACGATCCAGGTCGAGAGCATCCCCGGCGCGGGCTCGCGCTTCACCATCCGTCTCCCCGAGGCCGAGGCCGCCGCGCCCGCCCTCGCCTGACGACGGCGATCGCGCTCCTTGCGACCCGCCCGCGCGGCCGCCAGAATGGTGGCTCCCCCATCCCCGGGTCGAGCGAGGAGCACAACGTGGGCGTCGAAGAACCCTCCCTGGCGAAGCGCTGCGCGGCCGAGTTCGCGGGCACGGGCCTCCTGATCTTCCTGGGCCTCGGCGTCGTGATGACGTCCGTCCTGACGGGGGCCCAGAGCGGGCTCTGGCAGGTGGCCGTCGTCTGGGGCGCGGCGGTGACGCTGGCCATCTATGCGGTCGGGGGCGTCAGCGGCGCGCACATCAACCCGGCCATCACCGTCGCCCTGGCGACCTGGGGCCGGTTCCCGCGCCGCGAGGTCGTCCCCTACGCCCTGGCGCAGGTCGCCGGGGCGTTCGTCGCGGCGGCCCTGCTGTTCGTCCTCTTCAACCCCTACCTGAAGGAGCGCGAGCGGACCAAGGGCGTCGAGCGCGGCGGGCCGGGGAGCGAGGTCACGGCCATGTGCTTCGGCGAGTTCTTCCCCAGCCCCGGGCCGCTGTCGAACTCGGAGGGCCCGTACTCGCTGGACGAGCACGCGAGGCTCAACGCCCTGGTCTCCGAGCCGTCGGCCTTCCTGGCGGAGGTGCTGGGGACGATGGTCCTGGCCGTCGTCGTCACGGCCGTGACCGACGGCCGCAACCCGAACTCGCCGAGGGCCGGCATGGCCCCGGCGTTCATCGGCCTGGCGGTCGCGGCCCTGGTGTCGATCTTCGGGCCGCTGACGCAGGCGTGCTTCAACCCGGCCCGCGACGTCGGCCCGCGGGTCTTCACGATGCTCGCCGGCTGGGGGACGGCCGCCCTGCCCCGCGGCGCGGGCGTCGTCACGGTCTACGTCCTCGCCCCGACCCTGGGCGCGATCCTGGGGACGGGCCTGTACCTCCGCGTCCTGAAGCCGGCCGAGGCGGGGACGATCGAGTGACCGGGCCCGCGAAGCGGAAGCGGTTCGACTGGTTCCTGCCCGGGATGGTCGTCGCGGTGGCCCTGGCGGTCGCGTTCCCCGACCCCGGGGCCGACGGCGGCTGGATGCACCCGGAGCTGCTCACCAAGGCCGGCGTCGCCCTGATCTTCTTCCTGCACGGCGTCGCCCTGTCGTTCGACGCCCTCAAGGCCGGGGCGTCGCGGTGGCGGCTCCACCTGCTCGTGCAGCTCGCGACGTTCCTCCTCTTCCCGGCGCTCGGGCTGGTCCTGCTGACGCTCGCGGGGGGGGCCGTGACGGGGCCGCTGCGGACGGGGTTCTTCTACCTCTGCGCCCTCCCCTCGACGGTCTCGTCGTCGGTCGCGATGACCTCGGCCGCGAGGGGGAACGTGCCGGCGGCCGTGTTCAACGCGACGCTCTCCAGCCTGATCGGGGTGGTCGCCACGCCCGCGCTGATGGCGTGGTTCCTGGGGACGTCGACCGGCCGCGGCCTGCCGCTGGGCGCGGTGCTGCTGGACCTGCTGCTGTGGCTGGTCCTCCCGCTGGTCGTCGGCCAGCTCTCGCGGCGATGGCTGGCGGGATGGGCGTCGCGGAACAAGGCGACGATCGACGCCGTCGATAAGGGGACGATCCTGCTGCTGGTCTACACGTCGTTCTGCGACTCCGTGAAGCTGCACATCTGGGGCGACCACCTGGGCGACGCCGCCTGGACGCTCGTCGGCACGCTGGTCCTGTTCGGCCTGGTGATGGGCCTGGTCCGGTCGGCGTGCGACCTGCTGGGGTTCTCGACGGAAGACCGGATCGCCGCGGTCTTCTGCGGCTCGAAGAAGACCCTGGCCTCGGGCGTCCCGATGGCCTCGATCATGTTCGGCGACTCCCCGGAACTGGGCGTCATCCTGCTGCCGATCATGATCTACCACCCCATGCAGCTCGTCATCTGCGGCGTGCTGGCGGGGCGGTGGGGGAAGCGGACGACGGCTCCAACCGAAGTCCCCTCTCCCGCCGGGAGAGGGTCGCCGCGCAGCGGCGGGTGAGGGTCGTCGGGGTGCAGAAGGCATGTCGGGGCGAGGCGGCCGTCAACCGAGGCCGTCTCCGCAGGTCCGACGACCCTCACCCGGCGGGAGAGGGGGCGCGATAGCCGATCCGCGTCGATCGCCGGGCGTCAGTTGCCGACGACGAACTGGCCGATGGCCTCGGGGTCGGTGACGACGCGGCCGACCAGCTCGAATTCGAGCTTCTGGTTGAACGGCAGCTTCACGGCCAGGGGCTTGAGCGGGACGAGGAACTGGGCGCCCTGGAAGGGGCTGCCGAGCAGGCCCGTGGAGACCAGCCCGTTCAGCGAGTCCAGGCCCCGGATCTTCTTCAGGGCCGGGATCGTGAACGACGACTTGATCGCCTTGGGCTCGGACTTGGGGGCCTCGGCCTTCTTCGGCTCGGGCTTGGGGGCCTCGGCCGGCGCCTCGTCGCGGGGCTCGGCCTTCTTCCGGGACTGGGGGCTGGGCAGGGGCTCGGAGGATTCGTCGGCCGCGGCGGCCGGGGCCTCATCCTCGGGGACGGTCGGCAGCGGAGCCGGGGTGCCGTCGGGGTGGATCGGCTGCGGCAGGGTGCGGCCGGGCAGATCGGGGAGGGCCGCCGCGGTCTTCGGGGCCTCGACGCGGGCCGGGGCCGGGGCCGGTTCCGTCGTCGGCGTGGGGACCAGGCCCGGGGGCGGCGGCGGGGGGACGTCGAACGCGACCGGCGCGGCGGCCTCGTCGTCGGCGACCTCGGCGGCGATCACGGCGAGGTGCTCGCGGACGACGGCCTTCCCCTCGGCGTCGGCGACGGTGTGCGGGCCGAAGCCGATGACGAGGACCTCGCCGTCGGGGATCAGCCACTCGCCGGCCGCGGAGGCCCGGCCGACCTCGGGGATCTGCACCGCGCCCTCGCCGGCCGTCCAGCCGGCGCGGACGGCCTGGCCGTCGGCCTTGGCGGCCTCCTTGCAGCAGGCGGATTCGCCCCGGCACTCGGCCGGCTTGCCGGCCTGCCAGCCGGGCTTGCCCGCGTCGGCCTGGGGCCTGGCCTCGGCGTCCATCGTGGCCGTGACCGTGACCGTGACCGAGGCGTCGCCCTGCTCCTTCGCCTTCATCGCCTCGAAGGGGCACTGCGGCGCGGCGACCTCGGCGCTGGCGCGCTTCAAGGCGTCCCGGGCGGGGACGATCGTGTGGACGGCGCGGACGTCGACGTCCTCGACGACGACCTGGGCCAGCACGCCCTGGTCGATCCGGCGGCCGACGACCGTGGCGGTCAGGCCCTCGCGGACGCTCTCGACGACCGGCCTCGGGGCCTTGCCCTTCCCCTTCCAGACGACGCGGGTAACGAAGTCCTGCGGCTTGCGGGTCGTCACGTGGACCGGCTTGCGGACGGCGCCCACGACCTCGGCCGGCGGGCCGGCCTCGGGCGACGCCCCGGCGATGCGGTCGAGGAAGTCGTCGGGGGCGGTCCAGACGCCGACGGAGTTGTGCTGGGCCACCGGCTTGAGGCCGGCCTCGCGCCAGCCGAGGCCCTTGACCTCGACCGTGCGGAAGCGGTAGGTGATCTGCGGCCCGCCCTCGTGCGGCGCGGCCCCGGGGCCCGAAGCGGCCAGGGCCACGGCCAGCCATCCCAGTGAAACGCCCATGCGACGACCTCCGTTTCGTCCGTCGATCCCTCGGTAGCGCATCCCGATCCGTCCCGGTCGATGCGGCGGGGATCATACGAACGTCCCCGGAGGCGGTCAACCGCGGCTCCCGGCCGAATCCGCCCCGGACTTGAGGAATTCCGCCCCCGGCGGACAATGGACCGATGCGGGCGTGGGCGTCGGGACGACCGTCGCCGCGGACGCCCGCGCGAACCCGTTGGGAAGGCCATGACGCCGAACACGCTGTCGCGAGGGGAGAACCTGGGCCGCATCCGCGCCGGGGGGACGTGGGACCTCGTCGTCGTCGGCGGCGGGGCGACCGGGCTGGGGGCGGCCGTCGACGCCGCGGCCCGCGGCTATCGCACCGTCGTCCTGGAATCCCTCGACTTCGCCCACGGCACGTCCAGCCGCAGCACCAAGCTCGTCCACGGCGGCGTCCGCTACCTGGCCCAGGGGAACGTCCCCCTCGTCCGCGAGGCCCTCCACGAGCGCGGGCTGCTGGCCCGCAACGCCCCCCACCTGGTCCACGCCCGCGACTTCATCGTCCCGGCATACCGCTATTACCAGCTCCCGTTCTACGGGATCGGCCTCTGGCTGTACGACCGGCTCTCGGGAAGGTTGAGCCTGGGCCGCTCGCGATGGCTCGGCCGCGATGCGGTCCTGGAGCGGATCCCGACGATCCGACCGGACCGCCTCCGCGGCGGCATCCTCTACACCGACGGCCAGTTCGACGACGCCCGGCTCGCGGTGGCCCTCGCCCGCACGGCCGCCGACCTCGGGGCCTCGGCGCTGAACCACTGCGAGGTCGTCGGGCTGGTGAAGGAGCTGGGGAAGGTCGCCGGGGTGCGGGCGCGCGACGCCGAGACGGGGGAGGAGTTCGAGGTCCGCGCCAAGGCCGTCCTGAACGCCACCGGCGTCTACGCCGATGCCGTCCGGCGGCTCGACCGCCCCGACGCCTCGCCGATCCTCGCGCCCAGCCAGGGGGCCCACATCGTCCTGGACCGCTCGTTCCTGCCCGGCGACGCCGCCGTGATGGTCCCGAAGACCGACGACGGCCGCATCCTGTTCGCCATCCCCTGGCACGACCGGACGCTGATCGGCACGACCGACGTCCCCCTCCCCGAGACGCCCCGCGAGCCCCGGCCGCTGGCCGAGGAGCTGGCCTTCCTGCTGGAGCACGCCGACCGCTACCTGGCGAAGGCCCCCGCGGAGGCCGACGTGAGGAGCCAGTTCGCCGGCCTCCGTCCGCTCATCAACGCCGAGGCCGGCCGCGGCGGCCAGACCAAGAAGCTCTCGCGCGAGCACGCCGTCGTCGTCTCCGACGCCGGCCTGGTCACCGTCACCGGCGGCAAGTGGACGACCTACCGCGTGATGGCCCGCGACGCCGTCGACCACGCCGCCGAGGTCGCCGGCCTCCCCCGCAAGCCCTGCACCACCGAATCGCTCCACCTCCACGGCTGGACCGATCGCCCCGCCGACCGCGAGGAGACCCTCGCCCTCTACGGCTCCGAGCTGGCCGACCTCAAGGCCCTGATCGCGGAGTCGCCCGACCACGGCCGCAAGCTCCACCCCGACCTTCCTTATATAGAAGCCGAGGTCGCCTGGGCCGCCCGCCACGAGGCGGCCCGGACCGTCGAGGACGTCCTCGCCCGCCGCACCCGCGCCCTGTTCCTCGACGCCCGCGCCTGCATCGAATGCGCCCCCCGCATCGCCACGATCCTGGCAGGGGAACTCGGCTTCGACGAAGCCTGGCAAGGACGCCAGGTCGCCGACTTCCGCGCCCTGGCCGCGACTTATCTGCCGAACGGCAAAGGGGCATGACATGCGGGCGAGCCTTATGAGTCTGCATCCTATTATGTGGTTCGCCCTGGGTGCAGCTATCTCCTGGATCTTCGTCCTGATTATCGATTCCCCCTCGATCTCGTGGAGCGTGGGCTTCTATCTGGGGCTCGGCGAGTTCAGCTTCGCCATACACGGCACCAATATCCCGAAGGATCGCCCCTGGCCTCCGCTCGCCTTATTGATCCCATTCGGACTCGGCCTGCTCCATGCGGCACCTGTCCTTTTGGGGATGGTCTTCGCACCAAGGCTCGCGACGATCCCCCATGAGACCGCCCTGGTCGCACTCGCAGTATCCTTCGCCTGGGTCTTCGCCGAGCCGGTCGCGGCGGCCAGGCTGACGCTCCGGACGGCGGCGAGACCTTGAGACGTGCCGAATGGTCGAGTCGGGAGCGGCCGGACGCCCGTCTCCCCGACACTCCCTGTCCTCGCCGGGGTTCCATCCCCTAGAATCCGGCGTAAGCCGATCGACTTTCATAACAAGGGCGACCGAGGGACGAATCATGCGGTTGAGATGGACGAGCGTCGGGCTCTGGCTGGGCCTGGCGGCGCTGGGGGAAGTCTCGGCGAGGGCCGAGGAGGCCCCGCGGCCGAACATCGTGGTGATCCTGGCCGACGACATGGGCTGGGGGGATGTCGGCTGGCACGGGTCGGAGATCAAGACGCCGAACCTGGACGGGCTGGCGGCTTCGGGTGCGAAGCTGGAGCAGTTCTACGTCCAGCCGGTCTGCTCGCCGACCCGGGCGGCGTTCGTGACCGGGCGGTATCCGATGCGCCATGGGTTGCAGGTCGGCGTCGTCCGGCCGTGGGCCCAGTACGGGCTGCCGCTGGACGAGCGGACGCTCCCCCAGGCGCTCCAGGAAGCCGGCTATGAGACGGCGATCTCGGGCAAGTGGCACCTGGGCCACTTCCGGCCCGAGTACCTGCCGACCCGCCGAGGGTTCGAACACCAGTACGGCCACTACAACGGGGCGCTGGATTACAACACCCACGATCGCGACGGCGGCCACGACTGGCACCGCGACGACAAGGAGAGCCGCGACGAGGGCTACAGCACCCACCTGATCGCGAAGGAGGCCGCCCGCGTCGTCGCCGAGCACGACCCGGCCCGGCCGCTGTTCCTCTACGTCCCGTTCAACGCCGTCCACGCGCCGCACCAGGTGCCCGCGAAGTACAAGGAGCCGTACAAGGACCTCCCCGAGCCGCGACGGACCTACGCCGGCATGCTCGCGGCGCTCGACGAGGGGGTGGGCGAGATCAAGGCGGCGCTCGACCGTAAGGGCCTCGCCGAGAACACGCTCATCGTCTTCTCCAGCGACAACGGCGGCCCGAACCCAGGCAAGGTGACGAGCAACGGCCCGCTCCGCGGGGCGAAGGGCACCCTGTTCGAAGGCGGCACGCGGGTCGCCGCGTTCGCGACCTGGCCCGGCCACATCCCCGCCGGGTCGACGGTGAACGTCCCGCTCCACATCGTCGACCTCTACCCGACGTTCCTGAAGCTCGCCGGCGCGAAGCTCGACCAGGCCACGCCGCTCGACGGCCGCGACGCCTGGGCCGCGATCTCTCGGGGCGGCCCCTCGCCGCACGACGCGATCCTGCTGAACACGACCCCCCGCAACGGCGCGATCCGCGTCGGTGCCTGGAAGCTGATCGTCGGCCGCCCCGGCGGCGGCGAGGACGGCGAGCCCGCACCCGGTGCCGACGCCGAATCGGGTCGCGTCCTCCTGTTCAACCTGGCCGACGACCCGAACGAGAAGCACGACCTGGCCGCGAAGCACCCCGAGAAGGTCGCCGAGCTGCGAGCCCGCTACGACGCCCTGGCCGCCCAGGCCGTACCCCCCCGCGCCGCCCCCAAGGCCCCGGGCTTCCGCTCCCCCCGCGTCTGGGGCCAGGCGGATTGAATCGAGCGGTCCGGCACCCACGAGCGCCCCCCCCGCAAGGTGGCTTCGTCCGTGGGCAACACGCTTCCCAATGCGACGACCTTAAAGGCGAACTGGCAGTGACTTACGGCACAAAACCCGTGGGCCCGCTCGTCATTTTCGAAGTGGTTTCGGAGAGTCCTCGCTGAACGCCGCCGCGAATCGACGTAAGTCTTTCGAGGAATCGTTGGCCCGGCCGGACGTCCATCCAGATCAAGCGACGGCCTTTCGCGTCCACCCCTTCCGATGCCCCGCCGGGCCACTGTCCTGGAGCGCCCCTGGTGGATTTGAGTGAGGGCTCTCCCCGAAATGGCTTCACTCGCGGGGGCCACGCCCCTGGACCATCTCCCTTACGCCTTTCCGCCAAAGCACTTACACCACGAAATCCGTGGCTTCGATCGTCGTTATCGAATGTGGATTCGTATCACCCGTCGTCGGCCGGACGAGTTGGTCGGCTGCCGACGCTTACAGCATTCAACCAAGCACTCTCCAGCCATCGACATGCCCCCCTCCCGTCGGCTCCGACCGGAGGCGGTTTCGATCCCGGCGAGTTTTCAAAGAACGATGGAAGCCCGGTCGCTTGGAATGATCTGCGGCGAGGGAGGCGGGATTTCAGGAATCCGGGAAAAAGATCCGAGCGCGACTTCGCCGGCCACGTGCTCCGTCGAAATCATGGGAAAGAGGTGATGACGTGCATGCTTCTCCCCTCGTGGTGCTCCGTCGAAAACATGGGACGAGGGTGATGACAAGCAGCCTTCTCCCCTTGAGGGAGAAGGTGGCCCGCAGGGCCGGATGAGGGGTGGCGCGACTGGGACCCGTGGGACGCAAAGGCGAATTTGATGAGGGAGCGACGGCGGTCGACCCCTCATCCGGCCTGCGGCCACCTTCTCCCTCAAGGGGACAAGGACGCTTGTCTACACGCTTTCTCAGGGTTTTCGACGGAGGACCCTTGTGGGAGAAGGTACCCCGGAGGGGCGCATGAGGGGGGCGCGACCGGGGCCGCCGACTTCAAAGCCCTCGCCGGCCCGGTGATGTGGAGGCGGTCGCCCCCTCATCCGGCCTTCGGCCACCTTCTGCCACGAGGTGAGAAGGATGCTTGGCATGACCTGGTGAGGATGTCGCGCGTTCGACGTGCCCTCCGCGCTCCGATGACCCTCACCCGGCCCTGCGGGCCACCCTCTCCCGGCGGGAGAGGGAACGGTTTGCGAGGAGGAAGCCCGCACTTCGAAACGCGAAGCGGCCGAGGCTGGGGCCTCGGCCGCTTCGCGTTCGTCGGATGTCGACGGCCGGCCGGTCAGGGGAGCGGCGGCAGGTCGACGGCCTCGGGGAGTTCCGGGAGTTCCTCGGTCGCGGGGGCCGTCGGGGCCGGGGCCGCGGCCGGTGCGGGCGTCGGGGCCGGGGCTGCCGGGGCCGGGGCCGGTCCGCCGGCCGTCGCGAGCGCGGCGTCGGCCTTGGGGGCGTCGGCGGGGGCCTGGGAGAGGATCGGGGCCTCGCCGGCGGGCCGCATCGGCGGGATCGGGGTCGGCGGGGGTCCCATCGGGCCGACGGGGGCCGGCATCGCGGGGAGCGGGCCGTTGTCCTCGATGTTGGGCGGCTGCTTGGGCTCGACCGGGTCGGGCGCGGCCGGGCCGGTGATCCGCTCGCGGTACATCGGGCCGTCCTGGCCGATGGGGATCTGCTTGTGGGCGTCCTGGATGTCGCGGGCCTGGACGTAGGCCTTGCGGGGGTTCGGGCCCTCGGCGACGGCGATGTTGTTGTAGGCCAGCAGGGTCCCCTTGGCCTCTTCCAGGGCGACGATCGAGATGTTGTACGTCGTCTTGTACTGGGCCTCCAGGGCGACGGCCTGGGCGTACTGGCTGACGGCGTCGAGGAAGCGGTCGATGGTGATCCGGCCTTCCTCGTAGTAGGCCCGCTGGGCGGCGAGCCGCTCGGCGGCGGCGGCCCGGAGTCGGGAGGCCGTCTTGAACTGCTTGTAGTTGGCGTCCACTTCCAGGAAGAACCGGCTGAGCGAGTGGACCGTCTGGTGGATGACCTGCTGGAGGAACGCCCGCTGCCGCAGCAGGACGTACTGGGCGTTGCGGGTCTGGGCCAGGGGGGCCCGCATGCCCAGCGGCATCTGGTAGGAGAAGCCGACCTGCCACGTCCGGAAGTTGTTGTAGAGGCCGGGGTTCGCCGCGACGCCGGCGGCCCGCTGCTGGGCGGCCACCACCGGCTCGATGGCCTTGAGCGTCGCCCCGGTCATCACGGCCTCGGCGTCGTCCAGGTGCTCGCCGAACCCGTTGAACTGGTAGAGGACGTTCAGGCTGAGCTGCGGCAGGAGCTGGTTCCGGGCGACGAGGAGCTGAAGCTCGGCGATCCGGACCAGGAGCTGCTGCTGGACGATGTCGGGCTGGAAGGTGACCATCTGGGCCATGCTGGAATCCCAGTCGGGCTCCAGGCGGGCCTCGGTCGGCGGCGTGACCGGGATGATCCGGCGGTTGTCGGCCGGCGGCAGGCCCAGGATGTTGCGGAGCTGGCGCTCGGTCGTGATGACGTCGGCGGTGCGGGTCACCAGGTCGAGGTTGAACTGCTCCATCCGCTGCTGGGCCTCGGCCACGTCGGCCACGGTCCCCTTGCCCACGACCAGCTCGGCCTGCTCGCGGTTGACGATCTCGCGGGCCAGCTCGACGGCCTTCTCGGCCGACCAAAGCTGCACATGCTGCTGGGCCAGGGCCCAGTACTGCTGCTCGATCGAGCGGGTCTGGGCCATGATCTCGGCCTTGAACCGCCAGACGGCGGCGTCGGCGTTGAGCCGGGCGACGACGATCGGGGCGCGGTTGGCCTCCAGGCCGACCGGCGGGCCGGCCTGCTGGCCGGGCATCGGGGCCGAGCCCATCAGGGGCTGGCTCAGCGAGAGCTGGAGGTTCGTGGTGTACGCCGACGGATAGACCAGGAACGTGCTGTTCTGGTACAGCCAGTTGACGTTGTGCACGATGCCGAGCTGGGCGCCGGTCGCGGTCCGCTTCTGCAAGCCGACCTGGAACTGCGCCGAGTCCTGCACCGAGATGACCGGCGTCTTCAGGCCGCCGAGCTGGAACGTACCGCCCTGGACCGCGTTGTTGAACGGCTGGGTGTTCTTGCCCCAGGTCATGTTGGTGATGAACCCGGTGTCGAAGACGCTGAGCGCCTGGGCGATCTGCGTCTCCTGGATGGCCGGGTCGTAGACCGACTGGAGCGTGCCGCCGCCGAGGGCGCCGGCGATGCCCGCCCCGGCCCCGGTGTTCAGCGGGGCCGGCTCGAAGCCGCCGACCGGGATGCCCTGGGCGCCGAAGGCGATCACGCGGACGACCTCGGAGTTGTCGAGGCCGATCCGGATGGCCTCCTGCAAGGTCATCGGCCAGATCTCGTCGGCCTCGGGGTCGTTGGTGGTGCGCGGCTTGGCGATCTTGGGGATCGGCATGGCCGTGCTGTTGGACAGGAAGTCGGCCTGCTTGACCTCCTTGTCCTCCAGGGCCATCTTCCCCAGGTTGTCGTGGGGGACGGACTTGGACTGGTCGATGTAGGGGAGTCTCTGGCAACCGGCGGAGCTCATCCAGGCCGCCAGCACGGCCATGTGAGTCCATCGGTTCCTGCGTAAGGTCAATCGCATGGCCAGCCGTCCTTGACTAAGATCGCCATGTGACGCGTAACCCGAGCGTGGGGCCACGCCGCGCCATCCCTGGCTTGGCTTCACGGGGCGTTCCGCCCACGACTCGACTGCCGCGGTCGCATTCGGGCCGACTCGGTCGCGACCCATACCCACCACCCACGAGGCCGGCCGCGGAAGACGTGCGGAGGCCGACCCACCGTGCCGATTTGCCGATCGCCTGTCGACGGACTCGGTCGACCGCGGCCCGAGGCCCCGGAAGTGTGCGGGGAATCGGGCTGTCGAAGAGTATCGGACGCCCGGGCCCCGCGACTTGAAGCGATGGCGGGGAATTTACCGATCGTCCGGATTCTGCTCCAGGGGAAAAACGATGGCGTGGGACGGATCCTCCGGGATCCCGCCTCCCGCGACGTCTCAACAGGGACGGGAAAGCTCAAGGCGTTCCCGAGCCGCCCGCCGATTCTCCCCCCGCGTCGGCCGTCGACGCCGCCGTCGGCTCGTGGAACGGCCCGTGGCCCGACGGGAACTCCACGTAGGGGACGCCGAACAGCCTCTTGAAGTAGATCACCTCGCCCGGGTCGGTCCCCTCCAGGTAATGCCCCGCGAACTGGAGCGCGAACCCGGCCGCGAACATCCCCACGGCCGTCACGAAGACCGGGAACGACATCTGGAAGACGTAGACCGCCAGGAGCAGCGCCCCCAGGATCGTCGGCGGGATGCCGATCATGTGCAGCACGAAGCTGACGGCGCTGCGGTGCCGCTTCAGCCAGTGGACGACCAGGGGATGGGGATTCTCGGGCGGGGCGATCACGGGATCTCTCCATTCAAGGGATGCCGCCCTTGATGGTATCCTCGGCGACCGCCGACCGGAACATCCCCGCCGACCGAGGGTGCGCCTTTGGATTCCGGCGGCTCGTACAGGAAGTTGAGGAGACGTCGTAACGGCCTTCCCCCCTGGCGGGGGAAGGTGGCCCGAAGGGCCGGATGAGGGGGACGACGAGCGAGACGACCGTCGAGATCCCGAGCCGGTCGGACGGGCCTCCGGATCCCGACGGCACCCGTGCTTCGCGTCCCCCTCATCTGACCCCTGCGGGGTCTGTCTTCCCCCGCCGGGGGGGAAGACGTCCATGAGCCCGCGACCTTCCGCCCAAGCGGGGCGCACGCGGCCGACGCTCCGTGTCCGGATCAACCACCACAGGACCCCCCGCGTGCCGCTCATCGCCCCCGAAACGTACCTGAAGCTCGTCCGCGGCGAGACGCGCGGGCCCCTGGCGACGCTGGCGCGGGCCGGCCTGGCGCTGGCCTCGGCCGGCTACGGCGCGGGGGTCGCCCTGCGCAATCGGGGGTTCGACCGCGGGAAGGACGTCCATCGCGCGGCGGTCCCGGTCGTCTCGGTCGGGAACCTGACGCTGGGGGGGACCGGCAAGACGCCGATGGTCGAGTGGCTGGCCCGCTGGTATCGCGGGCGCGACGTGCGCGTCGGCCTGCTCAGCCGGGGCTACGGCCGGTCCGACGCCGTGAACGACGAGGCGCTCGTCCTGGACGAGAACCTCCCCGACGTCCCCCACCTCCAGGACCGCGACCGCGTCCGCCTGGCCGAGATCGCCGTCGACGAGTTGGAGTCGCAGCTCCTCATCCTGGACGACGGCTTCCAGCACCGCCGGCTGGCCCGCGACCTGGACGTCGTCCTGCTGGACGCCCTCGACCCCTTCGGCCTGGGCCGCCTCTTCCCCCGCGGCCTGCTGCGCGAGCCGGTTTCCTCGCTGAAGCGGGCGGGGGCCGTGGTGATCTCGCGGGCCGACCTCGTCCCGGCCGACCGCCGCGCCGCGATCCGCGACGAGGCCCGCCGCCACGCCCCGGCCGCCCCGATCCTGGAGGCCCGCCACGCGCCTCGGGACCTCGTCGACGGCGACGGCGAACCCTCCCCGCTCGACGGCCTCGCCGGCCGGTCCGTGGCCGCGTTCTGCGGGATCGGCAACCCCGAGGGCTTCCGGCGGACGCTCGAAGGGCTCGGCTGCCGCGTCGTCGACCTCCGCGTCTTCCCCGACCACCACCCCTATTCCGCCGAGGACGTGGCCGATCTGTCGCGCTGGGCCGAGGGGTCTGAAGCGGAACTCATCTTGACCACCCAGAAGGATCTGGTGAAACTCCGCGTCTCGAACCTCGGGGACGCGCCCCTCCGCGCGCTCCGGATCGGCCTCGAAATCCTGGGAGACGCCCGGCCGCTGGAAGACCTGCTGGCCCGGCTGCTCCCGGATCGGCCCGGCCCGGACGCCTGACGGGATCGCCCCCGGACATCGACCGCCGACACGGACGCCGGCCGGAACGCCAGGGAAGGGCAACGCCCCTCATGAACATCGTCGTCTTCTGCCCCAGCCTCATCGGCGACACCGTCATGGCGACGCCGACCTTCCGCGCCCTGCGGAAGCGATACCCCTCGGGCAGGCTGACGGCCGTGATCAAGCCGAACGTCGCCCCGGTCCTCGACGGGCTGAGGTGGTTCGACGAGGTCGTCCCCTTCCACCCCAAGGCGAAGGATCGCGGGCATCGCACGCGGCCGCTGATCCGCCGGCTCCGCGCCGACCGCCCCGACGCCGCCGTGCTGCTGCCGAATTCGATCCGCACGGCCTGGATCTCCCGGCTCGCCGGGATCCCGCGGCGCGTGGGGTACGACCGCTACGCCCGGGGCTGGCTGCTCACCGACCGCCTCCAGCCGCCCCGCGACGCCGGGGGGAAGCTCCTCCCCTGCCCCATCGTCGAATACTATCTCGCCCTGGCCCACGCGCTCGACTGCCCCGGCGACGGCGTGCGGCTGGAGCTGGCGACGACCCCCGCCGACGAGGCCGCGGCCGACGAGGCCCTGGCGGCGCTCGGGGTGGACGCCTCGGCGGGGCTGGTCTGCCTCAACACGGGAGGCGCGTTCGGCCCGGCCAAGGCGTGGCCCGTCGAATCGTTCGGCATCCTGGCCCGCCGGCTGGCCGAGGAGTGCGGCGCGGCGGTCGTCGCCCTCTGCGGGCCGTCCGAGCGCGAGGAGTCGCGGCGGATCGCCGAGCTGGCCGCCCATCCGGGCGTCGTCAGCCTGGCCGACCGGAAATTGAGCCTGGGGCTTTCGAAGGCGATGGTCCGCCGGGCCGACCTGCTGGTGACGACCGACTCCGGCCCGCGGCACTTCGCGGCGGCGTTCGGGACGCCGGTGGTCTCGCTGTTCGGACCGACCCGGATCGAGTGGACGAGGACCAACCAGCCCAACGCCCTGCACATCTACCACCCCGTCCCCTGCGGCCCGTGCCAACGGCCGACGTGCCCCCTGGGACACCACCGCTGCATGAGAGACCTGGCCCCCGACCGCGTGTTCGACGCCTCGCGCCGGATGCTCTCGGGCCGCCGCACCACCCGATGGACGTCGAAGGAGACGGCATGGCGACCTGGCTGATCACGGGCGCGAACGGCTGGCTGGGGGGTTGCGTCCTCGACGCCCTCGGGCGCTCGATCGGGGACGGCGACCGCATCGTCGTCCTGGGGCGGAACCGCCCGCGGGCCCTGAGCGGGGCGCTGTTCGTCTCGGCCGACCTGCTCGACGCGGACGGATTGGGCCGCGCGGTGCGCGACGTGTCGCCCGATTACGTCGTCCACGCCGCCGGCAAGACGCCCCCCACGCCGGACGACGCGATGTACGAGGCCAATTTCTGGGGGACCGACCGGCTGCTGAGCGCCCTGCGGTCGACGGGCAAGCCGGCGCGGGTGGTCGTGGCCGGCTCGGCGGCCGAGGTCGGGCCCGTCGCCGCCGCCGACCTGCCGATCTCCGAGGATCAACGCTGCCGGCCGACGACCGCCTACGGCCGCAGCAAGATGATGGCGACCGCCTCCGCCCTGGCCGGCCGCGGCCCGCTGGAGGTCACGGTGGGCCGCGTGTTCAACCTGATCGGCCCCGGGATGCCGGACTCGCTGGCCTTCGGCCGGTTCGCCGCGCAACTGGCCTCGCCGTCGGCCGACCCGGTGCCGATCCTCGCCGGCCGGCTGGACGCGCGCCGCGACTTCGTCGACGTCCGCGACGCCGCCCGCGCGCTGATCGCGCTGGCCGAGCGAGGGACGGCCGGCCGGGTCTACAACGTGGCCTCGGGCGAGTCGCGCACGATCCGGGAGGGGCTCGACCGGCTCATCGCCCTGAGCGGCCGGGCGGCCCGCGTCGTCGCCGACCCGGGGGCGATCCGGCCGGGCGAGGTCGACGACTCCCGCGCCAGCGTCGCCCGGATCGCGGCCGAGGCCGGCTGGCGGCCGACGATCGGGTTCGACCAATCGCTGCGGGACCTGTGGGGGTCCGCCGCGGGCGGCCGGTTTCCGCTGCCGCTGACCGCCTGACGCCGGGGAGGACGGATGTCGCATCGTCGATGGCTCCTGGGCGTCGCGGCCTTCGCGGCGATCCTCCACGTCGCGGGGATCGCCCGCACGCTGGTCCCCGCGCAGGACGGGCTCAAGTTCCTCGCCGCCGCGCGCCGGTTCCAGTCCGAGCCGTGGGTCGACGTGATCCGCGGCACGGATCAGCACCCGCTGTACGCGGCCCTCGTCGCCGTCGCCGAGCCGATCGTCGCGGCCGTGATGGGCCCCGGGCCCGACGCCTGGCGGGTGGCGGCGCAAGGGGTCTCGGCGATCGCGTCGCTCCTCCTGCTGCTCCCGCTGTTCGCCCTGGCCCGCGCGATCTTCGACGAGCGCATCGCGCTGGTCGCGGCCTTCGTCTACGTCCTCCTCCCGGTCCCCGCCGAGGTCGGCCGCGACACGCTGGCCAACGCCGTGGGGATGGCCGGCATGTTCACATGCCTGTGGCTGGGGGCGAGGGCGATCGAACGCGACTGCTGGCGATTCGCCACGGCGGCCGGGCTGGTCGGCGGGCTGGCGTACACGGCGCGGCCCGAGGCGATCCTCGCGCCGGCGGCCGTCGGGCTGGCCTGCGGCTGGGACCTGCTGCGGACGCATGGCGTGCGCTCGCTGGCGACGGCCCCCGCGCCGGCGGCGCTGGGGATGGCGCTGCTCGCCTGCGTCGGCTCGTACGCGCTGGCGAAGGGGCAGGTCTCGGAGAAGCTGGCGATCCGGCACGCCGCGGGGCTGGGCTCTCAGATCAAGGTGCTCCGATCCGTCCCGCAGCCGCTGCCGAAGGGGCTGGAGTGGGCGGGGCTGGACCTGTCGCCCAAGGAGGAGTCGGGCGGCGAGCCGCTGCGCGGGCCGGCCGACGTGCTGTTGCAGCTCGGCCGCCGCTGGTGGGACGAGATGTGCTGGGGCTTCGCGATCATGGCCGGCTGGGGGCTCGTGCGACGCCGATTCATCCAGGCGTCTTGCGGGCGTCCCGACGCCGGCCGCGCCGAGCGGCTTGTCCTGGCCGCGTTCGTCGCGACGTACGTCGGCGGGGTCGTGCTGCACGGGTCGAAGCTCGGGTACGTCTCGGGCCGGCACGCTCTGCCGCTGGTGGCGGCGTCGACGATCTTCGCCGCCGCGGGGATCGTCATCTGCCTGCGACGCCTGGGGCCGAGGCTGCCGATCTCGCCGGCCGTCTGGCGGGGCGCGATCGTCGCCGGGACGGTGATCGTGGCGGCGGGGCTGGGGTGGTATCAGCTCCGGACGGGGCATGAGAGCCGCCGCGGCCACTGGCTCGCCGGGCGCTGGCTGGCCGAGGTGGCCGGGCCGGGCGAACGCATCCTGGACACCCGCGGCTGGGCCCGGTTCGTCGCCGGCCGCGGCGACGGCTACGACCCCTGGCACGTCCGCCAGGCCCTCTCCGACCGCGGCCTGGCCTACGTCGTGGTGGGCCGGGACGAGTTGGAGGCCGGGAGCCGCCGGGCCGAGAGCCTGAACGCGCTGCTGGCCTTCGCCGCGACGCCGGCGCGGGACTTCCCGGTGATGGTGGACGGCCGCGACGTCGGGACGCGGGTCTTTCGCATGAACCAGCCGATCTCGTGGGAGGGCTTCCGGCCGTGAGCATCCGAGCCCTCTGGCATCGCCTGACGCGCGGGTCGCGGTGGTCTTGGGTCGACGACCGCTACCGCGACGCGCTCCCCGCCGACTTCGACGCCTCGGTGATGGGGATCGAGAGCCGCGACCGCCTGCACGCCAAGCAGGGGCGGTCGACGGCCCGGTTCGCGTTCCATCGGGGCGAGCGCCGGGTGTCGGTCTACCTCAAGCGGCACTTCCGCCTCCCCTGGCCCGCGCGGGTCGCGGCCACGATGAACCCGGCCGGCCGGCACTCGCCCGGCGCGGCCGAGTGGGCGCACCTGGAGCGGGCGCGGGCGCTGGGCGTGGCCGTGCCGGAGGTGGTGGCCGTCGGCGAGCGCATCGGCCCCTGGGGCGTCCTGCAAAGCTACCTGGCCGTCGCCGAGCTGCCCGGCCGCGAGCTGAACGAGATCCTCCCCGGCCTGCGGGAGTCGCTGGCCCCCGACGACTTCGCCGCCATGAAGCGGCGGATCGTCCCCGAGATGGCCCGCATGGCCGCCGCCCTCCACCGGGCGAAGGTCTTCCACAAGGACATGTACCTGTGCCACTTCTTCCTCGACCTGGAGAAGCTGGCCCGCGACCCCCGCGACGTCTCGCTCACGCTCATCGACCTCCACCGCCTGGGCGAGCATCGGCTGTTCGCCGACCGCTGGCGCTGGAAGGACCTGGGCCAACTGCTGTTCTCCATCGAGGGCGTCGAGGGCGTCGAGCCCCGCGACGTGCTGCGGTTCTGGAAATGTTACAAGCGCGAGGCCGCCCTGAAGCGGCCCGATTGGCACGCGCGGATGGTGCGGATGAAGGCGGCGCGGTATGCGGATCACAATCGGAATTGATGCAAGGCTTCGGACGGAGGACGGTCTTCCCCCCTCGCGGGGGAAGACAGACCCCGAAGGGGTCAGATGAGGGGGACGCGAAGCACGGGAACCGTCGGGATTCGCGGCCCGGTCGGCTCGAATTCCGACGGTCCGATCGCGCGTCCTCCCCCTCATCCGGCCCTTCGGGCCACCTTCCCCCGCCAGGGGGGAAGGACGTTAGGACGAAAACCCGGATCGGTTGTAAAGAATGCTCCAGCGACGCCCCCCTCGCGGGCGAAGATGAAACGATGGCGGATCGCCCGGCGGCGGTCCCGAAGGATGCGGAGGCCCCGACGATGCGACTCGCCCTGAACTTCCCGAGGGTCGATCCCACGAAAGGCGGGGCCGAGACCTACATCGTCGACCTCTGCCGCGGCCTGCTGCGCCGGGGGCACTCGGTCGACCTGTACACGGGGAGCTGGGCCGAGGGCGCGCTGCCGGCGGAGGTCCGTTGCGTCCGCGTCGAGTCCGCCGGCCGGACGCGATCCGAGCAGATCGCCGCGTTCGCCGACGCCTCCGCGGCGCTGCTGAAGGACGCCGACTACGACTGCACCGTCGGGTTCATCAACACCTACGAGCACGACGTCATCATCCCCCAGGGGGGCGTCCACGGCGGCAGCCTGCGGGCGAACTCGATGCGGTTCGCCAACCCGCTCCTGCGGCGGCTGTACGTCCTCGGCAAGGTGATGAACCCCAAGCACTGGACGTATCGGGCGATCGAGAATCGTCAATACGACCCGGCGCGCGGGGCGCGGGTGGTCGCGGTGAGTCGGATGGTCGCCGGGCACCTCCAGGAGTTCAACGGCGTGCCGAAGGGGCGGATCCGCGTCGTCCCCAACGCCATCGACCCCGACCGCGTGCTGGTCCCCCAGCCGGGGGCGACCCGCGCCGCGTTCCGGAGCAAGGTCGGGCTGGCGCCGGGCGAGCTGGTCGGGCTGTTCGTCGGCCACAACTACGCGCTCAAGGGGCTGGAGCCGCTGATCCGCGGCCTCGCCGCCCGCAACGGGCCCGGCGCGCGACCGATCAAGCTGCTGGTCTGCGGCGGCGGCCGGCCGGGGTGGTATCGCCGCCTCGCGGAGAAGCTGGGCGTGGGCGACGCCGTCCACTTCCTCGGCTTCCACGACGACGTCCGCGAGTGCTACTGGGCCAGCGACTTCTTCGTCTCGCCGACCTACTACGACCCCTGCTCCCTCGTCGTCTTCGAGGCCCTGGCCTGCGGCCTTCCGGTCGTCACCACGGCCTGCAACGGGGCGAGCGAGCTGATGGCCCACGGCCGCCAGGGGTTCGTCCTCTCGGCCCCCGGCGCGACCGGCGAACTCGTCGCCGCGCTCGACGCCCTGGCCGACGACGCCTGCCGCGCGGCGCTCTCGGCCGAGGCCACGAAGCTGGGCCGCGCCTGGACCTTCGACCGCCACGTCGAGGCGCTGGCGAAGGTCTTCGAGGAGGTCGCCGCGGGCAAGCGGAAGCTCCCGGGGCCGCACGCGCCGAGGCGGCGGTCGGATCGACGAACGAACGCGCGAACGAATCGGAACGCGACCCACGGAAGGGGGAACGCATGAAGGCCGTGATCCTGGCGGGCGGCAAGGGGACGCGGCTGCGGCCCTACACCCACGTCCTCCCCAAGCCGCTGATGCCGCTGGGCGAGGACGACCCGATGCCGATCCTGGAGGTCGTCATCCGGCAGCTCGCGCGGTACGGGTTCGACGACGTCACCATCATCACCGGCTACCTCACCGAGCTGATCGAGACCTTCTGCGGCGACGGCCGGAAGTTCGGCGTCCGGATCGGCTACCGCCGCGAGGTCGCCCCGCTCGGCACCGCGGGCGGGCTCACGCTCGTCGACAAGCCCGACGAGCCGACCCTCGTCATCAACGGCGACATCCTCACCACGCTCGACTACGGCGCGATGTACGAGTTCCATCGCAGCCGCGGGGCCGCCGCGACGATCGCCTCGTACCCCCGCGAGGTGAAGATCGACTTCGGCGTCCTCCAGTTCGGCGACGACCCCCACGTCCTGACGGGGTACTCGGAGAAGCCCGAATACTCGTTCCAGGTCAGCATGGGCGTCTACCTGCTCGACCCGATGGCGTGGGACTACCTCGTCCCGGGGCGGTCGGTCGGCATGCCGGACCTGCTGGAGTCCATGCGGACCAACGGCCGGCCGGTCCACTGCTACCGCCAGGAGTGCTACTGGCTGGACATCGGCCGCCACGACGATTACGCCACCGCCAACGAGATCTTCGACAGCCGACGCGCCGCGTTCCTCGGCCGGCCCGGCAAGGCGGCCCTGAAGATCGGCCGCGACGACTGACGGAGACGCCCCCTTGAGCTGGACCTACCCCGCCGCCGCCCTCGCCGCCTACCTGATCGGGGCGATCCCGTTCGGATATGTGATCTACTACGCGCTCACGAAGCAGGACGTCCGCAAGGTCGGCTCGGGGAACATCGGCGCGACGAACGTGGGCCGGCTGCTGGGCTTCCGGTTCTTCGTCCTGGTCTTCCTGCTGGACATGCTCAAGGGGCTCTTGCCGACCGTCGGCCTCCCCTGGCTGTTCGCCCGCCTGGGGTGGGAGCCGCCGGCCGACCTTCCGGTCGTCGCCGCGCTCGGGGCGATCGTGGGGCACAACTTCCCCGTCTACCTGGGGTTCAAGGGGGGGAAGGGCGTGGCCACCAGCCTGGGCGCGCTGCTGGCCCTCCAGCCGCTGGCGTGCGGGGTGGCGGCGGTCGCGTTCTTCGCGGTGTTCCTGCCGTCGCACTACGTCTCGCTCTCGTCGATGACCGGCGGCCTGGCGTTCGCCGCGACGTACTTCCTCCGGGCCGAGGCCCCCTGGACCCGGGAGCATCGCGCGATGAGCCTCCTCGTGTCGGCGGTGGTCGTGCTGCTGATCGTGCGACACCGCAAGAACATCGGCCGGCTGCTGGCGGGGACCGAGAACCGCATCGAGTTCGGCCGGAAGAAGAAGGACGCCCCGCCCTCGGCCCCGTCGGGGATGATCCGGCCGGGCGTGCTGCTGGGGATCGCCGCGGCCGTGCTGGTCGCGGGGGGCGCCGGCGCATGGGTCGCTCGCAACGCGAGCGCGCCCGTCGAGGCCGTCGCCGGGCCGTGGCGGCTGGAGGAGGCCCACCGCGAGGCCACCGGCCAGCAGCGAGCCGAGCGGGTGGCGTTCGACGCGACGGGCGACCGCCTGGCGGTCCTCTGCCCGCGCTACAATCGCGTGCTGACGTACCGCGTGGACGGCGACGCGAAGCTCGCGCCCGCGGCCACGATCGGCGTCGAGGGCCGGCCGGTCGCGATCGCGGTCGTGGGCGGGGACGTGGCGGTCCTCCAGCGGCCTGTGAACGACGCCAAGCACCTGGGCCCGGGGTGGCTCGACGTCTTCACGCTCGACGGCGCGAAGGTGGGCGGGCGCGTCGAGGCCGGCTATTACCCGGACGACCTCGCCGCCGCGCCCGACGGCTCGCACCTGATGGTCCTGTCGTCCGGACGGGCGGAGGGCGACCCCGACAAGCCGGCCCCCGAGCTGGTCGTCTACGCCGCGCGCGATCTCCTCGCCGCATCCCCCGCGAAGCCCGTCGGCCGGCTGGCGTTCGGCGACGGCGACGACGTGGAGCGGCTGTCGCTCTCGAACCTCGGGGTTCGCGGCCTGGCGACCCTGGCGCGGTCGAAGGAGCGGATCGCGATCGACCTGGCCGATCCGAACGCCCCGAAGGTCGCCGGCCGGATGGCCCCCGCGCGCTCCGACGCCCCTTACGTCTCCCCCTCCGGCGACGGCGACTGGATGCTGATGCCCGCCGCGGGCGCGGCCGTCGCGGTGCCGAGCCTGCCCGACGGCCGCGACGCCGAGGTCGCGAAGTATCTCGTCGCGGCCCCCGAAGGCTCCTCGGACCTGCACGTCGTCCAGGTCGATCCGCCGGCCCTGCTCGGCCTGTTCCCGGTCCTCGGCCCGCTCAACCTGGGGGGCGCGGAGCCCGCGGCGCTGGCGTACTGCCCCGCCCGCCGGCTGCTCGCCGTGGCGACCAAGCCGGGCGCCGTCCACGTCGTCCGGCTGGAGTCGCGGCTAGCCACGGCCGGGATGGTCGCCGGCCGCTGAGGGGTTGATTCGCGGCCACGGGTCGCAATGATTGGGTTCGGCGGGCGAATACCCCTGCGAACGACCGCGAGAACCCGGGACGCGACCCCCATGAAGACCACAGGCTCGGCCGTCTGGCAAGGTGGGATCAAGGACGGCAAGGGTGCCATCTCCACCAGGAGCGGCGCGCTCTCTGCCTATCCCTACGGCTTCTCCAGCCGCTTCGAAGGCAAGGCCGGGACCAACCCGGAGGAGCTGATCGGCGCGGCGCACGCCGGCTGCTTCACGATGGCCCTCTCGCTGATCCTCGGCGAGGCCGGGCTCACGGCCGAGCGGATGGAGACCACCGCCGAGGTCTCGCTCGACAAGGACGGCGACGGCTTCGCCATCAAGACCGTCCACCTGACGCTGAAAGCCAAGATCCCCGGGGCCGACGAGGCGAAGTTCCAGGAGCTGGCCGCGAAGGCCAAGGCCGGCTGCCCCGTCTCCAAGCTCCTGAAAGCCGACATCACGCTGGACGCCGCGCTGGAGAGCTAGCCCGGCGTCCCGGCCGAGGCCCGAGACCATGACGCGAACCGAGCACCGACCCCCGGCCCTCTGCCGCTCGTGCGGCAAGGGCTTCACGGCCCCCCGCACCGGCGGGCTCTGCGACGAATGCGGCGGCCGGCTCGTCGACCGCGGCTACTGCCCGGTCTGCGAGGGCTACGCCAACGCCGAGGTCGGCGAACCCTGCCCCAAGCACGACGTGCCGCTGGAGCCGGGCCCCGAGCCCGTCGCGCCCCGGGCCGACGTGCGCGGCCCCTGGGTGGAGGTCGGCCGCTTCCAGGACGCGATGGACTGCCAGCCGCCGCGGATCCGGCTGGAGGCCGAGGGGATCCCGACCGCCGTCGACGGCGAGCGCGGGGGCTCGCGGTCGGTCCATGCGGCCTTCTCGGGCGGGGTCGTCCTGCGCGTCCCGGAGAGCCTGGCCGCGGAGGCCCGCGTCATCCTGGACCAGAAGTGGTCCGACGACGCCGCGGCGCTGGGGATCGAGGACGAGGACTGGGACGAGGTCGACGAGGACTTCGGCGACGCCAGGGAGCCGGGCCCCAGCCTCCGCGAGACCAGCCCGTTCTTCTACAAGGTCGCGATGATCGCGGTCTGGGGCGGCATCGTCTGGACCGGGCTCGTCGCCCTCCGGTTCGCCCTGATGGCGCTCCGCGGCTGAGCGATCAGCGGGCCGCCCTCTCCTCGACGGCGGACGCGACGGTCGCGCCGACGCCGGACTTCAGGGCCTCCAGCTTGACCTCCGGCTTGAACCGGCCGCTCGGGTCGTGGAACGAGATCGAGACGACCTCGTCGGCCGAGCCTTGCTGGAAGAGCCGGATGGCGGCCCCGAGGTCGCGCGGCATGCTGCTGGCGATGAAGCCGCCGGTCGCGTTGCGCCAGACCATCCGGTAGTTGGCCGCCACGCCGTCCTTGTACTCGACGCGCATCAGCGGCGGGTCGACCTTGTAGGCCATCGCCTGGATCTTGCCCAGGAGGGACAGCTCCATGTCGGCCTTGAGGAAGACCAGGCCCTCGTTCGCGCGGGGCAGTTCATAGGACTGCGCGAAGCCGACGGCGGCCTCGCCGGCCGGCTCCGCCCCTCGCCAGCGGGGCGTGGACCGCCGTTCGAGCAGCAGCTTGTCGCCGTGGCCGTCGACGAGGTCATACCAGCGATACAGCTCGATCCAGGTCCGGGAGTCGACCGCGCAGGGGTTCTCGTGATCGATCGCGTAGTGCGAGTAGATGACGAAACGGGGCGCGCGAGGCCCGCGGTAGTGCCTCACCCCCATCATGTCCAGGGCGGGCGTATAGGCGGTGTACGCCTGGAAGATCGGCCGGGGGCTCCAGTTCAGGTCGTTGGACCAGATGTACGACGTCTCCCAGGGATAGACGTCCACCGTGGCGTCGCCGATACGGGCGAGGAACTGGGGCGGGAGGGCCTGTTCGGCCTTCAGCAGCGCGTCGAAGGCCCGCATGTCGGCCCGGGTCTTGTCGAGCCGCCAGAGGGCGGCCAGGTTGTTCGGCCCGCGGGCCACGACCTTCTGGATGGTGGTGGGGGCGTACCAGAAGCCCCAGCCCACCATGGCCAGCACGGCGGCCGTCGCGGCGGCCCGCGCCCGCAGGATGCGGCTCGCCGCCGGGAGGACCAGGGCCGTCATGCTCACCATGACCGGCCAGACCACCAGGAAGTGGCCGATCGACTGCCGGATGACCGCGCCCTTGTAGAGGATGAACATGGGAGCGAGCATCAGCGCGAACGCCGGGGCCAGGTCCGAGCGGCGGGCCAGGCTGACGACCAGCCCGACGGACGCCATCACGACCATCGAGGCCGGCGCCCACGGCCCCGGCAGGCTCGGGTCGGAGTTCGTCATCTGGGTGGCGTAGCCGGAGACCAGTTCCTTCGACGCCAGCAGGTACGGCCAGAGCGCGGAAATCGGCCCGCCGTAGATCACGAACAGCCCGGCCATCGACCCGAAGTAGGCCAGGCCGAGGAGCGCCAGCCTCAGGACGACGCGCCGTTCCGGCCGGCGGGCCAGCCGCATGAGCGACCAGACCCCCAGGGCCCCCGTGCAGGCGACGCCGAGGTTGAACTTGGTCAGCATCGCCGCGCCGGCGAGTATCGCCGCGGGGACGGCCCAGGCGGGCTTGCGGTCCAGCTCGGCGAGGAGCAGGAAGCCCAGGACCGGCAGGATCACGACGCCGGTGAGGGCGAAGTTGAACTCGTTGTCCAGCGCGATGCCGCTCATGGCCGTCGCGGCGACGAAGGCCAGCGAGGCCGCGTAGCCTCGGACGCGGAACAGGAGCAGGCCCGCGGAGGTCCACCAGGCCAGGTGCATCGCCAGCCGGATCAGGACCGCGTGCAGGTCCAGCGGGCCCAGCGCCTTGGGCCCGAGGACGAACCCCAGGGGCCCGTAGGTGAAGGCGAAGTCGCGGCCGTAGACCAGGCCCTTGATCCCGGCCAGCTGGATCCCGATCATCCAAGAGGGATCCAACCCGACCCCGGCCTGGGAGATCCATTGCGGGATGGAGACGATGACGAGCGCCGCCAGCAGCAGGACGCGCCAACCGATCTCGACGGACGAGAACCGCTCCATCGGGGCCGCAACGGCCTCCGTGCCCGGATCCGGGGTCATCGCATCCTCCATGAGCGTGAGGCCGCGGCGTCCCGCCGGGCGCTTGTCGGTCGTCGGTAAGGGGAGACGAGGGGCCGTCGCCGGCCGCCTCAGCGGGCCCTTCGCAGGGCCAGCCGGGGCGAGAGGGCGTAGCGATACCAGTAGAAATACCGGGGAAGCCACTTCATCAGCTGGAACCGCGACTCCCCGGCGGTGCGGTCGCGCCAGGTCGTGGGGGTCTGGGCGATGGGGACGCCGCGGTGGAACGCCTTGGCGGTCAGCTCCAGGGCCAGTTCGAACCCCCCGGTGCTCTCGATCCCCATCTCGCGGACGAGCGCGGCGTCGTAGAGCCGGAAGTTGTTCGTGGCGTCGTGGGTCGGGAAGCGCACGGCGTATCGCAGCGAGAGCCCGGCCAGGCGGCTGAGCGTCCGCTTGATCCACGGGCCCCCTTCCTGGCTGCCGCCCTTCATGTAGCGGCTGGGGCAGACGATGCGGTTCCCCTGGCGGTACAGGTCGAGCATCTTCGGGACGATGCGAAGGTCGTCCGAGAGGTCGGCCATGACCACCAGCGCGGGGCCGTCGCCGACCTCGTCGAAGCCCGTCCTGATCGCCCCGACGACGCCCCGGCCGTGCCGGTTCTTCACCAGCTTCAGCCAGGGGCGGGTCTCGGCGGCGGCCTTCGCGACGGGGACCGTGGTGTCCTCGTCGAAGTCGTAGACGACGTGGAGGGTGAACGGGTGCGGGACGTCGCGCTCGACCTCGGCCAGCAGCTCGGGGAAGTTCTCCCCCTCGTTGTAGACCGGGACGATCATCGTCAGGGCCTTGTCGACCCGGGTCCAGGTCGAGGGCCGACGCGCGATCGACGCCCGCCGATCTTCCGCCGTCTCGTGCGACATTAAAGGACTCCGGCGGCGAGCTGCTTGTCGACCCAGGGGATGACCTCGTCGAGGATCTCGTCCAGCGGCGTGTCGGCCGAGAAGCCGATCAGGTCGCGGGCCTTCTCGACGGCCGGGATCCGGCACTGCACGTCGTACTGGAACGGCTTGTCGGAGACCGTGCGGAACGGCTTCCATTCGCCGTGGATCTTCTTCCAGATCAGCTCGGCCAGCTCCAGGACGTTCGTGGAGGCGGGCGTGCTGAGGTTGAAGTCCTCGTTCATCGCGGCCGGGTGTTCGACGCACAGCCGGATGCCGCGGGCGAGGTCGCCGCCGTAGGTGTAGTGCCGCACCTGGGAGCCGTCGCCCAGGATGTGCAGCGGATCCTGGCCCTTCAGCACCTTCTGGACCAGGTCGGGGACGACGTGGCTCATGGCGAGCTTGACGTTGCCCGACAGGATCTCGACGTCGCTCTTGGCCCGGCGCTCGCCGATGCCGACGCAGTTGAACGGCCGCGCGATCGTGAACGGCATCCCGTACTGCTCGTACGCGCCCTGGGCGAAGTACTCGACGGCCAGCTTCTGGAAGCCGTAGGTCGAGGCCGGCGGCGGGCAGTGGCGGTGGTCCCCCTCGTGGCTGGGGAACTTCACCGCGTTCTCGAAGACCATCGACGACGAGACGACGGTGATCTTCTTGAGCTTGGCGTTGCGATACGCCCAGATCGCGGCGTCGAACGTGGAGGCGGTGATCCGCTCGTTCTCGGCGATCAGGTCGTAGGCGAACGTGTGGAAGTAGCTGATGCCGCCGATCATGGCCGCGCCGGCGACGACGTGGTCGCAGTCGGACAGCAGCTCCTTCATCAGCCCGACGTCCTTGGCGTCGCCGCGGACGAAGGTGTAGTTCGGGTGGTCGAGGCTGTTGTGCTCGATCTCGCCGTACTTGGAGAAGTTGTCGATGCCGACGACCTCGTGGCCGTTGGACAGCAGCTCCTCCACGAGGTAGCCGCCGATGAACCCGGCCGATCCAGTCACCATGATCTTCATGAACGGTCCCTCTCGGTCCCGGCCGGGGCCGGGCGGCATCCATACACGTACGCGGGGGGATGGGGCCGGCGCGGGCTCGGCCCCGGTCGTCAGGCGGCGGTCCGGGTCGAATCCGCGTCCTGGGCCGCCGGCCTCTTCAGGTAGTTGAAGACGTCGACGACCGGCTTGCGGATGGAGAGGTCGCGGTACTCGTCGTGGCAGGCCCCGAGGAACACCACGTCGGCCTCGTCGAGCGCCGCCTCCAGCGGGACGAACGACGGGTCCTGGATGTACGGGTCGGTGCAGAGTACCTTCGCGGCCTCGAACGTCAAGACCTTCCGGAGCTTGTACGCCAGCGAATCGCGGGGGTCGTCGTTGTTCCCCTTGAAGGCCATGCCCAGGATGGCCACCGTCGCCGTGGAGAGGTCGTAGCGCTGCTTGGCCTGCTCGACGAGGAACGTGGGGAGCCCCTCGTTGATCATCATCGCCGCCTGGCCGAGCACGAAGTCGTTGTGGTTGAACGCGGCGAGCTGCATCGTGTCCTTGAGCAGGCACGGCCCGCCCGCGAACCCGGCCCCGGGGAATCCGGCCATGCGGGGGTATTCGGTCGTCATCGCCGAGCGGACGCGGGCGAAGTCGGCCCCGAACTTGTTGGCGATGACGTAGAACTGGTTCGCGATGGCGAAGTTGATGTACCGATAGGTGTTGCAGAACAGCTTGCAGAGCTCGGCCTCGACCGGCGGGATGTCGATCAGCCTGGGCCCGAGCAGGCTGAACAGGGCCGAGGCGCGCCGCGTGGCCGTCGGCGTCACGCCGCCGATGATCTGCGGCAGGCTCCCCGTCTCCTCCAGCGCGAAGCCCTGGGCGATGCGCTCGGGGCAGTGGGCCACGTCGATGCGCAGGCCGCGCTCGCGGCAACGGCGGTCGAGCCGCTCGGTGACGCCGGGGAAGACGGTGCTCCGCAGGATCAGGAGCTGGCCGTCGCGCATCCGGTCGAGGATGCCGTCCATGGCCCGGTCGAACGTCCGGATCTGGGGGCTGAGGAACTCGTCGACCGGCGTGCCGATCGTCACGACGGCCGCGTCGCTGCCGCCGACGGCGTCCGGGTCGGTCGTCACGGACAGGGAGCCGTCGGCCAGGACCTCGGCCAGCGACTCGTCGGCGCCGCGCTCCAGGAAGGGCATGCGGCCCTCGGCCACGCTCTGCACCCGCTTCGCGCTGTTGTCGAGGAGCGTGACCCGCGCCCCGGCGGACGCCAGGGCGATCCCGAGCGGGAGGCCGATGTGGCCGCAGCCGCCGACGATGCAGACGGAGTGCTTCATCTCGAAAATCCCTTCTCGGAGATCATCCTCGGCGACCGGCCCGCGACGTGGTCGCGGGGCCTCGCCGGCCCGCCCATCCCGCAGCTCGCATCCTTGCCAGCCGACTCCGCCCGTCGGGCCCGGCGGCCGAGGCCGACGACCTCGCCGCCGCGCGACGCCGTCGGGGCGCGGCACCCCCGTTCCGAACGGACGGGGATCGTCCGGGGCGATTGGAATGCTTCTTACCGTTAATCCATCGGCTCATCAAGCTCGACGCTTGACGCAAATGCCCGCGCGTCGGGCCGGGGCCGAGCGCCTCAGCCCCAGCCCTTGGGCCATTTGCGGCCCAGGCGCTTCCGCCAGCGCTTGACATCCTTCGGCCCGTCCCAGTCCCACGCCCAGGGGGCGGTGATCCTCTGGAAGACGCGGAAGCCGGACCCGAAGACGACGAACGCCATGAACAGCAGGATCAGGGGCATCAAGGCCGGGATGATGGCCAGGAACAGGCCCAGGACCCACAGGGCCACCCAGCCCTTGATGAGCAGGCCGACGATGTCGATCACGCGGATCTTCGACGCCAACTCCTGGAGCTTCCCCGCGGCGACGACCAGGTCGTCCAGGATCGTCCGCGACGGGCCCGTCGGCTCGTAGCCGGCGCGCGGGCCCCGGGGCGCGGGGGGTTGCAGGAGTTCGGAGATGGCGTCGCGCGAGCGCTCGACGGCCGCCGCGGCGCCGATCGGGTCGGCCGTCAGCGACTTCTCGGCGTCGTCCAGCTCGCGGTCGATCAGCCGCAGCTCGCGATCATACAGGTCGCCCTCGCCCCCCGACGGCCCGCCCCGCCCCACCTTGCGAGCGAGCGCCGCCGACTCGCGGCGGGCGTCGCGCAGGGATTTCGTCGCGACCTCGTGAGCCAGGTTCAGCCGGTCCAACTCGTCCTTGCAGCGGCTCGACTCGTGCAGCAGGTCTTCGAGCCGGCTGCCGGAGATGATCTCGCGCGCCTCCTCGCTCGGCGCGGAGCTGAACGTGGAGGCCGACTGCATCCGCTTCTCGGCCCGGTTCCACAGCTCCATCACGGCGAGCCAGCGCTCCCAGAGGCGATCCAGGTCGGCGGCGACCCGGTCGTAGAGTTCGAGCGTCGCCCCGGCCATGGGGACGGTGAAGTCCGGGTCGGCGCCGGGGAGGGCCTTGTGGCGGGCGCGCAGGGCGTCGATCTGGTCCATCAGGGCGACGGCCCGCCCGCGGAATTCCTTGAACTGCTCCTCGGCCGCCCCCCGGATCTGGAGGTTCCGGCGGTAGAGCAGCAGCAGCCCGACCACCCCCAGGCCGCCGAACAGGACGATGAGGAACACCGGGAGCTGGACCGAATGGAACGCGGGCATGGGCATGATCGACGGGGCCTCTCGGTACGGTGCCGCCGCGGCGCCTCATGATGATGTTCGTCGCGCGACGTCGCGTCTTCGAAAAGAGCATAGCGGCCGGCGCCGGCGCGCGCTCGTCGGTACTCGCGAAAACCATTCCAACGGCCCGCCCCGGCGTTTAACATGAGGGCCGAACCGTCGACGCCCCCCGCTTTGGAGCCCTGACGATGCCGATCCGGATCCGCCCCTCGACCGCCCTCCCGACGCTCCTCGCCCTGGCGCTGGCCGCCGGCTGGGCCTGGCGCGAGGCCGTCCACGCCCGGGAGGCGAAGCCGGCGGTGGCGTCGAGCACCGTGACGCTCGACGAGGTCGCCGTCTCGACCTACGAGGACGAGGGGAAGCCGGTCGGCAAGATCGGCCTGTACTTCGACGGCGAGACCGAGCTGTGCTCCAGCCTGGTGACGGGCCGGTTCGTGATCGACCCGGGGAAGTCGCCGCACCCGCCCCACGTCCACCCCGACGAGGAGATCCTGATCGTCGAGTCCGGTCGCGGCGAGATCTTCGTCGACGGCAAGACGACCAGGATCGGCCCCGGCTCCGTCATGTTCTCCGCCCCCAACGTCCCCCACAACATCACCAGCGACGGCCCCGAGCCGGTCGTCTTCTACTTCATGAAGTGGCTGCCGAAGGCGGCGAAGTGAGGCGGCGCCCGCCCGGACGGCCGACGCCCGCCAGCGGCCCGCCCGTTGACCGGGCCGCGTACAATGGCCGTCGAAGGCGCGCCGGACCTGCGCGCGGTGCATGATTTGCACGATGGTCGAGGTTCGATGGTTCGCCGCGGAGGCGGCCCGACTCCACCCGAATTCCCAGGAGATCGCCCATGTCTTCCACCCATCCGAATCGTCGCGAGGCGCTCCAGGCCGGCGCGGCGGGCCTGGCGGCCCTGTCGCTCGCCGGCTCGCTGACGGCGGCCGAGGAGACGAACGAGCAGGGCGTGCCGATGCGAGCCCTGGGCAAGACGGGCGAGAAGGTGTCGCTCCTGGCCCTGGGCGGCCACCACTCCACCCGGGCGAAGGAGGAGAAGGACTCGCTGCGCCTGATCCAGCGCGCCGTCCACGAGGGGATCACCTTCCTCGACAACGCCTGGGACTACCACGACGGCCGCGCCGAGGAGCGCATGGGCAAGGCCCTGGAGGAGGGGAAGCTCCGCGACAAGGTCTTCCTCATGACGAAGGTCTGCGGGCGTACCGCCAAGGAGGCGCAGTCGAACCTGGAGGACAGCCTCCGCCGGCTCCGGACCGATCACATCGACCTGTGGCAGTTCCACGAGATCAACTACGAGAAGGACCCCGATCGCGTCTTCGCCCAGGAAGGGGCCATCGAGGTCGCGCTGAAGGCCAAGGAGCAGGGGAAGGTCCGTTACATCGGCTTCACCGGCCACCGCAACCCGGACGTCCACCTCAAGATGCTGGACAAGCCGTATGACTGGGCCACGGTCCAGATGCCGCTCAACGTCCTCGACGGCACGTTCCGCAGCTTCCAGAAGAACGTCCTGCCGAAGCTCGTCGAGCGCGGCGTCGGCGCGATCGCGATGAAGTCGCTGGGGGGCAACGGCGGCGTCGTCAGCAACGTGAAGGTGCCCGTGGAGAAGGCCCTGTCCTACGTCTTCTCGCTGCCGATCTCCGCCCTGGTCTCGGGCATGGAGAACGAGCAGGTGCTGGAGCAGAACCTCCGGATCGTCAAGAGCTTCAAGGCGATGAACGCCGAGGCCCTGGCCGCCCTGGAAAACGAGTACAAGGCCGCCGCCTCCGACGGCCGGTACGAGGGCTTCAAGACGACCAAGAACTACGACGGCCCCGTCCACCAGAAGCAGCAGCTCACCGGCTGACGCCGGATCGGCGGCGAGCGGCCCGGGTCAGGCGAGGAGCTTCGTGATGACCTGGCCGCCGACGTCGGTGAGGCGTTCGTCGCGGCCGCTGTGCAGGTGCGTCAGCTTCAGGTGATCGATCCCCATCAGGTGGAGGATCGTCGCGTGGAGGTCGTTGACGTGGGCGCGATCGGCGACCTGGGTCATGCCGACCTCGTCGGTCTCGCCGACGATCGTCCCCCCCTTCACGCCGCCGCCGGCCATCCACATCGTGAAGCCGGTGGCGTTGTGGTCGCGGCCCCGGCCGCCCCCCTGGCGGACCGGCGTGCGACCGAACTCGCCGCCCCAGACGACCAGGGTCTCGTCGAGCAGGCCCCGGCGCTTCAGGTCGGTGAGCAGGGCGGCGACGGGCTTGTCGGTCAGGCCGCACATCTTCTCGTGGTTGGCGTTGATGTCGTCGTGCGCGTCCCACTGCATGGCGACCGGGCCGCCGCCCGAATAGAGCTGCACGAACCGCACCCCGCGCTCGACCAGCCGGCGGGCGAGCAGGCAGCGGGTGCCGAACTCGGCCGTCCGGTCGTCATCCAGGCCGTAGAGCGCCTTCGTCTCGGCCGTCTCGGAGGCCAGGTCCACCGCGTCGGGCGCGGCGCTCTGCATGCGGAAGGCCAGCTCATACGAGGCGATCCGGGCGGACAGCTCGGTGTCGGCCGGGTCGAGGTCGCGCTCATTCATATCCTTCAGCAGGTCCAGAACCCGGCGCTGGCGCCCGGCGTCGAAGCCGGCGGTCGGCTTGAGGTTCACGATGGGGGCCGGGCCGGAGCGGAACAGCGTCCCCTGGTGATGCGCCGGGAGGAAGCCGGCGCCCCAGCACGGCGCGCCCCCTTCAGGCGTCCCCTCGGGCTGGGTCATGACGACGTACGACGGCAGGTCGTCGCTCTCGGAGCCCAGGCCGTACGTCACCCAGCTCCCCAGGCTGGGGAAGCCCATCAGCACGCGACCGGTCATCATCTGGTACATCGCCGGCGCGTGGACGACGCTGTCGGCGACGCACGAGCGGACCAGGGCGATCTCGTCGGCGTGCTGGTGCATGTGCGGCACGAGGTCGGACATGTCCATGCCCGACTGGCCGTACCTCCCCCACTTGCGATGCGAGGCCAGGCAGAGGGGGTCGCTCTCCAGGAACTGGCCGTTGGCCTTGCCGAAGCTGGGGGGTAGGGGTTGGCCGTCGAGCTTCGCCAGCAGCGGCTTGGGGTCGTACAGGTCCATCTGGCTGGGGCCGCCGGTCATGAACAGGAAGATGCACCGCTTGGCCTTCGCCGGATGATGCCCCGCCTTCGCCGCCAGCGGGTTCGCCGCCGACGCCCCGTCGCCGCGCGCGTTCCGCTCCAGCAACGACGCCAACGCCAGCAGCCCGAAGCCGTTCCCCGTGCGCTTCAGCCACTCGCGGCGGTTGAGCGGGTCGAGGATGGGCGTGGCACAAGGGCCGGGGCAATTGTTCGCGTGATGGCGCATGACAGCCTCAAGCTTGTTTGGGCCTTCGGAACTGGGATCGGTCGAAGACCTCGTTCAACGGGATCCGCAGCCCCGGGAGCACGTCGCCGCCGTCGAGGACGTCGCCGCGGCCGAGGCGCGTGGGCGACGCCTCGCCGCGACGGAAGACCTCGACGACCTCGGCCCGTCGATCGACCTGCCAGACGACCTCGACGCCCGCGGCGAGGAACTCGGCGCGCCGGATCGCGACCTCGGCGTCGGGGTTGCCTTCATTCGGGACCTCGACGATCAGGTTCGGGGCGAAGTCGGCGATCTCGACGTCGGGA
The DNA here is from genome assembly GCA_001898385.1 of Planctomycetales bacterium 71-10. Classification (GTDB taxonomy): domain Bacteria; phylum Planctomycetota; class Planctomycetia; order Isosphaerales; family Isosphaeraceae; genus Paludisphaera. Next base: position 235,183 of record MKTT01000036.1, read on the forward strand.
ATCCGTCGGCCCGGCCAGCGGTCCCGGCTCGTGAACGCCCCTCCCGGCATGCGGACGAGGTTCGGGGCGAGGCGGAACAGGGCGTTGCCCGCCGTGACCCCGCCGAAGCGGAAGCCGCGGTTGAAGTCGACCAGACGATACAGGAAGAAGCCGCCCACGAGGGAGCCGACGTAGCTGGGCGACTTCTCCACGACGATCCCGTCGACCAGCTCGCAGAGCCGATCGCGCCGGGCGTTGATCCGGACGAGGTCGTCCTCCGTCGCCGCGCCAGGCGGCGGCACGGCCAGGATTCGCCCGGGAGCGATCCCGCCGAGGCGATCGAGCACGTCCTGCATCGATGGGATCGATTGGAGATTCACGTCGGGCCCTGCCGGTCGGATCAGGGGATGTACAGGAACTCGTTGCAGTTCAGCAGCGCCAGGGCGAAGTCGTCCCAGGCGGCGGGCTCGGAGAGGGCGGCGGACTGCTCGGCGATGAACGCCGAGGCGCGGGCGAGTTCCTCGGGGGAAGGGTCGCGGCACAGGGCCAGGCGGTAGGCGCGGCGGACGCGGCCTTCGGCGTCGGGCGCCTCGCGGGCCAGGCGCTCGGCCAGGGCGTGCGCGCGGCCGAGGGCCAGGTCGCCGTTCAGCAGGTTGAGCGCCTGGAGGGCGTGGGTGCTGGACTCGCGCCGGGGGCAGGCGGTCTGGTTGTCGGGGGCGTCGAAGGATTCGAGGAGCGGATAGCGGACGTTCCGCTTCTTGAACAGGTAGATCGAGCGGCGGCGGTGCTCGGCCGGGTCGGGGTCGACGGGCCAGAGGTCGACCTCCTCGGCCTCGGTGAAGATCAGGTCCTTCACCTCCTTCTCCAGCGGTGCGAGGACGCCGGGCCCCCCCATCTTCGGGTTCAGCTCGCCGGAGACGACGAGGAGCGAATCGCGGAGGGACTCGGCGTCGACGCGGCGGCGGTTCTGGCGGCCGAGGAGGTCGTTCGGCTCGTCCTGCTCCGTCAGCGCCTCGATCGGCCGGCTGGCCTGGCGATACGCGGCCGAAGTCATCATCAGGCGGTGGATCGGCTTGAGCTTCCATCCGCCTTCGATCAGGCGTTCGGCGAGCCAGTCGAGCAATTCGGGATGCGAGGGGGGCTCGCCCCGGACGCCGAAGTCGCTGGGGGTGGAGACCAGGCCGCGGCCGAAGTGCTGCTGCCAGAGGCGGTTCACGATCACCCGGGCGACGAGCGGGTTGGCCTCGTCCGCCAGCCACTTCGCCAGCGCCGCGCGGCGGCCGGTGGTCTTCTCGCCGGGCGTGATGGAGGCCGGGTCGAAGGCGTCGCCCTCCTGGCAGGCGAGGATCACGCCGGGGGGCCGGGGCTCGACGCGCGGGCCCTTCGTCATCGGGTCGCCGCGACGCAGGACGAACGAGTCGGGGGCCTCCGCGGACGAGTCGGTCAGCGCGAAGGCGTGGGCCGGGGGCCGCGGGAGCGTCCGGACGATCTCGTGGATCTGGAGCTTCAGGGCCTCGCGGCGGGCGTGGTCGGCGGGGTCCTGGGAGACCTCGTGGGCGACGTCCTCCCAGGTCACGCGGATGGAGTTCGCCAGACCGTTGGCGATCCGCTTCTGCTCGGCCGTGCGGTCCGCCTCCGGGATCGCCAGGAGGGCCCGCTCCTCGTCCTTCAGCATCGCCTGACGCCGCGCGGCGATGGCGGCGCGGTAGGGGGCCTCCAGCTCGGCCATCTCCTTCCGGAGCGGGGCCGCCTTCTCGTCGACGGCCTTCTTGGCCGCCTCGAACGCCTCGACCTCGGCGGGCTGGGCGATGGAGGGCTCGGACAGCTCGCCGGCGGCGAAGAACGCCTGGAGGCGGTAGTAGTCGGTGGTGGGGATGGCGTCGAACTTGTGGTCGTGGCAGCGGGCGCAGGCGACCGTCAGGCTCAGGAACACCGATCCGACGGTGGCGGTGATCTCGGTCAGCTCGTTCTGCCGCTTGACCTCCGGCACGATGTTGCCGCCGACGACCTCGCGCGGGCCGGCGCGGCAGAAGCCGGTGGCGATCAGGGCGTCGCGGTCGCCGGGGGCGATCTCGTCGCCGGCCACCTGGAGCGAGACGAAGCGGTCGTACGGCATGTCGGCGTTCATCGCGGCGACGAGCCAGTCGCGGTATCGCCAGGCGTCGGGCCGCTCGGCGTCCAGCTCAAAGCCGTTGGTGTCGGCGTAGTGGGCCAGGTCCAGCCAGTGCTGCGCCTGGCGCTCGCCGAACTGGGGACGGTCCATCAGCCGGTCGATCAGGCGTTCGTAGGCGTCGGGCCGGTCGTCGGACAGGAAAGCGTCGGCCTCCTCCGGGGTCGGCGGCAGGCCGGTCAGGTCGAAGTGGGCGCGGCGCAGGAGCGCCGCGCGGTCGGCCTCGGGCGAGTGCGGCAGATCGGCCGATTCGAGGTCGCCGAGGACGTAGCGGTCGATCGGGTTGCGGACCCAGCCGGCCTCCTTGACCTCCGGCGGCTCGCCCGAATCCAGCGGCTGATACGCCCAGTGCCCGCGCTGGTCGGCCGAGTATTTCTCGACCTTCGCGAGCGGGGCGGGCTCGTCGCCGGTCGCCAGCGTCCCCAGGGCGACGAGGATGGCGGGGATCCCCAGGGCTCGTCGAGGCATGTCGGACCTTCCTCCGAACCGGCTGCGGCGCGGACCTCCCGTCGCCATGATGGTATTGTGCGGGAAGGCGGCCGGGCCGGCAAGGAACAATTGTTGAACCGCGAGGCGGATGAGCATGGCGGCGATCGAATTTCGCGGGGTCTCGCGGACGTTTCCGGCCGGCCGCCCGGCGCTGGAGGGGGTCGACCTGGCCGTGGCCGACGGCGAGCGGCTGGCCGTGCTGGGGCCGTCGGGGTCGGGCAAGTCGACGCTCCTGCGGCTGGCGGCGGGACTGGACCGGCCGACGGCCGGCGGCGTGTGGTTCGACGGGCGTTGCATGGACGACGTCCCCCCTCACCGCCGGGACGTCGGCCTGGTGTTCCAGGAGCCGACGCTCCTCCCCTACCTGACGGTCGCGGGCAACCTCGAATTCGGGATGAAGGCCAGGGGCGTCGCCCGCGACGAGCGGCGACGGCGCGTGGCCGAGGTCGCGGCGATGCTGCGGCTCGACGGCCTGCTCGGCCGACGGCCGTCCGAACTCTCCGGCGGCGAGCGCCAGCGGGCGGCGATCGGCCGGTCGGTGGCGCGACGGCCGGCGGTGCTGCTGCTGGACGAGCCGTTCTCCAGCCTCGACCTCCCGTTGCGGTCGGCCCTGCGCCGCGACCTGATCGACCTGCACGACCGCCTGGGCATGACCTTGATCCACGTCACGCACGATCAGGGCGAGGCCCTGGCGATCGGCCATCGGGTCGCGGTCCTGGACCTGGGGCGGCTGGTGCAGGTCGGCCCCCCGCGCGAGGTCTACAACCGCCCCGCCACGCCGTTCGTCGCGGGGTTCGTCGGCGACCCGCCCATGAACCTGATCCCGACCGACGGCCGGCTGATGGGGATCCGCCCCGAGCACGTCCGGGTGCGCCCGGCGGGCGAGACGGCCCTCGCGGCGACCGTCGCGCGAGTCGAAGACCGCGGCGACTCGACCCTCATCACGCTGGACCTCGCGGGCGCGAGGGTCACGGCGAGGGTCGCCGACCCGACGGGGCTGCGGGAGGGGGGGGCCGTCGCCCTGGACCTCGACCCGGCTCGGGCCTGCTGGTTCGACGAACGCCCGACCGAGCGGAAGGCGTCGACGAAGCTCCCGTAGGCTGGGTCGCGACCCAGCCCGGAGAAGGCGACGGCCCGCGTGCGCTGGGTCTCGACCCAGCCTACCGGGAAGTGGCCGAGCGGAGGGCGTCGACGAAGAGGATGGCGAGCATGGACTTGGCGTCGCGGATGCGGCCGTCGTGGACCATGGCGACGGCGTCCTTCCAGGGGACGATCTTGGTCTCCAGGCGCTCGTCGGGCTGGTGGTCGGTGGGGCCGGGGGTCAGGTCCTCGCAGAGGTAGAGGAACATCTTCTCGGTCATGATCCCGGGGGAGACGTGCCACCAGCGGAGGGGCGTGATCTTGCCGGCGCGGAAGCCGGTCTCCTCGGCCAGCTCGCGGGGGGCGGTCTGGTCGGGGGTCTCGCCTTCGTCGATGGTGCCGGCGGGGACCTCCAGTAGGGTCTCGCCGATGGCGTGGCGGTCGTTGTAGACGAGGCAGACGCGGTCGGCGTCGACCATCGGGACCAGGGCGACGGCCCCGCGGTGGAGGACGACCTCGCGCTCGGCGAGGCCGCCGTCGGCCAGGCGGACGGGCTGCATCGCCAGGTCGAGCTTGGTCCCGCGGTAGATCACCCGGCGGGGCGGCAGGTCGAGGGGGGCGGGCACGTCAGGAGGCCCCCGCGGGGGCGGACCGGATCGTGAGGACGGGGCAAGGCGACTCGCGGACGATGCGCTCGGCGACGGAGCCCATCAGGACGTGGCTCAGGCCGGTGCGGCCGTGGGTGGCGATCACCAGCAGGTCGACCTTGTTCTCGGCCGCGTAGTCGACGATCGCCTCGGCCGGCGCGCCCCAGCAGACGGCGGTCGTCAGGCTGGCGGGGACGCCCCACTCGGGCTTGATCGCGGTCTTCAGGGCCTCTTTCGCCCGCTGCTCGTCCTCGGCGTAGAACTGGGGGGGCATGACGGGCATCAGGAGCGGGTCGGGGCCGGTGGGGACGATCTCCGAGAGGACGTGGATGAGGTGCAGCTCCGCGCCGAAGCGCTCCGCCAGCCCGCAGGCGTAGCGGAGGGCCTCGTGGGAATGGCTGCTGAAGTCCGTCGGCGCGAGGATGCGGCCGAAGGTGATCATGGGGAGGGCTCCCGGGGGTGGCGGCCGGCTCGGGTCAGGAGGCGGGGCCCTCGTGGACCAGCCGGCCGAAGCGCTGGCGGAGGTCCCGGAAGACCGGGCCGGGCTTGCCGGAGCCCAGGGGGCGGTCGTCGCACTCGACGACCGGGATCAGCTCGGCGGCGGTGCCGGTGAGGAAACACTCGTCGGCCGTGTAGACGTCGTAGCGGTCCATGGTCCGCTCGACCACCTTGTAGCCGGCCTCGCGGGCCAGGTCGATGACGGCCTCGCGGGTGATCCCTTCGAGGATGCCGGAGTCGACCGAAGGGGTGTGGATCTCCCCCTTGCGGACCACGAAGATGTTGTCGCCGGTGCATTCGGCGACCTCGCCCTTGTGGTTGAGCATCAGGGCCTCCAGGCAGCCGGCCTTGGCCCCCTCCATCTTGGCGAGGATGTTGTTCAGGTAGTTGAGCGACTTCACCCGCGGGTTGACCGTGTTCGGGTGGCTGCGGATCGTCGCGGCGGTGACGATCTTCAGGCCGTGCTCGTACAGCTCCTCGGGGTAGAGGCTGATCGCGTCGGTGATGATGATCACCTGCGGATCCGACGTCTTCCTCGGGTCCAGGCCGAGGCTCCCCGCCCCGCGCGTGACGACCACGCGGATGTAGGCGTTCGTCAGCTTGTTGGCGGCCAGCGTGTCCACGATCGCCGCGGCCATCGCCTCGCGGCTCATCGGGATCTGCAGGTGGATCGCCGCGGCCGACGCGAACAGCCGGTCGACGTGGTCCTTCAGCCGGAAGACCCGCCCCGAATAGGAGCGGATCCCCTCGAAGACGCCGTCGCCGTACAGGAGGCCGTGATCGAAAACGCTGACCTTGGCGTCGGCTTTCTCGTAAAGCTTGCCGCCGATGTAGACCTTGGGGCTCATACGGCCCTCCGCACCCGCGCCGCGTCGGGGCCGCGACATCCACGCACCCTGGCATCGGTTATTGACTCAGACCAGCGCGGGAACCCACTCCTCGATGCGCCCCTCGGAGAGCCTGACGACGCGGTCGGCCTGGTGGGCGATCTGTTGATCATGCGTGACCAGTATCATAGTCAGGCCGCGCTCGCGGTTCAAGTCGCGGAGGAGGTCGAGGACGCCCTGGCCGGTGGAGGAGTCGAGGTTGCCGGTGGGCTCGTCGGCGAGGAGGACCTCGGGGCGGGCGACGAGGGCGCGGGCGATGGCGGCGCGCTGGATCTCGCCGCCGGACATCTCCGACGGCTGGTGGGCCATCCGATGGCCCAGGCCGACGCGATCCAGAAGCTCCTCGGCGTCGCGGCGGATCTGCTTCCGCTTCCTTATATAGGAGAAGACGCCCTCGCGGATCAGGTGGGGCATCATCACGTTCTCGACCGCCGACAGCTCCGGCAGCAGGTGGTAGAACTGGAAGATGAAGCCGAAGGTGCGGTTGCGGAGCCGGTCGCGCTCGCGGTCGGGGCGGTCGTCGATCCGGCGGCCGTCCAGGACGACCTGGCCGGCGTCGGGCTGGTCGAGCAGGCCGAGCAGGTGGAGCATGGTGCTCTTGCCCGACCCGCTGGCCCCCATCACCGTCACGAACTCCCCGCGCGCCGCGTCGACGTCGACGCCGCCGAGGACGGGGACCTCGATCTTGCCCTTCCGGTAGCTCTTGCGAAGGCCGAAGGCCGCGATATGACTGGTCATCGTCCGGGTCTTCCGTGGGGGGGGCGGGTGGCTGAGATGGGGGCGACGGGCCGAACTCACTCGAACCGCAGGGCCTTGACCGGGTGCATCTTCGCCGCCCGCCGGGCCGGCCAGACGCTCGCCCCGACGGCGATGAAGAGCGCCCCGGCCACGATCGCGACGACCGTGTGGGGCTCGACCAGGGTCGGGATCCGGTCGAAGTAGTAGATGGAGTCGTCGAAGACCTTGTGCTTGAGGATGACGCTCAGGCCCTTCTCGATCTCGTTGATGTAGCGGACGAACAGCAGGCCGCCGGCCATCCCCACGCCGCTCCCCACCGCGCCCAGCAGCAGGCCGTAGCCGAGGAAGATGTTCCGCACGCCGGCCGTCGAGGCCCCCAGCGCCTTCAGGATGCCGATGTCGCGGGTCTTCTCCACGACGATCATCGAGAAGATCGCCAGGATGCCGAACCCCGCCACGGCGATGATGAAGAACAGCAGGATGTTCAGGATGCTCTGCTCGATCGCCACCGCCGCCAGCAGCGGCCCCTGCTTCTGCTCCCACGTCGAGACGTGGAAGAACATCGGCGAGAGCTGCTCCATCGCGAGCTGGAGCTTGTCGGCCAGCGCATCGAGGTCGGCCCCCTCGCGCACCTTGATCTGCACCTGGTTCACCGAGCCCTTGCCGTCCGAGGCGCGCTGAAGGTTCCGCGCCCGCTGCAACTCCTCCAACGGGACGTAGACGTGGGTCGAGTCGTACTCGCTCATCCCGCTCTTGAAGTAGCCGACCACCGTAAAGTCGTCGGCCCCGGTCTGCGGGATCTTGGCCTGCATGGGGAACGCCAGCGCGACCTTCTGCCCGATGTCGGCGATGTAGATGTCGTCCCGGCCGTTCCCCAGGTGGTAGGTGGCCAGGGCGTACCCCAGGATCGCGCCGTGGATCGGGACCTGCTTGTCCCGCTGGCTCTCCAGCCACTCGCGCTCGGATTCCTTGAGGAACGTGTCCTCGGGGTCGCTCTCCAGGGCCTTCAGGTCCCGGCCGGCGGGGGACAGGGCCTTGATGGCGTCGGTCACCTCGAACGACGGGGGGATCCGGTTGCCCTCCTGGTCGAAGAGGTGCTCGGCGAAGTCGCCGACCTTGGCCCGGTCCTCGGGTCGGACGCCGATGATCTGGACGAGCCGAGACTCGGCCGGCCGGCCCCCGCGGGAGATCCGCAGCATGCCGGGCGTCTCCATCGTCGGCGCCATCGCCACGACGTCGTCGCCGCCGACCTCCTTCACCCGGGCCATGACCTCCTCGTAGTTCCAGAACCCCTCGTAGGATCGGGACTCCACGATCAGGTCGGCGAGGACGCCGTGCAGGCGGTCGCGCATCTTGTCCGCGAACCCGGCCATCACCGAGTTCACCACGATCATCGTGGCCACGCCCAGCGTCACGCTGACGATGCTCGCCAGCGCGATATACCGGGTCCGGAGATACCGCCAGCAGAGCAGGTACTTGTACACGAGGCCACCCCTTCCCTGGAACCAGCCCACGAGCCATGCAAGGGCCTTGCGTACCCCAACCCGCCGCCGCGGGGAAGGCCAGTTCCCGAGACCCGCCCGCCGCCCGGCCCCGACCGCGACGATGGAAACGCCCCGAAATTGGCTTCGATCGCGGGAAGGAGGCTTCCTCGTAATCCAACTTAAACCCTAACCAGGGAACATCTTGAACGCGCCTGAAATTTGGGTTCCTTCGTCGAAACGATATCGTTCGAGTCGAACTGCAACGACCTCGATTCGGCCGACCGATCCCGGGCGTCCGGCTTCGCGCCGAGGTCCCCCGACTCGGCGGAACGGGATGGACCGGCGCCCCCGGCCGCGGGGCCTCGCCCTCCTGCACCGCTCCCGGATTGCCAAAGAGAACGACCGTCTCCGACATGATCCGCGGCGACCCCGCGGAGATTTCAGAATTCCGAGGAGCCCCGTCGAATCGGCCTCGCGGCTGTGCTACGGTCGGGTCCGTGCGAGGTCGGGGCCCGCGAGGGGCCCTCCCCAACCGGGGGAAAGGACGATGAAGAAGGTGTTGGCCGTCGGCGAGGTCCTGTGGGACCTGCTGCCGGGCGGGAAGCAGCTCGGCGGGGCGCCGGGGAACTTCGCCTACCATTGCCGGTCGCTGGGGGCCGACGCCCGGCTCGTCACGCGCGTCGGCGACGACGACCTCGGCCGCGAGGTCCTGGCCCGGTTCGACGCCCTCGGCCTGCCGACCGAATTCGTCCAGGTCGACCCCGAGGCCCCCACCGGCACGGTCGGGGTGGAGCTGACCGACGGCCAGCCGCGTTACACGATCCACGAGGGCGTCGCCTGGGACCGCATCGAGGCCGGCGCGGCGGCCCTGGCGTTCGCCGCCGAGGCCGACGCGATCGGCTTCGGCAGCCTGGCGCAGCGGTCGCCCCGATCGAGGGAGTCCATCGGCCGGATCGTCGCCGCCGCGAAGCCCGGCGCGCTGCGGATCTTCGACGTCAACCTCCGGCCGCCGTTCGTCGACCGCGACGTCGTCGATCGGTCGCTGGAGATGGCGAACGTCCTGAAGCTCAACGACCAGGAGTTGGTCGAACTGGGCTCGATGTTCGGGCTGGAGGGCGAGCCCCGCGAGGTCATCGCCGGGCTGGCCGATCGCTTCGGGTTGGAGGTCGTCGCGGTGACGCGAGGGGACTCCGGCAGCCTGCTGTTTCGCGGCGGCGAGTGGTCGGACCACCCCGGAGTCCCGGCGGAGGTCGTCGACGCGATCGGCGCGGGGGACTCGTTCGCGGCGGCGATGGCGGTGGGGCTGCTGGACGGCCGGCCGCTCGACGAGATCAACCGCCGCGCCAACGCGGTCGCCGCGTTCGTCTGCACACGGCCGGGGGGGACGCCCGCGCTCCCCGAGTCGCTGATCCGCGGGTCCTGAATCCAACCGTCGCCCGGTCGTGCCCTGGAGGTTCGCGTGGACGTCTCGTTCGATCGCTCGTCGTCCGTCGATTCGGCCGCGTCGGGGGCCCGGTCGCTGTCGGGCCCCCTGCTCTTCAGCACGTTCGTCGCCAGTTTGGGGGGCCTGCTGTTCGGGTTCGACGTGTCGATCATGTCGGGCGCGGAGGAGGCGGTCCGGAACGTCTTCGCGCTCTCCAGCGGGTGGCTCGGGTTCACGATCGCCAGCGCCCCGCTGGGGACGGTGTTCGGGTCGATCCTGGCGAGCAAGCCGGCCGACGTCTGGGGTCGTCGGCCGGTGCTGGCGGTGCT
>MKTT01000036.1:244941-246185 GCA_001898385.1 Planctomycetales bacterium 71-10
GTGACGTACCTGGTCTCCGCCCTGGGATGCGCGCTGGCGTGGGACTGGTACTCGCTGGTGGCGTTCCGGATCCTGGGCGGGCTGGGCGTGGGGGCGGCGTCGGTGATCGCGCCTTTGTACATCGCGGAGATCGCCCCGGCGAAGTATCGCGGCCGGCTGGTGGCGACGGTCCAGTTCAACATCGTGCTGGGGATCCTGCTGGCCTTCCTGTCGAACTACGCGATCTCGCGCCTGGGCCTGGGCGCGACGGAATGGCGATGGATGCTGGGCGTCCAGGTGGTTCCGTCGATCGTCTTCTTCGTTCTGTCGTTCCTCATCCCCGAGAGCCCGCGCTGGCTGGTGGCCCGGGGGCGGGAGGACGAGGCCCGCCGGGTGCTGCTGAAGATCGGCGCCGACGAGGCGGTCGACGCCGAGATCGCCGACATCCGGGCGTCGCTGGAGTCGACCGGGGCCGGCGACGAGGACTCGCTGTTCCAGCGCCGGTACCTGAAGCCGATCCTGCTGGCGACGGCGATCGCGGCGTTCAACCAGCTCTCGGGCATCAACGCGGTGCTGTACTACACGCCGTCGGTGTTCAAGATGGCCGGCGCGGGGGGGGATTCGTCGCTGTTGCAGGCGGTGGCGGTGGGGCTGACGAACCTGATCTTCACGATGCTGGCGATGACCATCATCGACAAGTTCGGCCGGCGGGCGCTGATGATCGCGGGGTCGATCGGCTACATCATCAGCCTGAGCGTGACGGCCTGGGCGTTCTACACCTACGGCACGCACTTCGACGGCGTGGGCGGCTGGATCGTGCTGATCAGCCTGCTGGCGTTCATCGCGTCGCACGCCTTCGGCCAGGGGGCGGTGATCTGGGTGTACATCAGCGAGGTCTTCCCGAACCGCGTCCGGGCCAAGGGCCAGGCGCTGGGGAGCGTCGTCCACTGGATCGGGGCCCTGGCCATCACGCAGACCTTCCCCATGATCGCCGAGAGTTCGGGCGGCCACGCGTTCGCCTTCTACGCGGCGATGATGGTCCTCCAGCTCGTCTGGGTCCTCCTCGCCATGCCCGAGACCAAGGGCGTGCCCCTGGAGGAGCTTCAGAAGGAGCTGGGCCTGTCCTGAGCCGAGAGAGCGAAAGCGAGGCCGAGATGATCGATCGACGGGGATTCCTGGGGGCGGCCGGGGCGATGGGTCTGGCCGCGGCGGGGCTGCCGCGAGCGAGGGCGAAGGCCGCGACCGCGGCCGGGGCGACGGTGGAC
>MKTT01000037.1 GCA_001898385.1 Planctomycetales bacterium 71-10
CAGCCACTACGTCCTCGACGGCGGCGGCCTCGTGGTCGCCCACGCCGGGATGAAGCGGGAGATGCAGGGGCGGGGCTCGGGCCGGGTCCGGGACTTCGCCCTCTACGGCGAGACGACCGGCGAGACCGACGAGTTCGGCCTGCCGGTCCGCCACGACTGGGCCAGGGAGTATCGGGGGCCGGCCATGGTCGTGTACGGCCACACGCCGATCCCCGAGCCCGAGTGGCTCAACCGCACCGTGAACATCGACACCGGCTGCGTCTTCGGCGGCAAATTGACCGCCCTGCGCCATCCCGAGAAGGAGTTCGTCTCCGTCCCCGCCGCCCGGACCTACTGCGAGTCGGCGAAGCCGTTCCTCCCCGCCGAGGCGCTGGCCCCGGCCCTCTCGGCGCAGCAGGCGCACGACGAGGTTCTCGACGCCGAGGACGTGCTGGGCAAGCGGATCGTCCCGACCCGGCTGCGTGGCAACGTCACCATCCGGGAGGAGAACGCCGCCGCCGCCCTGGAGGTGATGAGCCGGTTCGCCGTCGACCCGAGGTGGCTGGTCTACCTGCCGCCCACGATGTCCCCCTGCGAGACGAGCCGGGCCGAGGGCCTGCTGGAGCACCCCGCCGAGGCGTTCGCCTACTACCGCAGCGAGGGCGTCCCGCAGGTCGTCTGCGAGGAGAAGCACATGGGCTCCCGGGCCGTCGTCGTCGCCTGCCGGGACGAGGCGTCGGCCCGTGAGCGGTTCGGCGTCACGACCGGCGAACTCGGCGTCGTCTACACCCGCACCGGGCGGCGGTTCTTCAACGACGCCGACCTGGAGCGGCGGTTCCTCGACCGGGTCCGTGAGGCCCTGGCCGTCGCCGACCTCTGGGGGAAGCTCGACACCTCCTGGGCGGTCCTCGACTGCGAGCTGATGCCGTGGTCGGCCAAGGCCCAGGAACTCCTGAAGTCGCAGTATGCGGCCGTCGGGGCCGCCGGGTCGGCCTCGCTGCCGAGGGCCGTGTCCGCCCTGGGGCGGGCCGCCGGTCGCCTGGATGGCGAGGAGCGGGCGAAGCTCGTCGAGGCCGAGGCCCGCTACCGGGAGCGGGAGCGGCAGGTCGGCCGGTTCATCGCCTCGTACCGGCAGTACTGCTGGCCGGTCGAGTCGCTGACGGACCTGAAGCTGGCCCCGTTCCACGTCCTGGCCACCGAGGGCCACGCCCACGTCGACAAGGACCATCGCTGGCACATGGAGACGCTCGCCGAGGTCTGCCCGGCCGACCCCGAGCTGCTGCGGGCGACCCCGTATCGGGTCGTGGACGTGACCGACCCGGCGAGCGAGGCGGCGGGCGTCGCCTGGTGGGAGGAATTGACCGAGCGGGGCGGCGAGGGGATGGTCGTCAAGCCGCTGCCGTTCGTCCACAAGGGCCGGCGGGGCCCGTCCCAGCCCGCCGTGAAGTGCCGGGGGCGGGAGTACCTGCGGATCATCTACGGCCCCGAGTACACGACCGAGGAGAACCTGTCCCGACTCCGTTCCCGAGGCCTGGGCCGGAAGCGGTCGCTGGCGCTGGGGGAGTTCGCCCTGGGCGTCGAGGGCCTGGAGCGATTCGTGCGGCGGGAGCCCCTGCGGCGGGTCCACGAGTGTGTCTTCGGCGTCCTGGCCCTGGAGAGCGAGCCGGTCGACCCGAGGCTGTGAGACGGCGGGCATCTGGAGTCGTCGGATATCTGAGCGAAGCGGCCTCTCGATTGCGCCCGGGTGGGCGTCTATGATGTCCACCCGGCCATGCACGCCCGAGGAGGGCCGATGTGCGGGAAGGCCCGCTCGATCCACAGGCATGCCCCCCCGGAATCGCCGCCGGAGCCGAGTCCGTGACGACTTTCGCCGACCTCGACATCCCGTTCCCGCTGTTCGAGGCCCCGACGCACGAAGCGAGCGACTACGCCGGCCTGGCGACCTGTCGCCTATGTAGACGAGGGGAGCGGCATTGTTTCGAGTTGGGCATGGGCGACGCCCTGATCCTGCCATGTCCGGCCTGCGGTTCCGAAAACGGCCTCTCGGCGAAGGACCGGGGCGACGTCCCATGCCGATCGTGCGGGGGCTTGATCGTCTTCCCGCCGTCGCTCGTGGCGAAGAAGCAAGTCCTCGCCTGCTACGACTGCCTCCGGGAGGGGAAGGCGGCGATCGCCCACGACACCGAGTTCGGCCTGGTCGCCTGGGAGCAGGCCGTCGAGGGCGTCACCAATGGCGCCCCAGGCTTGCGGACCGAACAATTCGAGGTCGTAACGATCGACCCGGCCGAGGACTGGTACGGGGCACGCATCCCGAGCCAAGACCTCTGGGAACTCCTCCGCACGCCCGTCTTCCATTCCTGGCAGGGCGAATCCTGGCTGTTCTGCTGCAGCCGCCCGATGACGTACCTGGGAGGCTGGAGCAGCGTCGTGCAATCCCTCCAACCCAATGACCCGGACGCCTTCCTCCTGGCGTTATTCGGCCCGGACGACGAGGCGAGATCCTGGGGAAGCGAGCCGTTCTTGGAAGGAAGCGTCAGCTTGTACGTCTACCGCTGCCGTGCGTGCGGCCGACGCCGGGCCACCTACGACTCGGATTGAAGCCGTGGCGAGGCACCGCCGCCGGCCGCCTCGCCACGAGCCCGGTCGAGTCCATCGAACAGGGCTGGGCTCGATCACTTCAGGGCCGAGAGGTCGGCCCCGTGGTTGATGTGGAACGCCAGGCCGTCGAGGACCAAGGCCGGGACCGAGCGGACGCCCGCCGCCTCGGCTTCGGCCAGCCGCTCCTTCGATTCGCCGAGGTGGACGACCTCGACGGTGTACCTGGCGGGGTCCAGGGCGGCGGCGACGTTCCGCTCGGCCTCGACGCAGACGGGGCATCCGGCGTGGTAGAAGACGGCCTTGGACATGACGATTCTCCTGTGGAGATGTTCGGATCGGTTGGAGACAGAGTCAGGAAACCTCGGCCGGCGACAGGCCGGCGAGGATCTCCTTCAATTCCCCCCGCTCGGCCTCGGAGACCGGGCGGAGGGGGAGGCGGAGAGGGCCGGGGTCGAAGCCAAGGATCTCCAGTCCGGCGGCGACCGTCCGAGGGAGGCCGCCCCGGACGAGGAACTGGAGCAGCGGCAGTTGGCGGCGGAACGACCGAAGGGCGGCGGGCAGGTCGCTGCGTCGGATGGCGTCGTACACCTCGATGGTCTGACGGGGGATCAGGTTGGCGGCGGCCGTACACCATCCGGTCGCCCCGGCGACGAAGGCGTCGAGGGCCAGCGGATTCGACCCGTTGAAGAAGGCCACGTCCTCGCCCGCCGCCTGGACCAGGCGGTGAAGCCGGTTCACGTCGCCGGTGCTCTCCTTCACCATCGTGACGTTGGGGATCTCCAGCAGCCGGGCCAGGAACTCGGGCGTCATGTCCAGCCCGCCGGTGGCCGGGTTGTTGTAGGCCATGATCGGGATCGAGACGGCGTCGGCTACGGCCTCGTAGTGGCGGAACACCTCGTGGTCCGTGAGCCGCCAGTAGCTCGTCGGGATCACCATCAGGGCGCTCGCCCCGGCCCGTTCGGCGAACCGGGCGTGGTGGACCGTCCGCTCGGTCGTCAGGGCCGAGACGCCGACGAGCGTCGGCACCCGCCCGGCGACCTGCGAGACGACCGCCTCGGCCACGGCCTCCCGCTCCTCATCCGAGAGGTACGGCAGGACCCCGGCGCTCCCCAGCGGGGCGATCCCGTGGACGCCGCCCGCCAGCAGTCGGTCGACCAGCGACCGGAGCTTCGGCAGGTCCACGCCGCCGTCGGGGCCGAACGGCGTGATCGGGTAGGCGACGACACCGTGCAGGGGGACGTTGCGGGACATCAGACGTTTCCTTCCTCGACGGCGGCCTCGTGCCCCTTCTGCGCCTCCTCCCGGAGGGCCACGCCGCCGAGGTTCTGCAGCAGCGGGGCGTTCTCGCAGGCGAGGTAGCGGGCCGTCCCGCCGCCCGTGTTGGTGTGGCGATGCCAGGCCCAGACCGGGATGTAGAGGGCGTCGCCGGCCTTCCACTCGACCTTGCGCCCCTGGATCGTCGAGTGGCCCTCGCCTTCGAGGACGTAGAGGACGGTTTCATACGTGTGTCGGTGCATGTTGGACGACTGCCCGGAGTCGAGCCAGCCGATCGTCATGCTGATCGAGTGGCTGGGCAGGTCGACGAAGAAGACCGGGTGCTTGCGCTGGGCCGAGTAGTCGTCGTGCCGCCCGGCGCTCTCGACGGCCGGGTGGTGCAGCCTGTCCGGGATGCGGACGTGCGGCGTCGGCGGGGTCTTGTCGAAGTCCTTCGACTCGTATTTGACGGGAGCATCAACGCCCGTATTCATCTCGATGCCTCCAGAAGAGTCTGTGATTCTCGGCCTCCGAGGGCCGCTTGACGAGGGGATCATAGGGCCTTAGTTTCGATTGATCCAATTCTTTGTTATCATCGAAACGATAGCCTTGAGCTATCAAGGAGCCCGGCCGTGGAACTGCGTCACCTGCGATACTTCCTCGCCGTGGCCGAGGAGTCGCACTTCCGACGGGCGGCCGAGAGGCTGCATGTGTCGCAGCCCACGCTGTCGCTCCAGGTGCAGCAGTTGGAGAAGGAGCTGGGCACGCCTTTATTCGAGCGCACCGGGCGGAGGGTCCGGCTGACGCAGGCGGGCGAGGTCTACCGGGGCCACGCCCGGCGGGCCTTGGCGAATTTGGAGGAGGCCCAGATCGCCCTGGACGAGCTGGAGGGCCTGCTGCGGGGCCGGCTGGCGGTGGGGGTCGTGCAGACGGTCAACGCCTACCTCATCCCGTCGGTCGTGGCGGGCTTCGCCGCAAGGCACCCCGGCGTGCGGCTGCGGGTGGAGGAGCTGTCGGCCGAGGGCATCGAGGAGGGCCTGGCCGATGGGCGGCTGGACCTCGGCGTCTCGTTCGTGGAGGCCGACGGCGGCGACCTGGAGGCCGAGCCGCTGTTCGAGGAGGAGCTGGTGCTGATCGTCCCCGAGGGCCACCGCTGGGCCGGGCGGAGGAGCGTCCGGGCCGCCGACCTGGCGGGGGAGCCGCTGGCGCTCCTGCCCGAGGGCTTCTGCACCCGGCGGCTGGCCGAGGAGTGCTTCCGCACCGCCGGCGTCCGCCCGGCCGTGGCGGTCGAGATGAACTCGGTCGAGGCCCTCGTCGCCGTCGTGCGGTCGGGCGGCCCGGCGACGGTCCTCCCAGCACTGGCGGCGGGCGGGCCGGGGGTCGCAGCGATCCGGCTGGAGCGGCCGACGCCCCGCCGGTCCGTCGGCCTGCTGCGGCGTCGAGGCTGCGCCCCGCTCCGCACCCGCACGGCCTTCTGCGAGGCGATCCGGGCCGCCGTCGGCCCGGCGGGACGACGGTCCGGCTGATGGATCGGCGTGGCACGAACATGCGCCGGGGTGCGAACCGGGTGGGCGTCTGCGATGTCCGTCATGCCACACACGCCCGAGGTGGGCCGATGTGCGGGGAGGACCAGCCGTGGACGCCAGGGATCGACTGAGGGAGCTGTTCGAGTCGCTCGACCGCCGTCGGCGTCCCGAGGACGTGGCCGAGCTGATCGTCGGCGAACTCGACGACCTCGCCCCCAGGGAGCTTCGCACGATCCAGAAGGTCGCCGGCGGCTCGCTGAAGCGGGGATGGTGGGGCTTCGGCTTCTCCTCGATGGCGGACGACTTCCATCGTCCCGCCGGCATGGACCGTCGGCTCGACGTGGCCGAGGCGCTCTTCCGAGTCGGCGATCGGCCCTCGGGGACGGACCTGGAGGGCGTCAAGGATTACCTCGTCCGGGCCGGGGCGACGATCGGCAAGGCGTTCGGGCGGGGCGACTTCAAGTACGACCGCCTCGACCGCCGGACCCGAAAGTCGGCCGGCCTGGAGATCCCGAAGCGGCAGTACAACAAGCGATTCCGCCTCGCCGCCCGGATGGAGCGGAAGCGGGACCGCCTGGCGAGGGAGGTCGAGAAGCGGGAGTTTACCCTGATCGGCAAGAGCCGGCTGGCCTCCACGCTGGCCTGGGAGGAGTTCTCCAAGGACCGCAACGCCGCCTGCTTCGTCGCCTACTTCACGGCCCGCTGCAACCTCCGCAGCGAGTTCACCATCGCCGGCCAGCAGCGCCCGTTCGACCAGGTCTGCGACCTGCTCTTCCGCCGCTGCCGGGCCTCGGCCTCGACGAACTGGTGGGCGATCGCCCATGCGTTCCCGGACCGGGAGGTGCTGGACCGCCTCGAC
Organism: Planctomycetales bacterium 71-10; assembly: GCA_001898385.1. Taxonomy (GTDB): domain Bacteria; phylum Planctomycetota; class Planctomycetia; order Isosphaerales; family Isosphaeraceae; genus Paludisphaera. The sequence goes on from MKTT01000037.1 coordinate 6,217, forward strand.
GACGCCCGCAAGGGCGAGCTGCTGGGGCGGTGGTACGCCATCCTCGACCGGATCGCATCCTTGCTCAGGGAGACGTGGGACCGCAGCAAGATCGACCGCCGGACCATGATCGTGAAGAAGGGGAACGACTCTTCGACCTGGAACGCCACGGCGGGAGCCTGGAACAAGGCGAGGGACTCGTGGATCGCCCTGCTGCACGCTCTCGACATGGACGAGGTGCTGGACGGGATGTGCCCCGGCAAGGTGCTGCGACTGATGGCCGCCGACGTGGCGGCCTGGCACCGCATGGCCGGCGGCGGGCTCGACCCCGACACGCAGGTCTGGAACGACCTGCCGCTCCCGTGGGAGGTGCTCTCCGGCTCGCTCGACTGCCCGAGGACGCTCGTGGAGGATGTCTGCCGCCGGCACGGCGTCGACCCGGTGAAGACCGGTTGGTCGGCCCCCCGGCCCGGCGACCGCAAGATCCACGCCTTCCGCCCGACGCCGGAGCTGGTCCACGGCGTGACCGTCGGCCATCCGGGGCTCGCCCTGGCGCTCCGCAGGATGGGCGTCTTCTCGGGGAAGGAGGTCGAGATCCACCTGGCCGATGGATAGTCCGATGTCCGGGGTAGCTCAGCGGTAGAGCGGTCGGCTCATAACCGACTGGACGCAGGTTCGAGCCCTGCCCCCGGAAATCCCGCCGGACGCATGGCGTCGGCGGGCCGTCCGTTCGACGAGACGATTCTGGGGTAGCTCAGAGGTAGAGCGGTCGGCTCTGGACCGACTGGACGCAGGTTCGAGCCCTGCCCCCAGATCTTTATCCGGGATGAGGACGGCGGGACCCCACGGTAGATGTGGATATTCCTCATCGCCCGTCGAACCTCGTCAGGACGCCCTCGACGGCGTCGGCGTGGACCTTCCACGATGCGGACGAGTAGCCGCCCGAGAGGACCATCGCCAGCGGGACGCCCCGCTCCCGGGCCATGTCGACGACGAGCAGGTCACGCTCGGCCCGAGACGCCTATCGGCTACTCCGCTACAAGATGAGAGAGCACCTCGGTGTGTAAGGCGGACGAAACCCCCACCCTCGGCGCTGCGAGCCGCTTCTCAGTCACCCAAACCGACCGGCACCCAGACCTTTATGGGCGGCCTGGGTGCCGGTCGCACGCCCTGTCACTCGTTTCTCTCGTAGACGGTCTTGCGATCCGTGAAGTTGAAGACCGTGGTGGTCTTCGCATCGAAGGAGATCAGCAAGTCGCCGTGCTCCTTCGAATAGACGGCCGCAGCGAACGCACCCTTCGGCGGGATGAGGACCTCCTGCCGACGCCCGCCGTCTTTGGTGCTCTGCCAGCAATGCTGTATGACCACCTGGAGCATGTGCCGGGCCATTTCCGTGATGCCCCGGTCGCTGATCCGCTTTCCGCCGTCCAGGGGGAGGATGGCGGCTCGCTCGTCGGGGCTGAACCTCAGCATGACCGATCTCGCCTGGCCCTCGATCGGCCGGCCTCCCTTCGGCGTATAGCTGAACTTCCCCGACCCGATGATCATGGCCCCCGCCACACCCCGCTCGGTCGAGATCGGGACGACGGAAACCGGGCCGGTCTCCAGGCGGAAGCCCCGGTATTCGACCTTCAGGTCGGAGAGTTCGTACACGTCGTCGGCGTCGATCTTGAACGGGTAGGAGGTCGTCTGATCGACGGGCTGGCCTTGCGGCTGGGCGGCTGCGGTCGGCGGCTCGGCTGCCTCGGGCCGTGGAGCGTCCCGGCCCGGATGGTCCGAAGCCCAGGCCCGGTAGGCGAGGCCACCCCCGCCCGTGAGGCCGAAGGCCAACACGAGCAACGCCACGATGCGCTTGATCCTGGAAAGAAACATACTCTTCACCACCTCCCTCGCAAGGGCGGCGACCCCGGCGGGGCCCACCCCCGCCTTCGTCGTCCCCCACGTCGCAAACAGGCTTGCGGACCGAGCCGTGGAACCCGCCGACCAGGTCGGCATGCCGGCCGACGCAGCATCCCTAGCCAGGAGCACGGCCAGCGACCCGACCGAAAGGGCCACGCCGTATCGAGACATCCGCCTGGCGAGCAGGGCTTTCGCCCTCGACAAACGACTGGAGACCGTCCCGACGGGCCAGCCGAGTTGGTCCGCCGCCTCCCGATGGGTCCGCCCCTCAAGGTCGCACAGGACGACGGGCAGGCGGTACTTGCGGGGCAGGCGGCTCAACTCCCGATCGAGCGACTCGACCAGATCGCCCATCGGGTCGTCGGGGGCCGTGGCCGGCTCTGTCATCTCCGAAACCCGGCCCTCCCGCTTCCGCCTCTTCGACCTCATAGCCCTGGCCTTCACGGCCGTGCGATACGCCACGCCGTAGAGCCAGTTTCCTACCTGCTCCCGATGGGCGATCGAGGCCGCCTTGCGGGCCAGCACGAGGAACGTCGCCTGGTAGGCGTCGTCGGCGTCGTGGGGGTCACGCAGGACACGGCGGCAGACCCCTCGGACCATCGGGCCGTGACGCCGGACGATCGCCTCGAAGACGGCCCCCTCCCGTCGTTCCACGAACCGCCCCAGGAGTTGCCCGTCTGTGAGAGTCCCCGCCACGCCCACGTCGAAGAGGATTTCGAGATCCCGGTCCGCCATGTTCATCCCGCCTTTTCCCGCCACGTCGCCCTCCGGGCCGCTCCGTCGCTCCTCCACCCGTTTACTGCCCCGAGGAGGTCGATCTCATCCCCTTTTCTCGTCCCGCCCCCGGAAATTCGCAAGCGGAGACTCGCCGACGCCGAAATCCCGAGCCCATCCTCCAAAAGAGTGCCCCCCGGCCGAGTCGCCGAGTCGTCGGGCGGAGTGAGGATCAATCGGCTTGAAGGACGTATACTTACTCGGCATCACCTGGCTGCATGCGCCGACTGCAATCCTCGACCGGGCGAGACGGTTTGTTCATGGCGACGAACACCATCAAGGCTCGAAGGCTCTTCCGGTTCGCCGACGTCGTCGGCGGCCGGCGTCTCATCACGGCGACCGTCGGGCCGGACGTGGCCCCGATCCTTCTGACGCTGGAGGGCGAGCCAGACTATCGGATTGAGACTTCGCCGGACCAACCGAGTTTCCCCAGGAAGCGGGCTGGGCAGCCCAATCGCTTCCGCATCCACCACCGGGTCGCCGAGGACGTCTGGACCGAGCTGGACCTGCCGGAGACGGTCGAGAACTACCACTTCGTGCAACCGCTCGGCGACGGGGAGTGGCTGCTGGTGCGAGGCCGGGCCGACGACGACCGGGACGACAACGCCCACGTCCACGACGCCGACGGCCGGCTTCTTCGTTCGTTCCATGCCGGCGACGGGGCGGAGGACGTCTACGTCACGGTCGACGGCCAGGTCTGGATCAGCTACTTCGACGAAGGGGTCTACAGCGGCGTGAAGCTCGGTCAAGCCGGGCTCGTCCGCCTGGATCGTTCGGGCGTCTGCTCGTTGAAGTTCAACGAACAGGCCGTCGGCGTGCCGACCATCGACGACTGCTACGCCCTCAACGTGGCGTCCGATCGAGAGGTTTGGATCTGCTACTACATGGACTTCCCCCTCGTCAGGCTGCTGGACTCCAAGGTCAACGCCGTCTGGCCGAGCGCCGTCGTCGGCGGCTCGAACGCCTTCGCCGTCCGGGCCGGGCTCGTGCTTTACGTGGGGGCTTACAACCGACGAAACGACCTGTACGTCGCCCGGATCGGCGACCGCCGTGGCACGAAGCTCGCCGTCGTGGACGACGAGGGGCGGCCCCTCAAATGGGTCCATTCTTTCGCTCGTCGTGACCGGCTCTTCCTCCAGGCCGAGGACTCCCTCCACGTCGTCGAGGTGCCCGATCGAATGCCGGGCGGATGACGGGGCGGCGAGGGATTCGCACTTCCGGGGCATCAAGCGCCTTCCGCCCCTTCCCGAACCGGCGAGTCGAGGTCGGCGAACCGGAAGCCGTCCCGATGGACGACCTCGCCGACCTCGATGGGGATGTCCCGGCGGAACTCGGGCGAGCGGTGGCAGAAGGTGTGGAACTCGCCCCGCTCGCCGCACGGGTCGACGGCGGCGGGCAACTCGGCCAGCAGAGCCTCGTCGAAGCGTCGGCCCACGAACTTCGGGTCCAACCGCTTCGGGTCGACGCACGTCAGGATCGCTCCAACGCCGGCGTCGAGCATCCTCCTCGCCAGGGCGGGCGTGTCGTCGGGCGTCCCCCAGATCGGGAAGAGCGGCTCCAGGCCGCTGCCGGCCATCTGGCGGATGCGATAGTCTCTCACGTCTTCCAGATAAAGGTCGCCGAAGGCGATGTGCGTGACGCCCGCCCGGACCGCCTCGGCCGAGGCCGCCGCCATGCGGGCCTCGTACACCTCGTTCGAGCACGGATATGGCAGCATCACCGAGCACAGCGGGAGGCCCGCCGTCTCGGCCTGGACCTCGACCAGCCGCCGTCGCACGGCGTGCATCGCCGCCCGGTCGGCCGCCTCGTTGAACGTCGTCAGCAACCCGACGACCCCCACATCGCCCCGGCTTCGGAGCACGTGCAACGCCCAGGCGCAGTCCTTGCCCGAACTCCAGGAGAGCAACGCCTTCGGCCTGGACGTCATCGCCGCCCCGCCTCGAACCCCAGCCGTCGGCGAATCCCGCCGGCGGCGTAATTTGAGACCTCGAAGCCTCGTGAAGTCTTTCAGCCCTCTGCGGAAGCCGTCGGGTTCGAGCATAACAAAAAGTGCAACCGTCGGAGTGATCCACCGGGCCGGGGGGCGGGGCCGAGATCGCAGGGATTCGCCCGGGATTTCCGGGTTTCCGGTTTTGCAACCGACCTTCTTCCCGCTCGATCGGGGGTGATCGTTTCCTGCGACCAAACCGTCGGTGTCGTCGGGGCCGTCAGGTCGTCCCGACGGCCCCGCCTCCGACTCGGCTCCCTGATGTTCAGCAGCCGCCGAGCATCAAACACAGGATGAAGATGAGGAATAACCCGGCCGTAATCCGGTCGTCCATCGCAATTCGTTCTCGTGCCGTCAATCCCATGGTCGGTCCTCGATCGAGTACGAAATTGGGCAGGGTCGTCAGTAATCCTCGGGCAGGAGCAGGCAGGTGGAAGCCCGCCGCCCGTCGTCGCCGACGGCCTCGGTGACCACCCAAATCTGCTCGCCCCGGAGCGTCCGGTAGGCGGAGAGGAGCCGGGAGCCGTCGATCAGGGCCTCGTCGTTGAGGAGTCGGTCTTCGTCGCAGAGGTCGTCGCCCCAGTAGCCCTCCAAGTGGGCGGCGAGGAAGGTCTCGGGGCTCTGCCCGCTGGCCCGGATCGCCTCCAGGGCTCCGGGCGTGACGACGATCTTGCCGGGATGGAACTTCGCCGCCTTCGTCGTGTGTTGCGTCATCTCTCGTCTCCGTTCGTGAAGTCGTTTCGACCGACGGCCCTCCCGATGGTGTCGCCCCGAGCCGGTCACCCCACCGGCTCGGGCGCACGTGGTGTTTTGGGCGGATCAGTCGCCGCATGCGAGGCAGAGCCAAAGCTGCTCGCCCGTCTCGGAGTGCTCGGCCCAGAGATCCACGGCCCGATCGGGATCTCCGCAGCCGTCGCAGGGGCGAGCGGCCGTGGGGTGAAGTGCAATGCGGCGCTCTCGTTCGACGGGCGTCTCGAACGAGATCCCGTCGAGGATGTCGCCGAGGTCGTGAAGAAAGGTTGGGTTGGTCGGAGTCTGTGGCAGGGCGTGGTTCCGCATGGGCAGTCCTCCCGTCGTGGGGTTGCTGTGTCGACGGGAGGACTGACGGTGTCAGACTACGTTGCGAGGCCCGGCGGCCTCGAAGGCCCGGTCCCAGGACTTGCTCATCGCCTCCTCCGAACGCTTGCCGGAGAGGTAGTCGAGCAGACCGGCGGCGAGCCGGCGGCCGGGGTCGGCGGGTCCGGTCTTGCCCTCCAGGAAGGCCCGGATCTGCTTGAGCGTCCGGGGGACGGAGCCGCCCTCTCCAGTCGCCTCGTGGGCCTCCTGGCGCTTCTGTTTCACCCTGGCGGCAGTGATCTTCTCGCCCTCGCCGCCGAGCGAATCGAAGACCTTGATCTGCTGGTCGCTCGGCAGCTTCGCCAACTCCAGGGCGGCCGAGACGGGCGTCTTCCCGGCGGCCACGCTCTCCTGGATCGGCGTGGGCAACACGACGAGGTTCACGAGGTTTCCGCACCACGCCTCGGACCGCTTGAGCCGTCCGGCGACCTGCTCCGTAGTCCTCCGTGAGCGAGCGGATCGCATGGGCCAACTGGACAGGTCGAGGGTCTTCCCGCTGAAGGTTCTCCGACAGGTTGACCAGGGCCGCCTCGGCGTCGGAGAGGCGGGAGACGGTGTACTTGACCCGGAAGTCCGGGCACTCCCCGCTCTCGATCAGCCACAACGCCGCCCGCATCCGTCGAAACCCTCCGACGACCTCCAGGCGGCGGTCGGGCAGCGGGCGGACGAGGATCGGGTTGAGCTGGCCTGACGAGCCGTCTTCGGAATCGCCCCGGCCTTTCTTCGGAGCCATGTCCTTCGCCAGCTCGATCAGGGCCTCGTCGACGGGCGGCTCCTCGCCGTTGCGGCTGAGGTTCTTCTTCCAATCGACGACGAGCGCCCTGGGATCGACCAAGAAGATGTCGCTGCGGGTGACCTTGTGGTCGCCGGTCTCTGCTGTGAACGCCATCTCGATATTCTCCTCTTGAATGGTGAGGTGATGCTTTCGTCCTGCCCGTCGGTGTCGGTCGTCAGCGCCTCGACCTCCTGCGGCGGCGGAGTCTCCGCTCCCTGGCACGGGGGCGGCGGGTCGTGGTCCTGCGGGCGGAATCGGTGCGGGATTCGCTCATGCCATGGCCTCGATGGGTTCCAACTCTTGCACTTCAGCTCGGACTCGCCGGGACGTGCGGCCCCGGCGAGTCCCCCGATGGTGTCAGTCCTTGTCGTCGGCCAGGTGACGAGTCAGGACGGACGAAGGGACGTGCGTGGAGCCGCCACCCTCCCCGAGGTCGTCGAAGCGGAAAGAGCGGTCGGCCCGGCGGACCTCGGCCAGGGCGGCACGGGCCTCCTCCCAGGTCTCCCACTGCTCGACGAACAACCGCCGGGGCCGCCCGGCCAGCACTGAGCTGCGTTCGTAGGTCGAGTGGGCGTAGAGAACCGGCCTGGACTGGCGGTAGGTCTCGCCCCGTCCCGACTCCAGCGTGAAGGTCGGGCGGGGGCATATGGCGGTGCGGATCTCATGGATGCGGTCGATCAGGTCGTTCACGTCGGGCCTCCGAGGGGGGCGTCATTGGTCAACGCCCCTCCCGGTGGTGTCGCTGGGTGTCCCCGCCGTGCGGTCAGTTGAACTGCCAGGTGGCGAAGCGTCGGGGATCGAAGGCCACTGTCTCATCGCCGACGTGGTACTCGATCGAGTACGGCAGGCCGGAGCCCTCCCGCCCGTGGATCATCACCCAGTCCAGGTCGATCACCCGGCCCGAGCCGTCGTACCGGCGCTCGTCCTCGGGGTAGTCGCCGAGGTCGTCGTCCGGGACGTGGATCTGCGGCCCGTAGGTCGGGTCGTCGCTCAGCTCGTCGATGGCGTCGGACACGGAGTCGGCTTCCACGACCACGAACAGCGGGGTGAACGACCCGCCGATCTCGACCAGCCACGCCTTGCCGAACCAGCCGCCTGGGTTGAGCACGGGGATGTCGGTCAGGTCGTGGCCGTTGAGCGTGCAGGAGGCGGTAATCTTCATCGTCGTACTCCACTGGGGTGAGGGTTCGTCACGCCCGCCCCGGTGGTGTCGATCCCGACCTCAGCAGGCCCCGTGGAGGAGGGCCGCTTCGACCGTGCGGCGGTCGATCAGCCGGCGAGCATCGACGGGATCGTCCTCGACGAAGGCCATCGCCGCATCGAGGTCCGTGAAGCCACGATAGAGGCGTCGGACGGCGGCGTGGCCGTCGATCGTCGCCTCGCCAACCCACGAGACCTCGTAGCACGGAGAGGCCGACTCCCGCCGCCGGACCCACTCCCGGCAAGCCCGCTCGAACTCGGGGGCATGCTCTCGACCGGCTCCGTACACCACGTCGAAGGTAGCCCGGCCGAGGACGTTGTAGTTCTCGGCGGCGACCTCCAGGGCGGCGTCGGCGTGGTAGACGTAGAGGCTCGGGACAACCCGGAGCTTGCGGCTGCGGAGGTACTGCAAGTGCTCCGAGCCGAACAGGTGCCCGTCCCGCCACATCCGCTTCTTGATGAGGTCGTAACTCCGCCGATCGAGGATCTTCCGCACATTGTGGAGGAAGCGGGACTCGGCGGCGTACCAGCCCGGCGGCGACCACGAGATGCGGCTGCGGTTGGGCCTCAGAACCGGGTCGCCCGGCTGGCGGTAGACGTAGCAGTAGGTATCGACGATCGACACGAACATGGGCTTGCTCCGAGGGGCATGGCTGTCCACACCCCCTCGGATGGTGTCACTCCTCCCAAGCTTCCGGTCGACGGGGGGCACCCACCGCATCCCGTCCCGTGTCGCACCGGTCGTGATCGGTCGGCTCGCCCGACTCGGCCCGCAGGCAGCGGGCGAAGTAGGTTCCCATGGCGGGGACGATGGAGATCTCCTGATCCTCCGAATCGCCACCGCACTCGGCACAGAACTCGAACAGGCGTCCGAGCCACTCCTCGGGCGTCTCGCTCATGGGTTGTTCCGGGATCGGGTGGTTGTCGGGGATGGGCCTCCATGCTCCTTCCAGGGGTGTTGATCAGCGGTCCGCTTCGCATTCGCCGGGTGGAACGAAGAGGGCCGTCCCCCGGTAGCAAGAGGGCTCCACGTGCTCGCCGTCGTCCATCGCCACGACGACGCCCCCGCCGGCATTCAGGGTATCGTCATCGGCGATCCACCGCACGACGGTGCCGGTCCCGGTCACCCGGTCGCCGGTCGGCAGCCGGGTTGAGACCTGCACCCGGTCGCCGGGGCGGATCGGCGAGTCCGGGTCGGGGTCGTTGTCGGTCCGGCGGGCCTCGGTATCGACGACCTCCGAGGCCAGGCCGTAGAAGTCCATGAAGTCGTCGCAGAAGGGCGACGGGTCGATGCCCCCGCCGAGCCTGCCCTCGGCGTCTTCGATGTTCGGGGCGAAGTCGTCGGCCAGGCCGATGCCGTGGCCCCGGCAGCCCATCAGGACGAAGTACAGGGCGTCGGCCAATCGGCCCTCGGGGATCTCCATCAGGCAAAACATCTCGCCCACGCCCATGTCCCAGGCACGGGCCAGTTGGGCGACGTGGGGCGGACCAGCCGCAGCAGCGTGGCGGCGTCCTGGGCCGGGCAGAGGGACGTGATCTCGACGCCGGGGCGGAAGCGGAACCCCGCCGCCTCCCTGGACGAGGCCCACTCGGCGGCGAAGAAGTCCTGGGCGGCACGGGCGAGCACGGCGTCGGGCAGGTCGATGGGGCGGCGCATGGGTATCTCCCTCCGGGGTGGTCGTGAACGTCACAACCGCTCCGTAGGTGTCAGCCCTAGTCGTCAGGCGGGCACAGAATCAACACGCAAACATGTCATTTCGTTGTCCCGCCACACCAACCAAAGTTGTCGTATCGGGATGACCGCTTGGCTGGAGAGGGGCAGCACTCTCTGTTTGTTTACAGCCACTCAAGCTCCGCCCGGCACTCTTGGTCTCCTCTATCACTTTTGAATATTATGTTGATCTCGCCGTCAGCACTGACCTTCGCCGGTCGGCCTCCCCAATGATATGCCGACAGCGATGCAGTCGAGCGGGCTCCTGCTTTCCCCGATGCTTCTTCATGCGTGTTGATAATAGCGCCTACCGCAGTGATCTGGCTATCGTTGAAGATGACAGCCCCATCGATGCCAGCCATCTCCAGCAATAGTCGCTTGTTCGGCACGACCTTCCCAACGCTGCCTGCCAGGTTAATCTTGGAGGCGACACTGACAATCAGTTCCCTACCTGCACTAGGGATTCCCGTGTCGATGCGGCACTCCGGGTTAGCAACGTTCAGAATTGCCTTGTCCTGTGGGTCATACACAAGCAGGGCTCCGTGGCGACGAAGGCTTAGGTCGAACAGCACTTCGAACACGTTTGCCCCTACCTTATAGCTTCCCAAGCCACTAACGATGTGGTTCTTCAGGGTTGCCACATCGTATATTTTCCACCTTCGTTTTCTACGAGCAGCCAGTAGTCCGCCTTTCTTAGACACGAGAAAATCTCGCTGTCGAGTCAGATGGAATGAATAGTCGCACTTCTTCATAACGCATTGAAAGGGGTGTGGCAGCTCAGGGTAGAGCTTATAGCTCGCTGAGGTTGTGATCTCATCCCATCCGACCTCGCAGTAGTCAGCGACTCGTAGGCTGCCGTCTACAATAAAGTAGGTGAATAGCCCACTTGATAGATGGTCGGTAATCTTCCCGAACCGTTCGTCCGCCAGATCGTGTAGACCAGTTTCGGAGGGCCTCGCAATGACATTGACCGTAACAGGTGCATTCTCGTAGGTGCGATCGGCAAGAGGTCCTGCATAATCCAGCAGCTTTGCCCAGTCGATCTTATCGGTCGCCTGCTGCAGCCAAGCAAGTGCAAGAGCTTCACGAAGAATATCGCCGAACGTCGGATAGATCGCCGACGGGCATGTCATCAGCTTGGCCGCAAGTGCTTCGGATTTCTCACGAAACTTCCTGAGAGAGGGGGGCGGATTGATGAGGGCGTGACATTCAAACGAGCTGTCGCCTACCTGGATTTGAACCTTTTTCGGCCCATATTCTGCCATGTACCAGTTTGGAACCAGGCTGACTATTGTCCTGAACACTTGCTCTGGGGACATTCGAGCTGCTCCAGATAGGACAACTGATTGTCCCGGTCTATTCCTGGGTGCTAATCACCGACGCAGGAGCGATTGACACGGGGAGCGAGCATCGTGCCTATTTCGACCACCGAGGTGGTATACCTTGGCGAAGCCGCCTCTGTTCTGGTCCGCTGACTGGCCCTCCTTGCCCCGCCCGCCGGGTGTCATTTCCCGTCAGTCGCCGAGCCGCTCGTAGCCCAGGGCCTCGAAGGCGACCCGGAGGTCGTCCTCTTCGGGATGGCTGCCCTGATCGTCCCGGTTCTCGACGGCCCTCTGACGATGGTTGAAGAGCCAGGAGTACACGTCGCACTCCTAGCCCTCGGGCAGGTCGTGCTCGCCCTCCAGCCGCCAGGCGGCCTCGGCGATGTTCTCCAGCCTGGCCTCATATTCCCGCTCGCCGCAGTCGCTCTCGTCGAGGATCGGGTAGTCGGACAGTCGCTCGGCGATGTCGTGGTAGCTCTGAAAGGCGTCGGTGTCCTCGCCATCACGGAACACCCGGATGGAGAAACTGTCCACATGGCCGACCGCCCAGTGGCCGTGAGACTCCATCACCACGTCGGGGTCGTCGCCGTCCGTGAAGGGCTCCATCGCTTCGGCGATGGCGTCGGCGTTGCTCATGTCGAGCAGGCGGCTGTCCCGGTTGTGGGTGTAGATGATCGCCCAGCCCTCGGGGTCATCGAGTTCGTGGAGCCGGTCCCACACGAAGCAGTTGAACCGGCTCCGGTTGCCCGCCGCCTCACGGGCGGCGTCTTCGAGGGCCATCTCGCCGATAGCCGTCATGCCGGCCTCCGTCGTAAGGGGTGTGGTTGTCGCACCCCCTCCGGCGGTGTCGGTGGGCAGCGTTCGTCCCGCCGCCCTTCGATCGAGTCACCCGGTCAGGACCGCCTCCGCTTCGACCTCCTCGATTGCCTGGGAGCGGCCGTAGGCGAGGAGGAAATCGGCGGCCTTCGACGCCTGGGCGCTCGCCGTGAAGATAAAGCGGGGATCGTTCCTCATCGCCTTCAGCCAGTTGGCGAGGTAGGCGACGTGATTGCCGAGGTTCTCCGAGGCCGGGACGCCCAGCTCTC
>MKTT01000038.1 GCA_001898385.1 Planctomycetales bacterium 71-10
ACCTGGACGAATTGATCTTAACAACGCCGCGGTTCCCCCCGTCGTGACGACGGGGGGCGGGTTGAAACGTGATGTTGGTCCCGCACCTGCGGACGTGGCCGAGTTCCCCCCGTCGTGACGACGGGGGGCGGGTTGAAACACGACCCATCCCCCGCCTTCGAAGGCCCAGACGGTTCCCCCCGTCGTGACGACGGGGGGCGGGTTGAAACAATCAAGGCGGAATCCCCATCGTCGGAGATGCGGCGTTCCCCCCGTCGTGACGACGGGGGGCGGGTTGAAACATCTTGATTCGCCCTCCAGGACGCATTTCAGCACGTTCCCCCCGTCGTGACGACGGGGGGCGGGTTGAAACCAGGTCTCGGAACGCTATGTGAATGAGGCCGAACGGTTCCCCCCGTCGTGACGACGGGGGGCGGGTTGAAACCTCGCGGAGGAGTCGGCCGGAAGGCTCATCCGCGAGTTCCCCCCGTCGTGACGACGGGGGGCGGGTTGAAACCTGGGCGATTTGGATCATTGACGACACACCCGGTTCCCCCCGTCGTGACGACGGGGGGCGGGTTGAAACAGCATCCACTCGCGCTTGCGACCGGCGGTGGTTCGTTCCCCCCGTCGTGACGACGGGGGGCGGGTTGAAACCAGGCGTCGCGGGCCTCGTCCATTCCGTAGCGGAGTTCCCCCCGTCGTGACGACGGGGGGCGGGTTGAAACCGCCGCCGTCGGACGCATGGATCTCTGGCTCCCCGTTCCCCCCGTCGTGACGACGGGGGGCGGGTTGAAACACCCAGGCGTTCCGGACGCTGGTCAACCTCGTCGGTTCCCCCCGTCGTGACGACGGGGGGCGGGTTGAAACTCGGGCTCGGTCGGCTCGACCATGCGGACCCTCGTTCCCCCCGTCGTGACGACGGGGGGCGGGTTGAAACGTGTACGCCGCCCCGTCGGTCCCGGCGTTGCCGAGTTCCCCCCGTCGTGACGACGGGGGGCGGGTTGAAACTATGATTGCGTCGATGTTGGGGTCATCCCAGTCGGTCGTTCCCCCCGTCGTGACGACGGGGGGCGGGTTGAAACCTCGGCCTCATCGCCCATCACCCTCATCTGGTCGGTTCCCCCCGTCGTGACGACGGGGGGCGGGTTGAAACACGACGTTCGGCTGCCCGGCGCTCCAGGCCCAGGGGTTCCCCCCGTCGTGACGACGGGGGGCGGGTTGAAACTTCCAGTTGGCCGACCACGCGACCTGGGCGTAACCGGTTCCCCCCGTCGTGACGACGGGGGGCGGGTTGAAACCGCCGGGGCAAGTACGCCATCGACGCCATCGCCCTGTTCCCCCCGTCGTGACGACGGGGGGCGGGTTGAAACAGGAACGCCCTGGCGGAATCGCAGGACGTCCGCGGTTCCCCCCGTCGTGACGACGGGGGGCGGGTTGAAACAGCGCCTCCAACGCTCCGAGACGCGACTGTTCGGTTCCCCCCGTCGTGACGACGGGGGGCGGGTTGAAACTCGGTCGGTCCAGAGGACGGTCGTCGCGACCATGTTCCCCCCGTCGTGACGACGGGGGGCGGGTTGAAACGTCACGGCGACAACCCGATGCTGGCCTATTGCGGTTCCCCCCGTCGTGACGACGGGGGGCGGGTTGAAACCGCCACAGGTAGCGGATCAACCTGGCGTCCGAGCCCGTTCCCCCCGTCGTGACGACGGGGGGCGGGTTGAAACCTCGACAAGGTCTTCGAGGGGGGCGTCTATGTCGTTCCCCCCGTCGTGACGACGGGGGGCGGGTTGAAACCATGTGGATCGGGAGGACCGTTGGCGTCTCTGGCGTTCCCCCCGTCGTGACGACGGGGGGCGGGTTGAAACACCCGGACGGCGCACCGGGGCGTCAAGGTCGACTCGTTCCCCCCGTCGTGACGACGGGGGGCGAGTTGAAACACCGGGGCGAGGACCGGCCGAGGCGGGAAGACCGTTCCCCCCGTCGTGACGACGGGGGGCGGGTTGAAACGGCAAGAGAGGGGAGCAGAGGGGAGACCGCCTCTGGTTCCCCCCGTCGTGACGACGGGGGGCGGGTTGAAACAGCGAGGCCGTCGCGACCTCGGGCGGGCTGCCGGTTCCCCCCGTCGTGACGACGGGGGGCGGGTTGAAACTGCATCCAGACGGCCGGCGGCGGGGAAGCGTACCGTTCCCCCCGTCGTGACGACGGGGGGCGGGTTGAAACCCGTCGACGATCGAGGTCGCATGCGGCTGGGCGCGTTCCCCCCGTCGTGACGACGGGGGGCGGGTTGAAACGGCGAGATGGTCAGGCAGACGTCCTACGCGACCGGTTCTCCCCGTCGTGACGACGGGGGGCGGGTTGAAACGAGGGGACGGTGTCGGTCGCCAGGTAGGGGCGGCCGTTCCCCCCGTCGTGACGACGGGGGGCGGGTTGAAACTACTCACAGTGGTCATTTGTGTCGAAACACTGTAGTTCCCCCCGTCGTGACGACGGGGGGCGGGTTGAAACCTGGACATGCGGTCCCCTACCGAAACCGTCCTGAGTTCCCCCCGTCGTGACGACGGGGGGCGGGTTGAAACCCCTCGCCTTGTCCCGATGACGGGCACGGCAACAGGTTCCCCCCGTCGTGACGACGGGGGGCGGGTTGAAACGGGTTGGGTCGGGTCCTGGATCGGCCTGGCTGGCGTTCCCCCCGTCGTGACGACGGGGGGCGGGTTGAAACATATCGGCCGTGTTGTAGCTCTGCCGATACGCCGTTCCCCCCGTCGTGACGACGGGGGGCGGGTTGAAACCGTGCTCCGGCCGTCGACGGCGGCGGCCCCGTGTTCCCCCCGTCGTGACGACGGGGGGCGGGTTGAAACCGGCACGGCTGGGTGACGGACGCGCTGGTGAAGGGTTCCCCCCGTCGTGACGACGGGGGGCGGGTTGAAACTTCGCGGTCCTGGCCATGACGGCTCCGTTGGCAGTTCCCCCCGTCGTGACGACGGGGGGCGGGTTGAAACAACAAAGAGTCCGCCGTTTATATGAACGGGGCCAGTTCCCCCCGTCGTGACGACGGGGGGCGGGTTGAAACGGTCACTTTCTCGCGCGAGAGCAAGGCCGCCGGCGTTCCCCCCGTCGTGACGACGGGGGGCGGGTTGAAACCTCAGATTGAGATTAATGAACAGCTAGAGTCTGGTGTTCCCCCCGTCGTGACGACGGGGGGCGGGTTGAAACAACCTCGGCACCCTGGCCGACTGGCCGGAGATGGGTTCCCCCCGTCGTGACGACGGGGGGCGGGTTGAAACGTCGAGCGCCCGGTAGAGCGGGCTTTCCGTCAGCGTTCCCCCCGTCGTGACGACGGGGGGCGGGTTGAAACGGCGATGGGTCGGCGTGGGACGGGTACGGGGTCTGTTCCCCCCGTCGTGACGACGGGGGGCGGGTTGAAACCTCCGTGAGCGTCGGGCATACCTCGCCAAACGCAGTTCCCCCCGTCGTGACGACGGGGGGCGGGTTGAAACCTGGAGCACAACGGCCACATGGCGGGGGCGGGCCGTTCCCCCCGTCGTGACGACGGGGGGCGGGTTGAAACACCGACGGCCCGAACTCGATCCCCGAGGCGAACGGTTCCCCCCGTCGTGACGACGGGGGGCGGGTTGAAACGGGCGCAACTCGACGCTCGGGGTCTGGCTCCCCCGGTTCCCCCCGTCGTGACGACGGGGGGCGGGTTGAAACGATGATCCGATGCGCCTCGCGACCCCACATTTGCGTTCCCCCCGTCGTGACGACGGGGGGCGGGTTGAAACACGTTCGGGCTCGCGGCCGTCGCCAGCGCGGCGTCGTTCCCCCCGTCGTGACGACGGGGGGCGGGTTGAAACAAGTCTATGGCGACTCTCGCGCAGCTGCACGAAAAGTTCCCCCCGTCGTGACGACGGGGGGCGGGTTGAAACAAGTCTATGGCGACTCTCGCGCAGCTGCACGAAAAGTTCCCCCCGTCGTGACGACGGGGGGCGGGTTGAAACAGGCCGGCGACGCCGGTGGACCGTATCACCGTGGCCGTTCCCCCCGTCGTGACGACGGGGGGCGGGTTGAAACTTGGGGAGTTGCCAACGGCAGACGCCCGCCGAATGTTCCCCCCGTCGTGACGACGGGGGGCGGGTTGAAACAATCAAGTTATCGCGGGACTACAAGGTCGACGCAGGTTCCCCCCGTCGTGACGACGGGGGGCGGGTTGAAACACCTATCCAGTCCCCTATGTCAACGCGGGCGGCTGTTCCCCCCGTCGTGACGACGGGGGGCGGGTTGAAACAGCCATGTCGGCCTCGTCGTCCGCTGATTGATCCGTTCCCCCCGTCGTGACGACGGGGGGCGGGTTGAAACTCCGATCTGCACGACTGAAGCCGCAGCGACGATGTTCCCCCCGTCGTGACGACGGGGGGCGGGTTGAAACAGCTTGCCCGCCACGTCGTCGGATACGCCGTGAGGTTCCCCCCGTCGTGACGACGGGGGGCGGGTTGAAACAGGGCCAGGCGCGACGGGTTCGTCAAGGCCGCCCGGTTCCCCCCGTCGTGACGACGGGGGGCGGGTTGAAACGGCGTCGGTCAGGTCGGAGGCGATCCAGAGCATGGTTCCCCCCGTCGTGACGACGGGGGGCGGGTTGAAACGAGCAGACCAAGCCGTCCCGCGCCTTCACCGGCGGTTCCCCCCGTCGTGACGACGGGGGGCGGGTTGAAACCTGGGTCCAGTAGGGGTCGTTGGCGCCGTTGAGGAGGTTCCCCCCGTCGTGACGACGGGGGGCGGGTTGAAACAAGGTCTCGCCGGACCTCGGCAACACGACCCCGATGGTTCCCCCCGTCGTGACGACGGGGGGCGGGTTGAAACGAGGTCGCCCGACTGCGCGTCCACCGAGGTCCAGTTCCCCCCGTCGTAACGACGGGGGGCGGGTTGAAACCGCTACGCGGACGGCCTGGGGATGACGCCGACCGCGTTCCCCCCGTCGTGACGACGGGGGGCGGGTTGAAACATTTCGACCTACTTGGGAGCATACTGCACGTTTGGTTCCCCCCGTCGTGACGACGGGGGGCGGGTTGAAACTACGCAGGCGTAGCCTGTGAGTCTACAGACGAGAGTTCCCCCCGTCGTGACGACGGGGGGCGGGTTGAAACCGCGCCCTATCCGCTCACCGACGAGGGCTGGACCGTTCCCCCCGTCGTGACGACGGGGGGCGGGTTGAAACGACGCTGGCGACGACCTCGCGGACCTTGCCGGCGCGTTCCCCCCGTCGTGACGACGGGGGGCGGGTTGAAACTTGATGCAATAGGTGCATGCACCTAGTCTGCATGGTTCCCCCCGTCGTGACGACGGGGGGCGGGTTGAAACATGGCGTCCTCTGGATGTGAAACCGATATGGATGGGTTCCCCCCGTCGTGACGACGGGGGGCGGGTTGAAACCGACCGTCCAGCGCGCGCGCCATCCCCAACCTCCGGTTCCCCCCGTCGTGACGACGGGGGGCGGGTTGAAACCTCGCCAAGTTCTTCATCAACCGCGGCCAGACGGTTCCCCCCGTCGTGACGACGGGGGGCGGGTTGAAACGATGGGCGTTGTTTCACTCGCTCCCGATCAGACGTGTTCCCCCCGTCGTGACGACGGGGGGCGGGTTGAAACCCGCGGAATTTCCGCAACCGCAAGCTGCGACCACGGTTCCCCCCGTCGTGACGACGGGGGGCGGGTTGAAACGTCGACGGCCCCGGCCGCAACCCGCCGCATGGCCGTTCCCCCCGTCGTGACGACGGGGGGCGGGTTGAAACTCCGCAGCCTTGGCTTGCTGGATATCCGCCGCCGGTTCCCCCCGTCGTGACGACGGGGGGCGGGTTGAAACAAGTCAATCGCGCCCGGGCCGATGGTACGATCGTGTTCCCCCCGTCGTGACGACGGGGGGCGGGTTGAAACCCTTTCTTGCGGAGGTAGTGGATCCGCTTGATGCGTTCCCCCCGTCGTGACGACGGGGGGCGGGTTGAAACTCGGGCCGGCTCGAAGGCGCGAAAGGCGTCATCGGGTTCCCCCCGTCGTGACGACGGGGGGCGGGTTGAAACTCGGCCTTCTTCTACGTCCCCAACGGCGTCCACATGTTCCCCCCGTCGTGACGACGGGGGGCGGGTTGAAACTTCGCGATCCCGCCGAACGCCTTGTCGACCTGGGGTTCCCCCCGTCGTGACGACGGGGGGCGGGTTGAAGCCAGGCGGCGGGCGAGGCCAGGCTCCAGCCGATCAGTTCCCCCCGTCGTCGCGACGGGGGGCGGGTCGAAACGGCGGGGTCCGTCGGGAGATGTTCGACCGCGTCGTTCCTCCCGTCGTCGCGACGGGGGGGCTCGAACCACGGAATGCGATGAGCAGGATCGGGCGCGAGGGGCCGTGGGGGCGAATTTCGAGGGCGAACGTCGTTCGACGAGCGGGTGGAATGGGACGGGGCGGGAGGCCGTCGGTCGGATTCGACGCGGTTCGGCCGAGGTCGGCGGCCGGGGGGATGATGCGGCCGCACGCTGCGAGAGAAGAGGTGGTTTTGGGCCGAGTGGGCGATACTGGATTCGAACCAGTGACTCCCGCCGTGTGAAGACGGTACTCTAGCCGCTGAGTTAATCGCCCGTGGAGCAGGATGGGGGCCGGCTCGCGATGGGGATGATCCTATCATGCCGCGCATCGGGCCGCAAGATGCCGCCTCGACGATCGCCGACGCCCCGAGCAGGCCCCCCGGCATCAACGGGCCGGGCCCTCGCGCAAAGCCGCGGGGCCGGCCCCCGACGCGGGGGCGAGGCGCCTGGTCAGGGTGACGACGTTCCCCCGGTCGTTGTAGGAGATCTCGTCCATGAACGTGCGCATCATGAGCAGGCCGCGGCCCCCGACGCGGGACAGGTCCTCGGGCTCGACGGGGCGGTCGAGGCGGCGATGGTCGAAGCCGGGGCCTTCGTCGGCGATCTCGAAGACGGCCCGATCGCGGTCGACGTCGGAGCGGACGCGGATGCGTCGGGAGCGGTAGGGCTCCTGGCCGCGCCGCGCGTCGGCGAGGTCGTAGAAGGCCGACTCGTCCTCCTGGCGCAGCTCGGAGTCCACCTCCAGGTTGCCGTGGTAGAGGGCGTTGGCCAGGGCCTCCTGGAGGGCGACGTGGAGGCGGATCTGGTCCGGGCGGCCGAGCAGGCCCAGGGCGGCGACGTCCTCGACGAGGGCCGCGACCAGGGCCCAGGCGAGGTCGGGGTCGCAGCCCAGTTCGAAGATCGACGTCCGCCGGACCAGCCGCTCGTTGAGCATCCGCCGGCGGCGGTCGACGGCGAAGGCGTCCAGGGCGCGGCGGAGGGTCGGCCCCAGGTCCTTCTCGAGGCGCGACTTGGAGAGATAGTCGGCCGCCCCGGCGCGGAGGGCCTGGACGGCCTCGTCCTCGCCGCCGAAGGCCGTCATCAGCAGGATCGGCAGGCCGGGCCGCGCCTCGCGCACGCGACGCACCAGCTCCAGCCCGTCGACGTCGGGCATGACCAGGTCGGTGAGGATCAGGTCGGGGGGGTCGCGTTCGATGGCCTCCAGCGCGGCGAGCCCGCCCGCGGCGAACTCGACCCGGAGGCCGTCGAGGTCGGCGAGGAGCCCGGCGATGCACCGCCGCTCGAAGGCGGAATCGTCCACGATCAGGAGCCTGGGCGACCCTTCCGGTCCCGGGGGCGCGGCGACGGCCGGCGCGGCCTGTGGCGTCATCGGAGCATTCCCTCCCGCATATAGCATCGTCCACGGCGGACGCCGAGGCAACCGGCCCGAGATGGGGCGCGAGGGGGCCGCGATCAGGCGAACCAGACGCGACGGCGGGCCTGGGGGCGTTCGCCCCGGAGCCAGCGGCGGAGGTCGACGGCCAGGTCCTCGCACGAGGCGTAGCGGCGGTCGGGCTTCCGGGCGGTCGCCTTGCGGCAGATCTCGGCCAGGGCGCGCGGGACCCTCGGGTCGACGGCGTCGGGCGAGGGGGGCTCGTGGGCCGAGGCCCGGGCCAGGACCGACGGGGCCGGGCCGTCGAACGGGGGCCGGCCGCAGAGCATCTCGTACAGGACGGCGCCCAGCCCGTACTGGTCGGCCGCCGGCAGGGCCTCGCGACGGCCGCCGTCGGCGTCGAGCCGCTCGGGGGCGAGGTAGGCCGGGGTGCCGACGATCGACCC
This sequence comes from Planctomycetales bacterium 71-10, assembly GCA_001898385.1. GTDB lineage: Bacteria > Planctomycetota > Planctomycetia > Isosphaerales > Isosphaeraceae > Paludisphaera. Next base: position 8,145 of record MKTT01000038.1, read on the forward strand.
GGGGGGGGCGTCGGGCGAATCGGGCCGCAGCGCGATGCCGAAGTCCATCAGGTGGACGCCGCCGCGGGCGTCGATGCGGACGTTGGCCGGCTTGACGTCGCGGTGGACGATCCCCAGGCCGTGGGCGTAGGACAGGGCCTCGGCCAGGTCGGCGGCCACCTCGGCGGCCCTGCGATGCGAGAGCCGGCCGTCGGCCAGCACCTCGGCCAGGCTGCGGCCCTCGATCAGGTCGAGCGCCAGGTAGAGCCGGTCGCCGTCGCGGCCGGCCTCGTAGATCGAGACGATGCCGGGGTGCTTCAGGCTCGCCAGCGCCCGGGCCTCGCCCAGGAACCGCTCCTGCGCCCGCGACGACCGCGGGGCCTCGTCGCGCATCAGCTTGAGGGCCACCTGGCGCTCCAGGGTGGGGTCGAAGGCGCGGTAGACGGAGGCGTGACGGCCCTCGCCCAGCAGGCCGAGGATCCGGAAGCGGGCCAGGCCGCGGTCCTCGCCCCCGACGGCGGGGCCGTCCTGCTCCAGGTGGCGGGCCGCCGCGAAGACCCCCGTGCGCGAGGCGTCGAGCGGGCCCATCGCCGGGACCGAGTACGAACTCTCGTTCCACTCGAACCCCGAGGCGGCCTCGGCCAGGTCGTCCCACGGCTCGTCGAGGTCGAAGGCGGCGGCCAGGAACTCGCCGCTCTCGGCCCCCCCCCGATACGCCAGGGACGTCGACGGGGCGGGGGGGGCCAGCACGGCCACGCCGCCGGAGCCGGAGCCCGAGTCGAAGCCCCGCGGGGACGCCGCCGCATGTCGCCGAGCGACCGGACGCCGAGGCTCGACGGCCGCCCATCCGGAGCCCGAGCCGGAGCCCGCGGGCTCGCCCCGGAGCTTGGTCAGGCAGCGCGGGCATCGGAAGACGCGGCCGAGGGGGTCGACCCCCAGCTGCGAGACGCGGCCGCACGATGGGTTCGGGCACTTCGCGACGGTTCTCATCCTTGATGATCTCCCCCGAAACGCCGAGGCCCGGGGCCTCCCGCCCTGCGGCGGCCCCCCGGTTCGACGCTCCGCTCACGTCCTTGTTGCTGGAAACCTCGCGATCCGCTGGACAGGAGGGCGGCCGATCACGCCGACGGCCCGGATGAATGGAAACGTCCTGGTCTCGCCTCTTCGGTTGCTGCGGAGGACTTTAGCCTGATCCCCGCTTTTCCTGCAAGCGTCAAGTCGAAGTTTTCCGGCCCCCTCGGGGCGAGGATGGCAAAGCCGCGGGCCGACGCTACTCTAGAAACCCGCACGAACCGACAGGACGCCCCCGGATCGAGACCGATGCCCGAACACCCCGGCAAGACCCCGACCATCCTGGAAGAGATCGTCGCCTCCAAGCGCCGGGAGGTCGAGCGCGACCGCCGCCGCATGCCCCTGGAGGAGCTGGAGGCGCAGGCCGCCGAGGCCCCGCCGGTCCGCGACTTCCGCGCCGCGCTCGACGGCAAGGGCTCCATCTCGCTGATCGCCGAGGTCAAGAAGGCCAGCCCCTCCGTGAAGGTGATCCGCGAGGACTTCGAGCCCGTCTCGATCGCCCGCGCGTACCAGGACCACGGCGCGGCCTGCATCAGCGTGCTGACCGACGTCCCCTACTTCCAGGGCCACCTGTCGTACCTGGCCCGGATCCGCGCGTCCGTCGCCATCCCCTTGCTCCGCAAGGACTTCCTCATCGACGAGTACCAGGTCGTCGAGGCCCGCGTCGCCGGGGCCGACGCCATCCTGCTGATCGCCGAGATTCTCGACGACGCCACGATGGCCGCGCTCCTGGAGCGGGCGAAGGGCCTGGGGATGGCGGCCCTCGTCGAGTTCCACGACCCGGCGAACCTCGACCGCGTGCTGGCCGCCGGCGCGGACCTCGTCGGCGTCAACAACCGCGACCTCCACACGTTCACCACCGACCTCGACCGGACGATGCGCGTCCGCGAGCGCGTCCCCGACGGCGTCCTGCTGGTCAGCGAGAGCGGCATCCACTCCCGCGCCCAGGTCGAGCGGCTCCAGGCCGCCGGCGTCGCCGCGATCCTCGTCGGCGAGTCGCTGATGCGCCAGCCCGACGTCGGCCTGGCCGTCGAGCGGCTCATGGGCCTGGCCCCCGAGGACGCCTCGGCGTCGTAATCGCCCCCCTCCCGGCGAATAATAAGAAGCTCGGCCCGACGAATGCCTGGGAAGGGTACGGGCCCCGGCGCGCGCCGGCGGCCCGCCCGACCGGACCGACAGCCAGGAGACGATGCACCATGCGATCCCGCCCCAAGGCTAGCAGGACGATGAAGGCGGTCGGGGGGGCCGGGCTGCTGGGCCTGGCGTTCCTCGCCGCCCCCGCGCTCGGACGCGTCTTCGAGGACGGCCCCCCCCGCGAACGCCCCGCGCCGCCCGCCCCCCCCGCGCCACCGGCCCCGCCCGAGGCCCCCGAGCCCCCCGGCGAGGACGGCGACGAGAAGGAGGCCGTCGACGCGATGGCGAAGCGGGTGCAGGAGCTGGCCGAACGCCTGACGAAGCAGGCCGAGCCCGTCGCCGACGAGGTCCGCAAGGCGATCGGCGACGCCGCCTCGGCCCTCGGCGACACCCTCAGGCGCGACGACGTCTCCACCGACGACATCAAGTCGGCCCTCGAACGCGCCCGCGACGAGCTGACCCGCGCCTTCCAGGAAGGCGGCCCCATCGACCGCAGCGCCCGCGACGCCATCCGCAAGGCCCAGGAAGAAGTCCGCGACGACCTGGAGAAGTCTCGCCACGACGCCCGCGAGGCCCTGCGTCGCCGCTACGACGCCGAGCGCGAACGCCTCGGCGCCATGGCCGACGAGGTCAAGGACAAGGTCGAGGAGGCCGCCGACGCCGCGGCCCCCGACGAAGAGGAGATCCAGCGCCGCATCGAGGCCGAGTTCCGCGCCGATCCGGAGGTCGCCGCCCTGTACGCCCAGAAGCAGGAGATCGAGCGCCTGCGGGACCACGACCGGCGGCGGGCGGTCAAGAAGGGCGATCCCGCCCTGAAGGCCCGCGATGCCCACCTGGCCGAGTTGCAGGAGGAGATCGCGAGACGCTGGCGGGACCGCTATCACGAAATCCGCGGCCGGGTCGCGGCCGAAGCCGACGCGCCGGACGAGGCCGCGAAGCCGGCCGAGGAGGGGGACGACCGGGACCGCGCCCAGCGCCGCATCCGCGACCTTCAGCAGCAGCTCCGCGAGGCCCAGCGCGAACTCCAGCAGGCCGACCGCCGCGGCCCGGGCCCTCGCAAGCCGATCCCGTTCCGCGGCCGATTCGGCCCCATGCGCCCCGGCCCCGTCCCCGGCGGCCCGGGTCGCCCCTCCCCGGAGGCCGACCGGCGCATCGACGCCCTCGAAGCCAAGATGGACCGCGTCCTCCAGGCCCTCGAAGGGCTGAAGGTCGAGAAGCCCGAGGGGGACGACAAGGAGGAGAAGCACGAGGACAAGGACGACGAGTGACACTCCCGCGGGCCGGAATCTCGACGTTCCGAGTCGGCTTCGCCCCGGCCCGGAACGCCTGTTCGTCCCCTCTCCCGCCGGGAGAGGGTGGCCCGGAGGGCCGGGTGAGGGTCGCCGGAGCGCGGAGGGAGCGACGGTTTCAGAAGCCCGAACGGGCCGCCGACGAGCATCCTTCTCCCCTTGAGGGAGAAGGGATTATGCACGCTCGATCCCAGGGTTTTCGCCGGAGCGCCCCACCGGGAGAGAACGTCGACGCGGCTTCGCCACCTCCATATCCCTTGGGGGGATCCCGAGGATTCTCGGGATCCCCTGCGGATTCCTGAAATCTCGACGGTCCCGTCGCGGATCGTCCCGGGAGACGGCGCACTCTTTGACAAATCGCGAGGATCGAAACGGGGCCCCAGACGGCCTCGAAACGCGCGAGAAGCGTGATGACGATCATCCTTCTCCCCTCGCGGGAGAAGGTGGCCGAAGGCCGGATGAGAGGGCGACCGCCTCCGCATCACCAGGCCGGCGTGGGATTTGACGTCCGCGGCTCCCGGTCGCGCCCCCCTCATCCGCCCCTCCGGGGCACCTTCTCCCACGAGGGGAGAAGGGGGGCCCCATGCTCCCACTCCCATGTTTTCGACGTAACGCCCTCATAGGCGAAGGCGGCCGTCTTCCCCGTAGGCTGGGTCGCGACCCAGCCCGGGATACGCGACGCCTCATCCGGGCTGGGTCGCGACCCAGCCTACCGGAGTTTGAACGCCCGCCGTGCATGGTGGTGATCGGCGAGGAATGTCGAAATCCTCAATCGACCTCGACGAACGAAGCCACCCGAAAACCGCGACCAAACCACTCCTGCCAAACGACTTACGACAACCCAAAAACGCCCCCTGCCGGCGCGAACGGAGCCGGGATCGAGGGGTCAGGGGAGGAAGGTTAGTTCGACCATGGAGAGGTCGTCGGCGAAGTCGTCCCGGCCCATGAGGGCGCGGTCGTGGGCGATGAGGGCGTCCATCTTGGGGGCGGCGGGGTCGTCGAACGGGCCCTGTCCCATGAAGGCGATGAAGTCGCCGAAGGGCCAGAGGGCGCCGTCGGCCTTCTCGATCTCGTAGGTGCCGTCGCTGAAGAGGTAGATTTTGGCGAACGGGCCGAGCGGGACCTCGGCCTGGCCATATTCCATGTCGGTGATGGCGCCGATCATGGGGCCGCTGGACTCCAGCATCGTCAGCTTGGTCTCGGCGGCCGAGGGGCCGTCGATGAGGATGGCCGGCGGGTGGCCGCCGCCGGAGTAGCGGACCTGGCGCGTGGGCTTGTGGAAGACGCCGTACCAGATGGTGAAGTACAGGCCGTTCTGCTGGTCCATCTGGAAGGCGTTGTTGAGTGCGAAGAGGACCCGGCTGGGGTCGCGGAAGTCCGTGTTCGGCAGGGCCTGCGAGCGCAGGGCGTTCATGGCCGAGACCGAGAGCAAGGCCGCGCCGACGCCGTGGCCGGAGACGTCCAGCAGGTAGAAGGCGAAGTGGTCGTCGTCCAGCCAGTGGTAGCCGAACGAGTCGCCCCCCAGCTCGGCCGAGGGCACGAACCGCCAGTCGGTCAGGATCTCCCCCTTCTTCAGCTTGTCGGGCAGGAGGGATTCGACGTAGCGCTCGGCCTGGCGGACCTCGTCGGAGAGCCGCTTCTGGCTCTCCTGCAGCGCGGTGTACGCCTCGTTGCGCTGGAGCAGGGCGATATAACCGCGGGAGTGGTAGCGGATGCGAGCGATGAGTTCGAGGCGGTCGGGGAGCTTGACGACGTAGTCGTTGGCGCCCAGGGCGAAGGCCTCGGCCTTGACGGCCGGCTCCTCCTTGGTGGAGAGGACGATCATCGGGACGTCCCGCGTCTCGTCCTGGGCCCGGAAGTTCTTGACCAGGGTCAGGCCGTCGATGTCGGGCATGACCAGGTCTTGCAGGATGACGGTGGGCCTGATGCGGAGGGCCTCGTCGAGCGCCTTGGTGGCGTCGCGGCAGGCGTGGAACTCGATGTCCGCCTCGCCGGCGAGCATCCGGCGCACGGCCTCGCCGATCATCGCCTGGTCGTCGATCAGGAGGACGGTGACCTTGTGCTCGGTGAAGTGGGCGTCGGTGCTCATGGTGACCTTCCGGGGGCGTTCGTCGCGGGCCGGTCGCGCGGTCGTTCAGATGGTAGGAGGTCGGGACGTCCTATTCTTCCATCAGCGGACGGCCCGCGCCTGCGCCCCGCCGCGGATCCCGCGGGCCAGGGCGTCGGCGATCTCGTCGAGCGGGGCGACGGCCTCGGCGGCCCCCAGCTCGATCGCGGCGCGGGGCATGCCCCAGACCACGGACGTCGCCTCGTCCTGCGCGACGGTCGTCCAGCCGCGGCGGCGCAGGGCGAGCAGGCCGTCGGCGCCGTCTCGGCCCATGCCGGTGAGCAGGGCCGCCGCGCCGGGGCCGGGCCAGTTCTGGGCGACGCTGCGGAAGAAGACGTCCACCGAGGGTCGGTAGCAGGCCGCCTTGGGCTCGGCCGAGTAGCGGAGCCGGCCGTCCTCGTCGAGCCGCATGTGATCGGAGGTCGCCGCCAGCAGGACCTTGCCGCGCTCGGGGCGGTCGCCGTCGGCCGCGAGCTGCACGCGACGGCCCGAGTGCTCGCTCAGCCAGCCGGCCAGGCCGACGACGAAGAACGCGTCGACGTGCTGGACGATCACCGTGCAGGCGTCCCAATCGGCGGGCAAGCCTTTAAGGATCTCGGCCACCGCGAACGGCCCGCCGGTCGACGCCCCCAGCGCCAGCATGGGCTCCCGAGTCCTCGCCGACGGCGGCGGGCCCGGGGGAGGCGAGGGCGACGGGCATCTCGGCTGATACTTGCCGATCAGCTTGCCGATGGTCTGGATCTTCCGCAGCAGGTCGGCGCCGCCGGCGCAGCCGCCGCAAGCCCCCAGGACGGGCGTGTCCACGGCGTCGAGCGCGCCGTGGCCCATGGCCTGGTACACCTTGTCGATCTGGCCGCTGACCGTGGCCGTCACGACGAGGATGGGGCAGGGGGCCTCCTTCATGATCCGGCGGGTGGACTCCACGCCGTCCATCTTGGGCATGAAGAGGTCCATCAGGACCAGGTCGGGCGCGTCCGCCTTGACCTGCTCCACCCCCTCGGCGCCGTCGCGGGCCGTCCACGCGACCTGGAGCCCGTCGCCCGACGCCACGACGCGCCGCAGCGCCTCGCGCGCCATCACCGAATCGTTGACGATGCCGATCCGCATGGAGGGGGACCCCGGACGACGTGCTCGCCTCGACTTCGAGAACGCCCCCATTCTACGCCGCCCGTCCAATCCCGGGGACTCCGAAATCCGCGCCGGGGTTGCCCGCCAGGCCGCCTCCGATCGCGCCCCATTCACTCTCTCAAAGTCTATAATGTTTTTTCATACTCCAAAACCGCCAACCTTTTCGCTTGACTCGCCTCAAGGCCGAAGCCAGAATCACCGACACATGCTGACCCATGGAATTCACAACAAAACCCTGAGCGACGCCCTCGACAATCGACATCTTCCCGTCCGATGCAGGAGGAGAAGGATGCGCCGCGGACCGATCACGGGGCGATGGAGTCGGCCGACCTCGCTCGCCATCCTGGCGACCCTCTCGATGTCGCCCACCGGATGCGACCGACGCGACGCCCAGGCGTACCGGCCGCCCGCACCCGCTCGCAACGTCGTCCTCGGATCCATGGGGGGGGGGAGTTCCACCTCGGCTCGGTGATCGCCGACGACCAGACGTTGCGGCACACGTTCGTCCTGGCGAACCCCTGGGATCGCGACGTCCGCATCCTGCAAGCGTCCGCCCACTCACCGTGTTGCTCGACGATCGACCCGACGTCCACCTTGATCCCGCGTCATTCGAGCCTGCCCATCCCGGTGACGTTCCACCCCGGATTCCAGGCCGGCAAGCGTCGCGTCGACTTCCTGGTCGCCACGGACGCGCCCGACGCCGAACGGATCGCGCTCACCCTGACCGCCGACCTGACGGCGGCGTGGGAGATGACCCCGCTCTCGGGCTCCCCGGCCTCGCTGCTCACGGGCCGGCCCGGGGTCATGGAGATGGAAGTCGTCTGCCGGAGATCGGAGAACCAGGGCTTGCCTCCCCCCGACGGGGTCGAGTCCGCGGGAGTCGAGGCCGACCTTGAGGACGGCCCCGGCGACGCGCGGGATGCGTCGGGGTTATCGGTCGCCAGGCGCAAGGTCCGGATCCGGCTCCCCGCGCACGCCGAGCCCGGGAGCCATCGGGCCGAACTCGCGTTTACATGGGCCGGAGGCCGCCGTCGCGTGGAACCGATCCATTGGATCGTCCGCCCCTGGATCCGATCGACGCCGTCGGCCGTCTTCCTCGGCGCCTCCGCCTCCAGGGAGGTCGACGTCCGCCTGGAAGCCGAGGCCGCGCCGTTCCGCGTCACGGGCGTCTCGGGCGCGACGATCGTCCCGACGGACGGCGGAGCGAAAGCAGGAGGGGTCGTGCAGACCGTCCGCCTCGCGATCGCGCCGGCCGCGGCCCCCGCCGCGGGGGCGGTTCGAGAGATCACCATCGCCACGGACCACCCTCGGCAACCGACCGTCCCTCTCACCGTCGTCATCACCCCCCGGTCGGAGGCGAGCCGATGACCCGACCCGAACCGTCCCCGCCCCATCGAGGGATGACGCTCATCGAGCTCCTCACGGCGATGGGGATCATCTCGATCCTGGCGGGCCTCCTGCTCCCGGCCGCGATGCGGGCGCGCGAGTCCGCCCGTCGGCTCGCCTGCCAGTCCAACCTGCGCCAGATCGGCCTGGCGCTCAACGGCTACCACGACGTCAACGGATGCTTCCCGATCGCCACCACGACGATCTTCCATACGGCGCAGGGGGGCGGGGCCCCGTGGGTCGAGTGGGGCTACTTCAGCGTCCATTCCCGGCTCCTGCCGTGGCTCGAACAGGGGCCCTTGTATCAATCGCTGAACTTCGAGGCCGGCGCGAGCCCGCTGAAGACCATCGGATACTCGGGGCCCAGCGCCGAGGAGTTGACGGCCGCCGCGATCAACGCCACGGTCCTCTCGACCACCCTGGGCGTCTTCCTCTGCCCCTCCGACGGCTCGCCGTTGCGGGAGGGCGCCGTCAACTACCGCGGCTGCACGGGGATCGGGGCCTATCCCGCCATGACGTACCTCCATCCCGACAGCGGCAACGGCCTGCTGGCGGAGTTGGGGGTCGTGACCGCCGCACACGTCGTCGACGGCCTGTCGAACACGGCCGCGTTCAGCGAGCGCCTGCGGGGCTCCGGCAACGGCCCCGCCGTCCCGGCCCGAGATTACTGGCCGGACCAGACGGGCGTCCACGGGACGGCCGACGACGGGTTGGCGGCCTGCCGGATCGCCGGCCGGCCGCTGAAGTACGAACAGGTCTTCCATGAGATCTTCCAGCTCGGCGGCGATCGATGGCTCTGGGGGGGCTCCGACCGCACGACCTACGTCCACGCCCAGGGCCCCAACGGCCGCATCCCCGATTGCCTGGGCGGGGCCAAGACGCCCCCGGGGATCTCCACGGCCAGGTCGCAACACGAGGGGGGCGTCAATCTCCTGCTAGGCGACGGTTCCGTCCGCCTCGTCAGGGATGGGATCGCCCTGGCCGCCTGGAGGGCCCTGGGCAGCCGAAACGGAGGTGAAACGACGGGCGATCCTCGCTGAAAACGACCCGAATCCCGCCTTTCCGACGACCCCTCGACACCCGAAGGAGCCGAACGCATGTCGCATCCCCGACTCTTGATCAGCCTCTCCGCCGGGCTGGCGGCGGCCCTCGTCTACCATTCCATGCCGCCGCAGTCCACGGCTGACTGGTTCTACGCGAACCAGATCCCGACCAACTGCGACAGGATGGCCGCCTCATACCTGAACAACCTCGTTCCGGGTTCTCCCTATTCCCCGGCCAGCGGATGCGCGGCCCCGAACGTGGGCGCCCTTTGCGGGTTCTGCGACGGTGGAGTGACCTTCCTAGGCCGTGTTGACGGTTTCAGCGAGCTTGCGGACGTGGATGAATCCGAAGACGAGGCGGGCCACGCCGAGGTAGACGTCCTTCAGTT
>MKTT01000039.1:0-1083 GCA_001898385.1 Planctomycetales bacterium 71-10
TCCGTTCCGCGAAGTGCATCTTTAATCTCGCCGCATGACCCGTCAAGCTTGTGCCATCGCAAGACCTGGGGGGCGCGATGGCCAAGACGCAGCGAGATCCGGGGAAGGAAGCCTTCTGGCGGGACGCGGTCCGGCGGCAGGCGGACAGCGGGCTTCCCGTGCGAGAGTTCTGCCGGCGACACCGGCTCAACGAGCCGTCGTTCTACGGGTGGCGGCGGACGCTTCAGGAGCGTGATACCCAGCGACCGGCGACGCCGCCGGCCTTCGTTCCGTTGGTCGTCCACGACGAGCCGCGGGCCGAGCGCGACGCGGGCATCGTGATCGAGCTGCGCGGCGGGCGGCTCTTGCGGTTGCCCGGCTCGACACCGGTAGGGCGGGTGGCCGAGCTGGTACGGGCCCTCGAAGCGACGGAGGCGACGGCGTGATCGCCTCCAACCTGAGTACCGAGGGCGTGCGGGTGTGGGTCGCCACGCAGCCGGTCGACATGAGGAAGGGGTTCGACGGCCTGGCCGAGGTGGTCCGGTCGTTCCTGGGGCACGACCCGCTCTCGGGCAGCATGTTCGTCTTCCGAAACCGCTCGGCGCAGCGGGTCAAGGTCCTCTGGTGGGACCGCGACGGGCTGGCGATCTATTACAAGCGGCTCGAGCGCGGCACGTTCCGGTTCCCGGGCGGCGACGACAAGGTGATGGCGATCGACAGCGGCCAGCTCCTGCGGCTGCTCTCGGGGATGACGGTGGTGGCGACGCGGACCGCCTGAGGCGGGAAAATCGCATACGTTTCGGGGATTCGTCTGGCGCGATTTTGGGTGGTTGGGTACAAATGTCGGCATGCCTGGCGTGTCCGAACTCCCCGACGATCCGGTCCTTCTCAAGCGGTTGATCGCTGACCGCGACGCGCTGATCGAGCGCATCAGGGCGGAGGCCGCCGAGCAGCTCGAAGCCCAGCGGCAGCGGCTGGAGGCCGAGAAGAAGGCGGAGATCGACGCGATCCTCCGCCGGTTCTACGGCCCGAAGTCGGAGCGGTTTGACCCCCGCCAGTTGCTCCTGTTCGGCCTCCAGGTCGACACGATGCCGCTCGACGAGG
>MKTT01000039.1:1140-3879 GCA_001898385.1 Planctomycetales bacterium 71-10
ACAAGCACGGCCGCCAGCAGCTCCCCGATCACCTCCCGCGTATCGAGGTCGAGCACGACCTGGCCGACGACGAGAAGCCCTGCCCGTGCTGCGGCGAGGTGCGTCACCGGATCGGCCGGGAAGTCAGCGAGCAACTCGAATACCTGCCGGCGTCGTTCAAGGTCCTCCGCCACCTCCGCCACACCTACGCCTGCAAGCGCTGCGAGACCACGGCGATCGAGCCGCAGATCCAGACAGCCGCCAAGCCGCCGCAGCCGATCGACAAGGGGCTGGCCGGCCCGGGGCTTCTGGCCTACGTGATCACGAGCAAGCTCGGCGATCACCTGCCGCTCTACCGGCTCGAACACATCTTCGAGCGCTCCGGCGTGAGCATCGCCCGGAGCACGATGTGCGCCTGGCTCCAGGCGGCCGGCGAGCTGGTGCAGCCCCTCGTAACGCTCATGGCGGATCGGGTGAGGCGGTCGCTTGTGATCCACACCGACGAGACCCGCGTGCCGGTGCAGGCGCCCGGCGAAGGCCGGTGCCGGAAGGGCCGGATCTGGACCTACATCGGCGATCATCAGAATCCGTACATTGTTTATCACTACACGCCCGACCGCACCCGCGCCGGGCCGACGAACTGGCTGGCCGGGTACGAGGGGTACTTGCAGGCCGACGCCTACGGCGGCTACGACGGGATCTACCACAAAGGCGACGTGACGGAGGTCGCCTGCTGGGCGCACGCGCGCCGGAAGTTCTTCGACGCAAAGGAGACCGACGGCCGGCGGTCGGCCCGGATGCTGGCGATGGTCCGCGAGCTGTACGCCGTCGAGGGTCAGGCGAAGGGTTTGAGTGATGCGGCGCGCCTCGAACTGCGGCAGCGGGAGAGCGTGCCGGTCCTCGAGCGCATCAAGGCGTGGCTCGACGACGAGGGCCGGATTGTCCTGCCCCGCAGCCCGATGGCTGGGGCGATCGGGTACACCCTGAACCAGTGGGACGCGCTGTGCGCCTACGCGACGCGGGGCTTCCTGGCGATCGACAACAACGCGGCGGAGCGCGCCCTGAAGCGGGTGGCGATCGGCCGCAAGAACTGGCTGTTCGCCGGCAACGATCGCGCAGGCCAGACCGCCGCGACTCTCTACACCCTGATCGCCTCCGCCGAGCGGCACGGCGTCGACCCGCAGCGATACCTCACGAGCGTGCTGGCGAAGATCGCGACCATTCAGGCCGGGGAGCTGGGCCAGTTCCTGCCGGACGTCTGGAAGCGCGAGGCAGCGGCGGACCCATCTCACCCCAAGACCGAGACCTCCCCGGTCGCGTCGTCGACGTGAAGGACGTACGGGCCGTCGATCGTTACCCCGCGGGCGGCTTCCTCCGGGTGTAGTACGTCGGGCATGTAGACGATCGACCAATACGGCGGCCTTCCCGCTCGTTCCAGGAGACGGGCCGACGCCGGTTCGGCGTCGACGCCGACATGCTCCGACACGAATGCCCTCGCCTTGGCGATCGCTTCCGCCTGAGTCATCGGAATCCTCCCACTTCTTCAATATACTCGGCGGATCGGATGCGAAACTCGGGGGTCAGCCGGTACGTAAGCGTCCGTTAGACGGCGTCTTGAACGCGCGGTGCTTCGCGGCCATGCTGGTGCCGGGGACGGTTATTGCCTGAGGCCGGGCCAGGATTCGACCAGGATTCTGCGGACCGAGGTGCGACCGATCCCCAGTCGCCGCGCGATCTCCGAGTGGCTCATCTGCTCGGCTTTGAGGCGGAGGACCTCGTCGGCCTTCAGCGATGCCGTCGGTGGCCGTCCATGGGGGCGGCCCTCCTTCCGGGCCTGTGCGATCCCGGCCCGCACTCGCTCTCGCAAGATCTCCCGCTCGAACTCGGCAAAGATCGCCGGCAGGCCGGCCATGGCTCGCCCGGTCGGCGTCGTCAGGTCCAGCGCCTCGGTCAACGACACGAAGCCCACGCCCAGGTCGTTCAACTCACGCAATGTCGTCATCAGGTCGGCCACCGATCGCCCACAGCGGTCCAGTCGCCAGACCACCACGACGTCGATCTCGCGGCGGCGGGCGGCCTTCAACAGCTCCTCACGCCCGGGCCGCCCCGTCGCCCCCGAGCCAATGTCCTTGATCGGGCTCACGACTTTCCAGCCACGGTTCCTGATGTAAGCCGACATCGAATCGGACTGGAGGCCGAGGGTCTGCTGGTCGTGGGTCGAGACGCGGGCGTAGAGTGCGGCGCGCATGAGGCCGTGCCCCCCTGGCCAAAAACCCCCGCCGGTTCGCCGCGGTCAAACCCCGTGTTTCACCGTGCCCCGAAGTCCCCGTGAGGGGGTGGCCGATATCTATCCTTTTCGGCCGGGCGGGTCGGTTGGCTCCGCAGGTTTCCAGCGGTCGGGCAGGAGTTCCTCGATCCGGATGTGGGGATGGGTGCTCACCCGATCGAGCACGTCGCGGAGGTAAGCCCACGGTTCGACCCCGAGGTCCTTGCAGGTCGTGCACAGGCTCATCAGGGTCGCCGCGGTTCGTCCCCCTTCATCGCTCCCGGCGAACAGCCAGTTCTTGCGGCCCAGAGCCACCGGCTTCATCGCCCGCTCGCCGGCGCCGTTGTCGAGTTCCAGGAAGCCCGCGTCCAGGGGACGGATCAATGCCTCCCAATGGTTGAGCGCATAACCGATCGCCTCGCCGATCGGGCTCTTGGGGAGAACCTTCGGTCGCTCCTTCTCCAGCCACGCGCGGATCGCGTCGAGGATCGGAC
>MKTT01000040.1 GCA_001898385.1 Planctomycetales bacterium 71-10
GAGATTGCATGAGCGTCAGGCCGCGAGCCGCAGGAGCCTGTCGGCGGCGGCTTGAATCTCAGCGTCGGATGGGCCGGCTCGCATAACGGCGAGGATTTCGCCGAGCAGGATTTCGCGGCGCCAGGCTCGGCGTTTGTCGGCGTGGCTGGGGCGGCGGGTCGGCTCGTCCCAGGGGGATTCGGAGCGGTCCACCAACTCGGCCTCCGATCGGTTCCAGGCCCAGGCCTCCGTCAGGGTGTAGGTCCAGGTGCAGACGTGGAACGCGCCGACGCTGGCGTGGATGAATCGCACCTGCTGCTTGCCGGCTCCGACGACTTCCTTGATCTCCCTGAAGGCGATCTCCAGGCTGAACCGATCCGCGATCGTGGTCAGGACGTCGGCGGCCGTGGCGTTCGGGTCGGTGCAGAAGTAGGCCCGCCAGCCGGTCGGCTCGTCGACCAGCACGACCCGGATCGCGCCGCCGGCGGGACGCCAGGTCGCCAGGAACGTCTTGTAGCGTTTGACGGCGGTCCCGTCGTACAGTTCGAAGACGCCTCGCGACCAGCCCCGTTTCTGGCCGGCCCGCTTGGCCAGGTCGATGGCCTGCCTGCCGTAGGTCGGCGCGGGGCCGCGGCGGCCGGCCGGCTTGGGGCCGGGGAGCGTCCGCAACGCCGCGTCCTTGCGGAGCCGGCCGACGACCGTGATCCCCATCTCCTTCGCCGCCTTCAGAACGACCCTCTTGGCGTAGGCGCCGTCGGCGACCAGCCAGATCGGCCGCCTCAGCAGGCCGAGCCATCGCTTCGCCCACCACATCAGCTCGACGGCCATCACGAGCTTGGTGCGGAATTCGGGTCGATGTTTGGGGTCGATCGTCGGCAGGTCCTTCTTGCGAGCGTACAGCCGCGACAGCAAAGGCAGGGCGATCACGCCCCACGATCGATGCTCGACGAGCAACGCCAGGACGACGAAGACGTGCCCGTAGACGTGCGGCGAGCCGGCCGGTCCGGGCGTGGGGTTGTGATGGATCCCGGCGGCCTGGACGTACGGCCCGTATCGCCGCGTGGGCGTGTCGTCGAGGGCCAACGTCAGCCGTCCCGACCCCGCCGCCAGCGGGACGACCACCTCCCACAGCAGCCGCGTCGCGACCCGCTCGGCCCGCTTGCCGGCCGCCGCGACGGCGAGGTAGCACGAGCGGAAACGCTCGCTCAGCCCCGCGGCGCGGATCCAGGTCGTGACCGTCCGCCGCCCGCCGGCCAGCACCGCGCCGACCAACAAGAAGGCGAGCCTCGGCGCCGACCTTCGATCGAGGACCGAGGCGAGGCGGACGAACCACTGGCAAGGCGCGAACGTCGGATGCGAGGATGTCATCGGGGGTCGGCTCCGGTTGGGACGTCGGGCAGTGTGGTAACCGCCATCGTCTCGCTCGGGCCGGCCCTCGTCTACTCGACGCCTCTCGATCGTCGAGGGAGGAGATCCGGTGCGGACGTTCGCTTCCATCCGTGATCGGCCCGCCTGGCTGACGGGAAGGCCTCGCAAGGGTCGGACGTACTCTCCCTGGGGGATCGGCGAGGCGTCGTCCCCGTCAGCCGTGCCCATGACGTTCGGATTCGACGTCACCGACGACGGGGCCGACGGCTGCCATCTGGTCTTCTACTCGATGGACCACGTCTACTCGGCCGACACCTGGCACGAGTCGCTCGAGGACGCCTACGCCGCCGCGGAAGAGGCTTTCGGGATTCGACGCGAGGAATGGGGGCCACCCCAGGTCCCTTGACGCGTGAGTGGCACCGGGTCGCTCACATATATCAAGTCTCGGAAAGTGCAGTTGAACCACTGCGACCCGGCGATAGATTGCAGAAATCGTGCGACTTGCTTGATTTTGCATGCGGGCGTCCGACGTCGCCAACCCCCTGGTTACCAATTGGCTTTTGAATGTCCACCATCGACTCACCGCGCCGCGAGGCGTCTCCCGAGATCGACGCGAGGCGATGGCTCCCGAGGGGCTATCGCTGGTGGAATCTCCTGGGCGGGCTGCTGATCGCGGCGGCGATCCTGAAGGCCCGGGACGACGACCGAGGTTTCCACACGATCCTGATCGTGGCTGAATTCGCGGTCGGCTGCTTCGTGCTGACCGGAGTCGGCAACTCCTTCACCAAACGAATCCTCAAGATAACATTCCTGTGCTTCATACTGGTCGCGGCGGCGAACGGCGTCCAGGGGCGGAAATCCTGCGGTTGCTTCGGCGCTGCACAAGCATCGCCTTGGTTGGTCCTGGCGTTCGACTCGGCGGTGGTCGCCGCCATCTGCCTTCTGAAGGAACGGCCGGGGCCGTCGCCCGCCGTCCGAGAAACGCCGATTCGATTGACGTTCGCGACGACCGCCGCGATCGCATTTGCAATAGTCACCTCCGCGTGGCGAGACGCGATTCCCGTCCTGGCGGGGGCCTGGGGCCGGGAAGGCGGCGGGCCCGCAGTCTTCGAGCCGGCGGCTTGGGCGGGGCGGCGATTCCCGCCGATCGATCTCGCGCGTTTAGAGCGTCCGGATACGAGGATCGACCGGGGCGAATGGCTCGTCGTCCTCTATGAGCACGGTTGCGCGGACTGCCGGGCGATGGTCCCGCGCGCCCTTCGCTGGGCGTCGGGTCGCCCGGGGGCGCGAGTAGCGTTCCTTGACGTTGGGGCCACGGAAGGTGCGTCACGAATTCCTATGAGCATACCGGAGGAAGCAGGCGAGAGGATCGTCGCCGGGCGGGTGAACGAGACGTTCGATTGGTTCTTCCGGACCCCTACGCTGCTGGCGTTGAGGGACGGCCGGGTCGTGCCGGATGGTTGGCCTTCGGAGTTCACGACAGCGAGGTAGCAGAGTTCGGACGGGACGCCCGTAGGCGCGGATGGCCGCGGGTCCGCGGATGAGCGGCCCGCGGGTCCCGGCCGGTCGAGACGTGGGGAGGCCTCATTCATGAAACTTCGCGTCCATATGCCCGAAAGATCCGGCTTCAGCTTAGTCGAGCTCCTGGTCGTTCTCGGCGTCATCGCCATGCTCGCCGGCTTGTTGCTGCCCGCCGTACAATCCTCGCGGGAATCGGCCAGACGCGCCGAATGCCAGTCCCGGATGAAGCAGATCGGGATCGCCTTGGCCGCCCATGCGTCGACCTACGGCACCTTCCCTTTCGTGGCGCAGGTTCGGGGGCCGGAAACGCCCCCTCCCCCGGCGATCGGCCTCCCAGCCCGTTGTTACAGCCCATTCGTCGCCCTGCTCCCTTATCTCGAGAATTCCGTACTTCATTCCGGTTACAACTTCCACGTGCCGGCGTCCGGGCCGCCGAGCAAGGTCAGGCCGGAGCGCGAGAACGAGACCGTGGCGCGGGTCGTGGTGGCCTCGTTCCTCTGCCCGAGCGACGCCACTCGCATGGGGGAATGGGGAGGGACCAACTTTCGATATTCGGGCGGCCAGGTCTCCTTCCGCGATTCCGGATCCGAGGTCGGAGCGGTTCCGATCTCCAACGTCGCGCAAGGAGCTTTCGTCGCCGACCGCGCCCTATCTCCCGCGGAATTCCCCGACGGGCTCTCCAGTACCGTCTTCGTCAGCGAGAAGATCCGAGGCGGCGACGACTCGAATTTCGTGCCCTCTGCCGGCTTCTGGTACTCGAACGCCCTGCCGCAGAGCCAGACCGAGTTGATCGAAGCCTGCGGAGCCCTCAGGGGCGTCCCCGGTGGCTTCTGCAACGAGGCCGGGGCGAGTTGGACGTTGCCGAACAATCGATTCTCGAGCTACGGGCACGACCTCCCGCCGAATTCCGCCGTGCCCGACTGCTCGGTGGCCTGGAACGATCGTGAAGTGGGCGATACGGGCTGCTTCACCGCGCGTAGTCGTCATCCCCACGGGGTCGATGTTCTATACGGGGACGGGCATGTCACCTGGGTGCGCGACGGGATAGCAACTTCGATGTGGCGCGCGCTCGGCACTCGGAATGGGTCCGAAATCCTCGACAGCACGATGGAGTCGCCATGATGAACGTTCACTTCGCCGCCCGATGGGTGGTCGTCGCCCTGTCATCGGTCGCCGCGGTCGGGGGCGAGGCATCCGCCGGGTCGCGCCGCGACGACGTGCTGTCCCGCCTCCGTCAGCGGGAGGCCGCTCTTCTGCCCCTCGAATGCACCTATTCGAGCAGACTCGAGTCGAGCAAGGAGTATGCAAACTCATATGCGGACTCCATGAAAATGACGCTGCAGGAGGCTCTCGACCATTTTAGGATCGACGCTAACGTGACGTTCGCCGCGCGCAGGCGAGGAGCGGACCTCGACGTCTACATGGAACAACGGACGTTCGGGGGCGATGGTCTCCCTCAATCCCATTGGTTAGTGAGCAACGACGGCGGCAAGCGATTCTACGTCCATGACATTCCTTCGGCCGGGGAAAGGCGAGTCCCCCAGGTCACGTTGAACAGCGACGTCGAGTCCCGATTCAACTCCGGGTGCCACCTGGCGATCTTGCTCGGCCTCTGCCTGCCGTATTGCAAGGGAACGCTTTCCGAGTTGGCCGAGGCCGGCGAGATCGACGCGCCCGCGTCGATCGACGGTGTCGAATGCACGCGGATCCGCTACACGACCCCGGCCGACGGGGACGGTGCCGCCGTCCGGTACACGGTCGTCCTCGACGATCAGAAAGGATTCTGCATACGTTCAATCCTTCAGGAGCAGAACCTCACCGCCCCCACGGAATGGACCCCGACGTTGCGATGGACGTCCGAGCAGATCCGCTTGCGAGAAAATACCGACCTCTGGCTGCCATTCGAATCGAAGCGCGAAGAACTGGGGGTCGGCGAAGCCCTCCTGCTGAAGTCCAACATGAGCATCAAGACGATTTCACCGAAATCATCGTCGCTCGGCGTGTCATTCACGCCGAAGATCGAGGACGGCAGCAATGTTTGGGATGAGTCGCAGAAACGTGGGTACGTTTCCGGTCGGAAGCCGAGCAAGCGGATCCTTGGATTCATAAAGGCCTCCGCCGACGAGGCGAGGAATGAGAACCTCGAGATCAACATCGGACCGACTCTCCGAGTTTCGCAACTCGGCGATGGATACGCCGGGACGCTCCTCATCATCGTTGGTGCGGGCATCGTCCTCGGCGCGCTGGCCTGGCAATGGAGGACGAAAGTTTCTTGACTGTCGGTCGTCGGCGGCGAATGGGAGAGTCCGGGAGCCTTTGACCTTGAAACGCCGGATGTTCACCTCTTCCGCCTGGGGAGGCGTCCGGCCTGCACGTCGAAGGGAAAGGAGCTGATCGATGCCCAACGACAGGAGGCAATACCTCCTATGGAATTTCGCGAGGACGGCGCTCGTCGTCGGCCTCGCCACGAGCGTAGCGGCCTCGGCGGCGTTGCGGGGGGCCCCCAACGGCGTCTCGGCCGCCGAACTCGATTCCCTCGCGGCCGGGCATTTCACCGGCCAGCCGGATCGGTTTGCGGCGAACCCCAACACGGAAGCCGATAACAAGTGTCACTATTGCTCGGCCGTGAAGGCTCCGGCGATCGGGCACATCAAGTGCGTCGATGTGGCTCAAGTCCTGATCGGCGGGGCGTACACCTACACCCAGAAAGCCGATGAGACCTGCTCGCCCGAGGTGCGAATTCCGACCGGAGGCTGCGCGAAGGGGAAGCACGTCCCGACTGAGGTGGCGTGCACGACGAAGAAGCCCATCTACGTGGATCCCTGATCCAGGCAGCCGCCCCGGCGAGGGCTCCGGCCCCGCCGGGGCCTTGTGTGCGCGATCATCAGAGCCCGACAAAGCCTGGCTGGCGTCAAGGTTCTGCCAGCTTCACCATTGGTTTTGTCGGGGGTTCATAGGAACAAGCCGGGCCGAGCCAGACAGGTGCCGCCGTGCGATCACACAGCTTCGTCGCATTTCTGGCCGTTTTCATCGCGGGGGCACCCCTCGCCAGGTCCCAGTCCGATGGCGAGGGCCGTATATCGTCGGAGAACATGTGCGGGATCCTAGCGTTGAATTGCGCCGCGAGCGCCGCGGGGGCTGCGATCGACGTCGAGGCCTTGCTTGAAAAGTTGCCTCTCGACGGGAGGATGAAATCGTTCGGAGATCTCGCGAGGGCCGCCCGCGATGCGGGTCTTCATACGAAAGCCGTCAGGTATGCGGAAGGCCAATCTCCCGTTGTGCACCTGCCGTGCGTCGTGAGATTGGCTCCGGCCGGCCACCGGGTTGGCGCCCACTTCGTCGTGATCGTCGCGGCGGAGCACGGCGCGATGCGCGTGATCGACCCGCCGGCCAAGCCCATCTGGGTTACGGACGAGGAAATCCGCAAGTCCTGGGACGGGGTCGCGCTCTATATCGCTCGGGACGCGGCGTCCCTCCAAGCCTTGGCGCCGACGACCTCGTCGTGGGCTTATCGGGCCTCGGCCCTGATGGCGATCGCGAGCGCCGCGGTATTGCTGGCCGTCGCAATCGCGAGGCGCGGATTTCAAACGGACCCGGAAGTCGTCAATAGTGCGGGCTTCAAGATCGCAACGATCTCGACGCCGGTGGCGCTCATCATCTTGGCCGCGGTCATCGGGGCGAAGGCCGCCTTCGGCCTCGCGGCGGCGGTCCTCCTCGCCCTTGCAGCATATGCGGTGGCTCCGAGTTGGAAGCGATGGGAGGAGTCCGATCCACCTCGCATCTCGACGCGGCCCGCAGCGGCGGTCGTTTCGATCGGTTGGATCATGCTCTTTGCCGGCTTGGTCTTCACCGCCTGCGAACGTCCGACGATGGCGAGAGAAAGCACCGTGACGGTCGATCAGCCGTCCCTAGTCGTCGAGTCGAGCGAATCCTCCTTGAAGGCGTCCGACGATATAGCGACGGGCGAGTTCAAGCTGACGAACCGCGGGGCGACCCCGGTGAAAATAATCGACATCACGCCCAATTGCTCCTGCGCGGAGGTGGTCGCGTCCGCTCGAACGATCCCGGTCGGTGGTTTCGTCAAGATTCACGTCGGCATCCGCATGGACGGCGAATCTACGCGTGGAGGTCGGTTGTTGGTCGAGTTGGAGAACGCGATCCCCCAGCGGCTGACCCTGCGGCTCACGGCCCAACGGACTCCGGATTAACGACGGTTTCCAGGATCAACTCTTGCGCGGGTGCAGTCCTCCCGGCCGGCCGCCCCGGCACCGGCGCTACGGCGATGACGTTATCCTCCGCAGTCGCCGCCGGCGCGGTCGGGCGCGACCGCTAGAAGCAGGTCTTCCCGCGGATGTCGCACACGTCGCACACGTTCGTCGAGTCCGCGTAGAGCGACCGGATCGTCGCAAGGGCCCGCCGCGGGGCCGACTACAGTCCGCCCGATCACCCGTCGGAGCGTCGGCCGCGCAGCGATGACGATGTTTCGGGGCGACCGCCGCCGGTCCGACCGCCGCCCCTCATCTCCCGCGGCGTACGGCGGTGAATATCGAGATTCCGATCCCAGGCGGTCGTGGTCGGAGGTCTACGAGTTGGGCGAGGTTCATGCCGGGCGGGCCGCCGTCGGGGGACCTCCCGTTCGTCCTCGCGGACGCCGGCCCCCTGCTCGATCGTCGCCGCCCCCTAATAGGAATAGAGGATCGCGAGCAGCACCGCGACGTATGCGGCCAGGGCCGCGGCTTTCCCCGCCCGCGGCCTGGCGGGACCGCCCAGCAATTCCCCGATCCGGCCGCCGAGCCGAACGCCCGCGAGCGAGACGATCAGCCACCCGAGGGCGAGGATCGTCGCCGTCAGGCCCAGCCAGACGGCCCAGCAGAATTGGGACAGGTTGTAGATCCAGGCCGTCCGCTCCTTCGTCCGGTAGGGGGTCCCGGCGGCCTCCTTCTCGGGCGTATCACTCTGGAACAGGAGGAAGTCGACGATCGAGGGGTAGTTCCGCGGGTCGAGGGCGCAGCTGTGGCCGCCCGTGACGAACTTGACCTCGTGGTCCTTGGCCCCGTCGTCGAGGAAGCCGTTGAAGCCGGCGCTGCCGACGTCCCGCGAGCCGCACCACTCGAAGAAGCGGGGGAAGAAGCCCACCACCCAGTCGGCCGAGCCTACGTAGTTCCGGATCGAGAGGACGCGGCCCGGGACGTCCCGGCCGGACCGGTCCTTGCCGCGGCCGAGCTTCGAGGACCAGTCGTAGGCCCGCGGCACGACGCTGCCGGCGAACACGACCCGGCCGACGCGGAGCGTCTTGTATCGTTCCAGGGCGCTGGCGAGGATGTACGTCCCGTTGCTGTGCCCGATGAAGTCGACCTGCTTGGCGTTCGGATATCGGGCCAGCGCCTCCGTATATTGGTCCATGAACCAGCGGACGTTTCGCTGGCGGTCGCCGTAGAGGAGGAACGGGCCCATCGGGAAGTAGCCGTACGACGACTTGATCACCTTGAGGGCTTCCGGGCCGCCGAACCCCTTCTCCTTGGTGTACGCTTCCTTCAGGAACACCTCGACGTCCGCGGTCCAGTCGGCCATGTCTCGGATCCCGTGCATGACGAAGACGATCCGTTCAACGTTCGGGTCGAGACCGACCGGGACCGGTGGGTATCGCTTCAGCAAATCGGCGAGGTCGCCGGCCGCGATCGCGGAGCGGAATTTCCTCTCTCGCTCCGCGCCGTAGGCGGGGTCTCTGAAGTCCAGGACCGATAGATGGCCTGTGCCTCGGACGGGCACGAATATGAAATCCTGCGTGACGGAGACGTCCCTGTTGTCGTCCGTCGAGACCACGTCGTCGATCGTGCCCAAGAGCTGGATCACGGCCGGCCACGGCTCATGCTTCTCGGCCCTCCGCCGTGCCGTCCGCATCCACTGCACCCGCAGGTCGGCGATGAACGGCTCGCCCGCCTCGAAGCTCCGCACGAGTCGGGCGGTATCCGTTAGACGGGCGAACGTCTTGCCGAACCTGCGATGGATCTGTTTCGCGAGGGGCATGTCCGCCGCCGGTTGATCAAGCCGCATGCCCCGGTTCATGCCCGCCAGGAGGACGACCCGGTCGACGAGCCGCGTCCACTCCTTCGGGGGTGCATCGGGATTCCAAGCAGGGTCGTCGTCGGCCTCGTTGCATCCGTAGATCAGGGTTTTGCGCGCGAGGGGAGCCCCCATGCTGTATCCGATCAACGTGACCGATTTATAGCCCTTGCCCGGAGATCCGACCTGGGCTTCGATCAGATCGCTCAGTTCGGCGGCGATCCTCGCAGGATCTGCGTTCGAGAATGTATGGGCGGAAAACTGGACGGCCATGACGTCCGCGTCAGGGCGTTCGTCTCGGATGGCTCGCCTCACATCGCCGAAATCCTCGGGCGAGCCCTGGAAGCCGTGGATCAGCACGAATAGGGCGTCGCCGGAACCGCCGGGCTCGACGGTGGCTCGGCATAGCGGCGACATCCAGAGCCAACGGCCGCTGACCTCGGCATAGCCGATGAACCCGAGCGTCGTGATTGCAACGACCCAGGCGATCGCCTTAAGCGTTTTTCGTTTCATGCTCGGCTGTCTTGTCCAAAGCCTGGGTGCACGCTGAGGCGATACGACTTGAAGAAGGCGCGGGAGCAAACGGAAGGCGATTCGATGCGAACATTCGGCCGGCACCGAGCGGATTGCTCTTCCGCGGCAGTGCGTCGTCGCAGGGTCCGCGGGGCGGATCGCCGTCCGGCAATCTAGCCATCCATGGAGGGGATCGTCAAGGGCCCGGCGTTTGCATAGATGATAAGGGATGCGTCGATCGTCCGCTCCCCGGGACCATCGCGGCGGCGTCAGGACGTTGAGACGATTTTCATCAATTTGCGGCGAATGGAGATCGCCGCCTTGGCCACCCTGGCCCGGGTGGTTTTCAGCGTCGCCGCCAGTTGCGCCTGCGTCGACCTCTCGTCCAGTCGCGAGAGCACGATCGTCTCGAACGGCGTGAGCGATGCCAGGAGTGCGGCCATGGCCTCGTCCCGCCGCAAGTCTCCGGAAGGGTCGTCTTCGATCCCGACCTCGGGCTCCGCCGACGTCGAATGGTGATTCCGCGCGAGCTCGCGAACCAGTCGTTTTCGGACGCGGCCCGCGACGCGACGGATCAGGCGGCCGTCCTGCGTCGCGGCCGGGGGGGAGTCGGGGGGGAAGCGCTCGTGCATGTACTCGATCGCCGTCAGGGAGACGAAATCGGCCCGCAGGGCTTCCGGGAGCCGTCTCGCGTTCCAGCGCAGGACGGCCTCGATCTCCCCGGGCGTCGGCCGCGCCCCCGCGGTTGCGAGCCAGCGCGCCGTGGCGGCTATTGCGTCATCCACGATCAGTCTCGTCCCCGCCGCCCGCCGGGCTTCGGCGGCGTGTATTCCTGGATATCGTCGAAGATCACCAGTTTTTCGCCGTGGATCACCCTGTATTTCACCTCGATCAGCACCCGCACATCGCCGTCCAGCGCCCGAAACTCGCGCTGCACCACGAGGAATTCCCACGGAGGTCGCCCCGTCCGGACCGTCGCCCAGGCGGCGCGGAGCTTGTCGAGCAGCCCGGCCCGCTCGAATTCGGCTCGTGCGCGTCGCCAATGGCACCTTCGATCGCCCGGAGGGGGCGACTCGTCGATGAGCGTTTCGATCACCTCGCCCATGGGCAGGCCGGGCAGGTCGGCGATGCTTATGCCGCGCGAGGCGGCTTTCGTCAGCTTGCGGAGCCATTTGGGCAGCTGGGCCGAGAGGGGCTTTCGTTTCTCAGCGAGGATGCGGCGGTAAACTTCCTCGGCCGACGGGAGGATCTGCATGCGGTAGCCCATCCAAAGCTCCTTGAAGTCGATGCATGACCAACGGCCGCAGGGATGTCGTCGAGTGAGCTGAAGCCGGCCCGCCGCCGCCGGTTTCAAATTCGGCCTGGCGTCCGGTCGCGGGGGACGCAGGATGCGGAGCGGCCTCGAACCTTAGGGGCTGAAGTCCTTCGGCTTCTCTCGATTGATCCGATCGAGGACGTCCAGCAACGCTTGCGGACGGGCCGACCATCGCTTCAATACGCGCCGCCAGAGGGTCTCCTTGACCGCGTCGAAGCCTACGTAAGCCCCGCGCGGCCTGCCGTCGATGACGATGATCGTGGGCCCGTCGTCATCATCCGCCTGCAGGATGCGGTCCCGGACGTCGGCGACGGTGCGGCAGTCGTCGAGATTGATCAGCAGCGCGGTCATCGCTATTCACTCCCATCTATCCGGCGTCGTCGAGCGGGCGGTGGACTAGGTTCGACGAGCATGGTGGGGCCTAGCGGAGCCCGCCCCGCAAATGAAGGGACATCTCAGACGCGATTTGCTCCGATTTTTTTTCGTCCCGCGCGGACCGGCGCCCTTAATTCCTTGCAAATTAACGACATATAGCGATGCGGGAGACGTTACGCCTTGCGAATGCGTCGGGGGCGTCCCGCCCGAACCTCGCGGAGATTCGTCCTATGAAGGCGACCTACAAGATCGTGGCCCGGTTCCACGGCGAGGGCCTCGCGGCCGTGCAGGCCCTGGCGACGGCCCTGGACGCCGCGGCCGGGGTCGAAGCGGCCCGCGTCTCGTTCCCGCAACCCCACCGGCCCCACGTCGACTTCGTCGCGTATCTGCCGGCCGTGCTCGCCGTCCGCGTCTTCGAGGCCGTGAACGCGGCCAACGCCGAGTCGGCGGTCAAGGGGAGGCTCACGTACCTGCGGGACCGCGACGCCGTCGAGGACCTGTTCTGCCCCGAGAGCGGCCCGTTGCTCGACTTCAACATCGATTAGGGCGGCAGGCCCGTTGCGACGTTGCAGGAGTCCGAGTCGCCCGCGGTCGCGGCGGCCGTCGCGTCCCCTGCGAGGCGAGAGGAGCCGACCGAGGAGCCCGCGACCGCGGCGGCGTCCGTCGCAGCCCCTGTGGGGGCCGAGGAACCGACCGAGGGGCATCCGGACGGCCTCGCGGTCTTCCGGGCCCTGGACGTCGACGAGGGCTCGCACGCCGTCCGCGAAGCGGCGGGCTTGGGCGACCAGGCCAAGGGTGTCCTGGTCAGGATCGCCGCGTGCCTGGCGGGTCTGTTGGTCCGGGCTTGAGGTTACGACCTCATTCCGCAAAACGGGCCGTCGCCCTCCCGATCGGGAGGGCGACGGCCCGCTTTCTCTTAGGCCTGGGCGGCGACCTCCATCAGGAATGGCCTACCGGACGACCCTGCGTGATCGCCCGGAGTATCGGCATTCTCCCGCGAGGTGCGGCGTCGCAGCGTCGTCGGGGCGGATCGGCGTCCGGGCAGTCATCAGGCGTTAGAACCAGGCCGTGAGGGCCGGAGGACCCTCAAGACGACGTCATCGAATGCCAAGGCTCCTCGCCGTCTCCGGATCGATGGCGCGGATCGCCGCCGCGACGCCGGCCTTGTCTAGCAGGAGGTCCCCCTTGAAGATCTCGATCAGCATAGGCAGGGCGGGCCGGGCCGGCGGCCCGATATCCCGCAACACGGCGGCCGCCAGGCCGTCCGTGGGGTCGCGTCGCAGAGCTTCGGCGATCGCGGGGGCAGCGGCGGCGGCCTTGGGACCCATCGCGCTCAGGGTGCCGAGGGCCGAACTCCTGGCGTATTCGGTCCCGCCACGCACCTCCTTGATCAGCGCCTCGATCCCCTTCTCGCCCCCCGTGATCCGCCAGATCGCCTCGTTCGCGTGGGCGCGGAGCATATCCTCGCCGGAATGGGCGGACATCCGCTCCAGCTGATCGATCGCCTCCGCCGCCGCGGGCCCGATGAGGCCCAGCACCTGGACGACCTTGGTTATGGCTGGATCTTTCTCCGCGGAGAGTTGCGCCCTCAAGGTCGGGACGGCCCCCGCCGCCGGCGGCCCGATCTCGGCGAGGGCATCGAGGGCGGCGTAGCGTTCGTTCCGGTCTCGAGGGTCGGTCTTGCCGGCGGATGTGGCCAAGATCGGGACGACGCGGCCGTCCCTCGCGATCCGCCAGAGGGCGAGGGAGGCGACGACGCGGTCGGCCGCACGGTCCGAGGTGGACATGCGGGAGAGCTTGGGGACGGCGTCGCCGGCCGCGGCACCGAGCTCGCCCAATGCCGCGGCGGCCGTCCAGCGGACGCCCTCGTCGGGGTCGTCGAGGCCTTCGATCAGGATGGGCACGCCGCCGGGGCCGACGGAGGCGAGGGAGACGGCCCAGGGGATCACCCCCGGGGAGGCCGCCGTCGACCTCCGCAGCATCGCCGGCAAGGCGGCCAAGGACGGGGGGCCTATGCGGCCGAGCGCGCCGATCGCCGCTTCGTGGTCGGAGGGGTCCTCGCCCTCGAGCATCCCGATCAGGGCGGGGACGGCCGAGTTCGCCGCGGGGCCCATGAGGCCGAGCTGGTACGCCGACAGGCCCCTGACGGACGCTTTGGGATCGCGCAGCGCCTCGATCAGGATGGACGCGGCGTCGGGACGGCCCGAGATCGACCAGTGGACGGAGGCGGCCTGGAGGCGGGTCGAGACGTCTGGGTCATGGGTCAGTTCCTCGATCCGGCCGAGGGCCCCGCGCGCCTCGGGCCCCATGAGGCCGAGGGCGTGGAGGCTCTCGCGGCGGACGCTCCCGGGCCGCTCGCGCGTCGCCTCGACGAGCCGCGGGACGACCGAGGGGCCCAACTGTGCGATGCCGCCCGCGATCAGTCCCGCCTGGAAGCCGCTCGCGCGTCGCATGGCGTCGAACATCGCCGGCGCCGACCCGGCCGCCGCCGGCCCGACCTTGCCCAGCGACACGGCGGCTTCGCAACGGATCCAACTCTCCCGATCGGAGAGGGCCCGGGTCAGATCGGGGATCGACGGCGCCGCTCCGGGGCCGATCGCGCCCAGGGCCTTGATCGCCGCCAGGCGTCGGGCCGGGTCGGGGTCGCCGAGCCGAGCGGTCCAATCTGGAAGGTTACGTCCCGCATAGGAACTATGGGCTGAAGACTTCACCATTCCAACACCCGGGTCATCGACCTGCCGAGGCTGCTGGGCGAGGAAGAAGCACAGCAGGCAAGAAATGAAAACATGCATTTGAGCTAACTCGCGACTTCACGCGGGAGAGTGTGTGGGGGGGGCACAGCCAAGGATCGATCCTTGCAGGTGCCCGCCGCTCGATATTCGTCATCGTGAGCGGAGCCATACCAGCATGGAGGCCGGTCGGGGCCGTCCGATGGACGACGGTAATCGGCCTGTCGCCTGCGGCAATTCGGTCCCCGATCCCATGTGCTCGACTCCTGGAGGATCGGCAGTCTGGCCCCAGGCCCGGCCGGATCTCGCCGCCGGCAGGGGCACGGCGGAACTGGACGCCGCGGACGCCGTGCGTTGCTTCGGCTTCCTGATGCCGCGACAAACGTGCCACCCCGCCGGCTTAAGTCAGCTCGTCCGCCGCGTGCGAGAGATAGCTCGGCTTGATCGGCGAAATTCACGCTCAATCATATCCGTCCGAGAGGACCGTCGACAAGTCAAGCTTGTTGGGATGGAGCTTCCTCCAGGCTTGCCACCCGCTTACGATGTGCATGTCAAAGAAGGCATAGCGGTTGTAGCCGTCGCCGAAGCTCGAGTTGGGGGCGAATTCCTGGAACGTCATGGGGTCGCCTGGTACAGGCGAACCAATGGTGAACTTCCAACCAAGGGCGGGGAGGATGTATTCGGCCAGCAGACCGCGGCCGCTCTGGGTGACGTTCTTCCAGAAGGCCAGCCCATCGATGTTGATTACGGGTTGCAGGACTTCGACCTGTTCAGCCAAGGCCAGACGGCCCTGGCCTCTCCAGAAGAGGCTCGAATTCTTAGCGGTCAAGCCGTTCGAGATGTCTTGCCAGGCGTCCCGGGCCGTAGCGGTGATCCCCACGAATTGCGTGCCTTGGCCGGCGTTGTAAAGATCGTTCGTCCCCGCGACACCCTCGGATAGAAAGGCGAGAATCTGCGGATAAATATCCATGAATATCGTTATGTTTCCTTGGCCCAGTGCGTTCAGCGCCCTCGTCGCGTCGGGATAGTTCGCCAGCCCGGTAGCCGGGTTGATCGTTTGCAGCGTTTGCGAAAGCGATATAGCATTGCTTGCGCTCCGCGACGCGAACGTGGCCACCCCGGCCCATTCGAGTGCGGTTACGCTCTGCCCCAGATTCACGTCGATGAAGTTCAGTTTAGGTGTGCCGAGGCTCCTGTTGAACGAATCGACGTAGTACCCGGTGATCAGCGTACTCCGCTCGATCGGATCTCCCGTGACGTAGCCGTTGGGGCCGCCGGTCTTGAGGGCGTTCCAGGCCTGCAGTTGCCACGGCTGGAACTGCCTGCCCGCGGGCAGGACGGCGATGGTCACCGACTGCCTCAGGAAGGACATCAACCCCGGCCTGGATGAGATGGGCAGGACCCCGACCGACAGGGTCGCCGTCATATAGTTCACCACCCGAGCGGGCGAAACGCCGGCGACACCGGGCAGATCCTGGACCTGGAAGGCGAACTCGTACCTGTTCGCCCCCCCCGCGACCTTCGTCCCCTGGATGATGCGGCCGTCGGACAGCTCCACCGACGCGACTACGGTGACGGTCGGGCCGTAATTGGGAATATCGGCCGTCAAGGTGACGATGTCGCCCGTTTCATAGATGCTGTCGGCGTGATCCAGCGTGAACGGCACGGGACCGGGAACGGCCAGCCTCCGCGTGAACTTGTCCGCGGGTGCGGGGCCGTCCCCCAGCTCCAGGGTCGCCTCCGCCGCGGGTGCCTGGACCAGGTTGACGCTGAGCATCGACAGGATGGCCGCACGCTGGCCGGCCGTCAGATCGTCCAGCGGGTCGCCCCCCGCCGCACCGTCCGTCGTATAGATAGATTGGAACATCTTGGAGACGAAGCCGCCCGCGGCGACCAACAGTTCGTCCACGTAGGTCGCTGCGGGATCGTCGCTCGAGCGTACGCGTAGCTGCTTGCCCAAGGATTCGGGCAGGCCGGTGATCAGGTTCTTGAAAAGGGCGTGGCTCGGGCTCCAGCCCGGGGAGCCTGAGTAACCGCTCTGGATCGCGTTGAGGAGCTCCTGGGCCCAGATGGGCACCAGTGTGCCGATGGGCTGACCGTCATAGCCGACGAAGCTCCAGTCGGCGATCGTCATCTGGACGTCGTCCGTGGCGACGACCTTGCCCGCCTCGTCCTGGTAGATCACGGAGAAGCCGAACTTGGGGACGCTTCGGACGCCCTGGAGCCAGAGATCGAGCGCGCCGTTCTGGATCCCCGAGAGGTAGCCGGTCGGATTGGAGAAGTCGAGGGTGAGGACCCCGTCGCCGGTCACGTCCTTGTCGTAGAACAGGGAGCCGTCGGGCTTGAACAGCCGCACGGCCGTCGGGTCGGACAGCACGATCTTCAGTTTGCCGCCGGTCATGCCCGCCGGCAGTTTGTCGATGGTGATCTTGGCCAAGTCCCGGTCGCCTTCCCCGGAACTCGCGCCGGGGATGTCGGCCGTGTCCGCCGACAGGGCCGGCGTCCCGTCCGGGAGGGTGTGCTGATTGTCGACCAGGATCACGTACTTGGAGGGGTCTCCGTCCTTCTCGACTTGGTCGGACACCTCGACGCCCTGGTTGTCGCCCGAACGATGGGCGGTGAGGTTGACGAATCCGGTCACCGCGTGGAACGTGACCGTCCCCCACGAAGGGAAGGCTTCGTCCGCGGCGGAATTGGTTCCCGTGTCCAAGACCACGTTGAGGTAGTTCATCGCGCCAG
Source organism: Planctomycetales bacterium 71-10 (assembly GCA_001898385.1). GTDB lineage: Bacteria > Planctomycetota > Planctomycetia > Isosphaerales > Isosphaeraceae > Paludisphaera. The sequence continues at coordinate 16,603 of MKTT01000040.1, forward strand.
GATCGCCGGCGAACGTGATGGTCCGAGTACCGGACGACTTGGCCAACACGCCGTCGCCCCAGTTGGAACCTCCCCAGACGAACGGCACGGGCAGAGGGTCCGACATTCTCATGTCGGGGAACGGTTTGCTGGTGACGCTGAAGGAGAAGGAATCCCAATATCCCCTGGCCGAGTTGTAGGAATCCCACGTCGAAAAGTCGTAGTCGAAGGTGAACGTGTACGTGTCGGACGGCTTCAAGAGGATCGACACGCCGTGGTACGTGGTCGCCTGGCTCTCGTGCTCGGTCCTGCCGACCTTCCCAAGCGTGATGGTGTCGCCCGACATTACGGCCTCGCCGTATGTCGAGCCGTACTCGATCACCAGGGCGATCGTGCCGACCGCGTCGCCCGCCGTCGCCCGCGCGACCGCGGTTCCGCTGCCGGTGTTGGGGGCCGTGTACAAGCCCGACGCGCTCACGGACCCGATGCCGCCGGCGAGCGACCAGGAGATCGAAGGTTGGCTCTTCAGGTCGTTGCCGAACTGGTCCTTGGCGACCGCCTTGAGCTGCGATCGCTCCCCGGGGCGGATGACGCCGCGTTCCGACGAGAGAACCAGTTTGGTCGCCTTCTGCTCGACGGACACGGTCGCCTTGCTCTGGGCGACGGCCCCTTGATTGCTGACCGTCACGAGGAAGGTGTACTCGCCGGCGGACGAGAAGGTGGCGGACACGCTGTTCGCCGTGTGCGAATGATTGTCGCTGAACTGCGGCATGAAGGCCCCGGCCGGCATCGACTCGATGGACCAGGAGTAGGTCAGGGACGAACCGGTGCCCGCGACCTGGGCCCCGACGCTGAGCTGGGTCGACTTGCCCTCGACCTGCCATTCCGAGGCGGAGGCCGGTGAGATGATGATCGGAGTCGCCGCGTAGTCGGTTGGCGGGTTGGGGGTGGAGGGGGGGGTCACGTCGATCGTGACCGTGGTCCAAGCGCCCGACGCGACTCCGTCGCCGGCCTTATAGATGAACGAATCCTGCCCGTAGAATCCGGTCCCCGGCGCGTAGGTGAACGTACCATCCGGGTTGAGAGTCAACGTCCCGCCTCGGGGCGGCACGACCAGTATCGCCGTCAACTGGTCGCCGTCGGCGTCGGAATCGTTGGAGAGGACGCCGCTCGACGCCGAGGAGATGGCGAGCGAGTTCCCCTGCGTCGTGGCATACGCGTCGTTCAGGGAAGTCGGGGCGTGGGGATTGGTGACGAGGATCGTCACCGTCGCCGGGTCGCTTTCCAGGGCGCCGTTGCTGGCCCGGTAGGTGAAAGTGTCGGTCCCGGTGAAGCCGGGATTCGGCGTATAGGAGAATGACCCGTCGGCGCTCAAGACCACCGATCCGTGACCGGCATTGCCGACGATGGCCGCCGACAGCGGGATCCCGTAGGGATCGACGTCGTTGGACAGGACGCCGTTGGCCTTCGCTATCGTGAGCGCGCGGTCGTGGAGCGACGTGTAGGATTCGTTGTTGGCCGTCGGGTGGATGATCGTCAGGGAGACGACCTCGCTGAACGGCGAATCGCCCGCGGAATTCGCGGCGATCACCCGGAATTTGTAGGGGATCCCCGACTGGAGGCCTGTGTCCGTGAAGCTCGTTGCCCCCGCCCCGGTATTGCCGACGTTGGCCCAGGCGCCGGAGCTCATCTGCCTTTCGATGCGGTAGCTCGTCTCATTGCTTACGTCGTCCCACGAGACCGTGATCGACGAGCCGGAGGCGGCCACGGCCTTGACCCCGGATGGGGCTTTCGGGAAGGCGGGGGCGGCCGACGAACCGTTTGCATAGGTCGAATGACCGCTGAACGCGGAGTAGGCTCGGACCCGGAAGTAGTACGTCTTCGACCCCTCGAACGGGCCGGTGACGGTGATCGTCGCAAATCTGCCCGGGACCGAGCCGACGGGAAGCCACGTCATGCCATCATTCGACTGCTCGACCTGGTATTCCGAGGCGCGCGACGAGTTGTTCGTCCACGCGATATCGGCACGCCCCCAGGAGATGATCGACGCCGTGAGGGCCGTCGGGGCCGACGGGCGGGTGATCGCGGTCGCAGTCGAGCTCGGCGCGGATTCCCCGAATGAATTCGCGGCCACGACCCTGTAAGAGTACGACGTCCCCTCGACCAGGCCGGCGTCGCTCCACTCGGTCGTGCCCGCCCCCACTGTCGTCACCCCCAACCAGCTCGTGCCCGACAGCCGCTCGACGCGATATTGACTCGCGCCGGCGACCACCGCCCACGACAACTTGATGCTCGCATCCGACTGAGTCGTAGCGGCAAGGCCGGTCGGCTGGCTCGGGAAGGCTGGAGTCGTTACGGAGGTCGTGACGTAGCTCGAATAGCCTTCGGGCAACGACGTGTAGGCCCTGAGCCGATAGAAGTAAGTGGTCGAGCCGTTGAAGGGCCCGGCGTCGACGGCGCTCGTCGCGTTCGCGCCGACGGCGCCGCCGAC
>MKTT01000041.1:0-1055 GCA_001898385.1 Planctomycetales bacterium 71-10
TCGAGGAGCACGACGTCGGCGACGGCGTCCGGAAGGAGGTCTGCGTCCACCGCAAGGGGGCCACGCGAGCCTTCCCGCCCGGCCACCCGGAGATCCCCAGGGTCTACGCCGAGATCGGCCAGCCCGTCATCATCCCCGGCAGCATGGGGACGGCGAGCTGGGTTCTCGCCGGCCAGCCCGGGAGCATGATCCACTCCTTCGGAACGAGCTGCCACGGCGCGGGGCGTCTGATGAGCCGCACCGCCGCCGTCAAGCTCGCCGAGGGCCGTCGGATCGACCGCGAGCTGGACGCGATCGGCATCATCGCCAAGGCCCGAGGCCACAAGGGCCTGGCCGAGGAGCAGCCCGCCGCCTACAAGGACGTCGACCTCGTCGTCGACGTCGTGGACAAGGCCGGCATCTCCAAGAAGGTCGCCCGGCTCCGGCCGGTCGGCGTCATCAAGGGATGACCCGCCGTCAACCTCCCAGACTCGTGGCGGCGAGCTGGATCACGGCGAAGATGAGGGCGACGAAGCAGATCAGGTAGATCAGCCGGTAACAGCTTAGGAGGGTCGCCAGTGCGGACATCAGGTGAGTGACGTCGCGGCCTCGGGACTCGGCGACCCGACGAAAGTCGGAGCCGGCGCGATGAGTCCAGACGCCGAAGACCGCGAACAGCATGCTCAGAAAGATAAGCCCGACCTCGATCTCGCGCAGTTTCGACCAGTGCTGGATCGTGGAGAGGGCGAAGCAAAGCCCGATGCCGACCATGAACAGGCCGGCGAAACTCATCTTCACGCCGAGGTCCTGGATGATCCGGTCCTCGGTCGCGTTGAACTCGTACTGGTGACGCTGGGGAGAGGAAGTGATGGCCGAGCCGGTCTCGATGCGGGCCGGAGGAGTCGCGGAGCTTGCGTCGCCGGGCGCCGTGGCCATCGTTCGCCGCCTTTCGCGGAGATCATCATGGGAAGCATCGGCCGCTTCAGGTTCATCGTCTCCCCGCGGCGCGGGGGTTGTCAAGCGTGTGGAAACAGACCAATCCATCTGGCTGGGCCGGTCGGTGTGTGCTAGAGATG
>MKTT01000041.1:1096-16910 GCA_001898385.1 Planctomycetales bacterium 71-10
CGTGAGCACCGCCGATCAGAGCCTCCCGCGCCCCGACGCCGGGGCCGTCCCGCAGGCGTATGTGGACGTCTACGACCCGACGTACCCCGACACCGACGGTAAGCCCATGGCCGAGGGCACCCAGCAGTTCGACTGGATCGTGACGATCAAGGAGGGCCTGGAGGCCCTCCTTGACGGCCGCCCCGACGTCTTCGTCGCCGGCGACCTGCTCTGGTACTACACCGAGAAGGTCGTCAAGGACTGCGTCGCACCCGACGCGATGGTCGTCTTCGGCCGTCCCAAGGGTCGGCGCTACTCCTACCGCCAGTGGTTGGAAGGGGGCCTGGCCCCTCAGGTCGTCTTCGAGGTCTATTCGCCAACCAACACGCCCGCCGAGATGGCCCTCTACGACCGGCTGGGCGTCGAGGAATATTACGAATACGACCCTCGCACCGGCTTATTCAAGGGGTGGGCCCGCGAGGGGGACGCCCTGCGGCCGATCCCGGACGTCGAGGCCTGGCGCAGCCCCCGGCTGGGGATTACGTTCGAAGCCCCGCCCGAGGAAGACGCCCTGGTCATCCGTCGGCCCGACGGCGTCCCCTTCGTCACCGCCGCCGAGGCGATCCGCCAGCGCGACGAGGAGGCCCTCCGCGCCGCCGAGGCCGAGCGCCGCGCCCGCGCCGAACACCGGCTCGCCCAGGCCGCCCACCGCCGCGCCGAGAAGGCCGAAGACCGCGCCGAGGAAGCCGAGGGCCGTGCCGACGCTCGGGAGCGCGAGGTCCTCGCCGAGCGCGAGCGGGCCGACGCCGAGCGCGAGCGGGCCGACGCCGAGCGCGAGCGGGCCGACCTCCGGGAGCGCGAGATCCTCGCCGAGCGCGAGCGGGCCGAGCGGCTGGCCGCCCTGCTGCGCGCGATGGGCGTCGATCCCGATCGATCGGGATAAAGGGGCGGGCCGACGGCGAAACCTGGCCGCGGCGGGTTCTCGACCGCCGTCTCGCGTGCTAGACTGACGGTTTGCTGAGCCGTGCCGCGACGCCTCGCGGGCCGGGTCCATCCCCCTCGTCGCCGGGAAGACAAGCCTGACATGGAGCCCTCCGATCTCTCGTCGCGGCCGGTGCTGGTCCTCGACTTCGGTGCCCAGTACGTCCAGCTGATCGCGCGGCGGGTCCGCGAGCGCCACGCCTTCGCCCGGATCGTCCGCCACGACATCACCGCGGAGCGGGTCCGCGAGCTGGACCCGCTGGCCCTGATCCTGTCCGGCGGCCCCAGCAGCGTCTACGAGGCCGGCGCGCCCCAGTGCGACCCCGAGCTGTTCCGCCTGGGGGTCCCGGTGCTCGGGATCTGCTACGGGATGCAGCTCGCCGTGCAGGCGCTCGGCGGCAAGGTCGACGCGCCGCCGGCCCGCGAGTACGGCCGGACCGACTGCCGCGTGGTCGACGCCGAGGAGCCCCTGTTCCACGACGTCCCCAGGGACACCGTCGTCTGGATGAGCCACGGCGACCAGATCCTCGACGCCGGGCCCGACTTCATCCCGCTCGCGGCGACCGCCACCTGCCCCATCGCCGCGGCCAGGCATCGCGAGGTCCCGTTCTACGGCCTCCAGTTCCACCCGGAGGTCTCGCACACCCCCTACGGGGCGCTGATGCTCGGCAACTTCCTCGACCGGATCTGCGGCAACCCCCGCGCCTGGACGATGGAGGCGTTCATCGAGCAGGCCCTGGAGCGGATCCGGGCCCAGGTCGGTCCCGACCAGCGGGTCGTCTGCGGCCTCTCCGGCGGGGTCGACTCCGCGGTCTGCGCGGCGCTGCTGGCGAAGGCCCTGGGCGACCGGGTCGTCTGCGTCTTCGTCGACACCGGCCTGCTCCGCGGCGGCGAGCGCGCCCAGGTGGAGGACGTGTTCCGCGGCCACAGCGACGCCGAGCTGCGCGTGGTCGACGCCTCCGGCGCGTTCCTCAAGGCGCTGGCCGGCGTGACCGACCCGCAGGAGAAGCGGCGTCGGATCGGCCACACGTTCATCGAGGTCTTCCGCGAGGAGGCCCGCTCCATCCCCGGGGCGCACTTCCTCGCGCAGGGGACGCTCTACCCGGACGTCATCGAGAGCGGCGGCGCGCCGGACGGCCCCGCGGCCACCATCAAGATCCACCACAACGTCGGCGGCCTGCCGGCCGAGCTGGGCTTCGAGCTGATCGAGCCCCTGCGCGACCTGTTCAAGGACGAGGTCCGCCGCCTGGGGCTGGAACTCGGCCTGCCCGACTCCCTGGTCTGGCGCCACCCCTTCCCCGGCCCCGGCCTGGCCGTCCGCTGCCTGGGCGAGGTCACCGCCCCCCGGCTGGAGGTCCTCCGCCAGGCCGACGCGATCTTCCTGGACGAGCTGCGGCTCGCCGGCCTGGAGCGGCAGACCGCCCAGGCGTTCGCCGTGCTTTTGCCGGTGCAGTCGGTCGGCGTGATGGGGGACGCCCGGACCTATGAGAACGTCGTCGCCGTCCGGGCCGTCGAGACCGAGGACTTCATGACGGCCGACTGGTCCCGCCTCCCGCACGACGTCCTGGCCCGGACCTCCACCCGGATCATCAATTCCGTCAAGGGGGTCAATCGGGTCGTCTACGACGTCACGAGCAAGCCCCCCGGCACTATTGAATGGGAGTGAGGCCGCCGGGCCGGGATTCCTCGGAGGCGGCCCCGGATTTGCTAGAATCTCGCCCCGTCCGCGACGAGAAGGGAGGGGCGATTCCGATTCAAGGGGGAGAGGCGGCCGCGCTCGGGGCGGGGCCGGATCAGGCCGGGGACGCCCCGGGCTCGGTCTGCGGCCGGGACCGGATCAGGCTCTGGGTGAGGCCCTCCTGGACGACGCGCCCTTCCTGGTTCAGGAGGCGACGCCGCCAGGCCACCACGGCCCGACGGCCGCGCGCCTGGGGCTCGATCGACTCGACCGTCGAGAGGACCCGGACCGTGTCGCCGAACGCGATGGGGAGCAGGAATCGCCACTCCAGGACCGCCAGGAACGCCAGGGTGTCCATCCGGGGCGCCGCGGAGGCGAGCCCGGACGCCAGCGCGAGGCCGAGCAGCCCGTGGGCGACCGGCCGGCCGAACGGCCCTTCCGCGGCGGCCCAGGCGTGGTCCATGTGCAGCGGGTTGAAGTCGCCGGAGAGGCCGGCGAACGCGGCCACGTCGGCCTCGGTCACGGTCCTCCCCGCGCTCTCCCACTCGTCGCCGACCGCCAGGTCGTTGTATCCGAGGACCGTCGCACGATGTCGCGTCACCTTCGAGAGACCCCCTGACGATGGACGAGGCCGCGGCGCGGCGTCGCGGCCCTGATCGACCAGTCCCTAGCCCAGCGGGGCGGCCGGCGTCGGGCCGGGCCCCGAGTCTATCCGGTGCGCCGCGGGGGCGGAAGCGGGAGCGGGCCCGGCGCGGGGCCGCCCGGCCGCCCGGCGATCCGAGGGGGAGGAGCCAGCATGTCACGCCCGTATCGATTCGTGATCGCGGACGACGAGAAGGCGGTCGCCGCCGGGTTGCAGAACCAGCTGGAGTCGCTGGGGTATGACGTGGTGGCGGTGGTCCACGACGGCCAGCGGGCCGTCGAGATCTGCCGCCGGCTCGCGCCCGACGCGATCTTTTTGGACATCGAGATGCCCGGCCTCGACGGCCTCGCCGCCGCCCGGCAGATCGCCGAGGACCCCGGCACGCCGGTCATCATCGTCACCGCCCACGGCCACCCCAACCTGATCGACCAGGCCGTCGAGGACGGCGTGATCTCGTACCTGCTGAAGCCCATGACCACCCCCAGCCTCCAGGCCGCCGTCGAGGTCGCCGTGGCCCGGGCCCGGGAGATCCAGGCGCTGCAGGAGGACGTCGACCACCTCAAGATGACCCTCCGCGAGCGCAAGCTCATCGAGCGGGCCAAGGGCATCCTCATGACCCGCAAGCAGCTCAGCGAGACCGAGGCGTTCCGCCTGCTCCAGCGCCAGAGCCAGGACCGTCGCGTGCCGATGGCCAAGCTCGCCGAGTCGATCATCCAGACCGACGAGCTGCTCGACTCGCCCAGCCAGGCGGCGGCCCCCCTCCGCCCTCTCCGCCGCCCGTCCGAGCCGCCGTCGGCCCTCGACTGAGTTGACCCCGGCCGGTCGACTGGTTAGGCTTCACGTTACGCCGGGGCGGCCCCCCCGACGGTCGTCCTGGGGCCCGTCCCGGGGCCGGATCGCTCGGCCGGCCGACGGGCCGTCTCGCCCCTCGCGCCATCGATCCGGCGGCGGACGGATCGTCCGCCCTGCGCTTCTTCGCGGCACCAAGGACGAGGACGCGGTCATGACGACGCTCGCCACGAGAGCCGACCTCTTTGGGCCCGGACCGGTCAGGACCCACCAGGAACTCGCCCGCTACATCCGGGGCCACGTCGACCGCGCCGCCAACGGCCGGATCCGCGACCTGGAGGTGGAATACAGCGACGATCGCATCCTCCTCCGCGGCCGATCGCGCACCTATCATGCGAAGCAGGTCGCCCAGCAGGCGGTCCTGGACCTCACCGACGGCCACCCCCTGCTGGCCAACCAGATCGTCGTCTCCTGAGCCCCCTTGGGCGGGCCGTCGCCGGCCCGCCCGCATCGCGAGCACGTCATGGATGCGCACCCGGATCCCGGCCCCGACGGGCCCTCGTCCCGGTTCGACCGCCGCGAGCTGCACGACCTGCTGTGCAGCCTGAGCGGGGAACTCTGCCGGCCCCTGGCCTCCCTGAGGATGGGCTTCGACCTGATGCTGGGCGGGGGTGCCCCGGCGTTCTCGGCCGCCCAGTCCGGGCACGTCGCCACGATGCGCGGGCTCTGCGACGATATGCTCCGGCTGACCCGCAGCTACCTCGACTACGCCGAGGTCATCCGCGCCTCGCGCCCTCCGGCCCTCGGTGCCTATTCGCTCGGGGCCCTGGTCCGGGAGGCCGAGCGGACCTTCGGCGGGGCGGCCCGCGAGAAGGGGCTCGACTGGTCGGCCGAGGCGGTCGACGGCGACGCGATCGTGACCACGGACGCCGCCCGCTGCCAGCAGATCCTGGCCGCTTTGGTCTCCAACGCCGTCAAGTTCACGCCGCCGGGAGGCCGCGTGCGCGTCGTCGGGAAGCTCGGCGACGGCTCGTGGAGCCTGGCCGTGACGGACAACGGCCCCGGCATGGCCCCGGACGAGGTCCATCGCGTCTTCGAGCCGTTCTACCGCCTCGTCCGCGACGAGCACTCGGCCGACGGGAACGGCCTGGGCCTGCCGATCGCCCGGGAGTTGGCGGCCCAGCTCGGCGGCCGGATCGAGCTGGAATCGCGCGAGGGCGAGGGCGTCGCGGCCGTCGCCGTCTTCCCCCTGGATCCCGCCGCGGCCGGCCCCGCACCCGATCGCCATTGACCGCCGCCGGGATCGGCCGTAGCCTTCGTCGGATTCGGTCCGCCCGGGGGCGTTCGCGCCCGGCCCGGACCGATCGGCCCGCCCTACGGACGGGGGAATGATCGCATGCGGCGGTGGCGATGGATCGCCTACCTGGGCCTCTTCTTCGGGATGCTCCCCGCGCTCGCGGGGTGTAGCTGGCCCGGCGCGCGCCGAGGGGCGCGGGGCCCGCTGGATCCGGAGAAGGCCGCCCAGGCCAAGGCGATCGACGACCGCGCCCAGGCGGCCCTCGACGCCGGCGACCTGGCCACCGCCGAGGCCGAGCTGGCCCGGCTCTCCGCCCTCACCCCGGCCTCGCCCGAGGCGCTCCAGCGTCGGGGCGCCGTGCTCCAGCTCCAGGGCCGCGCCGCCGAGGCGGAGGTCTGCTTCCTCAAGGCGGTCGAACTGGACCCCGACTTCGTCGCCGCGCTGACGGGCCTGGGCCGGATCGAGGCGGATTCGGGGAGGCTCGAATCCGCCCAGAAGCGGCTGGAGGCCGCCGTGGAGATCGAGCCCCACGACCCCACCGCCCACCTGGAACTGGCCCGGGTGCTGGAGGCCGTCGGCCGGACCGATGACGCCCTCGCGGCCTACTTCCGCGCCCTGGAGGCCGATCCGTTCCTGGTCGCGGCCGGCCGCCGGATCGCCGCCATCCAGCTCTCGCGCGGCGAGGCCGACCAGTCCCTCGTCCGCCTCGACCAGACGATCGAGGCCGTGCCGGGCGACGTCGAGTCGCTGTACCTCCGCGGCCAGGCCCACCTGGCCCTGGGGCACACGGCCCAGGCGGTCGCCGACCTCCGCGACGCGGCCCAGCGCCTGCCGGATCGTCCCGACGTCCACCTCGCCCTGGCCCACGCGCTGGCCGCCGACCGCCGCCCCGCCGACGCCCTCAAGGCCGTCGAGGCCGTCCTCCGCCTCTCCCCCGACGACGCCGACGCCCGCTCTCTCGGCGACAGCCTCCGTCGCTGAACCCGGTCGCTCCGTTTGGGTCCATTCGTCGCCTCGTTGGAGGTTTCGGTCGCGGCCTAAGTTGTTTTGGGTCATAGGTTTGATTGCGTTTTTCGGTTGGCTTCGTTCGTCGTTGCGCGATGAGGAAATCGGGGAAATCCGACCCGCTCCGAAGGCGACGAGGGCTGCGGACGCCCATCGGCGACGGGCGTGGTATGGCGGGCGCGCACCCCCCCGCATCGACCCCGCCAATCCGGGACGGGTGCAACGTCGCCGACGTGAGAAGATGGTTCCCATCCTTCCGCTCACTCCTGATCCGGTTGCCAAAGATCCAGGGCGCAACCGCCCTACCTTGGACAGTGCGCCCAAATTGCGAGTTGCGAGGGAATTTTTCTGACCTTCCCGGATTCTGGGGCGGCCGTATGGGCCACCTTCCCAATTCGAGCAGGGGCGGTGAAATCATCCCCTCTCCCGGCGGGAGAGGGGACGTCGGGCGTCGACCGTCACGCCCGCCCCAAACTCGGAGACGGTCAGGAATTTCCCAGGCGATGAGAGTTGCTGTGGCCTTCAACGTGCGATGGCGCAGGGCTTTGGGGCGGGTTTCGGGGATGGAGAGCCTGGTCCTCATCGTCGCGGCATTCCGAGAGACGGCTCACTCGTCGTCGACGTCGGGGAATCCGAGTTCCTTGAGGCGTCGGTAGAGTCGAGGGCGGGAGACGCCGAGGATGTCGGCGGCGCGGGACTTGTTGCGACGGGCGCGGGCGAGGGCGTTCTCGATGAGCCGACGCTCGACGTCGAGGAGGATGTCGTCCAGGGGGCGAGGGGGGGCGGGCTTCGGCGGGGGGTAGGCGTCGGCGAGGTGGCCGCGGACGTCGGCGGGGAGGTCGTCGGGAGCGATGAGGGGGGCGGGGCCGCGGCCGTGGGCGAATTCGACGACCCGGCCCATCTCGCGAAGGTTCCCGGGCCAGTGGTAGGCGGCCAGGACGTCCGCAGCAGCGGGGGCGAAGCCCGCGCGTTGGGGGCCGCCGCGGCGATTGATCCGCTCCAGCAGGGCCTGGGCGAGCAGCGGGATTTCCTCGCGGCGCTCGCGGAGGGGGGCCAGGGGGATCGTCAGGACGGACAGGGCCAGGAACAGATCCTCGCGGAGGACGGCGTCGCGGACGGCGGCCTCGGGGTCGGCGGTGGTGACGGCCAGGAGCCGGACCCGGCCCTCGCCCGGTTCGAGGGCCTCGGCCAGCCGGGCCTGGAGGTCGCGCGGGAGCGCGGCCACGTCGCCGAGCAGAACGGACGAGCCGTCGGCGCCGGCCATCCGCGCCGGGGCGGGCCGCTCGGGATCGTCGGGGAGGAACAGCTCGCGATCGAGGATCTGCGCGGGGAGGGCCTCGCAGTCCAGGGCCCGCAGGGGGGCGTCGGGGTCGCCGAGCTGGTGGATGGCCCGGGCGGCGTGGCGCTTGCCGGTCCCGGGCTCGCCGACGAGCAGGACCGGCCGCCGGACGGCCGCGGCGACCCGGATCCGCTCCATCAACCGCCGGTGGGCCGGGCCGGCCCCGACCAGGGAGTCGATCCCGAAGCGCGCCCGCAAGGCGGCCAGGGCGTCCATCAGGTCGATCCGCGGGCGATGGCCGGCGTCCTCGGCCCGATCGGCGCCGGGAGGGGCGGGCTCGTCGGGGTCGAGGACCCTCCCCAGCAGGCCGAGCGGCGACCCCGAGGCGTCGAGGAACGGCTGGAACAGCAAGGTGCGGCGGCGCGGCTCGCCGTCGGGCGAGAGGAAGGCCGCGATCGTCGTCGCGACGCGGCCGGCGAGGGCCTCGGGCGGGGGCGCGAGGCTCGCGGCGAGGTCGGCGGCCCCCCCTTCCCCCGTCGGGCCGTGCGAGGGGCAGGCGAGGCCGACCACGGACTCGGCCGGGGCCCCCGCGAAGGCTTCGAACGCGGGGTTGGCCCAGGCGACGCGGAGGTCGGCGTCGAGCCAGAACAGCGGCTCGCGCGCCGACCGCCAGATCTGCGCGGGCCGGGGCGCGGGGGGGCGCTGGGGCGGCATGGCGGCCCTCCCGGCTCAGTCCTCGTTGAATCGGCTCCAGGACCAGACCACCCGGCCGACGATGAAGTCGATGGGGGCCTCGTCCAGCACGACGGAGATCAGCGGGCTGAAGGGGCCGGAGTGGTTGGGGCGGAGGATCGCGTGCCGGCCGCTGAGGTCCAGCCAGCGGATCAGGAGCTCGCCGTCCTTGCGGGCGGCCACGATCCTCCCCTGGAGGTCAGCGGGCCGGGCGTCGGAGCGGTCGATCGCCACGACCGAGCCGGCCGGCAGGATCGGGGCCATCGCGTCGTCCTCGACGCGCACCGCCACCGTCGCGGACGGGTTCGGGAGCCATTGGCGGTAGGCCATGACCCGTCCCACGGCGAGCGCCGGGTCCGGCCGGGGTTTCTGGAGTTCATCGGCCCGGAGCACCGGGACTCCTAGGAACTCCTCGCCCTCCTGGTGCGCGGCGGGCGAGCCGTCCAGGTCGGGCTGGGAGCGCTCGCGCTCCAGCTTCTCCAGGCCGCGGCGGATCAGCTCGATCGGCGACAGCTCGGCGGTGCGGAGGTCGTCGGACCGGCCGCCGAACCGGGGGCCCGCGCCCGTGGTCAGGTAGGCGGGGGACGCGCCGGTCAGCTCGATGAAGGCGAGCAAAACCTCGGCCGGGACGGTCACGCCAGTCTCATAATTGTACCACGTCCGCGCCGGCAGGTTCAGCCGACGCGCCAACTCGGGGCCGCCATGGTCGCCGAAGAGTTCCTGACGGATCTCGCGGAGCCGGCGTGATAAGGCGGATTTGATGGTCAGGCGGACTTTAGGCGTTTTTTTCCGAGCCACGTCGCACCATTCCCTTTGCAAAGGGAGCCAACGGCCCCAGATTCCGGGCTTTAATCGGCGATTTAAACAATCGGTCGGGATGCCTGGGGGGGAGGTCAAGGGGCGACGGCCGTCCCCATCGATCGGCCTCGGCGCGAAGGCTCGCGCCGGCCCGCCGCCCTGGCGGGCCAACTTAACACACGGAATCGACCCCGTCATCAGGCGTCGACGTCCTCCATATAAAACTTACGCCGATGTGGAGAATGGGCAACGTGGCGCGAGGAGGATTCGCTAAATATCAACGCGAGTGCGTTTTGATGGGCTTCTTCACGGCCCTGGGCCTGAGGGGACGGCCAGGGCCTTCCGGGGGAGGGGACGGCGCGTGGGTGGGGGACGAGGGCCGGCTCAATACATCCCGAGTTCGTCGCGGGCTTCGTCGGTCATGCGGTCGGGGGTCCAGGGGGGGGACATGACGAGCCGGACGTCGGCCTTGGCGACCCCTTCCACCTTCTCGAGGGCGGCGACGGTGTTGCGGAGGATCTCCGGGCCCATCGGGCAGGCGGGCGAGGTCAGCGTCATCTCGACGGCGACGCGGTCCTCCTCGGCCTGGACCGAGTAGACCAGGCCCAGGTCGACGACGTTGACGTTCAGCTCGGGGTCGACGACGGTCTTCAGGGCCTGGATGAGCGCCTCGTGCTCGATCATGGGTGCCTCCTCGGGGCGTCGCGCGCCCGGGCTCAATCTTCGATGCGGACGTAGACGCCGTCGCCGCGGACCTCGACGGCGTGGGTGGGGACGGGCTCGACGGCGGGGAAGCGGACGGCCTCGCCGGTGCGGACGTCGAACTCGCCGCCGTGGCGGGGGCATTCGATGATGCAGCCGGACAGGTCGCCCTCGGCGAGCGGGCCGCCGTCGTGGGTGCAGACGTCGTCGATGGCGTAATAATCGTCGTCGATGCGGAAGAGGGCCAGGGCGCGGCCGTCGACCTCGACGAGCTTCCTCCCGCCCGGGGGGAGTTCCCCGGGCTCGGCGATCTTGACGGCTTCGGCCATGACGTCGGGCCTTTCGCGATGCGGGGCGGTCAGGGGGCGGCGTGCGAGGCGAGCGCGACGCGGGCGACGTCGCGCTTGATCCGGCGCAGGACGCCGGCCAGGCCGCCGACGCGGAGCATGCCGAGGACTTCGGTCAGGCCGCAGCGGTCGACCAGGTCGCCGGGGACCTTCATCACGTCTTCCGGGGAGGCCCCGTTGAGCCCCTCCAGCAGCAGCGAGACGAAGCCGCGGACCGTGGGGGCCTCCGGGGGCGCGTCGCCGTAAAGGGCCACGCGGTCGCCGATCATCTCGACGAACAGGTAGACGGGCGACTGGCATTCGGCCACCCGGTGCTCCGCGTCCTTCCTCGCCTCCAGCTCCGGCGGGAGCGGCGGCAGGTTCTTGGCGAAGTCGAGCAGGAGGTCGATCCGCTCCTGGCGGTCCGACTCCCGGAGTTCATCGATGATGGCGTCGAGGGCGGCGGGCATGGGAATGGTCGTGCTCCTTCCGGCGTGGGGAGAGGGGCCGGGGCCGGCGAGGCCCGATCGCCCGTCCATGCGGTCGTCGTCGCACGCGCGACGACGACCGTCGGAGCGACCGGGGGCCTCCCGGGTTCGTTATCATTTTTCACGACGCCGCCCGCCCGGGCAAGGCGCGTTCTCAGGCGCCGGGCCCGCGCTCGATCGGCGCGCGGACCAGGTTGCCCCACTCGGTCCACGAGCCGTCGTAATTGCGGACGCGCGGGTATCCCAGCAGGTGCGTCAGCACGAACCACGTCAGGCTGGAACGCTCGCCGATCCGGCAGTAGGCGACGACGTCGTCGGTCGGCTTGAGGCCGGCCTCGCCCTCGAAGATGGACCGGAGTTCGGCGGGGGACTTGAACGTCCCGTCGTCGTCGACGGCGCGGCTCCAGGGGACGCTCTTCGCCCCGGGGATGTGGCCGCCGCGGAGCGAGCCCTCCTGGGGGTAGTCCTCCATGTGGAGCATCTCGCCGGTGAATTCCTTGGGGCTGCGGACGTCGATCAGCTTGCCGCCGGCCTTCATGTGGGCGAGCACGTCGTCGCGGAAGGCGCGGATGGCCGGCTCGTCGCCGCCGGCGACCTTGTAGTCGGTGCGGGCGTACTTCGGCGCCTCGCGCGACATGGGCCGGTTCTCGTCGACCCAGAGCTTCCGGCCGCCGTCCATGACCTTGAGGTCCTTGTGGCCGAACAGCGTGAAGGCCCAGAAGGCGTAGCAGGCCCACCAGTTCGACTTGTCGCCGTAGAAGACGACGGTGGTGTCGGGCCCGATGCCGTTCTTCGAGCACAGCTCGGCGAACTTGCCCTCGTCGATGTAGTCGCGGACGATCTGGTCCTGGAGGTCCCCCTGCCAGTCGATCCGCACCGCGCCCGGGACGTGGCCCAGGTCGTAGAGCAGCAGGTCCTCGTCGCTCTCGACGACCCGCACCTTGGGGTCGTCGAGGTGGTCCTGGACCCACTGCGTCGAGACGAGGACTTCGGGGTGCGCGTAGTTCTCCGCCATCGATCCAAACTCCTGGCTTTCGGCGATCAAGATTCCCCGAGCTTCGCGGCGACGGCGCTGGCGAGCGTCTCGCGGACGGGGTCGAGCGTGATGCGGTCGTAGACGTTGGCGAAGAAGCCCTCGACGATCAGCCGGACGGCCGTCTCGCGGGGGATGCCGCGGGCCCGGCAGAGGAAGATCATCTCCTCGTCGACCCGCCCGGCGGTGGCGCCGTGGGTGCAGCGGACGTCGTTGGCCTCGATCTCCAGGCCGGGGATGGAGTCGGCCCGCGCGGAGTCGGAGAGGATGAGGTCGTCGTTCTTCTGGTAGGCGTCGGTGCGCTGGGCGTCCTTCTCGACGCGGATCATCCCCTTCCACACGACGCGCGAGGAGTCCTTGAGCCCCCCCTTGTAGAGCAGGTCGCTGGTGGTGTGGGGGGCCTGGTGGTCCTGGCGGGTGAAGTAGGCGAGGTGCTGCCTGCCGGTCGTGAACATCACGCCGTTGACCTGCGCGGCGGCCCCCTGGCCAGCCAGGGCGACCTCCTGGTTGACCTTCGACAGGCGCGAGCCGAGCGCCCCGACGGTCCACTGGAGCGAGGCGTCGGCGCCGATCACGGCGCGCTCGCGGGTGAAGTGCCAGGTGTTCAGGTCCCAGTTCTGGATGTTGACCAGGCGGAGCCGGGAGCGGTCCTTCTGCACGACCTCCAGCGCCCCGACGTGCAGTCCGGGCGTCGCGCCTCGGCCGGCAGAGGCGGTCTCGCGGACGAGGGTGGCCTCGGCGTCCTCTTCGAGCACGACGAGGGTGTGGCCGAAGTCGACGCGGCCCTCGGCGGAGAGGCCGGCGATGCTGAACAGGGGCAACTCGACCTTCACGCCCTTGGGGACGTACAGGAGCGACCCGCCGCTCCAGTACGCCGCGTGCAGGGCCGCCATCACGTCGTCCGACGACCTGACGACGTCGGTCAGCAGGTGGTCCTTGAGGATCTCCGGGTGGTCCTTGGCGGCGGTCGCCAGGTCGACGAACACCGCGCCGCCGAGCTTGGCCGGGTCGGGCTTGCGGACGACCGCGCCGTCGACGTGGGCGACGCCCGTCGCGTAGTGCGACGACAGCGCGTCCCACAGCGGGTCGAACGCGGCCACGGCGGCGGCCGAGGGCTCGGCGACGGCCGGCGGACCGAACTCGGCCGGCTTGAACGCCCGGATGTCGGTGCGCCGCCACTCCTCGTCGCGCGAGGTCGGCCAGGCGAACGCCTGGAGCCGCGCGAACGCCTGGCGGCGGCGGTCGACCAGCCAGCCGGGCTCGTCGCGGCCCTTCAGGAAGGATTCGAAGGCGTCTTCGGTGTACCCGGCCGGTGCCGCGGTCGTGGCGCTGAGGCTGCTACTCATGGATATCCCAGGACTTGGACGTCGTTTCTACGCAAGTTTCGTTCATCGCCGTTTCGGCCCCGCGGACGGGGCGGGCCGGCGCTCTCTTGTCGACTGGCTCGTCGGCCTCGCGGGCCGGCGGCCGATATCCACTGACCCGCGACGAGGCGTTGGGCCGAGGCCGGCTGGTCCATCAGAGTTCCAACCATGCGCGGGCCGCCGCGCACACTTCGTCCAACTGCACGCCCGAGAGGCGGCCCACCTTCCTCAGAAATTTGCTCGAAGTCGTGGTCATGAGGTTCTGAGCATCGACCACGCTCTTCTCGCGCGAGAGCGCCGGCACGTCGAGGGGCACTTCGAATCGCGACCGTCGCGGTTGGGTGGTGAACGGCGCGACCGTCCGCAGGTCCCGGTCGATATCCTCCGGCTCCTGGCTGATGACGACGCAGGGGCGAATCTTCCCCTGATAGCCCAGGTCGACGATCCAGACCTCGCCCCGCACGATCCTCCTCAAGGCGTCTTCGCCCCCTCGTCGCGGTCGTAGGCTCGAAAGGTCTCGTCGGCGACCTCGGCCAGCGTCTCCTCGTCGAGGTCGGGCCATTCCATGTCGGGCAGCCGCTTGAGGAGTCGTCCCAGCGCGTCGCGCTTGGCGTCGGCCCCGAGCGCGTCGAAGAGGTCCAGGACGGCCTGGACCTCCGGCTCGACGACGACCTCGTCGTTCTTCAGGTCGATGCTCATGTCATGGCCTCCGGGGGAAGGGGCGGCCCCATCGGCGTCAGCCGACGGAGCCTTCCATCTGGAGCTGGATGAGCTTGTTCATCTCGACGGCGTACTCCATCGGCAGCTCCTTGACGAGGGGCTCGATGAAGCCGCTGACGATGAGGGTGGAGGCCTCGGCCTCGGAGAGGCCGCGGCTCATCAGGTAGAAGAGCTGCTCCTCGCCGATCTTGGAGACGCTGGCCTCGTGGCCGATCTTGACGTCGTCCTCGTCGATCTCGATGTACGGGTACGTGTCGGACCGGCTGATCGGGTCGAGGATCAGGGCGTCGCAGACGACGTTCGACTTGGAGCCCTTGGCGCCGTCGGCCACCTTCAGCAGGCCGCGGTAGCTGGCCCGGCCGCCGTTCTTGCTGATGCTCTTGGAGATGATCCGAGAGCTGGTGTAGGGGGCGGCGTGGACCACCTTGCCGCCGGCGTCCTGGTGCTGGCCGGCGCCGGCGAACGCGATCGAGAGGATCTCGCCGCGGGCGCCCTTGCCGACCATGTAGACGGCCGGGTACTTCATCGTCAGCTTGCTGCCGAGGTTGCCGTCGACCCACTCCATGAGCGCGTCTTCGTGGGCCACGGCCCGCTTGGTGACGAGGTTGTAGATGTTGTTGGCCCAGTTCTGGATCGTCGTGTAGCGGCAGCGCCCGCCCTTCTTCACGACGATCTCGACGACGGCCGAGTGCAGGCTCTCCGAGGAGTACATCGGGGCCGTGCAGCCCTCGACGTAATGGACCTGGGCGCCCTCCTCGACGATGATGAGGGTCCGCTCGAACTGGCCCATGTTCTCGGCGTTGATGCGGAAGTAGGCCTGGAGCGGGATGTCGACCTTCACGCCGGCGGGGATGTAGACGAACGAGCCGCCGCTCCACACGGCGGAGTTCAGGGCCGCGAACTTGTTGTCGGCGATCGGGATGATGCTGCCGATGTACTCGCGGACGAGGTCCGGGTGCTCGCGGACGGCGGTGTCGGTGTCGACGAAGATGACGCCCTTCTGGGCGAGGTCTTCGCGGAGGCTGTGGTAGACGACCTCGGACTCGTACTGGGCGCCGACGCCGGCGAGGAACTTGCGCTCGGCCTCGGGGATGCCGAGCTTGTCGAACGTGTTCTTGATGTCGGCCGGCACGTCGTCCCACGACCGCCCCTGGCGGTCGGCGGCCTTCATGTAATAGTGGATGTCGTCGAAGTTCAGCTCGGAGAGCGAACCGCCCCAGACGGGCGTCGGCTTCTTGTGGAAGACGTCGAGCGCCTTGAGCCGGAACTGCCGCATCCAGTCGGGCTCGTTCTTCATCTCCGAGATCTGGTTGACGACGTCGCGCGACAGCCCCTTGCCGCTCTTGAAGGCGTAGTGTTCGTCGGAATCGCGGAATCCGTACTTGTACTCGTCCTTGATGCCTGCCACCTGAAGGTTCAGATCGGTCGCCATCGCGGTTTCCTCATTCATTCTCTTTGGGAATCGTCCGTCCGTCGCGTCTCGTCTTCGGGGTCGGTCAGACCAGCTGGCCGGCGTTGGGGTTGGCGGCCTCCATCTCGTCCTCGGCGCGGGCCGCGTCGGGGTACTTGGAGCGGATCCAGTCGTAACCCTCGGCCTCGAGGTGCTTGACCAGCTCGGGGCCCCCTTCCTCGACGATCCGGCCGCCGAAGAGGATGTGGACGAACTCGGGCTTGATGTACGTCAAGATGCGTTCGTAGTGGGTGATGACCAGCACGCCGGTCGAGTGCTTGGCGGCGACCCGGTTGACCCCCTCGGAGACGATCCGAACGGCGTCGATGTCGAGGCCGCTGTCGGTCTCGTCGAGGATCGCGAACGCCGGGCGCAGCATCGCCAGCTGGAGGATCTCGGCCCGCTTCTTCTCGCCGCCGGAGAACCCTTCATTGAGGTAGCGCCGGGCGAACTCCTGGTCCATCCCCAGGTCGTCCATCTCCTGCCGCATCTCCTTGCGGAAGTCGCGCATCGGGATCAGGTCCTGGCCTTCCTTGCGTTCCGGGTTGCG
>MKTT01000042.1 GCA_001898385.1 Planctomycetales bacterium 71-10
TGATCGGGAAGTCCATCGCCGGTACCCTCCGGAGTGCGTCACGACTCGTCGTGATTACATCACCAGGGGGGGTGGCCTGCAAGTATCGTCCACCTCTCCGGAATCATGAGCCGAAGATCCTCAAGGGGGCGCGATGGCTCTTGCTGAAGCGGGCCGACGGCCTCGACGGGTCGAAAGACGAGCGGGCCCGGCTGGAGGAGGCGTTGGCGTCGAACCGACCGCTGGCGACGGCCTACTACCTAAAGGAGGAGCTGCGCCAGTTCTGGGAACAGCCCGGCCGACGGTTCGCCGCCGTGTTCCTGGACGGATGGATTCGACGGGCCGAAGCGTCAGGCGTCGCCCCGTTGAAGCAGATGGCGCGGACCCTGAGTTCGCACCGCGACGGCCTCCCGGCCTACTACGACGCCTTCATCACGTCGGGCCCCCTGGAGGGGGCCGACAACAAGATCAAGACGATGAAACGCCAGGCCTACGGCTTCCGCGACCAAGAGCTCTTCAAGCTCAAGATCCTTGCGCTGCACGAGACTCGCCATGAACTCGTCGGCTGAAACATCCGGCCTGACAGCCCGGCGCACGCCTCAGCCGGATGAACCATAGTTGTCATACCAGCCGGCCTTGAGGCGCTTCGTCACGCCGCTGCCCTTGCCCGGGCCTCGCCGCACCAGCGAGACGACCACGCGGCGGATCAGCGCCAGGTTCGCCCCGGCGTGCTGGGCACGGATCCGGCTGCGGTCCTCGCGGTACACCACGTCGAGCACCCAGTGCAGGCCGTTCTCGATCCCCCAGTGGCCACGCACCCACGCGGCGAACTCCGCGCCCGTCCCGCGATAGCTGCTCAGGTAGTAGTGGCTGGTCGTCGTGCGGACACCGTCCACCTCGCGTTCCCGGTCCACCTGGATCACGGCCGCCGCGTCCGGCCAATCCGGAGGCAGGCCCTCGGGGTCGCGGACCACGCTGACGTAACGCTCCTCGTGACGGCCGTGGCCGTCCTCGATCGCGGCGTGGCCGTCGTAGCGTTCCCCCTCGAAGTCGGCCTCGCAGGCCCGGTCGATCACCGCCTCGACCGCCGCCCGCAGCTTGGGCTGATTGTCCTTCACGGCCGGCAGATAATGGCCCTTCCGCTCGCGGATGATCCGGGCGTTGTCGACCTGGCAGCCGGCCGCGTCGATCGTCGCCAGGGCCCCGGCCAGGTCGAGCGTACGGAGCAGTTCGGGGATCGCCGCCACCTCGTTCGAGCCGTCGGCGACGACCGACGTGCCCAGGACCAGGCGGTTCTCGGCGGCCCACGCGGTCACGACGTGCAGGCATCCGGTGGCGGTGGCCCGCTTCGCCGCTCGGGCCGACTTGCCGTCGATGGCGATCGGGATCAATCCGGCGGCTTCGCAGGCCGCCGCCATCCAATTCCCGAAGGCGGCGGCAAACGCGGTGGGGTCGAGCTTGGCGAAGACCCGCTCGAAGGTGTCCGGGCTGGGGAGGCCGTTGTTCAGGGGGAGGAAGCGGCGGAAGGAGGGCTCCTTGGTGCGTCCGTATTCGGCGATGCCCTCCCAGCTCTCGGCGCCGCCGATGACGGCACAGATGGTGATGACCAGGATGTCGGTCAACGCATGGAGCTTGTCGCGGGTGTCGCGACGCGGGTCGGGCAGGCCGGCGAAGACGTCCGTGAGCGGCAGAGCGGGCATGGCGTGGGGCTCCTGGGCCCCGAGTATCGCCGCAAGCCCTACAAATTCACCACTTCATAGCGCGGCGGCCCTGCCGGCCGGTCGCTAGGACGACCATGTCGTGAAGCATCCGCCGCGCCACCAACCGCATGCCGATTTGATCTCATCATTCTGCGAAGATTTCCGCGAAAGCATGGGCTCTGGATAAACCCAGTCACTTAGGAGGTTCCGCAAAGATTCCCATCCAACTACGTCTAGGATCGACGAAGAACCAATCCAGTTGGACCATAGATCGCCAACCTCGAGAATCTCGCGGGCGAGGAGATAGCCCTGCGAGAGGGTCACTTGCCGCCATGACCCAGGATCGTTCTCCAACCAACCACAGCGAGGTGTGAGGGCGATCGCGACGGCCCTCGCTCCTGTCATTTCATCCCGACCTGTTGCCACCCAGTGTGAGGCGATCCGCAGCAGCAACGCACGCCTTTCCACCCCATCTCCGGTCCCCGGTCGGGCTTCCATGATCCAATCCCTGATCCAACGCAGCGGGTGGTGCGTATTGGAATCCAGGTTGGATTCATCTCCGACGGAAGCATCCAGGAGCCGGTCGATCACGGCGTCCGGGGCGACGCGAAGCGCCGCATACGCACATTTGCCGATAAGATGTGGCTAAGAGGCCCTAACAGAGTTGGCCTGGGGATTGCGGATCGATAGGCGTCGAGGATTCGAATCTTGAGGAACGACGCCATGGCCAGAGGGTGTTACGAACTCAACGCTGCAAGGATGGGCGAGGCGTTGTGGAGCATGAGGATGCTGAAGGCGACGTAATGCAGGCCCTCCAGCGTCGAGGCCAGCCGCTCGTAGTCGCGGGCCAGGCGGCGGAACCTCGCCATCCAGCCGAAGGAACGCTCGACCACCCAGCGGCGGGGCAGGAGCACGAACCCCTTCTTCGCCTCGGGGAGCTTGACGACGTGCAGGATGATCCCGCTGCCGGCCGCCTCGTCGAACGCCTCCTCGCCGGTGTATCCCCGGTCGGCGTAGACCAACTCGACCGACTCGCCGGTCGCCTCGCGCATCGCCTCGCACAGCCTGGCGACCTGGGCGCGGTCCTACTCGTCGGCCGGCGTGACGTGCAAGGCGAGCAGGCGGCCCATCGTATCCACGGCGATGTGCGCCTTCGAGCCGTTCTTGCGCCTGTAGCCGTCGTATCCGGCCCGGCCGCCGCTCTCGGGCGTGGACTGGATGGTCCGGCTGTCGACGATCGCCGCGGTCGGGCCGGCCTGGCGGCCGTCGGCGATGCGGAGCACGGCGCGGAGGTCGTGCACGATCGCCTCGAAGCGGCCGGCGGCCATCCATCGCCGGGCCTGGTCGTAGACCGCGTGCCAGGGCGGCAGGTCGTGGGGCATCAGCCGCCAGGGCGAGCCGGTCCGCACCAGCCATCGGAGGGCGTTGAGGACCTCGCGGAGGTCGTGCCGACGCTGGCCGGCGTGCTCGGTCAGCAGGGTCAGATAGGGGGCCACGAAGTCCCATTCGGCGTCGCCGACGTCGGAGTCGTAGGGCTTGCGATGGGTCGTCATGCCCTAAACTACGCAGCCATAGGCCCTAAAGTTCGTAACACCCTCTATGACGACCGCGAGCGTGGAGACACTTGACGCCGCCTCTCTTCAGGCCGTGCTCGGCCCGCATCTGACCGCCGAGCAAGCGACGCGGATCTTCCAGCAAGGTCAGGACGCGGTCGTCTTCGCGCTCCTGAGCCTGGCCAAACAACTGGCCGAGAAGACGGCCGGCGCGGCGACGGGAGTCGATCCGTCGGCCCCCTCGGGGCAGACGCCCCCTTACGTCAAGCCGACGGCCAAGGGCCGCAGGGAGGCCAAGGGGGCGGCCCCGGGGCATCCCGGGCGGCGACGGCCGACGCCCGAGCGGATCGACCGTCGCGAGGAGCACTCGCTCTCGGCCTGCCCCGTCTGCCATGGGCCGGTGGGGCTGTGTCGGAGCTCGCGGACGCGGATCGTCGAGGACATCCCCGCCGACATCACCCCCGTCGTCACCGAGCACACGATCCATCGCTACTGGTGCCCGCATTGCAGGGCGACCGTCGAGCCGACCGTCCCCGACGCCCTGCCCGGCTCGGCGATCGGGCTGCGGGTCGTGGCGCTCTCGGCGTGGCTGCATTATCTGCTGGGCGTGACGCTGGCCCAGATCACGGACGTCTTCAACTTCCACCTGCGGTTCCGGCTCTCGGCCGGCGGCCTGGTCCAGATGTGGCGGCGGCTGCGGGAGATCCTGGCGGCCTGGGACGACGAGATCCGGGCGCAGGCCCTGCGAAGCGCCGTCTCGCACGCCGACGAGACCGGCTGGCGGGTCGACGGCAAGACCCATTGGCTGTGGTGCTTCGCGTCGAGGGACGTCACCTGCTACATGATCGACCGCCGCCGCGGCAGCCCGGCGTTGAAGCGGTTCTTCAAGAAGGAGTTCGCCGGGGTGTTGGTGACCGACTTCTGGGGCGCCTACAACGCGGTCGCCTGCGCGCATAAAGCAGAAATGCCTGCCGCACCTGCTGCGCGACCTGAAACGGACCCAGCATTATCACAAACCCGAGGGCGACTGGCCGGAGTCCTCGAAGCGGCTGAAGCGGCTGATCCGCGACTCGATCCGCCTGAGCAAGCGGCGGAAGGAACTGTCGGCGAAGGCGTTCGCCTCGCGTCGACGGTGCCTGGACGGACGCCTGAGCGAACTGCTGGCCCGGCCGTGGGAGCAACGTCACGCGCGACGCCTGGTGAAGCGGCTGCGACGGCACGCCTCGGAGTTGTTCACGTTCCTCGACCACGCCGACGTGCCGTTCGACAACGACCACGCCGAACGCGGGATCCGCCCGGCGGTGATCGCGCGGAAGAACAGCTACGCCAACGGCAGCGAGGAGGGGGCCGAGACCCAGGCCGTCCTGATGAGCGTCTTCCGCACCCTCAAACAACGCGGCCGCAACCCCGCCTCCGCCGTCGTCGAAGCCATCCGCACCTACCTCCAAACCGGCCAACTCCCGCCCCTGCCGGAGAAAGTCACTGAACTCGGCTGAAGGCTTACAAAACCGGTTATCTTCCGCCATGCGAGGGCCGATAAAGGGGAGGGGATGTGTTAAGTTCGCCGGTAAGTGGCACGGCTTCTTCGAAGCTCTTTGGCATCGTTTGTCGATAACCACTTCACCCCGTGGCGGGTGGGTCGGCTTGTCGTTTTGACGGTGCTCGTGGAGCAATCCCGGCGATGGTACAGCCTCCGCTCAGCGGACTCTCGGAGGCCGAGCGCGCCCGGGCCTTCGAGCGCTACGAACTCCTCCGGCCTGCCCTGGATGGTGAAGTCCCGCTGGCCCGCGTCGCCCGCGACGAGGGGGTTGCTCTCCGCACCGCCCGACGCAGGGTCGCCCAATATCGTCGCGAGGGACTCGCCGGGCTCGCTCGCAAGGGGCGAAGCGATCGGGGCCGGCGGCACCTTTCCGACACGCTGCACCAGGTCATCGAGGGCCTCGCCCTGGGGAAGCCGCACCTGTCCGCGGTGTCGATCCATCGCGAGGTCATCGGCCTCGCCGAGCGGCTCGGGGAGCCGACGCCGAGCTACAGCACGGTCTACGCCGTGGTCCGCGCGCTGGATCCGGCCCTGGTGACCCTGGCCCACGAGGGGTCGAAAGCCTATGCCGACGCCTTCGACCTGATCCACCGCCATGAAGCGGACGCCCCCAACGCCGTCTGGCAGGCCGACCATACGGAGCTGGATGTCTGGGTGGACGACGGGCACGGGCAGCCCGCGAAGCCGTGGCTGACGATCATCCTCGACGACTACAGCCGCGCCGTGGCCGGCTACGCGCTGTTCTTCGGCAGCCCCTCAGCGATCCAGACGGCCCTGGCGTTGCAGCAGGCGATCTGGCGCAAGGCCCGGCCGGGCTGGGAGGTCTGCGGCATCCCCGGGGTCCTCTATTCCGACCACGGCAGCGACTTCACCTCCCGGCACCTCGAGCAGGTGGCCGCCGACCTCAAGATCCGGCTGGTCAACTCGATGGTCGGGCGGCCCCGCGGCCGGGGGAAGATCGAGCGGTTCTTCAAGGGCGTCGCCCAGGTCCTGCTGCCGCGGCTGCCCGGCTACGCGCCTGGCGGGGCCGTTCCGAAAGCGGGGCTGACGCTGGCCGAGATAACCGCGGAACTGGAGCGGTTCCTGATCGACGAGTACCACAACGAACCCCACACGACGACGGGATCCAGGCCGCAGGAGCGGTGGACGTCCGGCGGCTTCCTGCCGCGGATGCCCGAGTCGTTGGAACGACTCGACCTGCTGCTCCTGACTGTCCCGAAGACGCGGCGAGTCCACTCCGATGGCATCCGGTTCTCGGGGCTGCGGTACATCGACCCGACGCTCGCGGCCTACGTGGGTGAGGATGTCTTGTTGCGGTACGACCCGCGCGACGTCGCGGAGGTCCGGGTCTTCCACGAAGACCGGTTCGTGTGCCGGGCGGTCTGCCAGGAGCTGGCCGGCGAGACGGTGCCGCTGCGCGAAGTCATCCGGGCGCGGGAGCGTCGCCGTCGCGAGCTGCGCCGGACGATCCAGGACAGGCGTAAGGCCGTCGAATCGCTCCTGGAGGCGCGGCGAGGGAGCGTGACCGAGTCCGCCCGGCCGCCGCAGGCGATCACGCTCGCCCCCTCCACCCGGCTCGTCGTGGTCGAGAACGGCCACCGCTGGCGGGTCGAGGAGTTCCACCCCGACCTGCGCACGTTCTACAACAACCTGCCGGAGAAGAAGAAGGCGGTCGCCGAGGGCCTGGAAGTCCTCCGGCGCTTCAACGTCCGGCTCGACACGCCGAGCCATTCAGTGGTCTTCGAGGAAGTGCCGTCGCTGCCGATGGAGCGCGAGGTCCCCGGCGCCAGCCCGCCGAGCCGGCACTTCCGGCTCCACAGCGACGGCCTGCCGCCGCCCGTGCGGGCGCACGCGATCGGCGGCCCGATCCCGCTGGCGCAGGTCGTCCCCGGCATGCTCCAGCCCGCGCTGCGGGCATCACTCCGCGCCGCGCTCGACAGCGACTTCGGCACGCGCCACACGCCGATCAATCTCGACGCCGCCCACGTCCGCGTCGTCGACGAGGAGGTAGACCAGCGCTGGCGTGTGCTGCTCGACCCGGAAGATAGCACTCCCAACGAGCTTCATCCGTCGCTCACGCTGAGGAAGTCCGGAGCGAGCGAGGTGCGGCTCGAACCGCCGGGCTGCTCGCTGCGGCCGACGACGCCGGCGCGGCTCCGCGACGACCTGGCGATCCTCGGCTTCGGCAACCTGGCCGGCGACGGCATGCGCGAGGGCCTCCGCCAGTTTCAGGCCTACGCCAAGGGCCGGTCCGTCGCGCGGCTGATCGACCCGCCACCCGCCTCGCCCGACACCTACGCCGACACGCTCGAGCCGGTCGCCAACACGATGCCCTACACCGGGCCGGTCTCGGGCGAGGCCAACCCCGAGACCGCCGCGCTGATCGACCACTGGATCTCGGCGCGGAACCGCCTCCGCTGCCCGGTGGTCGTCCAGTCCTGCACTGACGCGTCGGGCGACGCCGTCGTCAACCCGAACCTCTGGGGCGCGGCCGAGGACAGCGACCCGGATCATCGGATGTTCGTCGTCGATTTCACCGGCGGCACGAGGGTGCGGCAACGGCTTGGGGCGTTCGCCGCGTGCGGCCTCGGGCCGCGGTCGCGGAACGACCCCGACTTCCGCCCGTGCCAGCCGGCCGGCGAGGTCACGCCCGAGCGGATGACCGGGTCGGCCGTTGCGCTGACCGACGCGGAGAAGAAAGTCTTCCGGATCGTCCGCGCCGTCTGCGAGGTGGCCTGCGGCGGGTTCCTCGACGGCATCGACGCCTCGACGGCCGGCATCACGTCTCTCGGCCCGTTCGTCCTGCGCGACGAGGTCGTCGGCGCGGGAGGCGCCGCGAAGGTCGTCGGCGGCCTCGGTGCCCTGTTCGCGCTGGCCCGGGAGTTCGACCTGCGCGACTTCCGCCCGGCGATCGAGGACGCCGGCCTCCAATCCGAGCTGCCCTGGCACACGCTGGGTTCGATCGCGCACGGCGAGCGCCTGTGGGACAAGGCGACCTACCGGCACCTGGGGGCGGTCGCCTTCGAGCGCAACGGGTATCCGCTGGAGGCCCCGCCGTCGGCCCCCGGCGCCGACCCGTTCGACCTCCGCCGGCTCGACCCGCCGCTCGGGCCGACGGCCGCCGAGGCGTTGCGCGACTGGCACTGGGCCCACCGCCTGGCGCAGGCCGCGCGGCGGCCCGGCTTCGGCAAGGGCGTCTGGGAGTTGCTGCGAATCCGCCTGCGCGACCTCGGCTCCCTGCCGTGGCCGGATGACACGCTGAACGCGGTGGGCAGCACGGCCCGCCCGACGCTCGATGATGTGTTCACTTCGGAAACGGCCTGGGCGATCCTGCTCTACTGGCACCTCCGCGCGCCGGGGCAGATCGTCCGGCGGACTGCAACCGCGACGACCGTCCACCCGGATTTGGCCCAGGCGGTCGCCGACGTCGGCCTGAACACGCCGCCGGCCGGCTGGACGGGCGCGGAGGAGTCCCGCCTGCTCGATGCCCTGACGGCCTACATCGCGACGAAGTATCCCAGCCCCGGCGACCCGTTCCCCGGCGAGCTGCTCGGGGTCGCGGCGTGGCCCGCGTGGACCACGCCGAACCCAGCGGACAACCCCAGCGGGTTCGGCCTGGATCAGGCGGGGCTGATCTCCATCGGGGCACCCACTCCCGCCGCGGGCCATCCGGCCGACCTGGACGCGGGCACGGTCCCCCCGGCCGTCCTGTCCGAAATCGGCACCCTGACGGGCGACGGCGTCTGGGCGGTTCCAGGCGCGACGCCCGGCGTGACCCCGCTCCGCATGGGGAACTTCTGGCTCGTGACCCTCAGCCTGCGATCGGTCGGGATCGTCCTGCGCGGGCCGAACCTGGAGATCGTGCTGGGTCTGCGGCCCGGCCGGCATGCCTTTACCTCCAGCCCGGCAGTGCTCGGGGCGCTGCCGCCGCGGCCCTATGCGCTGTCGGCCACCGGCTCGGCGACTTCGACGGCGTTGGTCGAGCTGACGGCGCCGACGTTCGCCGGCAGCAAGCATCGGTTCGGCGTCAGCCTGGTCTCGACGGTCTTCGACGACGCGGTCCTGAGCGGCCCGCGCGCCTTCCAGGAGGTCGTCTTCACCCGCAGCGGCGCCCTGCCGACCGACCCGCCCACCGGCCTGCGCGTGCCCCTGAACCCGCCGGCCTTGATCGACCTGAAGCTCGACACCTCGGTCATGCGGGTGGCCAGCGTGGCGCGCCCGGGGGCGGAGGCCGAGGAGCTGCCGCTGATCTCGGTCGCGCCCGACACGCCGATCCCGCCCGATCAGGACCTGTCGCTCGACATCAGCGAGCTGGTCGATCCGGGCGCGGCCGTGAAGCTGCCCGCGGCCAAGCTCCGGCTGGCAGGCCTCGACTTCGATGCGGGTCTCGGCCACCTCGTGGGCACGATCCGCACAGCGCTCTCTATGGACGTGCCGTTCCTGAACCGGCCGTTCGATCTGAGCTTCGCCGCGGCTGGCGACGACGACCCGGCCGACTTCGGCGAGTTCGCCTTCGACGAGACCGAGGGGACCGCCCTGTTCGACCCCGCCGAGCTGGACACGCGGCTGCTGTCCGGGTTCCCCATCGGCCTGCCCGACAACGCGAGTTTCGAGCTGCTTGCCGGGCTCTCCGGCGGCAAGCTCATGGGCACGCTCTCCAGCCTGCTCGACGACTCCGACCATCCCACGGTCGATCTGGGTTCGCCGCTTGCACGGCTGACCTTCCGGAAGCCCGTCGCGCTGGCGCTGTCGCTCCAGGACGGCCTGACCCTATCGATCCCCGATGGCGAGGATCTCCTGGCCGACCTCGACCTCGACCTGTTCGCCGAGGCGCGCGGGGCGACGACGAAGGTCATCAACCACCTCTGGGAGGACATGCCCGGCGCCCCCGACATCGGCCGCCTGCTGCGGTTGTCCACGCCCGGGCCGGTGCCTGATGTCACCGGCGCGCTCTTGTCCTGGCGCGACCGCCGGCCGATCGTGAGCCCGGCGCTCTTTGAGGCGTTCACCCAGCTCGTGATCAACGACAAGCGGCGGCTGCGGTCGTTTGCGGGTGACCTGCTGGGCACGGCCATGCCGGGGCTGGCGACCTTTCGCGATGCCGCCGCCGGCGCGTTGCGGTTCGCCGTGGCGCCCGACGGGCTGACGTACCGTCTCGAGGTCCCGCTGCGGCTGGTTCTCGGCGGCGAGTCGTCGATCCCCGACGGCGCGCCGGCCGGCACGTCGCTGCTGGAGGCCGACGGGATGTTCGGCTTCGAGGTCGGCGCAGTGCTCCAGGGCGGGTCGGTCCGGCTGTCGGCCGCGTCCTTCCGGGTCGATCCCGAGGTGACGCTACGGGTTGTCGATCGCCAGTTCGCCTCGGGCTACCGCCTGGGCCCGCTGATGTCGATCCACGTGCCGGAGGGGACGGCCTTCACGTTTCGCCTCGACCCCCGCGACCCGTCGTTTTTCTGGAACCAGGAGCGGACACGTGAGGCGACGCCCGCGAACATCGTGGTCCGCGTGCCGGCCAGCGACGGCATCGCTCCCGGCGAGCTGCCCCAGCCCAAGGACATGCGCTTCAGCTTCGAGATCGGCGAGCTCGGCCTCGCCTCTCGCGGCTTCGACCTCAAGGGCGCGGCCCGCGCCGAGAAGGTCGGCTTCGGCGACGAGCTGGACAGTGGGTTCGACCGGGATACGGGCCTGGGCGTGCAGCGCCCGCAAAAAAGCGACGGCGACGAGCCGTCGGTCGGCGAGCTGCGGTTTTCGAACAGCCGGCTGACGCACGGCAGTCTTCAGGCCTCGTGCAAACTGCGCTACTTCGACGACGCCACCGGTACGTTCCGCGTGGCGATGGCCCAGGACCCGGCGACGCAGTCGCTCCGGGTAGACGGCTCGTTCGACATCACAGGCATCATCGAGTTCCGGCTGGAGGCGCTCTTCTGCCTGTTCCGCCTGAGCCACGTCCACCTCGGCACGAGCTGGAACACGGCCGCTAACAAGTGGGAGTCCGAAGGCCGCATGACCGGCTCGGTGGCCTTCCAGCCCGCGCGGGGGCATTCCGCGGGCGAGGTGGGACCGCTCTCCGAGCTGTTCTCGGGGATTAGCTGCGAGTTCGAGGATCTGAACCCCGTCAAGATCGGCCACGGCACGGAGTTGACGTTTCGGTTCCCGCCGAAGCGGTTCGAGTTTGCCGAGGTGTTTCTCGTCGATCTGAGCGGCATCACCATCGGTAAGAAGCCGGAGCGGGACTTCAAGCTGATCGGCGATGTGACGCTCCAGAACCTGCCGGGCGTGGACTCGCGGCTGACCTTCGGCGGCATCACGCTGATCGGCGTGGGAGGCCCTGGGGCGCCTTCGTTCACGGTCGATCGCATCGGCGTGGCGCTGACGACGTCCGGCGGGTTCAGCATCGAGGGCGAGATCGGCTTCGGCGGCGCGGTGACGATCCAAACCGATGCGCTGCCGCCGCTCTCCGGCCTGGTGAAGCTGACGCTGGCCAGGGCCGACGACGGCAAGATGACGCCGAGCCTGGCCGTCTACTTCGAGGCCGACTACGAGCTGCCGCTGTTCGCCGAGTTCTACCTCCGGTCGCTGGGAGTCGGCCTGGGGATCAACCAGGCGCTGCGGGGCCTGGAGTACAAGCCGGGCCAGCCGCCGCTGGCGCAGCGGATCTCGCGGTTCGTGGATGATCCCGAGGGCCTGCCGAACCCGCGCACCCTGGCCGCTTGGGTGCCGAACCCACCGCCCCACGCAACCGACACACCCAACTGGATGCTCGTCGCCGCCGGGCTGATCACCCTGACGAAGGAGGAACTGGACACCACGCACCCGATGGTCGGCAGCGTGCTCGTCGCGCTTGACAACCGCCTCCAGCTCACGATGGCGTTGACCGGGTGGCTGTTCGTCTCACCGAACGAGGCGCGTTCAGAAGAGTTCCAGCGCAACCCCGTGGCGCGCGGCGCGGTGGCGTTCTCGCCGCGGGAGCAGACGCTCTCGGCCTACTTCCGCACGCTGCCCAACCCGCGCCTCGGCAAGGACGCTCCGGAGCTGCTCGGCAAGATGCTCAACAGCGTCCGGACGACCTTCCGGCTCCAGGCGGACCGCAACGGGCTGATGGTCGAGGTCGGCTGGCCGTGGGAGACGCGGGCCGCCCTGTCCCTGCCCGCGCCGTTGCGCGGCACTCTCACCGCGGGATTTCGCTACGGCCTGTATCGCGGCGCTCTCTGCTTCGGGCTGAACTTCGCTATCGACGTCGGCCTCGATGCCGAGGCCGGGATCGACTTCCGCACCCCGATCGGCGACGCCGGCGCGTCGCTCAAGGTCAGCGGCTCGGGCTACTTCCGCTGCTCGTTCGCCGGCGCCATCGACTCGTCGATGCGCCCGCTCCTGCTGGGCGACGTTCGGCTCGGGGCCACCGTGCTGGTCTCGGCCGAGGCGCACGTCTCGCTGTCGAAGAAGATCTCGAAGTGGTTCAAGATCAAGCTGAGGATCGACTTCAGCGCCTCGTTCAACATCTCGATCTCCGCGGCGCTGACCGCCGCGCTCGACGCCGACGGCATCGGCTTCCGCGGCGATGCCCACGTGTCGGTCAGCGTCAAGGGCTACCGGATTGCGGGCAATGTGGCGTTTCAGCTCAGCCCCGACAAGATCGAGGCCGTGCGCGGCCGGCTCGAGGAACTGCTACCCCCGCCCATCAACGGCGGCTTCGCCTTTGCGCCGGTGGGCATGGCGCCCCTGGCCCTGGCCACGCCGCCGACCGACTGGGTTTACCGCCAGCGCCGCGTCCGCGATGGGAAGTTCCTGGCCGTCTCGCTGCTGCCGCAGCCCGGCCGCGACTACCCGGGCCTGAAGGACGGCTTCGACCCAAACGACCCGTTGGCCGATCCCGGCACCCGCTACGAGCTGAATCTCACCGCGCTCGGGGCGAGCCGGTTCCGCGGCTTCCTGGGCGACGCCGATCCGCCCATCCCGGGCGTTACGCCCCTGATCTGGACGGAGAACCTGGGCGACGCCGCCGTGATCAATGACGCCCGAGGAGATCCTTGCCGAAGCCCAGCGCGAGGGGGACGATACCGAGGCCGAGCAGGAGCAGCCGCAACCCCTCACGGTCAGGCACTTCCTGGCCGCGCTGGCCGAGTCTCAGGAGATGTCCCCCGACATCGCCCTGGCGAGCGACGCCGAGGAGATCGCCGATCCGCGGACCCGTGTGCCCACAGCCGCCGACGCCGACGACCCCACGGCAGGCATTGCCCCAGAGGGGCAGCACACGCCCTACCTCCGGCGCGACGGCGACTACGACCAGCAAGTCTCGCAGGCCTGCCGGCGGCCCGAACAGCCCTTGAGCGGCCCCGACGCCGACAGCGAGGGGCTCTCCACCGAGCTGCTCGCCGCCGAGGTGCTCGGCCTGTTCCGCGACCCCAGCGCCCCCGAGCCGGGCAGCGCCGCCGCGGCCTCCTACAAGATCGCCCGGCACCTCCGGTCGATCCTCCTGTTCGAGCTGGAGGCCACCGAGAACGTACCCGACCCCGTCCCCCTGCTGATCGACCTGGGGACGGAGGCGAGCCCCACGCCCCACACCCTGGCCGGCGATTCCGGCGTGCGATTGAAGAGCATCGAGCATGCGGCGATCGACCGCGAGTACGACTTCCTCCCCGGCCGCTACTTCCAGTCCGACGACGAAATCGCGCTAGCCTGGGACTTCCGGTTCGAGGAATCGCGGGCGGGCGACACGCCGCTGACCATCTATGAGGCCGGCTTCGAGACGTTCCGCGTAACGCGGACAAACCTGAGCCGCTCCCGCGCGAAACCGGTGGTCGCCGATGTGACGCCGTGCTGGCTCGACCCCGGCGATGGCACCCTGATCCGGCCGCAGTTCCAGTTCGTGGACAACGCCATCGGCGGCGGCGAGGAGGTCGGCGAGGGCGATCTGCTGCAGTACCGCGTCGATGCGATCGGCCAGGCCGGTCCGGAGTCCCCGCTGGCGTACTGCCTGTTCCACGTCGTGCGACAGACCGTCCAGCCCCTGCCCGCTCCGGCGCAGGCCCTTGCCCTGCATCTCCCCAGGCCTGTCAAAGACGCGTTGCGGCCGGGCGTATACCGCGATGAGGGAGACGTCGAGATCGCCGTCCAACGCCCCGAGGGCGAGACGGATTTCCCGGCGAGCGACCTGGTCCTCACGGCCCGGCTGGTGCCTGCCCCGCCGTTCGGGGCTTATGGGTTCGCGACCGACCCCGATGTCGCCACGGAGCCGCGTCCCGCCATTCCGCCCCAGGCAGCCGAGAACCTCGCCGGTGCGGGCGCCTACGTGCCGACGATCCTGTTTGCCGAGCCCCGGCGCGGCACCACGCTGCCGTGGGAGGAAGCCGCCCCGCTGACGCTGCCGCCGGGCCGCGCCTGGACGCCGATCGCCATGCGGCCCGGCGACGACCCGCCGGCCGAGGTCGGCCTGCGCCTGCGGCTGACGCTCGAGGAGCTGTTCGCCGCCGTGTGTGGAGCGACCGGCGTCGCCGCGATCCCACCGGGCCAGGCCGTCGAGATCTCGGTGGGCCGGGTCAAGCGAACGCGACCGCCACGACGACCCGATCCACGCTCGTCACCTGCCGCCACTCGCTGCTGCTGGAGCCGCCGCACCCGCCCGACCCGTTGAATCCCAACTTGGTGGCACGCGACTACTTCACCCAGGGCAACACGCTGGACGCGATCGAGCCGCTGCCCGAGCTCCGGCCGGCCGAGGCGAGGGAGCGGTTCCTGGACACCGGGCGGATCGTCGCCAACCCTGTTGAGGAAGGCGCCGAGCTGCCCGCGCTGCGAGTGTCCTGGCGGATGCCGCCGGAGCCCGTCGCGCCGGCCGCGTTCAACCCGACGATCGGCTTCAAACTGCACCGCGCCGATCGGCTCGATCCGTTGCGCCACCGGCCGAGCGAGCAGGGTATCGCGCCGGTCCCCGAGCGGGCCGTCCGCGTCCTGCCCGAGGCGGTCTTCCGCGCCACGCCGGCCACGATCGAGCTGCGCGGCCTCATCCAGGACGGGCAGCCCACCGCCGACTGGAAGCCCGCCGCTGAGGCGTCGACACTCTGGACAGTCCCCGCCGCGCCCGCGACGCCGGCCGAGGCCTTCCCGTTCGACTACACCTTCCGCCGCTTCGACACCGGCAGCGACACACGGCATGAGTCCCAGCCGCGTTGGCTGCACAAGGAGATTCTCGACGTCCTCCAGCAGCTCCTCACGCTTCTGGAACGGCCCGATCTGGGCGGCTACGTGGGTGCCTCGATCGCCTACCAGCCGCGCGGGCGTATGGACGACAAGGCCGACCCGCTGGTCGCCCGCGATCGCGAGGACGACCCGAAGCGTGTCGCGCGCTTCCTGACCGGGTTCGGGCCGTTCTCCAGCCTCCACACCGACGGCGATGACCCCTACGGCTGGACGGCCGCCGAGGCGATCGGTCTGTCGTGCGAGTTCATCCTGCTCGACATCGAGGGCGAGCCGATCCCGATCGACGCCCTGATCCGCGAGCGCGACCTGCTCGGCGTGCTCCGCGCGAACTGGGGCTCCACGGTCCGGCCGCCGGTCAGCCTCGGCCTGTTCCTGGCCGACGACGGCACGACGCATCTGAACGTCCTGCGCCTGACGCACGCCGAGCCGTGGCCGACGCTCGAGCAGCCCGACTCCCGCCTCCGCCTCGGCGTGGCCCTCAAGGCGGCCGTGCTCGGGCGCGATCCGGAGCACCCGCCGGCCGACGACGCGGCGATCGATGGCAGCCCCGCCGCGCGAACGGCCGTCAACGCCTGGGCCGTCGCGGCTTCGGCGCGAATGGTTCGCGGCCTGACTGTGGCCGCCGGCGGCGGCAAGGCGGTGGTCTATCGCCGCTCGCCGGGGGCGACGCCGGCGCCGGCGAACATCCTGCCGATCGACCGTCACGGCCAGGTTGAGGTGTTCCTGCCGATTCCCGACCGGTTCGCCCACATCTACGACATCGCGGCCGAGATCGAGCGCCGCTACGACCTGGCCTGGTCGCGGATTCAGCCCGCGCCGGAGACGGCGGCGGCGGCCACCGACTTCATCCCGTTCGCGTTCCTCCGGGCCGCGCCCGTCGATCGCACCAAGGAGCTCGTGCCGCACAACCTTCTGGCCACGCCGCTGCCGGGGTCGATCCAGGCCTATGTCTTCGCGCACCCGGCGGAGTTCGCCGCCGCGGCCTCAGCGCGGAACGCCGCCCACATCCAGTACAGCGGCCAGACTGTCGTCCTCCAGCGGCGTATCCCGAGCCTCGACCGGGTGCAGGGCATTTTCACGGCCGGCTTCCCCGGCATCGACTGGACCGACTACCAGGAGTATGCCCTGACCCTCGAGCACGACGAGAGGGCCCACGACGCGCCGCGACTGCACGTCGGCCCCGGGCCGGCGCCGACGCTCGCCCTGAAGCCGGTGGCCGGCACGCGGCTAGGCCTCTACGGGGCCGACCGCTACGTCTATCCCGACCTGCCGGCCTACTACGAATACCGTGTGGTCGCCTGGAGCACCGCCGGCCGCGCTCGTAGCGCGCCGGAGGCCACGACGTTCGTCACGCCGCTGCACGACATGGCCGTCTTCGACGACAACAACCGCGAGGTCGTTCCCGCCCGGCAGCAGCCCCGCACCGGGCCGATCCGCGCGGTCGCCTATGACGCGGGAAGTCGCCGCGTGACGATCGAGATCGGCCTGGTGCATCCCCGCCGCCACATGCGCGACGAGGTCGCCCGGCTCTGGATCGACGGCGACGAAACGATCGAACCGGCAAACGGCCAGGCAATCCACTACGGCAGCCTGCCGGACCTCTTCCTGGAATACGTGGTTTACCTGCGGACAAACCACGGCCCGGAGGCGGCCCTTGAGGTGGCGGCGCTAACACCCTTCCTGGCGATCCTGCCGCCGATGATGCCCAACCGGCCAGGCGCCGATCCGTTCCGCTTCCAGGCCAGGGCGCAGGACCGCGACGTCCACCTGATCGACGGGGCAAGCTCCGCGCAGGAGCTGGATCTGACGGTCGCGCAGGATGCGAGCGGCGAGTTGCGGTTCATCGTCACGCTGAGCGTCGGCGACTCGCCGCCACTGGCCGAGCTGATCGGCCGCGCCCACGAGGCGGGCGAGGTGGATCACCTCTTTGAAATCATGGTCCGCCGGGGCGGGGCGTGCTCGGGTAACCGTTCACGGCCCGGTACTTGACCCGAGGGCGGCTGCCTGAGCATCTTCGATTCATGAAGCGCCCGGAATGCATACCGCAGACGACG
>MKTT01000043.1 GCA_001898385.1 Planctomycetales bacterium 71-10
GAAGGACGTCTACCTCGGCGTGGCCCGCCTCGTCTTCGGATTCATCCACGTCCGCAAGCTCGCTGAAACCGTCAACACGGCCTAGCCTTGGCAATTTCTTCTGACCAAATAGTTAGTTACATACCGCCGCCGATTCTGTCGCAGATTCAAATCTCCACGGGCGGGCTTGGGGATTTCCCGAGCGGGTCCCCTCCCAGGCCCTCGTATAGCGGCTTACGCCGACGACCCGATTCTTGGCAAGCCCGTCGCAGGAATTTCTATTCGAGGGTCGATCTGGCCTGTCAGAGAAGTGGGTCCCTCTCGCCTTCAACTCGACCGGGGAAATACTGGGCAGCTTGACGCAGATTCACCTCGGCCTAGCTTCCTTGTGACCCGCAAACACACAACGGAAGAAACATGATTTCTACAACAACTCAATTCACTAACTGCCCCGACTGCGGAGTAGCTCCGGCCAACCCTCACTTCAACGACTGCGACGTCGAGCGGTGTTCCGTCGGCGGAGGTCAACGGGCCTCTTGCAACTGCGAGGGGCACGACCCGATCGCTTCGACATGGACAGGCGAGTGGCCAGAAATCGGGGCGAGGTCGTCGCTCACCGCTCCACGTCTCACCCACGACCAGATCGGCCGTTTGGTCGCCGATCACAGCGAGGTCTTCTCCCCGTTCCGAGAGGTCGCAGGGCCGCTCTTCGAGGCGATGCTCCTTGGGAAGGGTGAACTGGCCCGCCGCCCCAACGTCAGCATGAGATTGCCGGCTCTGGGGGAGCCCTCCGCACGGCTCCTGGTGACGCCGGGCTGGGATCGTCGCCGAAAGCTGGTGATGCCCTTCATCCACGCCGAGTTCGTCGTCGAGCGGACCGCCAGGGCCGGGATCGTCTGCAATAAACCGCTGCCGGACGTCGAATTGGCGATCGACATCCTCGACGACGGCCCCAGATGGAGGCGCTGGAGCACCGCCTCCGGGGCGTCGGCCCTCGACCGCATGGCCCGGACGATGGGCGAATTCGTCGAGAGGCCGGACGTCGTGTTCGCCCGTTCGGCGGGTCGGTGCTGCCTCTGCGGCAGAGGGCTCACCGACGAGGCGTCTCGGGGCCGGGGGATCGGCCCGGAGTGTATCGAGAAATACAGGTCGGCCTTCTCGACGAACAAATAACGGGGGTTTATCCGTTCTGTCGAAGCCGGAGGGCCTCTTCGAGCGGGACGACCTCGACCACGGCGTCGAGGTTCAGAGGCCCGTAGACGTGCGGGAACGCCTCGCCCGAGCCGGGAGGGGCCTCCCACCTGAGAGGCGGCTTGAGTTTCTCCGGGTCGATCCGAACGACGACCAGGCCGATCCGCCCCCGGAAGTAGCGGGAGACCACCCCGGCGAGTTGACCTGGCGAACAGCAATGGAGGAAACCCTCGGCCGCCAGCGTGTCGCCCCGGTACTCGCCGTCGGCGACGGCCTGCTCCCATCCGACTGGGGGCGTGACGTGCAGGATCTCAGGCGTCGGGGGCAATCTTCGGCCTCCTTGGCGTTCGAGGAGATGGACGGCGTTGGGCTTGGCGACTCTCCTTTGTTCAGACGATCGCCCGTACCACGCCGCCATCGACCCTCAGGGCCGCCCCGTTGGTGGCCGAGGCCAGCGGGCTGCACACGTAGACGATCATGTTGGCGACCTCCTCCACCGTGGCGAACCGCTTCAGCAACGAACTGGGGCGGGCCGTCTGGAAGAACTCGGCCTCCACGACCGAGCGGTCCACGCCCCGCTGCCTCGCCAGGTCGGCCACGAACGTCGCCACGCCCTCCGATTCGGTCGGCCCAGGCAGCACGGAGTTGACCGTGACGCCGGTCCCGGCGATCGTCTCGGCCACGCCACGGGCGATGGCAAGCTGGGCCGTCTTGGTCATGCCGTAGTGGACCATCTCGGCGGGGATCTGCACCCCCGACTCGCTGGAGATGAACACGATGCGGCCCCATCCCTTGTCCCGCATCTTCGGCAGGTAGCGGCGGGTCAGCCGGACGCCGCTCATCACGTTGACTTCGAAGAAACGCAGCCAGTCTTCATCCGGGATCTCCTCGAACGGCTTCGGCTCGAAGATGCCGAGATTATTGACCAGGACGTCCACCTCGGGCAGTCGGCGCACCAGATCGTCCACGCCCTCGGCGGCGGACAGGTCGGCGGCGATCCCCGAGACCTCGCCGTCGCCGCCGAGCCCACGGATCTTCTCGACGGCCTCTTCGACCCGTTTCGGCGTGCGTCCGTTGATCACGACGGACGTCCCCTCCCGGAACAGCCCCGCCGCCGCAGCGAACCCGATCCCGGCGGTCGAACCCGTCACCAACGCCCGCTTGCCCCTCAGTTGCAGGTCCATGTCCGTGTCCCCTATCCTGGTGGTCGTCGAGAGATCCCACCACGATAACGACGACGGGCCGGGGACTTGAAGGCCGATGCCGGAGACCCGACGCAACCCGCTCGCAGGGCTCGTCCTGGTCGCCGTGACCATCCTCCTTGGGATCGGCTCCCGCCGCTTCGGCCATTGGTTGCCCGGCTTCGTGGCCGACTACGCCGGGGACACGCTCTGGGCTCTGGTCGCCTTCCTGGGCATCGGCCTGATCCTGCCGAGGGCCTCGACGTGGCGGGTCGCCCTGCTGGCGACGTCGTTCTCGGTGATGATCGAGATCGGCCAGTTGTACCACGCCCCCTGGATCGACTCGATCCGGGGCACGACCCTGGGCGCTCTCGTCCTCGGCCACGGCTTCCTCTGGAGCGACCTGGCCTGCTACGCCGTGGGCGTCGGGCTCGGCATCCTGGTCGAACTTGCCATCCTGCACGCTCGTTCCGCACCGGGGATCTGACGCCGTGTACTCGATGCCGACCGCCCCGGCCGGGTTGTCGCTCCCCGCCGCCGTGGGGCCGAAGCCCGACGGCCCGTCCGCCCAGCGGGGCTGCTACATCATGTTCATGCGGAGGACTGAGAATCGTCCTCATCGACGGGGCATGCGGGTCGCCGGATCGGGCACCCGGATTCCTGCCGCACCCATAGCCGCCGTCGTACATGGAGGACCGGCGTTGCCGCCACTCACTCGTGGCCGCCATGCTGCGGATGCCGAGCGGCCGCCCGACGAGCGAGGGCCGCCGAAAGGCCGCCGCCACACAAGAACACGCCGGCCGCCACAAGGGCGATGACCACCGGCAGGCCCCGCAGCGGGGCCGGGTCGGGACGCCCGCCCGGCAATACGGGCGGGAATCGCCGGGCGGCCCGGCTTGATTCCTCCGCCCACCCACGGTCCAGGGTGGCCTGCTCCTGCCGTCGGGCGTCGTCGGCGAGGAGGAACCGGACGCCCGCCAAACCAATCAGGATCGCCCCGGCCGAAAGCAACACCACGGGGCGGGACCACCGGGCCAGCGCCACCGCCCCGCCCGTGACCAGGCCGGCCCCGGCCACGAGCAGGCCGACGGTCGCCGGGATGTCACCGAGCGGGGCGGCGGGCTCCTGCCGCTGCACGTCACGGGCCGTGACGTGACGGACCACCGCCGTTGAGAAGAGCGCCAGGCCGACCAGCACCGACAGAACGGCGATCCGGGTCCGCATCTCTCTCGCCCTTTCGTTCTGCCGCCTCGGTCCAGGGTTCATGAAGATCGTGAACCGCTCCGAGGCCGTAGAAGCCGCCCTCAAGCGGGGTCCATTGCCGTCATCCCCGCCCGGATCGCCTCCCGGACCCAGGATAACATGGCCTCGGGGTCGGCGAGCATTTCGGGCGGCACCTTGTAGCAGGACTTGATGGTCTGCCACTGGTTCGGGCGGAACGGCCCCATGCTCCTGGCTAAGTCGTCGCCCCTCGATTCCTCGCCCACCTTGAAGTACAGCCTCCCGGCGTAGGCGATGGCGAAGATCGTCCCTTGCCAGTAGAGGCCGTGGCCCTCGAACGGGGGACGAGACGTGACCTCCCCGAGGTCCGACAGGCGGTCGAGGACGTGCTGCTCGAAGCGCTCGCCCGCCATCGCCGTCCCCTTTCACGTCATCCGGCATCCGCCCTCGGCATGAGGGCCTTCTTCAGCGGGCAATCATCCCGGACCAGTTCTCCCCGACGATAGCGGGCCAGCAACTCCTGGGACCGCCGGGCGAGCATCCGGCGGACCTCACGCCGTTTCCCCTTGACCCTGGGGATCGCCATGTCGTCGTAGCCCGTGGTTTGGTGACGCATCCAGGCGATGACGGCGGCCTCGGCCCTCTGCTCGACGGGGATTCGCTCCGTCCTGGCGACCGTGCCGCTCCCGACCGGCGTGGCGTGATCGGCGACGGCCCTCGCCAACCGCCCGGCGAGTTCGGCGTGGTCGGGGAAGGCGAGCAACGCCAGGACCGCCCCGTGGAAGTCCTCGACGTACTCGGCCTGGACCTTCTCACGACGCCGGGAGGCGGCCTCCTGGCGCTTGGCGTATCCCTCGGTGGACCGCTCGGCATCCAGTCCTGCCTTGATCCGTTCGATTGTCGCCGACGCCGCCCAGACGCCCCTGGAGAACATCCTCCGTCTCACCTTCTCCTGCACGACCCAGTGGTCTCCGGCGGCCTTCACCCTCCGGGTCAGCCCGGCGTCTCCCGGCGGGAGCAGGACCCAGCCCTCCGGTGCGCCGAGGATCGTGCCGTCGGCGGCCCGGACGGTGTTCGGGGTGGGGCCGGGGCGTAGGTCGGGATGGCCGGTTTGTCGTTCAAACCCGATCTCCGTAATGAACGGCGAGCCGGATGGTCGGCTGGCCGGGGCAGTCCATCCAACCCGGTGCCGCCGACGGGCCGGGATGTTGACGAACGAGCCCGCCTGAAGTTCGATCGGCTCCTCGCCCTCGAATCTCAAGCGGTCCGCCCCCTCCAGCAGCAGGACCCATTCGCCATCGTCCTGGTCGTACCGGAACCCCTCCGGCGAGGCGTGGCCCATGGAGACGATCCGCTCGATTCGGAGGCCGGGCGTGCCCAGGAGGGTCTCCACGAGTTCTTCGGGTAGTTCGGCGGGGATCTCGGCGAAGATGTTCGTGAGGTCGGCCATCGTCATCTCCCGGTCGATCGGCGTGTCATCTCGGACGACCTGGCCTCTCGAAAGGACCTGGGTCGCCCCCTCTGACATCGGTCCCCGGTCCGGCTCCCCTCGTTACATCCGCCGGGCCGCCGGCCGAACGGGTCTGGACCCATCTCCACGCTGCGGTCGCCCTGCGGCCCGATCTGCGTCCCGACGCCGAACCCGGCGGCGGTCCGGGGTGTCTTATGGGGGGACCGCCGTGCCGGAGGACGTTGCCGTCCCCGAGCGGGGACGATGATGGGCAACCGGGGCCGCCTCCACGACAATTACGGCGTCATCCGTCGCCTCTGGCAGGCCAAGCGCTGGCTGGTCGGCCTGCTGGAGTTCGACGGGCGGCACCGGCAGGTCATGGCCCCGGACCGCTGCACGGAACTATTCTTCCTCGACGAGGCGACCGCCCTGGCTGCTGGCCACCGTCCTTGCTTCGAGTGCCGCTGGGGGGCCTACAACGCCTACGCCTGGGCCGCCGGCAACGGTATCGACGTAACTGACGGACGCCCCACGGCCGCCTCGATCGACGACCGGCTGCACGAGGAGCGGCTCGGCCCCGGCCGTTCGAAGCGAACCTTCGTGGAGAAGATCGACGGTTTGCCCGACGGCGTGTTCGAGTCGCTGGACAAGGACGAATTCCGTCCCTACCTCCTCGGGGGCGGCCACCTCCTCGCCTGGTCGCCCGGAGGTTACACGGCAGTTTGTCCATTGGCGGTCGGCGAGGTGGTCTCCGTCCTCACCCCGAAATCGACGGTGGCTGCGATGCGGGCGGGATACAAGCCTGAGGTCCATCCCTCGGGGAACGGGCCGTGGCCATCCTGATCAGATCCGCTTGCTCGCCGCAGCCACCCCGAAGATTGCGGCAGGCTTGCCGGCAAGTTCGAGAATCCGTCCGTCATCTCGTCATTCGGGATGCTCAAGCGCCCCGTCTATCGGCGGTTACAGACCATCGAATGCCGTCGCCAACTTCGGCGACTCATCAAGCGGGAACACGCCCCGGAAGTTCATTCTCGGCGGGCCGCTGACGCCGGCAGGGGCAGATCCTTCGGGATCAGCACCAGTCGCAAGTAACGCCAAGGCCCGATGATTTTGAGCCTCTCCAAGGCTAGCTCGTCCTGGCGGGCTTCGAGTCGCAGCCGGAAGAGCGAACGGTTCCACTCGTCGAACTGCTGGTCCAGCCTCTTCCGAGCCTCGACCACCCTCCCTTTCTCGGCCTGATATTCCTCCGCCAGCTTCTCCTTCTCCCGCTGGAACTTCGATTTCAGGGCGTCACGCCGGAGTTCGTGCGCTCGCCTTTCCACCTGTTCCTCGGCGTCCAGTCTTCGCCGGCGGTCGGCCAGCGCAGAAGCCGCCTTCATTCGTCCCGCCTCCTGCCTCGATCGGGCCTGCTGGAGCTTGGCCGCCTGGTCACGCTTGGCCGAGTGGCCCCCGGCTTCCAGGCTGGCCTTGGAGGCGGCATGACGCTGGTCGATCGCCTGCCGCTCGGTCCGCTCTTCCTGCCTCACCGAGGCGATCTTGCCTTCGGCCTCCTGGATCAACCGGGCATACTTGTCTTTGATCCGGCCAACCTCCCCCGGTGCAAGCGACGGGGGCGACGAGAGAATCGCCCCCCGCTCGACCCATTGTCGCCAGGCGACGAGGGCGTTCGCCTTGGCTTCGCCGATGCCCGGCACGCCGAAGACGCCATCATAGGTCACGTCCGCCGCACACGAGATGCCGGCCGAACGGAGCCGGCCTGCGAGCGCTTCTCCGATCCCAGGGACCACGGACGCCGTGACCTTCGTCTGTGCGAGCGCCACCTTGATGTGCAGCGAACGAGCTTGCTGGAGTAGTCGATCGATCTCCGCTCTCTCGTCCGAGGCCAACTCGGACTTCCGACGCTCAAACCGAGCGATCGCACTCTGGGATCGTTGGTGGAGTTCCCTGAGGGCCTCATCCCGCTCGAAGTCTGCCTGGAGCTTGCGAGATTCGATGTCCCTGACCGCCGTCTCCAGGTCTCGGCCCACCCGTTCGAACTCGTCGTCGATGCCCCTGATTTCGTTGTCATATTCCACTTGGGAGTTCCGCCTTCGGACGTCGATCGCCCCTAGCACCGTCGCCAGGCTGCGGTCGAGTTGAACGGATTCGGCGTCCATCTTCTGGGGCAGGTCGTCGTACGCCCTCTTGAGGGCGGCAAGCGGCTCGCCGAGCCTGGTTCGCTCAGCTTTCGATAGCCCGATGAGCCGCTCGACCTGACTGATCCTGGCCCTGCCGTCTGCGATCCGTCCCAGGGCGGTCTCCCTTTCCTGCGTGGGGTTCACCGCTCGGTAGCCATGCAGCAGCATCGCCGTGCCGACCGCCACGCAGAATGGCGTCGAGGCGAGGAGGATCACGCCGGGAACCCAGGCGATGAGCCACCCCGCCCACAGGAGGCCGATGAGGATGATCACGGACCAAGCCGTGAGGCTGTAGCGGACGTGGACGACCGGGACGTGAGGACGATTGGCCGTGCCCTCGTCGATGAGGTGGTCGTACAGCCAGGCCGCACCGCCGATCGGGGCCACTTCCCGGACCGACTCATGGGGCTCCGGCTGCGGCTGCCGGGCCGATCGGTCGATGTGGTCGGCGATCCAGTTGGGCAGCCCTTGCGTCCCGACCCCGGTCGTACCCAGCCCGCCCGGCTGCGTGCCGGCCTTCGCATCGAGGATCGAGTCGTCCAACGACGGGACTTGGGCAAGCGGCAGAGTCAGGAGCGAGCGGAAGTGCGAGACCAGCGTCTTCAACTGGAGGTTGCCGTGCTTCTCCAGGGTCAGGAGCACCTTGGAGTTCCTCGGGTTCTCGAAGTCCTCCCGGCGGAAGAGTAGGCATTCGTCCCCGGCGTTCGGGAGCTTCCAGAGCCGGGGGTCGATCGCCAACGCCGAGATCGACGTGAAGATCACCCAGGCCGAGAAGTTGTCCAGGTCCGCATGGAAGTCCTTGCCCGTCCTCTCCGTGTGTTGGTAGTTGCGGTGCCCCTCCTCGTGGCTCTGGAGGCCGGACAATGCCGGGACGTACATGGCGTCGTAGTCGATGAGCTTCAGTTCACCAGCCCGCACCAGGACGTTTCCGTGCTGAAGGTCGCCATGGGCGATCCCGGCATCCTTCAGCGACCTCATCAGGTCGATCCAGCGGCGGGAGAGCGACCGGAGGACGTCAGGGCGGTTGACGTTCTGGCCGACGTACTCGTTCAGCGATATTCCGTCGAGCCACTCCATCTTCAGGATGGGATGCCATCTGCCTCCGACGAGGATGCCCCTGGCAAGGAACTCGAAGCCTACCATGCAGGGTAGGTTCGCCCCCCGGAGCCGTTCGCTGATGGCCGAGTACCTGTGCTGCTGGTCGGCATACTCCCGGAGGAAGCATCGGACGGCCCAGCTTCGCCCCTGGCAATCGATGCGATAGACGCTGGCGAAGGCCCCGCTGATCGGCCTCGGCAGGCCGAGCGGGGTCAATGCCGG
Organism: Planctomycetales bacterium 71-10; assembly: GCA_001898385.1. Taxonomy (GTDB): domain Bacteria; phylum Planctomycetota; class Planctomycetia; order Isosphaerales; family Isosphaeraceae; genus Paludisphaera. Next base: position 8,520 of record MKTT01000043.1, read on the forward strand.
AGAGCCTCGCTTAAGCTCGGGGTCCGAGAAACAGACCTGCGGGCTCTGGACGGCCTCGTTGTATTCCTGCGGCGTCGGCCAGGCCATCTCTCCCTCGATCCGGCGTTTGAAATCGCATAAAGAGCAAACGCATGGACTTCGCCGTGGAAGTGAAGGAGCCGGGCGGCCCGGCGTCTCATTCCGCCGCTCGTCTCCTCCGGCCAGCACGCTGCCATGTCAGAAGCCGGTCTGGATCATGCGGATGGAACCGCACCACTTGCACCGATATTGCCGACTGTCAAATTTCTCCATGGCGCTCTTACATTTCGGACAACCCACGGGCCATCCCCACCGTCGAGCCTCCATCTCCCCGGCTGGTGATGATTGTTCAGATGGAGGCCGAGAAGAACCGTGGTTCGCACGACCATCCACATGATCGTTCAGCCAGCCGGGACGGCCAGGGACGATGGAGACTTTCATCGAAGGTCGTGCGGGGATAACACTCGTGCTCGACTCAAGTACCCAATCCCCGACATTGGGTATTCGTGCGTTCGGCAGCTTGAAGATCCGACGTAGCTCGGCTGCGATCCGCACTATCCCCGGATGCTCGGTAGCGGCCAAGGCCCGCAATGCCTTCGAACCTTCGGGCTTCTCGAAGTCCTCCCGGCGGAAGAGTAAGCATTCGTCGCCTGCGTTAAGCTGGCCCCAGAGTTCGGGGGCGGATGCTTGCGCCGAGATGGACGTGGCGATCACCCAGGCCGAAAAGTTGTCCAGGTCCGGTCCAAAATCTCGGCTCGTCCGATTCGGGTGCTGGTAGTTGCGGTGCCCGACCTCGTGACTCTCCAGGCTCATCAGGGCGGGGACGAACATGGCGTCGTAGTCGATGAGCTTCAGGTCGCCATCGCTAACGAGAATGTTGCCGTGTTGGAGGTCGCCGTGGGCGATCTCATGCTTTCGAAGGGACCTGATGAGACCGAGCCATCTCAAGGACAACGCCGAGAGGGCTGGTCGGTCATTGCGATTCCGATGCAGATACTCGCTCAGCGACTCTCCCTCGACCCACTCCATTTTCAGGATGGGATACCAGCGACCCTTGACCAGGATTCCCTTCTCAAGAAATTGGAATCCCACCATGCAGGGCAGCCCGGCGGTACGGAGGTGCCGGCTGATGGCCGAATACCTCTGCTGCTGATCGGCGTATTCCCGCAGGAAGCACCTTACGGCCCAGCTACGCTGCTGGCAGTCTACACGGTAGACGCTGGCGAACGCCCCGCTGATCGGCCTCGGCAAGCCCAAGGAGTTCAGGGCGGGGGTCCCGAGCCTTAGCTCGGGGTCCGAGAAGCAGATCCGGGGGCTCTGGATCGCCTCGTTGTATTCCTGCGGGGTCGGCCAGGCCATCGTGCGAATTAGCCCTCATCTGGAGCCCCGAGGCGACATCGGATCAGGGTCACGTCGTCGTTCTTCAACATCACCAGACCATCTTCGGTGCGGTCGCCCCGCTGGTGCCGAATGACCTCCTCGAACGAGGAGTCGTCCTGGATGCCCTCGACGAAACCGATGGGGTCGCCTTCCCTCAGTTCCAGCCGCCTCAGGAACCAGCAGGCGAAGGCGTCGGTCATCAGGTAGAAGACGTCGCCTTCCCTCCAACGACCTCCCGCCGCCCTCATAGCGCCCTCTAGCCCCTCGTCGCCTCCCCGGACGCTAGGGATGAGGACCGGCCTGCTGTCGAAATCGGACGTGCGAGCCAGTGGGAAGGCTAGGAGAAGTTCACCGCCCCTGACATGGAACAGGCAGCTATCCCCGATCGCCAACGCCGTCCACCGACCCCCGTCACGATGAACCTCCGGGTCTCGCTCGATCGTTAATCCGAGCAGCGAAGAGAAGGCACCCGATCGCAACTTCTCCTCGGCGTACCAGGGGAGTGGCTCCTTGCCGACGGATTCCTTCCACGAGTCCCGGAGGACCATGAGGCGGTCGGGGAGTGTTTCTTCCGTGAGGAGGCCCTCGCCGTAATCCTGGACGAGCAACCTCGCCCAGAAGGCCGAGAACGAGGCTTCCGTCGCCCCGTCGGCCACCGCCATGCGGACGGGGAACGACGTCCCTTCGGAGGCATTGCAGGGCCAGGCGGCGTCCTCGTACTCGGACTCGCAATTGCCGGCCTTGGGCAGGGAGAATGCCCGGATCGTGATCGTCATGGCCCGGACCCTCAGCGGAGGTTGCTGGGCCTGGTGCCGATGTCGATGAACCGGATCAGCCCCACCATGTCGGCATTGAAGGCGAACCCTCGGGAGAGTTCCGAGACCTGGAGCCCCTCCTGGCGTGCGATCGACTGCATGTACGAAGGGAGGGGGCTGGATAGGTTGAACAGGAATCGGGCGTACTGGTCGCCCAGCCGGGATTCGTCGTCGGGGAACTCGATCGAGGCACCCTGGTTCGCCGAGATGTGGATGTTGAAGACCAGGACGTTGCCGTCGTCGGTGGACAACGCCTTGACCGACTCGGCGGCCGGGGTCGGGTCGGAGTCGGTCCACTCGCCGTCGGTGATGTTGATCACGATCGGCGGGAAGCTGGCCGGGTGCCGGGCCACCCAGTCCGAGAGGACGTCTCGTGCCTTGGTCATGGCCTGCGACATCGGAGTGCCGCCGACGGCGACCGGATCGAACCAGATCGGGAATTTGATCTTCTGATCGACGAGGCCGCCCGCCCCGTCGTCCACCTTCTTCGACCGCTCCTCGATCCTGGCCGGGCTGTCGGCGATCTCGCCGATCGGGACGACTTCCCTGCCGACCAAAGCCCCGCTGAACGCCGGTCCGACCTTGTAGGCCGTATTGTCGCCGCCGTAGCCGATCACCCCGACCTCGTAGTAGTCCCTCACCCCCTCGGACTTCGCACACTTGATCACGAGGTTTTGGAGCAGGCGGTTGATCGCATCGGCCACCCCCTGGGCCTTGGTCTTGCCGGACGCCGTGTGGGTGTAGGTGCGCCCGTCCACGACCATTGGGGAGTCCATGGCTCGAAGGTTTGTCGGGTCCATCACGTCCTGCATCGAGCCGGACTGATCGATGAGGAACAGGAAGCAGGATGGGTTGGTCCGGCTAATCTCGGCCGTGTACGGCATCATCGCCTTCCGATCGGGTCAAGGGGGCCTGACGCCCACCCGGCTGGTGATTGGATGTCGAGTAGGACGATTAGGTTACAATAAGGCCCGGCCCTCCTCAAGGACTCACTTCCGACCGTCCATCTCCCGAAACGCCGAAGGACCGAAACGGTCGGCAAGGCACCGCCACAACCGCCCCCTCGCCGCTCAACCGCTTCTCCACAGAGGTCTGCGAACCAGAACCCACCCGACTGACGGCCTCGCCAACTCTCACGCAGACCTCTGACGTGAACTCCGGGCCGGCGAAACAGAAGGTGTGGAACTCGCCCCGCTCGCCGCAGGAATCTACCCCGGCGGGCGGGTCGGCCAGGAAGTCCTGGTCGTAAATACAGTCCAGGAATGACTCGCCAAGCGGTCTCGGGTTCACGCAGGTCACGACCGCCTTCAGGCCGGTGCCAAGCCTCCTCCGAGCCAGGGCGGGCGTCTCTTGGACCGAGGACCAGACCGGGAACATCGGTTCGATGCCCGTGCCCTCCAAGAGCCGGACCGGGTAGGCCCGGACCTCTTCGAGGAACAGGTCTCCGAAGGCCATGTGTGTGACGCCCCGGCCTATCGCCTCCGAGATCGCCGCCATCATCCGAGCCTCGTGGACCTCGTTCGTGCAGGGGTGGGGCAGCATCACGGGGTAAAGCGGCAGGCCCGCCGCCGCCGCTTGGGCCTCCACCAACTCTCGCCGGACGTCGTGCATCGCCACCCGGTCGGCCGCCTCGTTGAGCGTCATCAGGAGCCCGACGACTTCGACCTCCCCCCTTCGTCGCAGCAGGTGCAAGGCCCAGGCGCTATCCTTGCCCGTACTCCAGGAGAGCAGGACCTTGGAGACTCGGGAGAGCATCGTGGCTCCTTGGGCGATTCGGAAGGTCGAAAAGATCGACGCCGGGCCAGTCAGGGTAATGTTGGCCGGGCGGATCGGCCGAGGTGTTCCCCGATGGTCAGATCCGCTTCCTCGCCGTCGCCGAAGGCTGACTGTCGAGGGGCACGATCGTCTTGTGGGCCTTGCCTCCTGCGGGCCGATGTTTCCTATCCCTGTTGAGCAACCTCGCCGTATCATCCTCATCGGGGGAGCCCAGCGGTACGCCCGCCTTGGCCAGCATCGTGTGGGTGTCGGGCAGGGCCACCTTCCGGCTACCAGCGATGTACTCGTAGAAGGTCTTCATGACCGTATATAGCCGCCGGGCGGCGAAGAATTGGCGACGAGGCCCTCTACAAGACCCGTCTTCAAGCGTTCGTCGATCGTCTCCGATCGTCTAGAAGGGCAAGTGGTCTTCCAAGAGAGGTCTTCTCACGCAGCCATCCGGTAGTTACCCGTGCTGTAGCCCGCAAATCGGGGCTTGGGCAGCGGGGTCCAGATTCCGAAGCTGTCGAGGAGGTCCTGGAACAAGGTCGATTGTCCAAGGTCGGGGGTTGAAGTGGCGGACCTGGCTGTCGTGGGGGCTATCGAGGGGTCGTCCTGCTCGGTTACGGGCAGGTCGAGATGGGGGTCATCTTGGTTGTTCCCATAAAGGATGCTTCTTCCCTCTTCTCTTTCTTTGTCTTGGCCAGCACCAACAGCTTCAACGCCACCAACTTCCGAAACAGGATCACCGCCGACCACGACCTCCTGCACATCGACCGTCTCCATCATCGCCATCAACTCCTCGCCCGCCTTCCACTTCGCAGCCATGCCCGGCACGTACCGTCCATCGTGTGCGTACACGCCGACGACGAATTCTTCATCCGCCCAGGACAACCAGCCCTCGCCCGTCAGGAAGTTCCTGATGCTCGCAAACCTGTGGTGGCACCAGGCCCGCCTGATGTCACCTGTCCCGTGCAAAGCCGCCCACATCTCCTTCCAGCGGGCGACGGGCAACGAGCCATCGGCGTTCATGTTGCTGCTGAAGAACCGCAGGATCATGAGGAAGATCGCCAGGTCCTCCTCGGTGACGACCATCCTGCCGGTGGCGATCAGCTTCGTCTGGCCGAGCAGATCCTTCGCCAGGGACGAATAGCCTGTGCCGAGCTTGGCGAGTTCGGCGTCGTCGAAATGGCGTCCGGCGATCGAGCCGCCCTTCTTCTCCACCCTGGGCGAGAGCGGAGACGTCTCTTTCCGGTTCTCACTTTCGGAAACCGAGACGGCCGGCGTCTTCTTCGTCGCCCTCCCGGCCGGGTGGACGACCGACGCTCCCGACTCATGTGCTGCCGGCACCGGCAGCTTCCGCAACTCCTGGACGGTCAGCCGGGTCGTCCCCCGAAGCTCCTCGGCCCTCGACAGCGCCTCTCGTGGCAGCTTGGCGAGTTGGCCGCTCTTGTAGCTCTTCAACTCGAACTTCTGCCTGCCCCAGGTGAACTCGGGGGCCTGGCCCATGACCTCGACGTTCTCGACGTCCCAGTCGCCCTTGGACAACTCGGCCTTTAGCCAACGGTCCAGGACAATCAACGCCCCATTGAGCCCGTCATCGCCGAGGTCGCCCTTCTCGACGACCAAGTAGCCGTGGACCCCGTTGCCGTTGGTGCTCGCCTCATAATAGAGGTTGGGGAACCGGGTCGCCCTCAAGTGCTCGGCGAAAGCGACGGCCCCGGCCAGGCTGCCAGAGCCGTGACAGTCGATGTCGATGTTGACGAGGACCTCGGTGGTCGCCGAACAACCGTCTGCGGTGAAGTAGAACGTCTCCTTGGCCGAGAAGTGGTCGTCCATGTCGGCGTTCCTAAGGCTGGACAATCGACGTCCGTACCAGCCCGACTCCAGACAGGAGAAGTGGTACTTGATGTCGTCGTTCTTGTTGCAGTGGGCGGGCTTGCCGGCCTTGCTCTTCACCCCGTAGCAGTACGGGGAGGTCCTCTCTCGTATCCAGGTGCGGATGTTCTTCGGTTTCTCGGGTTTTTTGCTGGGCTGGGACACTACTATACCTTGGATGCTGCTTGTTTGATGTTCTTGAGGAGGGAGGGCGTGGTGGCCCTCCCTCCTTGCTTATGTAGAGTAGGTCACGCCGTTTTCGTGCGGCGTCCAACGTGAAGATCTCCCCGTATCCAGGGAGTGATCCCGATCACGGCCCGGCCTTGCCCCGACGCCTGTGCCGGACGACAATCGGCGGCCGAGATTCAGGCACCCCTGAGCGACCATGAAGATCCTCTTCCTCCACGGCTGGCACTCGGTCCCCGGCGGCGTGAAGCCGACCTACCTGGCCAACCACGGGCATGAAGTCATCAACCCGGTACTCGATGATGACCACTGGGGACACGCCCCCACCGCCGCCCAGGCCGAGTACGATCGCCACCGCCCCGACGTGATCGTGGGCTCATCCCGAGGCGGGGCCGTGGCGATGAACATCGAGTCGGGCTCGACGCCGCTCGTCCTCCTCTGCCCGGCCTGGAAACGGTGGGGCACGGCCACGATGGTCAAGCCGGGCACGGTGGTCCTGCACAGCGAGGCCGACGACGTGATCCCGATCGCCGACAGCCGTGAACTGGTCCGGGCCAGCGGCCTGCCCGAGTCGGCCCTGGTCGTCGTCGGCACCGACCATCGGCTCGCCGACCCCGAGCCTCTCAAGGCGATGCTGGAGGCGTGCGAGTTTGCTTATTCCTGACGCCGAAGGAGACGGTCTCGAAGGGCGACTCCTCCCCGAGGACACGATCGCTGGATCACGAACCGGATCGGGCGACGTGGGGGACGATTCGACCGACGAGGCGAGGGCCACGACCCGACGATGGCCGGCCGTCACGCAGGCGGCCCCGTTCGCTCCTCGTGCGGGGGCGGGCTTCATCCGGCGAGCCTTGGGCGAGGGAGGCGACGGCCAATGTCCCGAACCGCCGCACGGGCACGGGTGTCGTGGAGGGGCGACGAACGAGACATCAACGACGAGGACGATGCGATGGGCCTGTGGAGCCGGCTGTTCGGGGGCAAGGGCGAGCAGGGCGGCCACGAGCCGTCGTCGATGCCCTGGGACGGACGCCCCTCGATCCTGGAGCACGTCCGGTCCCACGTCGCCATCGACGGGCCGGGGATGGCCGAGGGAGGCGACACGCTCCCCGACGAGGAACGCATCGCCCAGGGCTCGAAGATCCGCTGGGCGGCGGGTGCGATGGACGGGGTGGCGACCCACCACATGGGGACCGGCGAGGACGAGGAGGCCGTCCGCAAGGCGGCGGAACTGGTCGTCGCCTACTCCCGGCAGCCCACGGCGTCGAACAAGGCCGCCGTCTACCGCCACGTCGTCGCCGGTCACGTCGTCTCGATCATCGATCCGGTCATCGAGGCGTTGACCAACGAGCCGCTGATCGGCCACGAACGGCTTTACGAACTCGCACGCTCCTTCGCCACGGACGCACCGGACAGGGAGCCGGTCAAGTTCGGAATCGCCCTGCTCGGCATGTTCGGGCAGCCTCAGGACCGGGACCTGTTCTTGACCCTCGGCCGCCACGAGGAGTTCACCCTCTTCTGCGTCGTCGCACTGGCCAACTCGCCCGAGGATGCCGACGAGGCGCTGTGGACCCTGGCCCGCACCGTCGCCGGCTGGGGCCGAATCCACGCCGTCGAGCGGCTGGCACTCTCGGAGGACCCCGAGATCAGGCGGTGGCTGCTTCGGGAGGGCTACTGGAACTCGGTGATGTACGAGTACACCGCCGCAACCTGCGCCAGGGCCGGGGGGCTGCTGACCGCCTTGGGCGACGACGACGTGGACCGGGGGCTGCTGACCGCAGCCGGCCAGATCCTCCAGGCGCTCATCGCCGGAGGCCCCGCCGAGGGAATCGACGACTACGAGGACGCCCGGCCCGTGATCGAGTCCTTCCTGGGCCGCATGGCGTCGTCCGCCGAGACGGTGGAAGACTTCCTGCACGTCCATGCGATCGGGGGCTATCTCGATGAAGACGAATCCCTCTGGGCGGGCCGCTATGACGCCGGGTGGTCGCCCGAGGTCCGGGAGAGGCTCCGTTCGGAGTGCCGGTCGATCCTCGGCCGCCCCGAGTGGGAGGGCCGAGTCCGGGTCGGGCTGGAAAGCGGAGACGAACTGGTGTTCGCACACGCCGACCAGGCGGCGAGGGCCTTGGGCATCGATACCTGGGACCTCCACCGGCGGCGGTTGCTGGAGAAGCCGGCCGATCCAGGCCGGTGGTATCACGTCATGGCCCTATGCGACGAGACCCGAATCGGGGAGGTCATGGCGTTTGCCGAGGCGAGCATCGGCCTGACGACGATAGCGACGGGTGCCGGGGACGAGCTTGGCCTAGTGCGTCCTCAGGCTTAAGAACTGGGGTTGGTGGCTTGGGGGCTTGCTGGGTAGCTTTGGGGCCTACGGAGGTGCCCCATGAACAAGAAGTATATCGTCCGG
>MKTT01000044.1:0-746 GCA_001898385.1 Planctomycetales bacterium 71-10
ACATCCGCCCCCCCCGCAGCCGCCCCCACCGCCGTCCCCGCCGCCGCACCCCGCGGCCCCGGGATCCCTGGCGAGGGTCGACCGGATCGCGTCGTACTCCGGCCCGGCCGGGAGTCCCGAAGCCCCGAGGATCGCGAACCCCAGCGCGGCGGTCTCCAGGTCCGCCGGGTCGGTCGCCGGGACGGCGGCGCGCGGGAGTTCGGCCGCCGCCTCGTCTCCCAGCCGCGTCCTCCAGGGTCGTGCGACCAGATGCACGATCGTGCAGACGGCGAGGAAGCCGCAGATGATGGCCAGGAAGCCCACCGGCCGGTCTCGCGAGACGCCCAGCCCGATCCGCCAGAGCCCGAGCGCCAGCACCGGCACAAGCGGGACGATCGACGCGACCCGCGCCGGGCGGCCGTCGCGGCGGTCGATGACGAGGCCCGCCTTGAGGAGGTTCGCCTCCACGTGATTCGCCGCCTCGGAGCGGCCCACCCTGGCGAGGAGGCGATGCAGCCGCACCGGCCTCGACCGGATCGCGCCCAGGACGGTCGCCTCGATCGGGTCAGGTCGGACCTCCCTCGCCGCCGCGCCGGGCGAGATCCACGGGGGCGCGGACCGTCGGTCGACCTCCACCGCGTCGCGGCCGGCCAGCTTCACGAGGGCCACCTTCGTCAGCACCGCGCGCCCCGGCCCGTGCAGCAGCAGGGCGGCCTCGTAGGGGTCGAGCTTGGCGGGCTTCAACGGCGGGCCGTCCAGGTCGGGGT
>MKTT01000044.1:776-17285 GCA_001898385.1 Planctomycetales bacterium 71-10
ACGACGGCCGCGGCCGAGGTCACGCGCCGAGACCGCGCCGTGCGATGCGCGAATCGGACGGCCGCCTCGAACGCCCTCACCGCGAGCCGGTCGGGCCGGGGCACGATCCAGTGGCTTTCCGTGTTGACCCGGACGAAGTGGAGGTCGCGGCCGAACCGGACGTCCGCCGGGGGCCAGAGGTCGGCGGGCGGGGGCTCGCCGAAGATGCGGGCGTAGGATTCGAGCGTCTTGGCGTACCAGTCGTGGTACTTAACCGACTCCGCCGCCCCGCCGCGGGTCGGGCCGTGATGGAGCGGCGTGCGGAGGACGCCGCCGCAGAACTCGTCCCAGTAGCTCCGGGTGTAGACGAGGTGGAGGTGCCACGCCTGGTCGACGGCGTCCGAGGGCGTGACCGGGTGGCCGGCGACGACGGCCAGGAGCGCGAACCGCTTGTACTCCTCGACCACGCGCCGGGCGTGGCCGAGGGTCCAGCGGTTCTCCCGCGCCAGCCTTCGCGTGAACGGTAGGGGCGACGCGGGGTCGTCCAGGTCGAAGGCTTGCAGGCGGCCCCAGAGCGGGGCGTGGTCGGAAATCATGGGGGATTCCTGATCGATTGGGGCCGCCCGCCTCGACTACGGTTTGGGCTCGGCGGCCGTCACGGAGGGAGATTCGGGCTTCGGCGTCTTCGGGGGTTCGAGGGCCTTGATCATGCGGAGCAGCTCGCCGTCGGTCGTCAGGATGAGCCGGGTGTCCCCCTTGAAGGCTTCCTTGTAGGCGTCGAGCGTCCGGCTGAAGTTGTAGAAGTCGCCCGCCTCGCGGATGGCCTTGGCGTAGTCGTCGATGATCTCGGCGTCGACCTTGCCGCGGAGGATGTTGGCCTCCTGCTTCCCCTCCCCCTCGATCTTCTGGACCTCGGCGTTGGTCCGGTTGATGATCTCCTTCTTGCGCTGCTCGCCCTCGGCGATGGTCTTGGCGGCGATGGCCTCCATCAGCGAGATGGCGCGGTCGAAGGCGGCCTCGCGGACCTGGGGGACGAACTCGATCCGGGAGATGCCGACGTCGACCAGCTCGATGCCGCGGCCCTGCGGGTTGCCGTCGCCGCTGCCGTCGGCGGCCAGGGCGCGCTGGGCGGTCTGCTTGATCTGGTCCATGATCTTCAGCCGGCCGAGCGCGACGGGCTCGCGGGCCTCGGGGGGGACGAGGAAGTCGGGGACGTCGGGGTCGGCGTCCGGGGCGGGCTTCGCCGGGTCCGGGGCCGCCGCCTTGGCGTCGAGCGCCGCGGCGGCGACGACCTCGGGCGGCAGGCCGAGGGTGTACGTCATCTTGCGGTCGGTGCTGCGGATGATCTCGGCGAGGTTGTGCGTGGTGATGGTGTCTCGGGCGGTGCTCCGCACGAACTCCTTCACGCGGCTCTCGCCGTTCTCGATCGTGCGGAGGGTCCGGACGAACTGCGCCGGGTCGGTGATCCGCCAGACGGCCCAGAGCGTGACCTCGATCTTCTTGCCGTCGGCCGTCGGCACGTCGACGAGCTTCGCGGCCTCGGCCCCGTGCCAGATTTGCAGGGTCTTCGGCAGCCGCAAGACCTCCTGGATGAACGGGGCCTTGAAGTAGAGGCCGGGCTTCGTCCGGCTGGCGACCGGCTCGCCGAACTGGAGCAGCACGGCCAGCTCGCGCTCGGTGACGACGTAGCAGACGGCCCGCGCCAGCGGCACGGACAGGACGAGGGCCAGCCCGATCAGGGCGGCGAGGCGTTGGCGGGGCGTCACTGGGGGGCCTCCCCGACGGCGGTCGGATTCGAGGTCTGGGCCGGGTTCGGCGCCTGGTTCAAATTGAGTAGGGGGAGGGTGCCCTTCAGATCCGCGTCGATGATGGTCTTGTCCTTCACCGACTCGAACAGCTTCTGCATGGATTCCAGGTAGAGCCGCTGGCGGGTGACGTCGGGGGCCCGCTGGTAGGCGCGGTATTTGGCCAGGAGGGCCTCGATCTCGCCGGTGGCCTCGGCCCGGGTGCGGGAGGCGTAGCCCTCGGCCTCGCGGATGAGCTTGTCGCGGCTGGCGCGGGCCTCGGGGATGAGCTTGTTGCGGGTGGACTCGGCCTCGTTCTCCAGCTTCTGCTTGAGCTGGATGGAGGCGTTGACGCGGTCGAACGACGGCTTCACGCGGTCGGGCGGGATGACCTGCTGCATCTGGAGGGCCGTCACGGTGATGCCGCAGTCGTAGGCGTCCAGGATGCGCTGGGTGTCCTCGCGGGCCTGCTGGGCGATGTCCCCGCGCTTGGGGCCGATCATCTCGTCGAACGAGTAGTCGCCGACGAGCCGGTTCATCACGGTGCGGGCGACGTAGGTCAGCAGCTCGCGGGCCGAGCGGTCGTCCCCCTCGCCGGGGAAGCGGAACAGATAGCTCGAAGGCTCGCTCACGCGCCACTGGACGGTCCACTCGACGGACGCCGTGTTGAGGTCGCCGGTGAGCATCAGCGTCTCGTCGTCGTCCGGGTTCGTCGAGGCCCGCGAGACCGATGAGGCCGTTGACGACGAGATCATCCCCGGCCACCCCGGCGCGACCTGCACCGGCGGGCCGAACGGCAGCGAGAGCCCGTGCTCCTCGACGCTCACCTTCATCACCCGGTCGACGATCGGCAGCTTGAAGTGGAGCCCCGGCGCGGTGGTCGCCTTGTAGGCGCCGAACCGCAGGACCACCGCCTGCTCGTGGGGTTCGACGGTGTAGCTGAAGTCCGAGATCAGGAACAGCAGGAACAGCCCCGCCAGGAGCCAGGGGATCACCGGGACGTAACGCCGCCAGGCGTCGGACGGCGGGCCGCCGCGACGTCTCCTCGCGAACTCCTCGAACGAGAACGAATCCATGACGCCGCCACCTCCTCAACGATCGACGACCCGGCCGCGCCGGGATCGGAAGCTCTTCGCCCGACCGGCCCGTTCCTTGGACGAAATCGGACCGCCCATTCTCGGGCCCCCGCGACGGGGTCGGCAAGGCCCGGCTGGTCGGCGAGAGTTCCCCCGCCGGACCCAGACCGCGCCCGGCGTCCTCTCCGACACCCCATCCCGATCCGACCGCGACGGATCACCGCTCCGAGCCCGGTTCGTTTGGCTTGGATCGTTCCCGAGCCAGGCAAGCCGCCGAACTTGCAATGCATTTGTGTCAAGTGCTTTACGGCGAATCCACGGCGACCGGATTTGGCTCCGTTCGTCGATTTCGAAGGGTTTTTTCCGAGACTCCTCGCGGAACGCCACCAGGGATCGATGCAAGTCTCTGAAGGACCAGTGGCCCGGCCGGGCCACTGGTCCCGATCGGTCCCGGTGGTTTTCCGCGAGGACTGTCGCGGAACGCGCCGGCGCTCGCCCCGAGATGCTGAGGCCCTCGTCCCTTCTCGATCCTCGCGGATTGCCAAGGAGCCTCCTCACTCCGGGATGATCCGCGAAGGGCGTCCCGCGATTTCAGGTTTCTGGAAATCGCGGGACGGCTCGCGACCGCGGTCACTCGGGGAGCGGCTGGCCTTTGGTCTCCGGGGCGAACGGCAGGGCGAGCAGGCCGAGGATGAAGACGGCGCACATGGCGACGCCCGCGTAACGCATCGGCTCGGGCTTGTCGGCGAAGACGGAGCTGGTCAGATAGCCCAGCACGAACGGGCCGGAGGCGGCCACGAAGCGGCCGACGTTGTAGCAGAACGAGATGCCCGTGCTCCGCAGCCGCGTCGGGAACAACTCGGGGAAGTAGATCGCGTAGCCGCCGAAGAGGGCGAGCTGGCAGAAGCCCATGATCGGCACGAAGACGAAGATCTGCCAGAACTCGTTCAGCAGCCAGAACGAGGCCGAGGTCGACAGCGCCGCCAGCACGAACGAGATCGCGAAGGCCGGACGGCGGCCGATCCGCTGCGTCAGCTTGGCGAACCCCTGGATGCCGAAGAACGCGCCGAAGTTGAACATCAGCAGCGTCATGCCGGCCCAGAACGTGATCTTGCCGGCGATCTCCTGCGGCGGCAGGCCCTCCTTGACGAAGTGCTTGCGGAGCACCGTCTGGCTCAGGTCGTTGCTGAAGACCCCGATCCCCCACAGGCCGACGACCCCCGAGAACGCCAGGACCATCCCGACGATCGTGTTGCGCCGCCATCGCGGGTCGCTGAACAGCTCGGAGATCGAGCCCAGCTTCTTCGCCGGCGCGCCGAGGTCCTCGCCCGACTCCCTCCGCACGGCGGCCTTCCAACGCTCGGGCTCCTTGAGCTTGAGGAAGACGGGGATCGCCAGCAGCGAGGGGAGCAGGCCGACGAGGAACATCGCCCGCCACGCGCTGCCGACCGCGCCGGACTGCTCCAGCGCCCCCATCCCGATCCCCACCCCGGCCGCCAGCATGTTGCCGACGGCCGAGAGCGCCTGGAGCCAGCCCAGGGCGTAGGGCCGGGTGCGATCGGACATCACCTCGGCCACCAGCGACACGCCCACGGCGAACTGGCCGCCGACGCCCAGCCCGGTCAGGAATCGGTAGGCGGAGAAGTCCCACACGCCCTTCGATAGGGCGCTGAGCCCCGTGAAGGCGGAGTAGGTCAGGATCGTGAGCATCATCGTCTTCGCCCGGCCGACCTTGTCGCCCAGGATCCCGAAGAAGATGCCGCCGGTGGCCCAGCCGAGCATGAAGATGCAGGTGGTGACGCCCGAGTAGTAGGCCACGTCGCTCGCCGAGGCCGGGTCGCCGGCCTTCGCCGCGATCAGCTCGGTCACGGCCGGCTTGCGCGCGAGGTTGAACAACTGCTGGTCCATCGTGTCGAACAGCCAGCCCAGCGAGGCGACCAGGAAGACGAACCACTGGTAACGGTTCAGCTCGCGCCACCAGGGGGAATCGTCCAGGGGGGCGGCGACCGCGGGGGCGTCGTCGGAGAAATGCATGGGCTGGCTCCGGGGCGGGATGGGGCCGGGCGCCGAGACGCCGCGCGCGGCCCGAGATACGATCAGACCACGACGGCCGGCCCCGGACAACCCGGCGGCGGCCCGGCGTCGGCGACGGGGCCCGCAAGGCCCTCGCCACTGGCGCGACGCATCGCTAAGATCGTCGGCATGAAACGGAAGACCGTGATCGCGCTGGGCGTCTCGGCCCTCCTCGTCGTCGCCCTGCTCGCCGGGATCCACTCGGGCGACCTGCCGACGGGCGTCGAGGGCGAGTGGAAGTGGCCGAAGATCTCCGCCTCGTCGTCCCTGCTCTGGCTGCTGGTCTCGGCGGCCGGCGTGGCGGCCTACGGCGGATATGCGGCGCTGGGCTTCCGCGCGCTGGGGGTCCCCTCGCGCCGGGGCGTCCGCGAGATCGGCTGGGTCGTCGGCCTGACGGCTTCGGCCGTGGCGGTCCAGGTCTTCATCGCCGTCGGGGCCCCGGACGAGTACGACCTGACCCGATGGGCCTACGTCCACTACTTCCGCGGCTCGACGGGCTACTACGAGATCGCGCGCGACCAGGCCGCGGCCGACCCCTGGAAGTTCCTGGCCGACTACCCGACGTGGATCCAGTCGCAGGATCCCTTCCACATCGGCACCCACCCGCCTGGCATCATCGCCACGCATGCCGCGCTCCTGGCGGTGACGGAACGGCATCGCGGGCTGACCGACTTCCTCAATGCCGCGATGCCGCCGTCGGTCACGATGGGGTTCCGGCAGCTTGAGGCGATGAACAAGCGGACGCTCCCCCGCGCCGACCGCGCCGAGATCTATCTGGTGAGCGTCCTCACGCTGCTGCTCTGCGCGGGGACCGTCGCGCCCCTGTACCTGATGGCGCGCGAGGGGTCGCCGCCGCAGCTCGCGTGGTGCGCGGCGGCGTTCTGGCCGCTCGCGCCCGCGCTGAACCTGTTCCAGCCGCTCGCCGACGCCGCCTACCCGTTCTTCTCGGCCGGGGCCCTCGCGGCGGGGGCCTGGTCGGCGAGGCTCAACGGCACGCCCGGCGCCGCCGGCTGGACGGCGGTCGTCCTGGGGCTCGTCTCCGGCGTGACGATGGCGTTCGGGATGATGTACACCCTGGCGTTCCTGCCGGTCGGCCTGATGGTCGCGCTGGTCGTTCTGGCGACGCGGTCGAACCTCTGGTCGCGCCGACTGAAGACGATCGCCTGGATCGGCGCGGGCTTCCTGGCGTTCGTGGCCCTGGGCTGGATCGTCACGGGGGCGAACCCCCTGGTGGTCTGGCGCTGGAACCTCCATCACCACGCCCGGTTCTACGACGCCTATCACCGATCGTACTGGCCCTGGCTGTTCGCCAACCCCGTCGAGACGGCCGTCGCGATGGGGATCCCCGCGGCGGTCTGGTGCACGACCGGGGCGGCGACCGATCGCCGCTACGTCCCGCGGACCGCCTGGTGCGGCCTGGCGGTGATCGCGATCGCGAACCTGACGGGCCGGAACATGGGCGAGGTGGCGCGGCTCTGGATGCTGTTCCTGCCTCCGCTGCTCACCGCGGCCGGCGTGGGCCTGACGCGGCTGGGCGGCGGCCCGAAGGCCGTCTTCGCGACGGTCGTCCTGACGGGCGTCCAGACGCTAGGGCTGCAAGCCTTAATCCAGGTGGTCTACCCGTTCTGACCGTCAGAGGAGCACGGTGGTCACGCGGACGCCCAGCTCGTCGCCGATCAGCACGAGGTCGCCCCGGGCGACGGTCCGGCCGCCGGAGGTGATCTCGACGGGCTCCCGGCCGTGACGGTTCAGCTCCAGGACGTCGCCCGCCTTGAGGTCGGCCAGGCGGCTGAGGGGCAAGCTGAGGCGCCCCAGCTCGACGGTCAGCGTCACGGGCGCGTCGAGCGGGTCGACGACCGGCTCCCCCGCGCGGTTCGGTGCGGTGCTCATGGCGTCGTCTCCGGGCCGTCGGGCCGATCGGAGCATCGCGCCCGTCGCGACCACGCGACGGCCCGACGTCCCCGGGGCCGGCTCGACGGCGATGCGATAGTCGTAGTCACCCGCCGGGCAGATCAGCGCGATCTCCCCGCGCGGCTCCGCGGGCGTCCCGGTCAGCCTCGGCCCCGAGAGGGGCAGGACCGCCCCCACGCGGAGCCGCCGCAGCCCCAGCGGCATCGGCGAAGCGCCGGCCACGGCCCGCCAGTCGGACGCGGTCTCGATCGCCCCGGGCGGGATCGCCCGACGGGCGGCGCGCGGGGCCGGGGCGTCGACCCAGCGGGAGGCGAGCGACGTCGGCAGCCAGAGCCGCACGGCCCCCGCCACGCCGCCGAACCGCACCGCCCATCGGATCGTGACGATCTCGCCGAGCCCTTCGACGTCGAATGGGCTCGGGCCGACGCGATCGATCGACAGGTCGCAGGCGTCCTCGTCCGGCTTCCCGCCGAACCGGAACGGGCCGGCGCCGGCCCTGTCCAGCTCCTCCAGGGCCCGGACGACCAGATACGTCCAGACGCCCCACTCCACGGGCGTCGTCTGGAGGCGGGCCTCGGCGAACGGCCGGTCGAAGCCGAGCAGGCGGTCGACGACCGCGTGGACGATCGGGATCTCCACCCCGACCGCCAGTCGCGTCCCCAGGCGCGGCCATCGGAGCTGGGCGACCAGCCCCGGCCTCCCCAGCGCCGAGGGGCGCGGCTCCACCTCGGGGCGGTCGAAGGCGGCGTCCAGGCCCAACCAGGCGAACGAGGAGCGCACGGGGTCGGACGCGAGCCAGGCCGCGGCCCGGCGCTCCAACGCGATCGCGCCCGGCGTGAGCCGGGGGAGGCCGTCCCAGACGTGCGGGGCCGTCGCGTCCTCGGCGATCATGGCCGGCCCCCGGACGGATGCGGGATCGCGATGCGGCCCGCGGCGTGGAGCCGGTCCCAGGCCGCGCGGAGGATGAGGCCCTCCAGCCGGACGGCGGCCGGGGCCTGGCGAGCCGTCGGGGGCGCGATCGCGCGGGCCTGGCGGACGATCGGGTAGGGGATGCGTTGCAGGGCCCATCGCATGACGAAGGGGTCGCAGTCGGGCAGCAGGCGGAACGCGGTGACCAGGCCGAGGAGCGCGGCCCCGCGACGGCCGCTCGCGCCGGCCCGCTCGACGGCGATCACGTCGCGGCCGGCCCAGGCCCGGACGTCGGGCGAGGCCGGGCCCAGCCGCTCCTCGACCCAGGGGGATTCCCCCTCGCCCGCGAGGGCGGATTTCACCAGCCCGACGCCGCGACATAGCCGATACGCCTCGCGCGGCGAGGTCCGCATCAGGCCGACGATCACCGGCGGGTCGTCGTCGCGGTCGGAGCCGCCCACGAGCCGTTCGGTCCAGAGCGCCAGGGCCCAGTCGAGAGCCTCCGGGTGCGGCGGCCGGTCCGGCGCGGGGAGGGGGCCGTCGGCCCGCAGGAGGCGGCCGAGCGCCGCGGGGCCTCGCGCCGCGACGGTGGCGCGGACGGCCGGCGATTCCTCGCGGAGCGCGCGGGCGAGCCAGGTGGGGTGGATCCGCGAGAGGTCGGCGCGGGCCTCCTCGCGATGGCGGCGGCGCAGGGCGTCGAGGGCCGCGGGGTCGGCGAAGGCGCGGGCGATGCTCTCGGCGTCGCACGGGGTGCTCATCGGTCGGCTCCGGATCAGGCCCAACGCTTGACGAGGGTCAGGCGGTCGGCGTCGCGATCGACGGACGCCTCGTCGAAGCGGCCGAGGCCGGCGACGAGCGGATCCCCCGGGGCGCGCTCGAAGGCTTCGAGCCAGCCGATGCCGCGGAACGTCAGCGCGAGGCCCTCGGCCGTCAGCTCGTAATCGACCGAGGCGGCCGGCTCGCCGGGGCGGGACCGGGACCAATCCTCGATCCCGGCCTCGGCGCGGCCGATGACGGCGCTGAGGCCGGCGGCCTCCTCCTCGGGGAGGGGGCAGCGGCCGAGCACCAGGCTGCGGAGCCGGGCCAGGTCGCGGGCGGGGGCGTCGTCCTCGGGGTCGTCGAACCGGGCCGTCCCCTCGATCCGGTCGACGCCGGCCTGGGCGCGGAGCGCGTCGGCGCGGACGAGGGCGTCGAAGATCTGTTCGGGCGTATAAGGCTTGGCGACGAACTCGTCGGCCCCGGCGTGGAAGCTGTCCGCCCGGTTGCGCCTGGCGATCCGCGCGGAGACGACGACCACGGGGACGAGGCAGGTGGCCCGCGACCCCTTGAGGGCCCGGCAGACCTCGTAGCCGCTCATGTCGGGGAGCATCAGGTCGAGGAACACGACGTCGGGCGACGACCGGCCGAGCTGCTCCAGGGCCTGACGACCGTCGAAGGCCGAGGCGGAGCGGTAGCCCCTCAGCTTGATCAGCATCCCCAGCAGCTTGTTGGCTTCCGGCTCGTCTTCGACGATGAGGGCTGTGGGCATCGGCTCGACTTCTCGGGGGACGAGGGCCGACGCGTCGCCGGCCGTGGATCGGCGTCAGGTCGAGGGCGAGGTCTCCGCCCGGGCCCGGGGCCGCTCGGCCTCGGGCCCGGGGGCGGGGGGATGGCGCGGGAGGCGGACGGTCATCCGGGTCCCCCCTTCGGGCGGCCTCTCGGCCCGGACGGCCCCGCCGTGCATCTCGATGAACTGCTTGGCGATGCTCAGGCCCAGGCCCAGGCCCCGCTTCTGGAACCCGAACTCGCCCGACGAGTGGCAGCTCGGGTCGAACTGGGTGAAGAACGGCTCGAACAGGTGCTGGAACGACTCCGGGTCGATCCCGACCCCGCGGTCCTCCACGCGGACCTCGACCCAATCCGGGCCGTCGGCCCGCGCCCGGAGGGCGACCTCGCCGCGGTCGGGCGTGAACTTGATGGCGTTGGTCATCAGGTTGACCAGCGCGGCGGCGACCTTGTCGGCGTCGAGTTCGAACGCGCCCAGGTCGGGCGGGACCTCCAGCGTGAGGCTCAGGCCGCGGGCGTGGAGGAACGGCCGCACCCGATCGATCACGCCCCGGATCAGCTCGGGCAGGTCGACGGCCCGGCGTTCCAGGGTGCGGCGGAAGTCCTCGGCCCGGAGGAGCGTCAGCATGTTGGTGACCAGCCGCGAGAGCTGGCGCCCGCTGGCCGTGATCTGGCGGAGGATCTCCGCCTCGTCGTCGGGGCGGTCGGGGGACGAGAGCCGCAGCAGGTCGGTGAGGCCCAGGACCAGGGTGATCGGCGTGTTGAACTCGTGGCTGGCGACCTCGATGAAGGCGGTCTTCAGCCGGTCGACCCGCGACAGCTCCTCGTTGGCCGAGACCAGCCGCTCGTTGGCGTCCCGGAGCTCGGCGATGAGGGCCTTGCGCTCGGCGAGGAGGTCGTACTTCTCGGCGGCCTCTCGGATCACGTTCTCCAGCTCGACGGCGTCCCACGGCTTGAGGATGTACCGGAAGATGTGGCCCTCGTTGACCGCGTTGATCACCGCCTGGATGTCGGCGAAGCCGGTGAACAGCATCCGGATGGCGTCGGGCTGGAGCTTGCGGGCCTCGGCCAGCAGGACGTCGCCCGACATCCCCGGCATGCGCTGGTCCGAGAGGATGAGGTGGACCTCGTTGGACGCCATCAGCCCCAGCGCCTCGCGGGCGTTGGGGGCGGTCAGCACGCGGTAGGCGCGGTGGAACTGGTGCCGGAGGCTCTCCAGCACGTCCACCTCGTCGTCCACGATCAACAACGTGTGCCGCCGCTTCATCCCGTTCGCTCCGCCCCCCTCGGCCCTTCGTCTCGGACGCCGGACGGCCTCCGGCCCGCGCTCACGCCCCGGGCGAGGCCGATCGGTCCGTCAGCCGCTCGACCATCGATTCCAGGCAGGTCACCCGCCCCTTCAGGCTCTCGATCTCTCCCAGGAGCGTCTCGCGCTCGGAGGCGGCCTGCTCCAGCTTGTCGTACTCGGCCGCGGCCTGCCGGACGGCCTCCAGCAGCTCCTCGGGCTGCCAGGGCTTGCGGATGAACTGGAAGACGTGGCCCTGGTTGATCGCCGCGATCACCGACTCCAGGTCGGCGAAGCCGGTGAACAGCATCCGGACCGCCTGCGGGTACCGCGACTTGAGCCGGGTCAGCAGCTCCACCCCGGTGATCTGGGGCATCCGCTGGTCCGACATCACGATGTGGACCTCCTCCTCCTGCATCAGGCGGTACCCCTCCTCGGCGCTGTGCGCCTTCAGGACGCGGTACTCGCGGCGGAGCAGGTCGTGGACCGAGTCGCACACGTTGGGCTCGTCGTCGACGATCAGGAGGCAATGCTTCGTCTTGGCCATGGCCGCCCTCTCTGGGAATCCGCCCCGTCCGATTGCTAATGTACCATCTCGGGGGCGGCCGGGAAGCCCCGCGGCCGGCCGATCACGCCGGGCCGGGGCGATCGCCCGCCTGCGGGAGGAGGACCCGGAACTTGCAGCCCCGGCCCGGCTCGGTCTCCACCTCGATCCGGCCGCCGTGCCCGGCGATGATCCCGTGGCTGATCGCCAGGCCCAGGCCCGTCCCCTCGCCCACCGGCTTGGTCGTGAAGAACGGGTCGAACAGCCGGTTCAGGTCCTCCGGCGCGATCCCCTCGCCGTTGTCGGCCACGCTGATCTCGACGTACGCCCCCAGGTCGCGCGACGCGATCTCGATCCGCCCCCCTTCGCCGCGGCCGGCCGCCTCGACCGCCTGGACCGCGTTGATCACCAGGTTGAGCAGCACCTGCGAGATGTCCGACGGGACGCAGTCGATCCGGTCGACGCCGTCGGTCTCCACGGTCACCTCGATCCGGTCGCGGCGCAGGCGGCCCCGGGTCATCTCCAGGGCGCTGTCGACCAGCTCGGCGAGCGACGCCCGCTCCCACTTGGGCCGCGACGTCCGGGCGAGCCCGCGCATCTTCTGGACGATGTTGGCGACCCGCCGGACGCCCTCCAGGGTCCGGTCGATCATCGGCTCCAGGTTCTCGCGGATGTACGGCCAGTCGATCTCCTCGGCGATCGCCTGCACCCGCTCGAATTCCGAGGGCCGGACGTCCTTCACCTCGGCGCAAGCCCGCTGGCCCTCGATCAGCATCTCCAGAAGGCCCTTCACGTCCCGTTGCAGCACGGCCAGGTTGTTGGCGACGTACGACAGCGGGTTGTTGATCTCGTGCGCCACCCCGGCGCTCAGCAGCCCGATGGAGGCCAGCTTGTCCGTGTGCGCCAGCATCGCGCGCATCCGCTGCCGCTCGGTCTGGTCGCGGATCGAGGCGACGTACTCGATGCGGCCCTCCGCCTCGACCGAGCTGAGCGAGATCTCGATGGGGAACGCCGTCCCGTCGCGGCGGAGGCCCGACAGCTCCACCGTCTTGTTCAGGATCGAGGCCATGTCGAACCCGCGGGCGGGGTCGGGCGCGGGCTCCCCGCGCTCGGGGGGGGTCGCGGTCGTGGGGATCAGGAGCGACAGCGGCTCGCCCAGGACCTGACGCGACTCGTAGCCGAAGACCGCCTCGGCCGACGGGTTGAACAGGAGGATCCGCGCCGCGCCGTCGGTCACGACGATCGCGTCCAGGCTCCCCTCCGTGAGCCGGCGGTATCGCTCCTCGGACTGCGAAAGCTCGCGGTTCTTCGCCTCCAGGGCCTGGGCCGACCGCATCTGGACCTCGGCGAACCGCCGGCGCGTGCGCTCCAGCGCGATCCGATCGGTGACGTCGCGGATGATGGCCAAAACGGCGGTCTGGCCGTCGAAGTCGACGGTCGAGGTGGTGATCTCGACCGGGATCGTCCCGCCCGACTTGGTCCGATACGCCGCCTCGGAGGCGAGCTGGCCCTCCTTGATGGCCCGATCGAGCCGGTCGCGGAAGCCGCGGACGGGGCCGGCCTCGTCGATCCGGCCCACGTCCATCCCGATCAGCTCGTCGAGCCCGTAGCCCAGCAGGGCCGAGGCGGCCGGGTTGGCGTCGAGGATGAGCCCGGACTCGTCGTGGACGAGGACCGCGTCGTGGATCCCCTCGAAGATGGTCCGCACCCGTCGCTCGGAGGCCACGAGCGCCTCCTCGGCCTGGATGCGCTGGCCGATCTCGGTGATGAACGCGAAGAAGCCAACCACTCGGCCTTCGGCATCCCGGCTCGCGTCGATGAGCAGCTCCACCGGGACGTCGCGGCCGTCCTTGCGGCGGTAACGCTTGACGATCGACGCCCGCCCTCCCGCCAGGATCCGGTCGTGCGACTCCAGCGTGGCGTCGCGGAACTCGGGGGAGGTCAGGTCGACGACCGACATCCCCAGCAGCTCCTCGCGGGTATACCCGAGTAGCGCGCAGAAGGCGTCGTTGACGTAGTCAAGACGCCGGTCCATGTCGATCGTGGCGAAGGGCTGCGGTCCGTCCACGAGCATCCGATGGTGCAGCCGGACGAGCGCATCGTCGTCCGGCCCGCCCCCGGCGCGCGACGATGCGGCGGGGGCGCCATCGCCCCCCGCACCCTCGGCCCGATCGCGCGCGTCGAACGTTGAAGACACGGCAGATCCCGCCTCGCCCCGAGATGGCCTCGCACCGAACGCCCTACCGGGAATACTATATCGAAGAGGCCGAGAATCCACGACCGTCCGCCCGCGGACGCGAGGCCCGGCCGCGGTCGCGGGCCGTCGCCGTCGCGGATCGGGCCGGACTCGGGGGGAAGATCGAACGAGCCATGCCCGTATTCACCCATCACTTGTTCATCTGCGGCAACGTCCGCGAGCCCGGCCATCGTCGCGGGTGCTGCGACCCTGAGGGCCGTCAGGCCCTCAAGGATGCCTTCAAGGTGGAGCTGAAGAAGGCGGGCCTGGGGCATCTCGCCCGCGCCAACCACGCCGGCTGCCTGGACCAGTGCGAGCACGGGCCGGTCGTGGTGATCTACCCGCTGGGCGTCTGGTACGGGAACGTCCGGGTCGAGGACGTGCCGCGGATCGTGTCGAAGACGATCCTCGGCGGGGAGATCCTGCCCGACCTCCAGATCGCCGACGACTGCCTGAACAATCCCAGGTGTCCACATCGCGCCGGCCCGAAGGCCGAGGTTTGAGCCGATGCAAGTCGCCACCACGATCGCGTCCGCTCGACGGGCCGTGCGGGAGGCCCGCGCGGCGGGGAATCGGATCGGCCTGGTCCCGACGATGGGGGCCCTGCACGCCGGGCACGTCGCGCTGGCCGAGGAATGCCGGCGCCTGGCCGGCTTCACGGCCGTCTCGATCTTCGTCAACCCCTCGCAGTTCGGGCCCGGCGAGGACTACGACCGCTACCCCCGCACGCTGGAGGACGACCTGCGCAAGTGCGAGGCGGCGGGCGTCGACCTGGTGTTCAAGCCCTCGGCCGACGAGATGTACCCGCGCGGCGTCGCCTCGGCGACGTTCGCCGAGGTCCCGGGGCTCTCGCACGCCTTCGAAGGCGAGATCCGCCCGACCCATTTCCGGGGCGTGGCGACGGTCGTCCTGGCCCTGTTCGAGATCATCCGGCCCGACGTGGCCATCTTCGGCCAGAAGGACTACCAGCAGCAGGCCATCCTGCGCCGGATGGTCGCCGACCTGCACGTCCCGGTCGAGATCGTCACGCACGCGATCGTCCGCGAGGCCGACGGCCTGGCGATGAGCAGCCGCAACATCTACCTGGACCCCGACCAGCGGCGGGGCTCGCTGGCCCTCTGGCGGGGGCTGGAGGCGGCGCGGCAGGCCGTCGCGGGGGGGCTCACCGACGCCGATCGGGTTCGACAGATCTTGCGATCCCCGATAGAATCCGAGCGGGAGGCGGTCCTCGATTACGCCGAGGTCGTCGACGCCGAGACCCTTGAGAAGCTCGACCATATCGGGCCCGACCGGCCGGCCGTCGCCCTGGTGGCGGCCCGGTTCGGGAAGACCCGGCTCATCGACAACGCCCGGCTGACGGAGTGAGACGACCACGCATGCAGCTCAAGGTGCTCCGGAGCAAGCTCCACCTGGCGACGGTCACGCGGAGCGACCTGTATTACCACGGCAGCCTGACCATCGACCCCGACCTGATGGACGCCGTCGGCCTGCTGCCGTATGAGGCGATCCTGGTCAGCAACGTGGCCACCGGCGCCCGCGCCGAGACCTACGTCCTGCCCGGGGAGCGGGGCTCGGCCGCGATCGAGCTGAACGGCGCGATGGCCCGCCTGGGCGCGGTCGGCGACCGGATCATCGTCATGTCCTTCGCCCAGATCGAGGCCGCGCAGGCCGAGGCCCACCAGCCCAAGGTCGTCGCCCTGGACTCCCGCAACCGGATCTCCGAGCGGATCGACTATCCGCCCGTGGGCGAGGCCTGCGCCGCCCCGTTCCGCAACGGCCGCGAGGCCTGGATCGAGATCGTCTGAACCTCCCCGTCCCGCCCGATCCGGCGAGGAACGCCCATGCGCCAGATCCTCTTCACCATCCCGGTCCTCAACCTCCCCATCTACGGCTACGGCGCGATGCTCGTCCTGGCGTTCGCGTCGTCGACGATGCTGGCCGCCTGGCGGGCGAAGCGGGAGAAGCTGGACTCGGAGATGGTCTTCGACATGGCCTTCTGGCTGTTCGCCGGCGGCCTGTTCGGCGCGCGGCTGTTCTACGTGATCCAGTACCGCGACGGCTTCCGCAGCCCGCTGGATTTCTTCAAGTTCTGGAACGGCGGGATCGTCTATTACGGCGGCATCTTCGGCGGCGTCGCGGCGTTCTTCATCTACCGCAAGTTCAACCCGTTCCCGATCCGGCCGTACCTCGACGCCCTGGCCCCCTCGATCGCCATCGGCACGATGTTCGGCCGGCTGGGGTGCTTCCTCAACGGCTGCTGCTTCGGGGACGTCTGCCACACGGCCCTGGGCGTGCGGTTCCCGAAGCCGACGGACCCCTGGACCAGCCAGGTCCGCAACGGCCTGATCCCGCCGGACGCCGCCTTTTCGCTGCCGCTCCACCCGACGCAGCTCTACTCGGCCATCGACGCGCTGGTCCTCCTCATCCTCCTGAGCGCCTACTTCCCGATGCGGCGGCGCGACGGCGAGGTGATCGGCGTGCTGATGATCGCCTACCCGATCACGCGGTTCCTGATCGAGTACGTCCGCAACGACGAGGGGATCTTCTTCGCGGGGATGACGATCTCGCAGACGATCAGCGTCGGCCTGCTCGCCGCCGCCGGGGCCTACTGGTGGTGGCTCTCGACGCGGCCGAAGGTCCGCTACGCCGACCTGCCGTTGCAGCCGACCGAGGGGGCGGAACTCGCCGCGTCGGCCTCCTGATTCGTCAGGGCTCGACCGGGGAGAGGATCACGGCCCGGAGGTCGAAGAGGGCGCCGCGCGGCGTGGCGAGCGGCCGGATTTCGATCGTGTGGACGCCGGGCCCCATGTCGACGTCGGCGATCGGGAAGGTGCGATAGTCCGACCACGCCCCGGTGCTCCGGGCGGCCCGCTGGAAGGCCAGGCCGTCCACCTTCACCTCGTAGGGATTGGCGGCCTCGCCGTCGCGATTGGCGTAATCGAGGCCGATCGAGTAGCGCCCGGCGCTCTCGGGCTCGATCAGAAACGTCCAGGCGGCCTCGTCCTCGCGGCCGTGCCAATATCCGAGGTTGCCGAACGACCCTTCGAATCGGAGGTACTCGCCCGAGAGGACCGCCGAGGCGGCCCCCAGCCGGATGGAGCCGTCGTCCTGGACGACGGTCTTGGTCGTCAACTCGGGATCGCCCCCCTGCGATCTGGGGGGGGGCT